>JBILNZ010000001.1:0-200788 GCA_044374745.1 Prochlorococcaceae cyanobacterium | reverse complement strand
ATGCCGTCACTGTTGCCGGATCCCTGAAACGGCTGTCAACGACAGCTGAATCATTCCTCGGTTGGTGACGTGCGCAGGGGGCTGCATTCGCGCGATGCTGCGTCCCGCCCCCTGAACGCATACTCCTAGTGTTAGACTTTAAAAGCAACCAAAGCCGTTCAAAATCTCGTACACGTTAAATATTTTGTATTATTGAATAGATTTAAATGCGAGTCCGAACAGTTCACGAGCCCCGTTATCAGCTTAAGCGACTTGCGCGGCGGTTGATTGAGACGACAGGCCTGCGTAAATGGGTCAATGATCGAATTGATCCATTATGGACACGTTATGTCGAGTTGACAGCGCCTTGTGTTTTTGTTCATATCCCTAAAACAGCGGGTACATCGATATCTCGATCAATCGGCATGCGTGGAATTTCGCACAGCACCGCTGCCCAATGGCAGGCCCATCTTGGGGTCGAGCGTTTTAATCGCCGCTTTAGATTTAGCATTGTCCGCCATCCTGTCGATCGTCTCGTCTCAAGCTCTCTTTGGGTTTACAGTCTCACAAACAAGGATGAAGGTGATTTTGGACGTAGTTATCTTGGAGAAACATCCTTTAAGGCTTCATGTGATCAACTGAACCTGTGGCTAAATAGTCATTTGCGTTCGCTTTTAACGGACGAGCAGCGTTTCAATAGCTCTCGTGCAAGGATGCTGCCTCAGCTGATGATTAATGGATCATTGGCTGTTGATTATATTGGGAAGTACGAAGAGCTGGAGCTCGCTCTTCGTGAAGTTGGCAAGCATCTGCCGATGCGTCATGAATTACCCACATTAAAACGAATTAGTACTTCAACTAAGAAAAGCGTTGTTATTGATCGGGATATTATCGAATTAATTAGTATTTGTTTGCAAGATGAGTTTGAGGCCTTTGGTTACGATCCCTATGCAACCATCTTTAGGGTAAATTCCTAAAGATACGATTATGCTTTGACGTCGCCACAAGAGGGTTGATTTGCATCGCTAGGCCAGCGGAAGATTGCGCTCCTCTGCGCACAGGCGTTGATGGGGCAAGCTGGTTCGCTTTGCAGTTCTTTTCCGAGGACTGGATCTGTGGCAAGCATGGCGAGGGATGGCCTCGGTAGACAAGGCTCAACTGCCGGGCCATAGAACTGCCGCACAAACTGGGCCAGGGGCATGGGCCCGCAGCGCCGCTGCCAGCCGATGCCCTCGGGGTAGCGGCGCCAGCAGCTGAGGGCGGCACCATCGCTCCGCAGCTGGATCAGGTAGCGATAGCTGGCCTGGACGCCGGCGGGGTTGGCTTCGGCCGAACCCAGCGGTGGCAGCGGATCAAACACCTGCAGTAACTCATCGAGCTTTTGGGCTGGCCGATCATGGCCGCGCAGGGGAGCGCCCAGCAGGGCAGCGATCCGCTGGGGGAAGCCGTCGGCGGCCAGCCACCAGTGGTGCTGGCGCGGATGCTGCAGGTGCACCAGTGAGATCAAGGCAGGACAGGAATGGGCCATAAAGCCAGGACATTGCCTATCTCCAGTGCCCGGGGTGTCTCAGCCGCCGGCGCTCAGCTCACCGTGGCCATGTGGCGGATCAGGTCGATGCACTTGCAGCTGTAGCCCCATTCGTTGTCGTACCAGGCCACCAGCTTCACGAAGGTGTCGGTGAGGGCGATGCCGGCGCCGGCGTCGAACACCGAAGTGCAGCTCTCGCCCAGGAAGTCGTTGCTTACCACCGCGTCTTCGGTGTAGCCGAGGATGCCGGCCATCGGCCCCTCGCTGGCGGCCTTCATCGCTGCCTTGATCTGGTCGTAGCTGGCCGGTTTGGCCAGGTTCACGGTGAGGTCCACCACCGACACATCCGGGGTGGGCACGCGGAAGGCCATGCCGGTGAGCTTGCCGTTGAGCTCGGGGATCACCTTGCCCACCGCCTTGGCGGCGCCGGTGGAGCTGGGGATGATGTTCTGGCCGGCGCCGCGGCCGCCGCGCCAGTCCTTCACCGAGGGGCCGTCCACGGTTTTCTGGGTGGCGGTGGTGGCGTGCACGGTGGTCATCAGCCCGCTCACGATGCCGAAGTTGTCGTGCACCACCTTGGCCATCGGCGCCAGGCAGTTGGTGGTGCAGCTGGCGTTGGACACGATGTCCTGGCCGGCGTAGCTGCTGTGGTTCACGCCGATCACGAACATCGGCGTGGCGTCCTTGGAGGGGGCGCTCATCACCACCCGCCTGGCGCCGGCGTTGATGTGGGCGCGGGCCGATTCATCGGTGAGGAAGAAGCCCGTGCTCTCCAGCACGTACTCGGCACCCACCGCCCCCCAGTTCAGGTTGCCCGGGTCGCGCTCGGCTGTGATGCGGATGGCCTTGCCATTCACAACCAGCTGGCCGTTCTCCACCGCCACCTCGCCCTGGAAACGGCCGTGGGTGGAGTCGTAGCGGAGCATGTAGGCCAGGTACTCCACATCGATCAGGTCGTTGATCGCCACCACCTCCACGTCGGCCACGCTGCAGGCGCGGCGGAAGGCCAGGCGACCGATGCGGCCGAAGCCGTTGATGCCGATGCGGATGGTCATGGGCGGGCAGAAACCAGTGTCAGCCTACTTTCCCGTTTCAGGGGCGTCCGCCGGCAGGCAGAGGCTGCGGCGGCCGGCGGCGAAGGCCATGCCCACCCGCACGTTGCGGCGATTGGCCTCGCTGTCGGCAGGCTCGCCCACCAGCTGCTCCAGCCGCTCGCTGTAACGCTGGCGTGTGGCTGCGCTGATCACGCCGTCGCGCTCCAGTGCGCAGAGCAGGCGCATGGCGCCATTGCCCTTGCCGAACATCAGCATGAACGACTCCTTCTCGCTGGGCGCCCCCCAGGCCGCTCCGGCCGCGGTGGCCAGCAGGGCCAGCGCCAGACCCTGCGCCCGGGGGCTCATCCTTCCTCGTCCTCCAGCAGCAGCTGCTGAAAGGCGGTGTAGAGGTCGCCATGGTCGGCGGCCAGTTTCGGGTGGGGCCGGCCGATGGCCGTGTCGCGGCGCCTGGCCTTGGGCGGTTCGGCCTGCGGATCCGCGGGGCTGCCGCTGCCGCTGCTGCTGGCTGCCGCGGGGCGCTGGCGGCGCTGGCCCTCCACCTCACGCAGCCGCTCCATCAGGTGGGGCGGCACCGTGCCATCGGTGCTGGCCCGCATCAGCTCGCGGAACAGCTGTTCCGGGTCGGTTTCCGTTTCCACCTTGTGGCGGGGTTCGGCCGCCCGGGCCCGGGAGCTGGGCTGGGGCTTGGGCTCCGGTTTGGGCAGCGGCTGGGGCAGGCTGCGGCCCAGCTCGCGCAGGCGCTCCAGGCTGCGGGGATCGAAGGCCATTTCAGCTGCAGCCCAGGGTGCTGCGGGTGTCGCGGCCCGTGACCGGATTGGTGCCCTCGGCCAAGGCGCAGAGCGCCTTGAGGGCATCGCCGCGCAGGGGCACGTTGGTGAAGTCGGCCCCCGTGATCGTCACCCCCTCAAAGCGGGTGTTGAAGGCGAAGGCGTCCTCCAGCACGGCATTGCTGAGGTTGGTGCCGTTGAACACCGCCGAATCCAGGGTGGCCTCGCGCAGGTTGGCGTTGCTCAGGTCGGCATCCTGCAGCTTGGCGCCGAACAGGCTGGCCCCCTGCAGATCGGCGCCGGAGAGGTTGGCGTCGCGCAGGTTGGTGAGGTTGAAGGTGGCGCCGCGCAGGTCCTGGCCGGAGTAGTCGGCGCCGATCAGCACCTGCTTGGCCACATCCACCGCCGCCAGCGCCGGCGCCCCCAGGGGTGCCAGGCCGCCCGCCAGCAGCAGCAGGGGGGCGAGCAGCGGCAGCAGCAGCGCGGCCAGGGTTTGCCGCAGCCGCTGGGTTCGCTTCAGCCAGGGGTGGTGGGCCATCGCATCCTCCGGCCCGTGCCGGCTGGTGAGTGGGGCAACCCTAGGCAGCGTGTGGCCCCGCCAGCCCCATGGCCTCTGCTCCAGCTTCGCCGTCCCGCCAGCGCCCGCCCCATCCCCGGCTCGGCGGTGGCTGGGCGGAGCAGCGCGCCCTGCGCCTCCTGCAGAGCCGCGGCTGGCGGCTGCGGGCGCGCAACTGGCGCTGCCGCTGGGGCGAGCTCGACCTGCTGCTGGAGAAACCCGATCGCCTGCTGCTGGTGGAGGTGAAGGGCCGGCGCAGCGGCCTCGACGGCTGGGGTGTGGCCGCCCTGCAGCGGGGCAAGCGCCGGCGGCTGGAGCGGGCCTGGCTCTGCTGGCTGGCTGAGAATCCCCGGGAGGCCCAGCGGCCGGTGGAGCTGGTGTTCGCCCTGGTGCCCCTGCCGCCCCAGCGCGGGGCGATCCGCTGGATTCGGGCAGGCTTCTGAGCGGCGGCGCGAGGTGCTGCCGCGCCGGGGGCCGGGGCGTTGGCCGGAGCGGGGGAGGCGCGGGGTATTGGCCCAGGCAATCTGGAGAGAGTCGGCACCCCGACTTCGCCAACACCGCCATGACCTTCTCCGCCCACCGGGCCCGCAAGCGCTTCGGCCAGCACTGGCTGGCGGATGCCGGCGTGCTCGATCGGATCGTGGCGGCGGCGGAGATCGGGCCGGGCGACAGGCTGCTGGAGATCGGCCCAGGGCGCGGTGCCCTCACCGAGCGGCTGATGGCCAGCCCCGCCGCCGCCGTGGCCGCCGTGGAGCTCGACCGCGACCTGCTCCAGGGCCTGCGGCAGCGCTTCGCCGCCGATCCCCGCTTTGCCCTGGTGGCCGGCGACGCCCTGGAGGTGCCGCTGCCCCCAGCCGACAAGGTGGTGGCCAACATCCCGTACAACATCACAGGCCCGCTGCTGGAGCGCCTGGTGGGCCGGCTCGACCGGCCCGTGTCGCCCCCCTACCGAAGGCTGGTGCTGCTGGTGCAGCAGGAGGTGGGGGAGCGCATCCGCTGCGCGCCCGGCAGCAGCGCCTATTCCGCTCTCAGCGTGCGCATGCAGCTGCTGGGTGTGTGCCGCTCGGTGTGCCCGGTGCCGCCGCGCTGCTTCCAGCCGCCGCCGAAGGTGCACTCCGAGGTGATTGCCATCGAGCCGCTGCCGGAGGAGCGGCGGCTCGAGCCGGCGGTGTCGCGGCGGGTGGAGCAGCTGCTGCGCCGCTGCTTCGCCGCCCGCCGCAAGATGCTGCGCAACACCCTCGCGGGCCTGTTGCCGCCGGAGGCCCTCAGCCAGCTGGCCGCCGAGGCCGGATTCAGCCTGCAGCAGAGGCCCCAGGAGCTGGCCCCCGCCGCCTGGGCGGCCCTGGCGGCGGGCTTGAATCGCAGCTCCCCCGCCACAGCGGCCACCGATGGCTGAGCTCAGCGTCTACTGCCCGGCCAAGATCAACCTGCACCTGGAGGTGCTCGGCCTGCGGCCCGACGGCTTCCACGAGCTGGCGATGGTGATGCAGACCATCGAGCTGGGGGACGTGCTGCGCCTGGCGCCCACGGCCGACGGACGCATCGCCCTGCACTGCGACCATCCCGAGCTGCCCACCGATGGCAGCAACCTGATCGTGCGGGCGGCCGAGCTGCTGCGCGCCCGCGCCGGCCTGCCCGAGCTGGGCGCCCAGATGCACCTGCGCAAGCGCATCCCGATCGGCGCCGGCCTCGCCGGCGGCTCCAGCAATGGCGCCGCCGCGCTCCACGGTCTCAACACTCTCTGGGGCCTGGGCCATACCCCGGCCGCGCTGGAGGCGCTGGCCGCCGAGCTGGGCTCGGACATGCCCTACTGCCTGGCCGGTGGCACCCAGCTCTGCTTCGGGCGCGGCGAGCGGCTGGAGCCGCTGCCGGCGGCGAACGGCCTGGCGGTGCTGCTGCTCAAGCACCCCGACGCCAGTGTCAGCACCCCCTGGGCCTATGGCCGCTGCAGGGAGCTGCGTGAGGATGTCTACCTGCACAGCGAGCAGGAGTTTGAGCAGCGCCGCCAGGCCCTGCGGGAGGGGCCCCTGGTGCGGGCGCTGGCCGGGGGTGATGCCCTGCCGCCCCTGCGCAACGACCTGCAGGCCGTGGTGGAACTGGAGGTCTCCTCTGTGGGCGAGGGCCTGGCCCTGCTGCGCAGCCTCCACACCCCTCTGGCGGTGGCGATGAGCGGCTCGGGGCCCAGCCTGTTCGCCCTGTTTGCCGATCTGGACCAGGCCCTGGCCGCCCAGGCGCAGCTGGCGGGGCAGCTGGAGAGCGGCGGTTTCCACAGCTGGGCCTGCGCGCTGCGGCCCGGGGGCGTCATGCTGGAGGGGTGACCGATCCCACTCCCACCACCGCCACGAGCCTGCCCGCCAAGGTCCAGGCCAGCGAGCCCGAGCGCCGCAAGGGACCGCTCAGCTTCCTCTCCGGTGCCCTCACCGCCGGCCTGCTCGCCTGGCTGTGCCTGGGCCTGAGCCGGCGGCTGGCCCTCTATTACGCCCTGCATCCCCCCCAGTACGCCTCGGCCATCGCCCAATCGATCGCCACCGCCCTCAAAACCCTGATCGTGGGCATGGCCTTCCTGGCCACCTTCAGCTTCGCCTTCATTGCCCTGGGGCTTAGCCTGGTACTGGTGCGCAGCCTGGTGGCCGGTCCCTCACCGGCCGGCGACGGCGACGGTGAAGCTGCCTAGTATCACGGCTGAGTGCTGGCTGAGCGATGACCCTCCACGACCTGGGCCTGCTGGTGACCTTGCTGCTGCCGGGCATGCTGCTCTCGGTGCTGATCCTGAGCACCTTCGCCGCTGGCGGCTGAGATAGGTTGGCGCCACCCGGTGCATAGCCAACGCGTGGCCGAAACGCTGCTGTTCAACGCCCTCCGCGAAGCCATCGACGAAGAGATGGCCCGCGACCCACACGTGTGCGTGATGGGGGAGGACGTGGGCCAGTACGGCGGCTCCTACAAGGTCACCAAGGACCTCTACGAGAAATACGGCGAGCTGCGGGTGCTCGACACCCCGATCGCGGAGAACGCCTTCACCGGCATGGCGGTGGGTGCCGCCATGACCGGCCTGCGGCCGATCGTGGAGGGCATGAACATGGGCTTCCTGCTGCTCGCCTTCAACCAGATCTCCAACAACATGGGGATGCTGCGCTACACCAGCGGCGGCAACTTCACCATCCCGGCCGTGGTGCGTGGCCCCGGTGGCGTGGGCCGCCAGCTGGGTGCCGAGCACAGCCAGCGCCTGGAGGCCTACTTCCACGCCGTGCCCGGCATCAAGATCGTGGCGGTGAGCACCCCCACCAATGCCAAGGGCCTGATGAAGGCCGCCATCCGCGACAACAACCCGGTGCTGTTCTTCGAGCACGTGCTGCTCTACAACCTCAGCGAGGACATCCCGGAAGGCGATTACATCTGCGCTCTCGATCAGGCGGAGATTGTGCGCGAGGGCAAGGACGTGACGATCCTCACCTACTCGCGCATGCGTCACCACTGCCTCAAGGCGGTGCAGCAACTGGAGGCTGAGGGGGTGGACGTGGAACTGATCGACCTGATCAGCCTCAAGCCCTTCGACATGGCGACGATCGCCGCCTCGATCCGCAAAACCCACAAGGTGATCGTGGTGGAGGAATGCATGAAGACCGGCGGCATCGGTGCCGAGCTGCTGGCCCTGATCACCGAGCACTGTTTCGACGACCTCGACGCCCGCCCCGTGCGTCTGTCCTCCCAGGACATCCCCACGCCGTACAACGGCGCCCTGGAAAACCTCACCATCATCCAGCCCCACCAGATCGTGGACGCCGCCAAGGCCCTCAAGGCGGGCCAGATCTGAGATGGCGCGTCAACAGGGGTGGATCGCCCTGATTCTGGCCCTGGCGATTGCCGCCGGCGCCCTGCTCTCCCAGTTCCCCCTGCAGCTGGGTCTCGACCTGCGCGGCGGCAGCCAGCTCACCCTGCAGGTGCAGCCCGCCGGCGCCATCACCCGGGTGGACAAGGAGCAGCTGGAGGCCGTGAAGGAGGTGCTCGACCGCCGCATCAACGGCCTGGGGGTGGCTGAGTCCACCCTGCAGACCGTGGGCAACGACCAGCTCGTGCTGCAGCTGCCTGGCGAGCAGGACCCCAGCCGCGCCGCCCGCGTGCTCGGCAGCACCGCCCTGCTCGAGTTCCGCGCCCAGAAGAGCGGCACCGAGGAGCAGATGCGCGGCCTGCTGGCGCTCAAGCGCCAGGCCCAGGCCGTGCTGGCCCTGCGCGAACGCCGTCCCGGCTCCGATCCCTCCAGTTCGGACGGCGACCAGCAGCCCGAACCGCCGCCGATCAGCGCCGAGCAGCTGGCCAGCTCCCTGCGCGAGCAGGGGGTCACGGTGCCGGCCGGCGCCGATGAATCCGAGCAGCTGCGCCTGTTGCTGGAGGCGGTGAACCGTCGCATTGTGGCCCTCTACGAGCCCGCCGCCCTCACCGGCAAGGACCTCGCCGGTGCCGGCCGCCAGCAGCAGCAGAGCGGCTCGGGCTGGGAGGTGACCCTCTCCTTCACCAGGGCAGGCGGTGAGGCTTTCGCCAGGCTCACCCAGTCGATCGCCGGCACCCCCAGGCTGCTGGGGATCGTGCTCGATGGCCGCTCGATCAGCGAAGCGAGCGTGGGTCCTGAATTTCGGGCAGCGGGCATCACCGGCGGCTCAGCCAGCATCACCGGCAACTTCTCCGCCGAGGAATCGCGCGAGCTCGAAGTGCAGCTGCGCGGCGGCTCCCTGCCGCTGCCGATCAAGGTGCTGGAAGTGCGCACCGTGGGCCCCTCCCTGGGGGCCGAAAATGTACGCACCAGCCTGGTGGCCGCCCTCTCCGGCCTGGCGCTGGTGGCCCTGTTCATGGTGCTCACCTACCGCCTTGCCGGGGTGGTGGCCGTGATCGCCCTCAGCCTCTACGCCCTGTTCAACCTGGCGGTCTACGCCCTGATCCCCGTCACCCTCACCCTGCCCGGGATCGCCGGTTTCATCCTGTCGCTGGGCATGGCGGTGGATGCCAACGTGCTGATCTTCGAGCGCATCAAAGAAGAGCTGCGCGAGGGCAACACCCTGATCCGCTCAATCGATACCGGCTTCTCCCTGGCCTTTTCCTCGATCCTCGATGGCCAGCTCACCACCCTGATCAGTTGCATCGCCCTGTTTTCCCTGGGAACGGGCTTTGTGAAGGGCTTTGCTGTGACCCTGGCCATCGGTGTGCTGCTCAGCCTGTTCAGTGCCCTCACCTGCACCCGCAGCCTGCTGCGGCTGTTGATGAGCTATCCGGCCCTGCGCCGTTCCACTTACTTCCTGCCCCGGGCCGAACTGCCCACGGCGGCCTGACGACGCCCAGCCGATGCTCTCCCTTGTTTCCAAGCTCCACTTCCGGGTGAACCGCCAGCGCCGGTTGCTCTGGACCGTGTCCGCCCTGGCCCTGCTGCTCAGCGTGATCGGCATTGCCGCCTCCTGGCTGTCGCCGGGGATCCGTGCTCCGCTGCGGCCCGGCCTCGACTTCACTGGCGGTACCCAGATCGAACTCAGCCGCCGCTGCCCCGCCGGCTGCCCGCCCCTCACCTCCGGCCAGGTGGAGGCCGCCATCCGCTCCGCCAAGCTCCCCGCCGAACCGGATGCCGCCGCCCCCGATCTGCGCGGCGTGTCGGTTCAGCTTCTCGATGGGGGCTCCCAGGTGGTGATGCGCCTGCCCAGTCTCTCTCCAGCCCAGGGCCAGGGCCTGGTGGAGCAGCTCCAGGCAGTGGTGGGCGACACCGAGCCCGGCGGCCTCTCCATCGAGACGATCGGCCCCACGCTTGGCTCCCAGCTGCTGCGCTCCAGCCTGATCTCCCTGTTGGTGAGCTTCGCCGGCATCGCTCTGTACATCAGCTTCCGCTACGACCGCATCTACGCGGCCCTGGCCCTGCTCTGTCTGGTCCACGACGTGCTGATCACCTGCGGGGTGTTCGCCTGGCTCGGGTTGCTGGCCGGCGTGGAGGTGAACAGCCTGTTCGCCGTGGCCCTGCTCACCATTGCCGGCTATTCGGTGAACGACACCGTGGTGATCTTCGACCGCATTCGCGAGAAGCGCTCCCAACTGCAGGGCCAGCCTCTGGCCGATCAGGCCGATGCCGCCGTGCAGGCCACCCTCACCCGCTCCCTCTACACCAGCCTCACCACCCTGTTGCCCCTGATTGCCCTCATCCTCTTCGGTGGCAGCACCCTGTTCTGGTTTGCGGTTGCCCTCAGCATCGGCATCCTGGTGGGATCGTGGTCCAGCATCAGCGTGGCGCCCACACTCCTGCCCCTGCTCTCACGCCGATGACGTCCCTTGGCGAAGGGCCCGAGGCCCCGCCGCGCCGTCGCTCAACCGGCCAGGGCTGGCCAGCCCTGCCGTTGTTGCTGGCCCTCTTTGCCCTCTGGGACGTGCGCGACGACCTGCTGCTCCTGCTTGATCGACCCACAATCACCGCGGGGCTTTACCTGGTGGTCGGCCATCCCCTCGCCATGCTCGTGCTGCTGCTGCAGCCCAGCCTCTGGCGGCGCTACCGGCGCAGCTGATCTCTGACCCACCTCCTCAGGATTTCAGGTCCAGCGATCCATCACGTCGCGCACGAGCACCTGCTCACAGAACACCTGGAGCACCACCACCAGGGGAAGGGCCAACAGCACCCCCGGCAGGCCAAGCAGGGCGCCCAGACTGAGCTGGGCCATCAGGGCCACCGTGGGCAACAGGTTCACTGTGCGCCGCAGCAGCAGGGGGGTGAGCAGGAAGGCCTCGAGGTTCTGGAGGATCAGCCGCAGCACCAGTACCTGCAGCACCCGGGCAGGTGACACCAGCAGCGCCACCGCCAGGGGCAGCAAGGTGGCAGCCGTGGGCCCAATCGTGGGCACGAACGTGAGCAGGCCGCAGATCAAGCCACTGAGCAGGGCCAGGGGCACGCGCAGGATGGCCAGCCCAGCCCAGGTGAGCAGAAAGACGGTGAAGGCCGAAAGCGTCATCCCCGCCAGCCAGCCGCCCAGGGCTTCCCGACAGCGGTCGAGCAGGGCCGCCATGCGCGAGCGCCAGAAGCTCGGCGTCAGGGCGATCAGCAGGCGACGATGGCTGGTGGGATCGAGACAGAGCAGCACCGCCAGCAGGGCCATCAAGAGCACCTGCACGGTGCTGTTGGCAGCGCCACCGGCCAGCCCGAGCAGCTGGCCGCCCAGGGGCTGCAGCCGCTCCCAGCGCCCGAAGCTCTCCAGCTCGTCGTTGAGATTGGGCAACCAGTCCACATTGCGGCCCAGCTCCGCCAGTCGCTTGGCAACCTCCGGTGCCAGCAGGCGCAGCTGGTTCACCTGTTCCGCCAGTTCGGGCACCAGCACCTGGCTCAGTGCAAAGCCAACCCCTACCAGCAGCGCCAGCACCAGCAGCAGGGCCGGTGCACGACCCAGCCGAAAGCGCCGCATCAGCAGGGTGGTTGGCACATCCAGGGCCACGCCCAGGGTCACCGCACCGAACAGGATCAGCAGCACCCAGCGCAGTTGCCAGGCCAGCAAGCCCAGCACAATCAGGGCCAGTGCACCCAGCAGATTGCGGCTCACAGGCTGCTCCGCCGCCGTTTCCAGGGATCGAGCAGATCGTGGATCACCACTTCACGCACGATCACTTGCACACACACCGCCAGGGGCAGGGCCAGCAACAGACCCAGAGGGCCGAACACGAGGGTGAACAGCAACTGGGCGGTGAGGGTGAGCCCCGGCAACAGTTTCAGCTGGTGGTGCATCACCGAGGGGGTGATCAGGTAGCTCTCCAGGTTCTGCACCACCACATAGAGCACCAGCACCGCCACCGACTTCCAGGGCGAGTCGAGCAGGGCCACCGACATCGGAAACACGGTGCTGAGGGTGGGCCCCACGTTGGGGATCACATTCAGCAGGCCCGCCAGCACGGCGTTGGCGGCGACCAGCTTCACGCCCAGCAACGACAGGCCGATCGCCGCCAGGCTGCCCACGGCCAGGGAACTGATCAGCACCCCCACCATCCAGGCGCTCAGGGCATCGCCGCACTGGCTGAGCACGGCGGCGAAACGGCGCCGGTAGAAGGAGGGCACCAGCTGGATGGCCACATCCCGGTAGTGGCTGGGCTGGATGGTGATCATCAGGGCCACGGCCACCACGAACAGCAGCTGGAGCAGGCCACTACCCAGACCACCGGCCACTCCCAGCAGGCGCAGGGCGCCGCCGCTGAGATTGGGGGGCTCGCCAGTGCGGAACAGCGAGTCGCGCAACCAGCCCAGATCGGCAGCCTGGCCGCCGTAGAGCATCGAGCTTGCGGTTTGCAGCCAGCCGCGCAGCAGCTCCAGCAGGGTGTTGGCGGCTGCGGGCAGCTTGCTGATCAGTTCGCCGAACTGCTCCACGAAGGGGGGGATCACCGCGGTGCCGACGACGGCCACCACCAGCACCACCAACAGCAGGGAGAGCAGCACCGCCAGCCCCCGGGAGCAGCCGAGCCGCTGGCGCACCACCCCCACCAACGTGCACAGGGCCATGGCCAGCACGATGGCGGCGAACACCAGGATGAGGGATTCGCGCAGGCTCCACAGCAGCAGCAGTGCCGCCACCAGCGCCAGCAACCCCAGCCACTGTCCGAAGTTCAACGGCTCACTCCGCCTCGGCGCCGCTCTCCCCGTCCTGGCTGCCGGAGAAGCCCAGGTCGTGGCTCTCGGCATAGCGCTGGGCAAAGCGCATAAACCGCTCGAAGTCGCTGCTGCTCTTCCAAGTGAAGGTGGCTTCCAGGGCACTGGCCTTGCCGTTCACGAAGCGGGCCTTCACCTCCCGGGTCACCAGTTCGCCCTCCTCATCCACCATGAACATGCCGGTGATGTCGCCCATGGTTTCCGGCGCCAGGGCCTGGGGTTCCTCAAACACGAACATCGCCTGGCCGGTGCGGCCGTCGCGGGAGCGGGTGAGTCGGATGTCGGGCACAACCGGTTCGTCCACGCCTCGGAAGAACTGAATGGCAGCGCCCATGGCAGTGGTTAAAAGGAGATCCTAGTTCGCACGATCGGGCCTGACCTCCGGCGCGTGCCCTTGCCCGCTGTCTGGCCCTGGCTCCTGCCTGACATAGTGGGCCCAAGCTGGCCGAATGCGGTCTGGTTCTTCATGCTTTCCGGCCCACCGGTCACCGCCTCCGCCACCCCTGAAGCGCTGCTGGAACGCTTCCTCGGCGCTTCCGCGCGTCAGCGCCGCAGCCTGCTCAGCCAGCTCGAGCAGCAGGCCGAGGCCCTGCGCCCCCTGATCAGCGACCAGCTGATCGGCCTCGATGCCACCGGGGACGACTGGGCCGCGGGCTTCCTCATCCAATTGCTCCTGGCCGCGGACGGGCCGGCCCGCGAAGCGTTCTTTGGCCGCTATCCCTCGGGTTGGCTGGCCACCCCCTCCGTCCAGGGGCTGGATTACGGGCCTTTGCAGCGGGCTCTGGCGCTGCAGCAGTTTGAGGAAGCCGACCGGCTCACCAGCGAGATTCTCCGCCAGTTAGCCGGCCCGGCCGCCATCCAGCGGGGATACGTGTACTACAGCGAGGTGCCGCCGATGCCTTCGCCGGACCTGGACAGCCTCGATCGGCTCTGGGTGTGTTTCTCGCGGGGCCGCTTTGGCTTTTCCGTGCAGGGCCGGCTGTTGCGGGCCTGCAATGGCCGTTGGGACCAGCTCTGGCCACGGATCGGCTGGAAGAACGGTTCCCAGTGGACCCGCTATCCCGGCTCCTTCCAGTGGTCGATTGCGGCCCCCGAGGGCCACATGCCCCTGGTGAACCAACTGCGGGGTGTGCGCCTGATGGATGCTCTCCTCAGCCATCCGGCCCTGCAACAACGGATCAACGCCTGAAGCCGCCGCAGAGACGGGTCAGCTCTGCGGTTTAAGGTCGATCAGGCAGTCGCAAATCCGCCTGGATGACACTGCGCTGGTCGGATTTCATTACCCCGTCCACCCTGCAGCTCAGCCCGCTGGTTGAGCTGCTGCTGGAGCCGGTGCGCTGTCTGCAGTTGCAGGCGCAACTGCAGTTGGGTCTGCAGGAGGCCCTGGTCAATGCCGTTCGGCATGGCAACGGGGGCGATCCGGCCAAGTGCCTGCGCATCCGCCGGATTGAGACGCCCAACTGGCTGGTGTGGCAGGTGCAGGACGAGGGCCCCGGACTGCCGGCTTCAGCCCGTTGCGCCCAACTGCCCGACCGTCTCGATGCCGAGGGTGGTCGGGGCCTGTTCCTCATTCACCATTGCTTCGATGACGTGCGTTGGAGTCCACGGGGTAACCGTCTGCAGTTGGCGGTGAGCCGCCGGCGCGGCAGCAGCCCTCTCCCGGCTCTCTTCAACGGCCGTGGCTCGGACATCCGGGGTCGCTGACCTCGGCCCGCAACCATTGCAAGGCATGTTCCGTGAGCGCGATCGCCTGCTCCCGGGCAGGTGTGAGGGCACTGTGGCCTGGATCGTCAGCGCTGAGCAACTGCACCAGGGCGGCCGCCAGTTGCTCGGCGGCCCGGCGGGGCCGCTGGCGCTTGAGGGCATGCCAATCACGATCGCCGATCGCCAACTGCCGCTGGAGCTGCTCCGCCAGGGGTCGTGCGGTCTCCGGCCAGGAGTGGGCGGGGGCTGCCGGCTGGGGAATCACTGGACGCTTGGGCAGGGGAGCTCCCATCCTGGCGAGTGAGTGTTTCCGATGGGTTCCGTGCCGCCCTCTCCCCGTCAGCGCCCGCTGCGCCTCCTGCATCTGCTGGATGGGCTGTTCACCCAGGCTTCCCTGGCCGGCCGCAGCAGTGGGGTAGTGGGGCGCCGCCAGCGCCAACGCCTGGCTGTGAGCCAGCGCTTGCTCGACCCACTGCCGCGGGAACTGGCCCCGGCCGACCACGGCAGCCAGTTGTTCTGGCGCGGATTGCGCTGGGGAGGGCTCGGGCTGCTGCTGGCTTGGTTGCTGCGGCCTTAGGCCGGCTGGGCACGCTTGCGTGCCGACCACACCCTGGTCATGAAGTGGGTTTCGGCGCTGATTGCTTCGAAGCCGGCGGCACTGAGGCGGGCATCGATGTCGTCGCCGATGTAGTCGCGGTAGTAGGGCTCATGGAAGCCCCGCCGGAAGTTGTCCATCACGGTGGAGAACTGGGGTGAATCGGCCAACTGAATGGAGTCGGCCAGCACCAGCACGCCGCCCGGTTCCAGGAGCCGGAAACAGTCGTTGATCACGTTCTGGCGCGCCTCACCGGGAAGCTCGTGCAACAGGAACACGCAGGTGATGGCCTGCAGGCTGGCGTCGGCGAAGGGCATTCCTTCACCGTTGCCCTGCACCAGTTGGGGCAGCTCGCCGGGGAGTTCGGAGAGCCAGCGGTTGGCCTGGCGCAGGTAGGCGGTGGAGAGATCTAAGCCCACCAGCTGGGCCTGGGGCAGGGCACCGCGTAGCTGGCGCAGGGTGCGACCGGTACCGGTGGCCACATCCAGCACCCGAATCTGGCTGGCGGGCCGATCGGCAAAGGCCTTCAATCCTCGCAACAGGGGTGCCAACACCCGCCGCCGCATCGGGTCGGCGGTGCCGTTGAACAGGATCTCCACCTGCAGGTCGTAGAGCGCCGCGGAGTGGTCGCTGAGGTAGCCGTCGGTCTGGTGGTGGAAATTCTGGAGGTAGTAGTCCGGGTAGGCCCGCTGGTCCACGTCGCGGGGCAGATCGCGCACCTTGCGCTGGCGGCGACGGTTCCAGGTGGCGGGCATGTCCAGCCACACCAGCGGGTAGCGACTGGCCCAGTCCAGCCAGGGGGCGTCGAAGAGCAACGAGGCCGGATAGAGCCCCTGTTCCGCCTCCTGCCAGTCGCGCTCCTGCAGCACCTGCATCTGTTGGCGCAGATCCGCCAGCAGCTGGTCGGGCACCGGTTCAAAACGGGGGCTGCCTTCCGGTGCCAGGAACTGCATCAGCTTGCTGCTCACCTCTTTATGGGTGATGCCGAACAGCGCCTTCCCCTGTTGGAGGGTCGTGTACGCCAGTTTGGTGAGCTGATCTGG
The DNA here is from genome assembly GCA_044374745.1 of Prochlorococcaceae cyanobacterium. Classification (GTDB taxonomy): domain Bacteria; phylum Cyanobacteriota; class Cyanobacteriia; order PCC-6307; family Cyanobiaceae; genus NIES-981. Next base: position 184,914 of record JBILNZ010000001.1, on the reverse strand, counting down.
CATGGAGCGGCTGATGGGTGAGCCCATTTCAGCCGATCCCGCCACCAGCCGCGAGATGAAGAGCCGTGAAGGAAACATTGTTTCGTGGCAACCGCTACAGAAAGGTCTCCACAATGGAGTTGCGGGACCGTTCTGGAGCCATTTGATGACCGACCCGACACCTCGTTCCGCCACCCCAGCGGGCGGGCCCCCCTTGCTGGTCCCCCTGCCGGCCAATGCCGCTCTCCAGCCGGGGCCAGCCCGCGAGTTCCTGGCCTGGGCCGACACGCATCAGCGCGACCGCCGCAGACACGCTGCCGTGCTGGCCCAGATCACCCGCCACCACGACCTGAACCCCAGCGGCGATGCCGTGCATCAGCAGCAGGCTTGGGCCTTGCGCCAAGCCCATGCGCAGCACTTGCACGACAGCGCCATGGCGCAGCAGCGGCAACCTGTCTAATCTGAGAAATGGAGGCTCTGGACAAGTCCTCAGGACCGTTGATGGTCAGTTCCAAATCACCAGAATCTAGCTCTGAGGTCCTATGGCCAATCTTAAATCCTTTCTCTTCACGAACGGGAGCGATTCAGCCGTTTCGCTCGATGGGTGGACCGTGGCATCTCAGGGTTTCCTTGTTTATGACACTGTGCACGCCCTGGCTGGAAACGATCTGATTCGCGCAACCTCTGGGCGTGACGGAATCCTGGTCCAGGGAGTTCTTGATCTTGGCGACGGCAGCGACGTCATCAGTGGCACTAGCCTCGAAACGGTCTCGCAGCCCCGACCAAACGCTGGTATTTATCTGGAAGGTGGCTGGACGAATTCCAAACTCACCACGGGTAATGGTAGTGACAGCATCATTGGGAATAGTGGGATCTATGGAGTTTCGAATGATGGCCTGATCGATACTGGTACTGGAAATGACTTGATTAGTGCGAATGACGAGGCTGTTTTTACGGGCAGAGTAAGTTGGTTTGGCTTGGTTAATCAGTATAGTTCAGGGTCTTCTACAATCCTTACCGGCAGCGGAGATGATCGAATTGCAGCCCGAGGTGAAGACATCGGATTGCTTAACTACGGTTTGATATCAATGGATGGTGGTCGAGATGCAATTTATGGAGAAGGCTCGGTTGGTCGGGCCTACGGCGATGGAATTATCAACTATGGCCAGATTTACATGGGTGCTGACGATGATCTGATCGAGGCAAGAGATAAATACATTGGCTTGGACAATGCCAAAGGAGGAGTGATTAACACTGGTGCAGGCAATGATATGGTGATGGCGGTTGAAGCTCGCTATGATAACTATTCATGGGCAGGGTTGTATAATGGAGGAATTCTTTATGGAGGTCCTGGCGACGATTCGGTTTTGGCAGTCGGTATGCGAGCTATTTTCAATCAAGGTAACATTGATCTTGATTTTGGCAATGACTTGATCAGCGCAGTAGGGGGAACAGAGTCGATCGTTAATGATAGCCAAGGTCGCATCTCACTTGGAGATGGCATTGACCGTATCGTAGTTCAAGGTGACGATCGTGGAGCGACTCAGACTGGGTTGAGTAATGCTGGCACGATCGATACCGGCCATGGTGCCGATACTATAATCGCTACTGGATATCTCGCTCAGGGATTGGTCAATACAGGCAGGATTAATACTGATGAAGGTAACGATTCTATTTTGAATCATTCAGCAAGTTTCTTCAGGAATGACGGCACTGTCACCTGTGGTGCTGGTAGTGACGTCGTTGATTCCTTCAGTAAGGGATTCAGTGGTCATGGCACACTCGACCTTGGTACCGGTAATGACTTCCTCAAGGGATTCGCGGCTGCTGATGCCTTGAATGCTAGATTTATGGGAGGTACAGGCATTGATACGTTGATCCTCAAAGCTGGAACTTACAGCGTAGTCCGCCAAGCAGTGGATCGTTATCTGATTGGAGATCGCATGAATGTAATTGGCTTTGAGCAGTTTGGAGCATCTGCTGGCTTCCTGTCACTGTCGGCTGCAGTGAGTCAGGGGTATGTCACGTTTATCTGATCAGCCAGTAGTGATGGCAGTCGAAGCACCTAGACAACAAGTGGATGAAATAATCTCCTGCTGCAAACAAAGCTTTTGCATATGCGTTTGATTGCTAGTTCAAGTGATGTTGTTCACATGCCTGTTTTATAGGCACTACCAAGATTTAAGCATTCCATTAAATTGAAATTTATGATGATTCCTGCTGTGCCAATTGTTGATGTTGCATGTGACCATGATTGACTTGTGGCTAGTTGAGACTAGCCGATGGCTTGTCTTAGCACATTTAAATATACTTATTACGCGGGTAAGGCCAATTCGTCTGATCGATGGATCTTGTCTCTCAATTCTGCCATTCTTGCTTTGGCTGGAAATGATGATGTCGGTGGAGTTTCTCCAAGCTAGGGTTTCACAATTCAGGAACCCTTATCTTGGTGATGACAATGATCGGTTAACAGGTCACAGTCTGAAATCTGCCGAACGGGCTAGTCGCACTATTGAACTAACTAACTCGGGCACCGGCTCTCATCTCTATGCTGGTCACTGTCCTGACACTATGATCAGTCAACGTGGATATCTGGGTCACTTGAACGGGGGCGTCCCGCCGAGTGGTGTAAATCCCGGGGGTCAGCACCGGCGTAGCCGGTGCTGATGCTCCCTTGCTCATAATCTTTGCGGGGGAATGGGTGGGCTGGTCTGTGACTCTGGTCGGAGCACTACCACCAACGCGAGACCAGACCATGCCCATCTCCGATTCTGCCGCCAGTGAGCTGGCGCAGCTGCTTGGCAGCGGCACCGCCGGTGAACTGATCCCCGAGCTGGTGCGTCAGGGCCTGCAGGCCCTAATCGAGGCCGAGGCTGCTGCAGCCCTCGGTGCCGATCGCCACGAACGCACCGTCCAGCGCCGTGGTCACCGCAACGGCAGCCGTGATCGGCTTCTTGCCACGCCAGCTGGCGACGTGCAGCTGCGCATTCAAGGTTCCGCACGGGCAGCTTCTTCCCCTCGCTGCTGGAACCCCGCCGGCGGGTGGATCGGGCCCTCTGGGCCGTGGTGATGGAGGCGTACGTCTCTGGCGTTTCCACCCGCAAGGTCGACGAGCTTGTCACCGCTCTGGGGTGTGAGAGCGGTATCTCCAAATCGGAGGTCAGCCGGATCTGCCAGGCCCTCGACACCCAGGTGCAGGCCTTCTTGAACCGGCCGCTGGAATTCAGCCGGTACCCCTACGTCTACCTCGATGCGACGTACCTGCACGGTCGGGATCCAGCCCGCAAGCAAGTGATCTCAAGGGCCGTGATCGTGGCGGTCGGCATCACTGCCACGGGCCAGCGCGAGGTGCTCGGCATTGAGGTCGGCGACAGCGAGGACGAGGCCTTCTGGACCGCCTTCCTGCGGCACCTGCGCGAGCGCGGCCTCTCAGGTGTGCAGCTGGTCATCAGCGACGCCCACGCCGGCCTCAAAAAGGCCATCGCCCGCTGCTGCCAGGGCACCAGTTGGCAGCGCTGCCGCGTCCATTTCGCCAGGAACCTCCTGGTCAAGGTGCCGAAAGCCAGCCAGGACATGGTGGCCGCTGCCCTGCGCTCGGTGTTCGTCCAGCAGGACGAGCAGGCCGTCTTGCAGCAATGGGATCAGGTGATCGCGATGCTCAGCGAGAAGTTCCCTGCCGCTGCGGCCTTGATGGAGAAGGCCAGAGAAGACGTGCTGGCGTTCCGCAGCTTCCCGAGCGAGCACTGGCGCAAGATCTGGAGCACCAATCCGCTGGAGCGCCTCAACAAGGAGATCAAACGCCGCACCCGCGTCGTCGGCATCTTCCCGAATGACGCCTCCATCGTTCGCCTGGTCGGAGCGCTTCTGCTGGAGCAGCAGGAAGAATGGCAGCTCGATGGCCGCCGTGTCTTCTCCGAACTCTCGATGGCCAAGCTGGACAACACCAGCGATCAGCTCCAAGATCAACCAACAGCTGCACTTGCTGCGGCTGCCTGATCACCAAACTGCGATCAGGTCACAGGCCTCGGGTTTTACACCACTCCAAGGGACGCAACCTCAACCCATGCGCTGAATGAGGTTTCGGACCCGGGCTCAGCTGTTCGGGTTCCCTTTATTGGCCGGGTAGTCGACCATCCGGCGGATTCCTCGGCAGGGATCCTCCAGGTCAAGAGCATCGATCCTGGCCATGATCCGCAGGGTCGATTCACACACCGGCGTTGGCCTGTAGTGGAGCGTGCTCCTGGCCAGTCCCAGTGGCGCATCTTGGCGGCTGATGCTGCGTTCAGGGTGGTCGTGATCGACCAGCTTGCGCTGTTCAGGGGCGTGAGAGCTGCTGAGATTGTTCTTGAGCCACTCCAGCTCCATCTGCCGCCGGCCGATCTGCTGGACCAGCTCTGCATCCATCGCTTGGCTCTCATCCTTGGCATTGGCGTTCTTGCCTCTGCTGAACACCGCATTGGCGCCATCCCGAAGCTCCCGACCAGCAGGCCTGCTGCGATCCAGCCCTGCTGATCGCTATGGATGACAAGCTCATGCTTTGATTAGAATAAATTGGATGTTTTGTTGTTCTAGGTTGCCCAGCTTTAGGCTCTTGTTGAATTCAAATGTGTGAAGATTGTTTTCTGTTTCAACTGACGACTTGGCGTCTGGTTATTGTTGATATATAGCTATCGCGGAGGTTAGGTCATGGCCAATCTTAACACTTTCCGATTTACATATCAAGCGGATAGGGCTTATTCATCTGACGGGTGGATCTTGTCTATTAATTCTATAGTTAGAGCATTAGCTGGAGATGATGATATCCATGGAGATTCCTCAGGTAATGGTTTCGAAAGTGCAGGAACGCTCTATCTTGGTGATGGCAATGACCGCTTGACAGGGAGCAGCCTGAAACTTGCCGAATGGGCAAACCGCACCATTGGACTACATATTTCGGGCGCCGCTTCTCGGCTTTATGCTGGTAATGGTCATGATAGCATTATCGGCATGGGGGGCTATTATGGACTCGTGAACTATGGCATCCTTGATACTGGCACGGGAAATGATCTGATCAGTGGCACTACAACTGGGGCGACTGACTATACTCAACGTAGTGAGGGGTTTACAAATTATGGGAGTGTCGATACCAATTTCGATGCTGACACTATATCAGTTTATGGTCGTGGCTGTGGTCTTAATAACATAGGGAATATCGCGACTGGTAATGACCCCGATCAGATCCTGGCTACCGCAGATGAGATATTTTATGGCATAGCTATCTGTAATCAAGAGAGTGGATCCATTCATACAGGTTCCCATGATGATGTTGTGCGGGCCTTGGCAGCTGATGCTGGTATCTGGAATGATGGCTTTATCAATATGGGTTCAGGTAATGACTTTATCGAAGCAGTTGGAAACGAACATTCGGGAATTAATAATACAGGCATTCTTTACGCAGGCCCTGGCAATGATCAAATCCGGGCCCATGCGTGGCGTGGCCTCATCAATTCGGGTGTGATTGATACCGATATTGGGAATGATACTATTGATGTCTATTTCACGGCGTCGGTTGATTTCGGCCTGCTTAACGATACGCAGGGCCGATTATCACTTGGAGATGGCGATGATCAAGTCACGTTGACGGGCAATGAGGCTCAGATAGGAGGAATCGGCAATCATGGTCTTTTCGACTTTGGTCGTGGTCACGATCGTTTGCTCTTGGATAACGTCACTGGCGTCGGGATTCGAAATACGGGTACGATCAATATGTATGAAGGAAACGATCAGATTATTAGCAGTTCTACGGCCATGATCCTGAATGATGGCGACATCTTTTGCGGTGGTGGTGCTGATATCATTGATTCCATTGCTCAGGGCTTCAGCGGTCAAGGTGTGATTGATATGGGAACTGGTAACGACACTCTCAGGGGCATAGCAATAGCAGATGTTCCGGGGGCGCTCTACAAAGGTGGGTCTGGGGTGGATACGCTTGCATTCAAGAGCGGAACTTATGGTGTTGCCCGTCTAGGTTTAGATGCGTTTTTAATTGATGGTAAAATGCGAGTTATGGGATTTGAAAGATTTGGCAGTGGTGCAGCTTTTCTCTCGTTGGCTGCTGCGGCTTCTCAGGGCTCAGTTACTTTTGCATAGACAGATAAGACTCTGGGATGGATACAAGTTGGGATACGAAGCTTTCGATAATGTCCGCCTATCCTGAAGGCATCTATGCGTATTGGGGGGCATCGCTCTGCTGTGAGCGCTGAGAACGGGGTTTCGAAGCTCTATTGGTATCGGACATTAGCCACGAGTATGTTTCTTGTCCCTTCGGCTGAATGTGCGCGGCTACACTTTGGAGCTATGTGTGTAAATATTATGTATCCTTTGTTTTTGGATTCCCGACCCTTGTGATCCAGCACTGTCGCCCATGATTGTGCTGGCCAAGTTGCATGTTGGCTGTCCGATGCTTTGCCCTGAAACGCTGCGGGGCTCCGAGTGCGCAGACGTAGCTACTCCGATTTGGCTGCATCTGTGTTGATCATGCGCTGAATGGCCTTGCCTCCAGTGCCAGCCTTGATCGTTTTCGACCCTCACTTTTGCCATCAATGGCGATGTACCCCTATGTGGAAGGGCTGAGGTTTTCTCCATCACTACCTGAACAGATCGCTTTAGAAATTCATTTAGCGACTGGGTTGAGATGCTCGTCTTTGTTTAGAAGAGATGGCATAACAGATGTGATGGAACAACTGGATGGGCTTTGTGAGTCGAAGAATTCATTATTATCCCTTTCATCGTAACTATTCAAATCCCTATTGCAGACTGCCCCTCAATCGAGGGGTAGTCTGCATGTTGCTGGGTCTGTGATCAGGCGTCGTAGTACATCGTGAACTCGTGGGGGTGGGGCCGCTGGCGCAGTTGCTGCACCTCCTCGTACTTCATCGAGATCCAGTTGTTGATGAAGTCCTCGCTGAATACACCGCCCTCCATCAGGTAGTGCTTGTCGGCGTCGAGGGCTTCCAGGGAGCCATTGAGGGAGGCGGGGACCGTGGAGATCTTGGCTAATTCATCGGCGGAGAGCTCGAACAGATCCACGTCGGTGCCATCGCCCGGGTCGATCTGATTCTTGATTCCGTCGATGCCGGCCATCAGCATCGCCGCGAAGCCCAGGTAGGGGTTGGCGAGGGCGTCGCCGGAGCGGAATTCCAGGCGCTTGGCCTTGGGGTTCGGGCCGGTGAGCGGAATGCGCACGGCGGCCGAGCGGTTGCCTTGGGAGTACACCAAGTTCACCGGAGCCTCGAAGCCCGGCACCAGACGCTTGTAGCTGTTGGTGGTGGGGTTGGTGAACGCCAGGAAGCTGGGGGCATGCTTGAGCAGGCCACCGATGTACCAGCGGGCGGTCTGCGACAGGTTGGCGTAGGTGCCCTCACCGAAGAACAAGGGGTTGCCGCCCTTCCACAGGCTCTGGTGCACGTGCATGCCGCTGCCGTTGTCGGCGAACACGGGCTTGGGCATGAATGTGGCGGTCTTGCCGCACTTGCGCGCCACGTTGCGCACCACGTACTTGTAGATCATCACGTTGTCGGCCGCGCTGATCAGCTCGGCGAACTTCATGCCCAGCTCGTGTTGCGCCGTGGCCACTTCGTGGTGGTGCTTCTCGATCGGCACCCCTAGGGCCGCCATCGTCAGGATCATCTCCGTGCGCATGTCCTGGAGGGTGTCGTTGGGGGCGACGGGGAAATAGCCCTCCTTCAGCTGGATCTTGTTGGCCAGGTTGCCGCCCTCCTCCAGCCGGGCGGTGTTCCACGGCGCCTCGATGGAATCGACGCTGTAGAAGCTGCTGCCGTTGCCGGAGTTGTAGCGCACGTCATCGAACACGAAGAACTCCGGTTCGGGGCCGAAGTAAGCGGTGTCGGCGATGCCGGTGTCGGCGAGATAGGCCAGGGCCTTCTCCGCCAGGGCGCGGGGGCAGCGCCCATAGGGCTGGCCGCTGCGCGGCTCCTGGATCGAGCAGATCAGGCTGAGGGTCTTGTGGCTGTAGAAGGGGTCGATCCAGGCGGTGTTCGGGTCGGGCACCATGGCCATGTCCGACTCGTTGATGGCCTTCCAGCCGCGGATCGAGGAGCCGTCAAACGCCACGCCATCGGTGAAGGCATCGGCATCCACCAGATCCTTGTGGACCGTGAGGTGCTGCCACTTGCCGTGGAGATCCACGAATTTGAGGTCGATCAGCTCGATGCCCTCCTCCTGAACCTGACGGAGGACGTCCTGGGCTGTTTTGGCCATGACAAAGAACGGAGAATGGGCCGCCCCGATGGCGGATGGCCCGGACCGTACGGACCGCCAGGGGGCTGCTTTGTATCAGCGGTAACCAAAGTGCCGCTTGGCCGCGGGGGCTCGTTGCGTAACCGTTTCTGTCAAATCCGCCAGAAGCCGCCGCTGGCCTGGGTTTTAGCCGTTCCTGAGTGCTACGTTCCCACCCAGGCTCGAGCGATCCACACTCCACCATGCGGGATGCCATCACCGGTCTGATTGGTCGTTACGACCAGCTCGGCCGCTACCTCGATCGCGACGCCATTGATCGCATCCAGACGTACCTCTCCGAATCGGAGTTGCGTCTTGCAGCTGTGGAGCTGATCAATCGAGAAGCTGCCGCCATTGTGCGTGAGGCCTCCCAGCGCCTCTGGCTGGACAATCCGGAATTGATCCTGCCCGGCGGTAACGCTTACACCACCCGTCGGCTGTCGGCCTGCCTGCGCGACATGGACTATTTCCTGCGCTACGCCAGCTACGCCCTGGTCGCCGCCGACCCCGCGATCCTCAACGAGCGGGTGCTCAATGGCCTCGACGACACTTACAAGAGCCTGGGAGTTCCCACGGGGCCCACGGTGCGCAGTATCGCCCTGCTGGGGGATGTGGTGTGTGAGCTGCTCGGTGAGCAGGGAGACGCCGACCCCGCCCTGCTCAATGCCGTGGTGCGCGCACCCTTTGACCATCTCTGCCGCGGTCTGGCGGCATCCGACGTGCGCGCCCGCTGAGCAGACGCGACCTGCCTCCTCACTGCGTAGGCTCAGCCTCCACCCACCCTTCCATTCCAGGCTCCTTGTCCGTCCTGCCCCCCATCAACAGCGCCCACCGTCGCTCCATCGCGCCGATCGCCACGCCGGACCGGCTGTTGCTCGGGCCAGGACCGTCCAACGCCCACCCGATGGTGCTGCAGGCCCTGAGCCGCACGCCCATTGGACACCTGGATCCGCTCTACGTGGAGCTGATGGGAGAGGTGCAGGAGCTGCTGCGCTACATCTGGCAGACCGACAACCGCCTCACCATCCCCATGAGTGGCACCGGCAGTGCCGCCATGGAGGCCACCCTGGCCAACACCGTGGAGCCGGGGGACAAGGTGTTGGTGGCCGTGAAGGGTTACTTCGGCCTGCGTTTGGCTGACATGTCCGGCCGTTACCGCGCCGAGGTGGTCACGATCGAGCGCCCCTGGGGGGAGGCCTTCACCCTTGAGGAGATCGAGGCTGCCCTGGAGCACCACCGCCCCACGATCCTGGCGATGGTGCATGCCGAAACCTCCACCGGCATCCGCCAACCGATGGAAGGCATCGGTGATCTCTGCCGCAAATACGACTGCCTCCTCCTGCTCGACACCGTCACCTCCCTCGGTGCCGTGCCCCTCTTCCTCGATGACTGGAAGGTGGACATGGCCTACAGCTGCAGCCAGAAGGGTCTCAGCTGCCCCCCGGGTCTCGGCCCTTTCACCATGGGTCCGCGGGCTGAGGCCAAACTGGCCGCCCGCCCCGACAAGGTGCCCAACTGGTACCTGGATGTGTCCCTGCTCAACCAGTACTGGGGCAGTGACCGCGTCTACCACCACACCGCCCCGGTGAACATGAACTTCGGCATGCGCGAGGCCTTGCGCCTGCTGGCCGAAGAGGGGCTGGAGAATGCCTGGGAGCGCCACCGGCTCAATGCCGAGCGCCTCTGGGCAGGCCTGGAGCGGCTGGGTCTCGAGCTGCATGCCCCTGAGCACCTGCGCCTGCCCACCCTCACCACCGTGCGCATCCCCGAAGGCGTGGATGGCAAGGCCTTCTGCCTCCACCTCCTCAACAAGCACGGCATCGAGGTGGGTGGCGGCCTCGGCGCCCTGGCCGGCAAGGTGTGGCGCATCGGCCTGATGGGCTACAACAGCCGCGCCGAGAACGTGGACAAGCTGCTCAACCTGTTCGAAACCGAGTTGCCTGCCTTCCAGCCCAGCGCTGTCCGCCCGACGGCTGCCGCGGTCTGAACCCCTGGGGGGTTCCGTCAGTGGTCTGGCTCCCTCCGCTGGTTCAGGACCCTGTCACCGCTGGGTTGCGCGTCGCTGACGAAACCAGTTGCCCAGTTGGCTGCTAGCCGCCTCCCCTGCCACGCCGCCTATCACCCGCATGTGGTGATGGGCACTCGGGTGGCTCGCCAGATCCAGACAGCCGCCCAGGGCTCCACGCTTCGGATCGCCGGCGCCATACACAACGCGGCCCACCCTCGCCTGGATCGCCGCCCCTGCACACATTCCGCAGGGCTCCAGGGTCACCACCAATGTGCAGCTGTTCAGCCGCCAGTCGCCCAGTACCCGCGCCGCCTGGGCCATGGCGCTGATCTCAGCGTGGCCCAGGGGGTCCTGGTGGCTGTGGCGGCGGTTGCTGCCCCAGCCCACACAGCGCCCCTGGGCGTCGAGCACCACTGCGGCCACCGGAATTTCCCCGCCCGCCCCGACGGCGGCTGCCCGGCGCAGCAGGCGCTCCATCCAAAACTGGAGCTGGGGGTCAGGGCTGGTGGGCCGGTTGTCCATGGCGTTCTTGTAGCCGATCGGTGACCGGCGGGGCCACAGGCGAGAATGCTGCGGCGTTTCCGTCCGCCGTTGGCTCCTGCGCCATCCGCCCAGCGGGCCACCCCGCCCTTGCCCTTTGCGGCTGCCGACCAGCAGGACGATGCCCTGCTTCAGTTGCTTGAGCAGGCCAGCGCCCGACTGTGCCAGTGGCTGGGCACCGCCGCCTCTCGCCCCCCCCTGCCTGGCATCAGCCTGATGCCGGCTGTGGAGCCCCTGCGGTTTGGCCTCGCGCCCGAGCAGCTTCTGGCGGATCTCGACCTGGTGATGGACGGGGCCTACAACCCAGGCCACCCCGGTGCCCTGGCGCACCTCGATCCGCCGCCGTTGGCCGCCTCGATCGTGGGCGATCTGATCTGCGCCGGCCTCAACAACAACCTGTTGGCCGAGGAGCTCTCCCCCAGCCTCAGCCGCCTGGAGCGCAGCCTGATGGCCTGGCTGGCGGAGCGGATTGGCCTGCCCGCCGGCAGTGGCGGCGTGCCCGCCAGTGGCGGCACTCTCTCCAACCTGATGGCCCTGGTGATCGCCCGCCGCGAGCGCGATCTGGGCTGCCGCGCTGACGCTGTGGTGCTCGCCAGTGCCGATGCCCATGTGTCCATTGGCAAGGCACTCGCCGTGATGGGCCTACCACCCACAGCCCTGCATCCCATTCCTACCGCTGCCGATGGCGGCATGGATGTCTCCGTGCTCGAGCACAGGCTGGTGGATCTGCAGCACCAGGGCCTGCCGGTGATCGCGGTGGTGGCCACCGCCGGCACCACCGTGCGGGGGGCTGTGGATCCGCTGGCGGACGTGGCCGCGGTTTGCCAGCGCCACGGCGTGTGGCTCCATGTGGACGGCGCTATCGGCGCTGTGTTTGCCCTCAGCGAGCGCCATCGACGGCGGGTGGCCGGCCTGGAGCTGGCCGATTCGATCACGGTGAACCCCCAGAAACTGTTGGGTATCACCAAGACCTCCTCCCTGCTGCTGCTGGCCCGACCCCAGGCCTTGGAGCGCAGCTTCGCCACCGGCCTGCCCTACATGGAACCGAGTTGGGGCGGGGGCCACGGCGGTGAAAGCGGTCTCCAGGGCACCCGTCCCGCAGAGGTGCTCAAACTCTGGCTGGGTCTGCGTCAGCTTGGCCTGGAGGGGATCGAGGTCCTGCTTGATCAGGCGATCGGCCGGCGTGAGCAGCTGCAACAGCTGTTGCAGCCCCATCCCGGCCTTGCGCTGCTGAGCGGACCGCTGCACCTGCTGGCCTTCACTCCCGCCCACGCCAGTGCGGCGGTAGCGGAGGCCTGGAGCCGCCACACCCGCCAGCTCCTGCTGGACGGACAGCTGATGCTCTCCCGCCCGCTTTACGCTGGCCGTTACCACCTCAAGGCCGTGCTGGGCAATCCCCACACCGGCAAGGCTGAACTGGAGAAGCTGGCATCGCTGGTGGCCAGCAGTGTGGATTCGGCTGGCCGACCCACTGCCTTCATTGCCAATCGGCCCCTCCATGGCTGATTCCCCCCGCCCTGAGCCCACCGATTCCAGCCAGCGCCGCGGCCGCTGGGTGGCCATCGTCACCGGCACGATCTCGGTGCTGGTGGCTGTTCTCTATCTGATTCTGATCGCGGTGCTCGACAGTCGCGGCCCCCTGCTGCCCCCTCCCCCCGAGGCTCTGGGCGAATTCAGCCTTCCTGGCGGGGTGGTCGGGGTGGAAGCTGGCGCTCCCGGGAGCGCAGCGGCTCCACCACCCGGCTGAGGGCAGTCTCCAGAAACTGGCGCAGGGCCCCATCCCGGCGGTTGAGGTTGTAGTGCTGCTGCACCACCTCCTGGATGCCGCCATCGCCCCAGTCCTGGTCGCGCTCGAAGTAGGTGATGAAGCTGGCCCCCGCCACCCGCGTGAGCCAGGCCGCACTCACCGCCTGCAGCGCCCGGCTCACCAGCAGGGCTGGCAGATTCACGCTCAGCGCCGCCGAGAGCAGGCCCACACCTCCTTTCACCAGGCCGAGGGTGGCCAGGGTTCGTCCCACTGACACCGCCAGGTCCTGGGCGCTGTCGCGGCTGAGGCTGATGCCATAGAGGCGTGCAATCTCCACCACCATCTGGGCATTCACCGCCGCGGCGCCCAGGAGGTCAAGCCCCGGCAGGGGGGTGGCGGCCAGCACGCCGGCGCCGATCCACATGTAGCGATCCACGATCGTCTGGGCATCGCCGCGCCGCTGGCTGGCCAGCAGCCGGCGGCTGGCCTCGCCCAGCTGGCGCGACTGCATCAGCAGGTTGTCGGCGATCAGTTCCTCGCCATCGGCGTGCAGAACGCTGGCCATCCGGCGCAACAGGGCCTCCACCTCCGGTTCCGGCTGCAGGGGCCTGCCGCCGGGCTTGGGAATCGACTGGGGTGCCGCACTGCTGGGCACCACATCGGCGGGCTCCAGCAGTCCCGCCGTGCGCTGGCGCAGCACCCGCAGCAGCCTGGCCTCCTCCGCTTCGCCGCGCAGATCACACTTGTTCAACACCAGCAGCATCCGCTTGCCCAGCCCTGCCAGGGCCTGAACCAGTTCGGTTTCGCTGGCCCGCAGGTCCCCATCCACCACCAGCAGAAGCAGGTCGGCCGTGGCGGCCTGCTGGCGGGCCATGCGACCGCGGCTGGCACCGTCACTGCCGGCCTCGAGGATGCCCGGGGTATCCACCAGCCAGATGCCCCGCTCCAATCCTTTCAGGCGCAGTCGATAGCGCTCACTTTCCGTGGTGGAGCCCATGGCCGCACCCACCTGGCCCACCAGCTGGCGTAGCAACGCCCGGATCAGCGACGTCTTGCCGCTCGACCCCACCCCGAAGACCACCACCACCAGGTCGCCCCGCTCCAGGTCGGCGGCCATGCGCTGCTGCTGTTGGCGCAGGGCTTCCCGGGCAACGCCGTCGCGCACCCGCTCCAGGGTCTGATCGATGCCAGCCAGCTGGCGCGCCGCCGCGTCCCGCCGGCTGCTGGGCGGCGGCTCAGGCGATGGTCGGGACTCCCGCCCGCCGGCTGCCCCTCGCCTCCAGCCGCCCCGACTCAGATCCCGCAGCCAGGGCCAGGCCAGCTGCCCCAGCAGCAGCGCCATCGCCAACACCAGCACCAGGGCCACCGGTCCCACCAGGGTGTAAGGCAGCACGCTGCTCAGCTGCCAGATCAGCTGGTTGAAGGCCTGCAGCACCATGCCCACCACCAGCAGGGCCAGCAGTGCCAGGGCGAGCGCGAGCCAGAGGCGGGTGTGCTGCTTCAACGGTGGGCACCTAGGAACCGCTGGCCCGGATGATCTCGCCCCAGAGACTCGCGGCAAGGGAGCTGCTGGCCTTGGTGGGGCTGTTGTCGTCATTGCCCAGCCACACGCCGATCACCCACTGGCGCTTCGGCTCATACCCCACAAAAAGCAGATCGCGGCTCTCATTGGTGGTGCCGGTCTTGCCCCCTTCCTGCCCGCCCAGCGAGGCGGCCTGGCCCGTGCCGGCGCGCACCACGCTGCGCAGCAGTTCCTGCATGCTCTTGGCCGTGGCCTGCTGCATCACCCGCCGTCCGGGAGCTGTGGTGGAGGAGGGGCCGGTGGGCTTGCGGCAGCGGGCCCGATCCTCCTCCTGGCACGTTTCACCATCCATCACCTGGCGAATGGTGGAGGGTGCATACCAGGTGCCGCCATTGGCGACGGCGGCGTAGGCGGCCGTGAGTTCGAGCAGGGTTACCTCGCTCTGGCCCAGGGCGAGCCCCGGCACGGCGGCCAGGGGGCTGGTGATGCCCAGGTCGCGGGCTTTCTGCACCACCGCATCGAGGCCCACGCGCTGGGCAAGCCGCAGGGCCGCCGTGTTGCTGCTGCGGGCGAAGGCACTCACCAGCGACAGCGAGCCGCCGCAGCCGCTGCTGAAGGTCTGGCCACGCCACTGCAGCGGTCCACAACCCACCGGATCCGTCACCCGGCTTCCCCGTTCCAGGGCCGCCAGATAGGGAAACAACTTGAAGGTGCTGCCGGGCTGGCGCTGGGCCATGGTGGCCCGATTGAACTGGCTCTGGCTGTAGTCCCGGCCGCCTGCCACGGCCAGAACTCCGCCATTGCGGGCATCGATCACCACCACCGCCCCCTCGCTCACCCCCAGGCTGGCGCTGTTGCTGATGCGCTGGCGCAGCACCCGTTCCACCGTGGCCTGCAGGGCGGGGTCGAGGTGGGTGTCCACCAGAAAGTTTCCCTCCGCCGCCACATCGGAACCCACCTGGCTCTGGAGATCGCGCCGCACCTGGTCGGTGTAGAAGGGGGCCCCTCGCTTGCGCTGCTGATTGCGGCAGGCCTCCGGGCTGAGCCGCACAGGGCTGCGCCGCGCCCGCCGACCCGCATCCGGCGAGAGTCGGCGGGTGTCCACCATCTTGCCCAGCACCCGATTGCGGGCATCGAGGGCGGCCTGGGGGTCGAAGCAGGGGTCATAGCCATTCGGTGAGGGCAGCAGGCCCACCAGCAGTGCCGCCTCAGCTAGCTCAAGCTTCCCGGCCGACTTGCCGAAGTAGTGGCGGCTGGCGTCCTCAAAGCCCCAGCCCGCTCCCAGATACACCCGGTTGAGGTAGCTGAGCAGCAGGTCCCGCTTGCTGAAGCGGGCCTCCAGCTGCATGGATACCAGCAGTTCCCGCCACTTGCGGCCCAGGCTCTCGCCTTGGCCCACCTGGTCGGGGTAGAGGCTGCGGGCCAGCTGCTGGGTGAGCGTGCTGCCCCCCTCCAGCACCCGTCCCCCCAGCAGGTTGGTGAGCAGGGCGCGGGCCGTGCCGATCGGGTCCACCCCCGGATGCCACCAGAAGCGGCTGTCCTCACTGGCCAGCAGGGCGTCCACCAGCACCCTGGGGTAGGCGTTCAGCTCGGCCAGCTCGCGGTGCCGCTTGCCCTCGGCACTGGCAATCGGCCTTCCTTCGCGGTCGTAGAGGGCGAGGGGGCCCCGCACCGGCGCCAAGCTGCCGCGGATGGGTACCTGCAGCACGCCCAGCAGCAGGGTGGCCACGCCCAGGCCTGCCAGCGCCGCCAGGCCCAGGCTCGTCACCCTGGCCAGCTTCCCCGCCTGGCTGGGCTGGTGACTCTGGAACTCCAGTTCGGGCACCCCGGCCAAATGGCTGGGGGCGAAGCGCACCGTGTCGCCGTCCTGAAGCAGCAGTTCCTTGACGCGCTGACCCCGCCACCACAGGCCATTGGTGGAGTTTTGATCCACCAGCAACCAGTGGCTGCCCCGTTGTTCCAGCAGGCCGTGCTGGCGGCTCACGGCGGGATGGGGCACACGGATCTCGCAGTCGCTGTCCCGGCCCACGCGGTAGGCGCCTGGGTGGAGTTCCAGCCGGCGTGACCCCTCCCCCGGCAGGTGCACCAGCAGCCTCGCCTCAGCCATCCTCAGCCCGCTGCTGCTGGATCAAGTCCACCAGAAAACCCAGCACGGCCAGGTTGATCGCGACATCGGCGATGTTGAACACCGGAAAGTTCACCGGCACCAGGGCCAGAAAGTCGATCACCGCCCCCAGCCGCCAGCGATCGATGCCGTTGCCGATGGCGCCACCCAGCAGCAGGCCCAGGGCCAGGGCCCGGCTGGGGGGCAGGGCCCGGCGGCCGTTCTTGATGATCCAGGCAGCCACGCCCAGCGCCACCACCAGGCTCACCACTCCGAGCAGACGGCTGGAGCCGGTGAACAGGCTGAATGCCGCGCCGGTGTTGGTTGTGTAGTACAGGTCGATCAGCCCTGGGATCAGTGGTCGGGCACCCCTCCCCTGCAGCGCCTGGGCAACCCAGACCTTGCTGAGCTGGTCGGCCAGTACCACCAGCCCAGCCGTGCCAAAACAAACCCGCCTCCTCACGGCCCTGGCACTGGCGGAGGCGGTCATCACGGGGAGAGGCGGCATGGCAGCCCCTCAGGGTTGCACAAACAGCAGCCGGCGAAGCCCCGCAGCCAGGGCAGCAACGGCGCAGCAGAGCAACAACAGCGAGGGTAGGGGGGCCAGGGTGTAGCGCAGCACCAGCTGCCCGAAGGGTAAACTCCAACGGCCGGCCAGGCTGCCCAGCATGAGGTTGATCACGCCGCAGAGCTGGATCACCACCAGGCCGATCAGGGCGCTGCCCGCCAGGTTGAGGGGATCGTTCATCCCCGGCTGACGGGCCAGCTTGCCCACCAGCCAGCCCGCCGGCAGGAAGCCGGCCAGGTAGCCGAAGCCTGGATCCAGCAGATAGGAACTGCCGCCGCCGCCATGGAAAACCGGCAACTGAAACAGGCCCAGGCTCAGGTAGCCCACAGCCGCCAACAGGGCACTGCGCGGTCCGCACACCAGGCCCGTGAGCAGCAGGGCTGGCACCTGCAGGGTGATCGGCAGGGGGGCGATCTGCCACTGGCCGCCCGCACCTGGCCAGGGCACCGCAGCTTGAATCAGCCCCCCCACCAGGATCAGCATCAGCCCGGCGAGGGCTCCACTCCAGTTGGCTAGCGCCCTCAACAGCCCGGCTTCAAGCTTTCACCAGTCTGCCGTCTGGGCGCGTCACGGCCACCCGCTGGAGGTCTTCTAGCCTCCCTGCACGCCCGCACCTTGCCGTTCCGTGCTGCCTGATCTGCCCGCCATTCACCCCGAGCAGCTGATCCCCCCATTGGCCGACCCTCCCCCCACGGACCAGGCCAGGGACCCGACCGACCAGGCCAAGGAGCAGACCAGCGACTCCGCTGACCTCTGGCCGGTGGGAACGCTGGTGCAGCTGCGGCAGCGACCCTCCTATCTGAAAACCGCCGACCCGATGCCGATGCTGCGGCCCGCGGATCTGGTTGGCGTCGACGAGGTTGGCCAGGTGGTGGAGCAGCGGGCCCTGGGCCAGCTGGCCGTGCGCTTTCGGCGTGGCACCTTTCTGCTGGCCGCCGCCGCCTGTGCCCCTGCCTCAGCCTGAGGCTCCCGCCAGGGCTGTCTGCCGTTGCTGCCACGCCCGCTCTGCCGCCTGCAGGGCAGCTGCCGGACCGCACAGGCTGAGATGGGGCCTGGCCAGCCAGCGCCGGGCGGCCTCGAGCAGGTGCTGGGGTTGCAGGTGCTCGGCCCGCTCCAGGCATTGCTGCACATGGTCCGCACCGAGGCCGTAGCCGAGCACCAGGGCCTGGCGATCCGCCAGCTGGCCGCAGGTCTGCCGTCCCATCGCGTCCTGGCCGCGGAACTTGGCCCGGGCCAGATTCAGGTCGTCCTCGCTGAGGGGCTCATGGAGCAGCCGCTGCCACTCCTCCAGCACGCAGCTGCAGGCTTCTTCGGCCCGCTCCGCTG
Organism: Prochlorococcaceae cyanobacterium; assembly: GCA_044374745.1. Classification (GTDB taxonomy): domain Bacteria; phylum Cyanobacteriota; class Cyanobacteriia; order PCC-6307; family Cyanobiaceae; genus NIES-981. The sequence goes on along the minus strand of JBILNZ010000001.1, from coordinate 166,843 downwards.
ACGTGGAGAGGTGCCAGACAAAGGGCGTGGCCCCGCAACGGGCTGGCATGTGCACGCCCACGTCGTAGGCCAACCCCCGCTCCTCGCGCAGCAGCACAAACAGTCGGCTGGACATACCCATCCCCAGGTGGGCCTGCAGCAGCCGCAGCGCCAGGGCGTCGTCATGGCCCAGGGGCACGGTGGCGCAGCCCAGCATCAGCACCAGTTGCTCGGTGTCCTGCTCCTGCAACCCCAGCCATTCCCCCGGCTCAGCCAGCGGTCCTGGCTGGCGTTGCGTGGGCCTGGTGTGCAGGGGCTGGTCGTTCAAGCTGCTTTCCAGGGGGGCCAGCAGGCCTTCCTCCAGATCGCCGCAGAGCACCAGCAGCGCACCCTGGGCTCCCAGGTCGGCCACCAGGGGCTGCAGCTGGGCACGCTGGAGCTGCTCCAGCTCCTCCGCCACCCCGAGTGGGTCATGGCCATAGGGCCCCTGGCCGTAGAGCTGCTGGCGCAGCCGATCGTGGGCCAACTGGAAGGGATCTTCCTGTTGGCGCTGCAGGCTCTGCAGGTTGAGGTCACGCTCCAGTTCCACCTGGGAGACCTCCAGGCCAGGGGAGGTGACCATCTGCGCCAGCAGCGGCAGCAGGTCGGCGCCGTCGTGGCTGGCGCACTTCAGGCTGATCACCAGGGCATCCTCCCCGGCCTCCGCCCGCAGGGCCGCCCCGCGGCCCTCCACCAGTTCAGCCAGGCCATCGGCGTCCAACCCACCGGCCCCGCGGGTCATCGTGCCGGCCAGCAGTTGCATCGCGCCGCGCTGGCCCCGGGGGTCCTGGCTGCTGCCGCCGCGGATCCAGAGCCGCGCCGCCAACAGGCCGGCGCCCGGCCGTTGCTGCGTCACCAGGGGCAGCCCCCCCGGCAGGGTGGTGGTGCTCCAGGGGGTGGTCATGCTGGCACCGCCTCCAGCACGCAGGCCTTCTCCGGGGCCAACCAGGGAAGGCACTGGTGCTGCAGAGATTCGCTGTCCCATTGCTCCAGGGCCTCCAGGGGATCTTCGAGGCTCCAGGGGTGCTGCCACAGCTGGTTGCTGGCCAGGGCGGCGGCCACGCCACCAGCCGACTCCAGCGCAAAGCGGTAGCCGTTGGCCACCAGCCGCTTGGTGCGCTGCCACTCTTCAGCCGGGATCGGGGCCGCCGCCACTTCCCGCAGCACGGTCTCCACCTCCTGGCGGATCAAGGGCAGATCGTCCGGGTCGCCGATGGCCTCCAGCAGGGCCAGGCTGCCGCACTCCAGCACGTGCAGGTCGAGGTCGATGCTCTCCACCAGCCGCAACTGTTCCCGCAGGCGGTCCACCAGGCGGCTGCGGCGACCCTCCGCCAGCAGGCTGGTGAGCAGGTCGGCGCCCATCACCTGGCGCAGGTCGTGGGCGGGTGGCAGGGCCCAGAGCATCAGCAGCCGGGCTGACTCCAGCCGCGGCAGCGCGAGGCGCTGCTCGCCGGCGCGCACCTCCAGGCAGGGGAGGCTGGCCTCGGGGCCCCCCTGGGGCAGCCGGGCCAGGGGACTGGCGTCAATCGCCGCTGCGATGGCCTGGCTATGGGCCAGCTGGGGATCGAGCGGCCCCGCCAGGCTCAGCACGCAGCGATTGCCGCGGTAGAGCCGCTGCTGGAAGGCGCCCATGTCGGCCGCGGTGTGCCGGAGCAGGGCCTCCCGCCGACCCAGAATCGCCTCGCCGTAGGCGTGGCCGCCGCAGCCGGCGCTGAGCAGCCGCTGCAGGGCCACCTCCTCGGGTTGGTCTTCACTCTGGGCCAGTTCCTCCAGCACCACCTGGCGCTCCATGGCGAAGGCCTCGGGATCGAGTCGGGGCTCGAGCACCAGATCGAGGAGCAGGGCCACCGCCTCCGCGGCAGCTTCCGGCGGGATCAACACGTGGTAGTGCACGTCGTCGAAGCCGGTGGCCGCATTGCTGCTGCCGCCCAGGGCCTCGATCCGCCAGTCGAACTCCCCTGGCTCCAAGTGGCGGCTGCCCTTGAACACCATGTGCTCAAGAAAGTGGGCCATGCCGCTCTCCCCCTCCAGTTCAAACAGGCTGCCCGCCCGACACCAGAAGTCCACGCACACCAGGGGTGCATCGGTCAGGTTCAGGGTCACCACCTGGGCGCCGTTGCTGAGCCGGCGGATGGCGGGCGCCTGCAAACCGGGCAGACGGGCCGGGGGTGGGGCCAGGGGCAAAGGGGGAAGGAACGTGGCAGGATCCGCATTCTGCTGGCTGGCGCGGCTGTGGTGAGTTCCCCGATGCCCCCTCCCCTGGAGCTCCATCCCCTGGTGGAGGCTCTGGCGGACACGATCCGCATGGCCTGGAGTGGCCTTCCGGAGCTTCAGCCGCTGCCGGTGGCTGCCGATCTGGAGGCGATCAGCGGCAGCCTGGATGGTGAGCACCTGTTCATTCGCAACGAGCTCTGGCGCAGCCGCGGTCTGCGCAAGCTCCATCTGGAAACGGCCCGCCTGGGCCTCGGCCTGCAGATCCTCCACTGCGTCTGGTTCCCAGATCCCCGCTGCGATCTGCCGGTGTTCGGCGCCGACATCGTCGCCAGCCCGGCTGGGGTGTCCGCGGCGATCGTGGACCTCTCGCCCGTGCGAGGGGCGTTACCAGAGGGGATCGCCACGGCGCTGGCGGCCCGCCAGCCCCGGCATTACAGCCAACCCCGCGAGCTGCCAGCCTGGGGATCGATTTTCTCTCCCTTTGTGCGCTTCGTGCGCCCGGCCGATCCTGCGGAGGACTGCCAGTTCGTGGAAGAGGTGGCTGAGGTGCTGGAGATCCTGGCTGAAGCCTGCCGCAGCACGGCCATCGTTGCGGCCGACGATCCGACTACGGTTGAGCGTTGGCAGGGTCAGCTCCGCTATTGCAAGCAGCAGAAACAAAACGACAAGACACGCCGGGTGTTGGAGAAAGCCTTCGACCCGGCCTGGGCCGACCGCTACATCGAGGAGCTGCTCTTCGACGATCCGCCGCGGCCGTGACCACCAGGCGGCCGTTGTTGTGGATCAGCGCAGCCGCCCTGCTGCTGCTTGTGGGGGCTGCGGCCGGCCGGCTGCTGCTCCTGCCCCGCACGCCGGTAGCCCGACCAGCACAACCGCTGGCCGAGCCCAGACCGATCGAGGCCGTTGCCGCCCTTGGTCGCCTCGACCCCCGCGGCCAGATTCGCCATGTGGCGGCGCCGATCAGTGGCATCGGTGGCAGTCCCCGTATCACCCGCCTGCTCGTGCGCGAAGGCCAGGCGGTGGCTGCCGGCCAGCTGCTGGCTGAATTCGACACGGCCCCCAAGCTGCAGGCGGAACGGCGCTTGCTCCTGGCCCGGATCAGCAATCTCAACTCCCGGCTGAACCTGCAGCTCCGTGACATCGAGCGCTATCGCCGCCTGGCCCGCAGCGGTGCGATTGCCAGCGCCGATCTCGATACGCGTGAAACCGATCTCCTGGCCCTCCAGGGCCAGTTGCAGGAAGCTCGCGCCGAACTGGACACGATCGAGGCTGAGCTGCAGCTCACTCAACTGCGGGCACCGATTGCGGGCACCGTGCTGCGCCTCCATGCCCGGGAGGGGGAGAGGCCCGGGGATGGGGGCGTGCTGGACCTGGGGGCCAGTCACCGCATGGAGGCCCTGGTCGAGGTGTACGAGAGCGACATCGCCCGCGTGCGGCCCGGCCAGGCCGTGAGCCTGACCAGTGAGCACGGCGGCTTTGCGGGCACCCTGCAGGGCCAGGTGCTGCGCATCAGTCCCGAGGTGCGCCAGCGCGAGGTGCTCTCCACCGACCCCACCCAGGATGCCGATGCCCGGATCGTGGAGGTGCGGGTGGCCCTCGCCCCCGATTCCGCCCAGCGGGTTCGTGCCCTCAGCGGCCTGAAGGTGATCGCCCGCTTCCAGCCCTGATGCTCGATCGCCTCTGGCCATCGCGGCGGATTCCCCTGGCCTGGCTGCTGCTCACCCGCCAGCCGGTGCGGCTGGCGGTGGCCCTGGCCGGGATCTCCTTTGCGGGCATCCTGATGTTCATGCAGCTGGGCTTCCGGGATGGCCTGTTCGAAGCCAGCGTCACGGTGCATCGCCAGTTCGACGCCGATCTGGTGCTGATCAGCCCACGCACGATGAGTTCGATCGGCATGGCGGCCTTTCCCCGTCGCCGCTTGGTGCAGGCCATGGCCGATCCGGCCGTGCGCGGCATTACCCCGGTGCACTGGAACCTGCTGCTCTGGCGCAACCCCGACACCCGCGCCACCCGTTCAATCCTCACCCTGGGCTTCGAGCCAGGCGATCCCCTGTTCACCGACCCCGGCATCGCCGCCCAGGCCAGGCGGCTCACCCAGAAGGGAAGGGTGCTGTTCGACGAGCGTTCTCGGCCGGAGTTCGGTGCAATCGCCGAGCGCTTCCGGGCCGGCGAGGAGGTGGAAACCGAGGTGGCCGGCAAGCGTGTTCGGGTGGTGGGCCTGGTGGCGATGGGCCCGTCCTTCGGTGCCGATGGCAACCTGCTCACCAGCAGCGAAACCTTTCTCAGCCTGATGCCGCAGACGCCGCCGGGCAGCATCGAGCTGGGGTTGATCCGACTCAACCCGGGAGCCCGGCCCCCGGAGGTGGCCGAGCGGTTGCGCCGGCTGCTGCCCGCCGATGTGCGGGTGTTCAGCAAGCAGGAGTTTGAGGAGTTTGAGAAGACCTACTGGCGCACCAGCACGGCGATCGGCTTCATCTTCACCCTGGGCGCCGGCATGGGCTTTGTGGTGGGTTGCGTGATTGTGTACCAGATCCTCTATTCCGACGTGAGCGATCACCTGGCCGAGTACGCCACGCTGATGGCCATGGGCTACCCCCTGCCCCGTTTGCTTGGGGTGGTGGCCCGCGAGGGGCTGCTGCTCGCGGTGCTGGGCTACGTGCCGGCCTACCTCGCGGGCCTGGGGCTCTATGCCCTGGTGCGCAGCGGCACCCGCTTGCCGGTGTTCATGGACCCCGATCGCGCCCTGTTGGTGCTGGTCATGATCCTGGTGATGTGCATGGGGTCGGCCGCTCTGGCGATGCGCCGCCTGGCCGATGCCGATCCGGCGGAGATCTTCTGATGGCTGGCGCCCCCGCCCCCGCCGCTATGGATGCCGCCGTGGCGATCGAGGATCTGGTGCATAGCTTCGGCCAGGGGAGCACGAGGGTGGATGTGCTGCGCCAGGTGAACCTGCGCATCGATCCCGGCGAAGTGGTGCTGCTCACCGGCCCCTCCGGCTGCGGCAAGACCACCCTGCTCACCCTGGTGGGGGCACTGCGCCAGGTGCAGAGCGGCTCACTGCGGGTGCTTGGCGAGGAGCTCTGCGGCGCCGACCGCGTCACCCGTCAACGGCTCAGGCGCCGCATCGGCATGATCTTCCAGGGCCACAACCTGCTGCGCTGCCTGAGCGCTGAGCAGAACGTGCAGATGGGGGCCGATTTGCTGGTGGGCCTGGGCTACCGGAGCCGACGCGATCGCGCGCGCGAATGGCTGCGTTCCGTGGGCCTGGGCGATCAATTGCACAAGCTCCCCCACGATCTCTCGGGTGGGCAGAAGCAGCGTGTGGCCATCGCCCGGGCCCTGGCGGCTGAGCCCCAGCTGCTGCTGGCCGATGAACCCACCGCTGCCCTGGACTCCCGCACCGGCAGGGAGGTGGTGGATCTGTTGCAGCGCCTGGCCAGGGATCAGGGTTGTGCCGTGTTGATGGTGACCCACGATCCGCGCATCCTGGATGTGGCCGACCGCCTGCTGCGCATGGAGGACGGCAGGCTGATGCTGGCCCAGCCCTGATCGCTCGCTCGGCTGCCTGTGGCCCCGATTGGGTAAGGTGTGATTTGGACATCCGTATTGGAACGCCGCCGCATGGCAAAGCGCAGGAATCTGAAGAAGGAAAAGCAAGAGCGCAACCGGGCCTATGCCCGCAAGTTCAAGAAGCGCAAGCTCCGCAACGATGGCCGTGGTGAGGGTGCTGGCAACGGCGTAACCGGCACCGCCAACAACGGTGGAGCCGCCGACTGATCGAGCCCGGTTTCCGGCTCAGTTTCGATGGGGATCCTCCGGGGTCCCCTTTTTTTGCACCACCTGCAGCCGTGAGCGACCCCGTCCCTGCTGAGCGATGTACCTGAGCGTCGTCATCCCCACCTACAACCGCCTGCCGATCCTGCGCCAATGCCTGCGGGCCCTGGAGAGCCAGCGGCTGGAGCCCCCCATCGAGGGGTATGAGGTGGTGGTGGTGGATGACGGCTCCACCGATGCCACGGTGCCCTGGTTGGAGCAGGCCAGCGGCTCCGGAGAGCTGCCCCACCTGCGCCTGATTCAGCAGGAGCACGGCGGAGCGGCCCAGGGACGCAACAGCGGGGTGGAGGCCGCCCGGGGCGAGGTGATCGTGTTCATCGACAGCGACCTCGTGGTGGGGCCCGACTTTCTGCTCAGCCATGCCCGCGGCCTGGAGCGGGACTGGTGCCGGGCGGGTGATCGGCTCAGCTTCACCTATGGGGCTGTGATCAACACGGCGGACTTTGAGAACCCCACGGCCGAGCGCCACAAGTTGCGCGATCTCTCCTGGGCCTACTTCGCCACCGGCAATGTGGCGATTGAGCGGGCCCTCCTGGAGCGGGCCGGTCTGTTCGACACCGCCTTCCAGCTCTATGGCTGGGAGGACCTGGAATTGGGAGAGCGGCTGCGGGCCCTGGGGGTGCGCCTGGTGCGCTGTCCTGGGGCCGTTGGCTATCACTGGCACCCTGCATTCAGCCTGGAGCAGATTCCCCAGCTGTTGCGGGTTGAGCAGGAGCGGGCCCGCATGGCCCTGGTGTTCTTCCGCAAGCATCCCAGCTGGCGGGTGCGCTTGATCATTCAGTACACCTGGCTTCATCTGCTGCTCTGGAACCTGCTTACCCTCGGAGGCCTGCTCAATGAGCGCAGCCTGAGGCCCCTGCTGGCCTGGTTGATTCGCTGGGGCAGGCCGGACCTGGCGATGGAGCTGCTGCGGCTGCCGCTCAACCGCATCGGTGTGCACAGCCTGTTCCGCCTGGCCCGCCGCTCGAAGCCGGGCGGCGCCGTTTGATAAGGTCTCAACGTCCCTTAACACCGCACACCTGCGCGTTTCGGGTGACTTGAATGCCACCCCTTCGGGGTTGCAGATCGGTCCCTGGCAGGTGGAGGCAAACCCGAAACCCCAATCACCATGGCTGTTGTCACCCTCGCCGAAATGATGGAGGCTGGCGCCCACTTCGGGCACCAGACTCGCCGCTGGAACCCCAAGATGTCGCGCTACATCTACTGCGCGCGCAACGGGGTCCACATCATCGACCTTGTGCAGACTGCCGTCTGCATGAACAACGCCTACAAATGGGTGCGCAGCGCGGCCCGTAGCGGCAAGCGCTTTCTGTTTGTGGGCACCAAGAAGCAGGCCTCCGAGGTGATCGCCCAGGAGGCCACCCGCTGTGGCGCCGCCTACGTGAACCAGCGCTGGCTTGGCGGCATGCTCACCAACTGGACCACCATGCGCGCCCGCATCGAGCGCCTCAAGGACCTGGAGCGCATGGAGAGCTCCGGGGCCATTGCCATGCGGCCTAAGAAGGAAGCCGCTGTGCTGCGCCGGGAACTGGATCGCCTGCAGAAGTACCTGGGTGGTCTGAAGAACATGCGCCGGCTGCCCGACGTGGTGGTGCTGGTGGACCAGCGCCGCGAGACCAACGCCGTGCTGGAGGCCCGCAAGCTGGATATCCCCCTGGTGTCGATGCTGGACACCAACTGCGATCCCGACCTCTGCGACGTTCCCATCCCCTGCAACGACGACGCCGTGCGCTCGGTGCACCTGGTGCTCAGCCGTCTGGCGGATGCCATCAATGAAGGCCGCCATGGTGCCGGCGACCAGGGCCAGGCCGACCAGGGCTGACCCCAACCCTCCTGCGCGTTTCCAGACCTTTTCCGACCCTACCCTGAACTGACCCATGGCTGAGATTTCAGCGAAGCTCGTCAAGGACCTGCGCGACAAGACCGGCGCAGGAATGATGGACTGCAAGAAGGCCCTCGCCGAGACCAACGGCGATACCGAAAAGGCCATTGAGTGGCTGCGCCAGAAAGGCATTGCCAGTGCCGAGAAGAAGGCCGGCCGCACGGCTGCCGAGGGCGCCATCGGCTCCTACATCCACACCGGCGCCCGCGTGGGCGTGTTGGTGGAGGTGAACTGCGAAACCGACTTCGTGGCCCGTGGCGACATCTTCCAGGAGCTGATCCGCAATGTGGCGATGCAGATCGCCGCCTGCCCCTCCGTCGACTACGTCAAAGTTGATGACATCCCGGCTGAGGTGGCCGATCGGGAGAAGCAGATCGAGATGGGTCGCGACGACCTGGCCGGCAAGAAGGAGGAGATGAAGGAGAAGATCGTGGCCGGCCGCATCGGCAAGCGCCTTAAGGAGATGGCCCTGATGGACCAGCCCTACATCAAGGACAGCGGCATGACCGTTGAGGAACTGGTGAAGCAGGTGGCCGGCAAGGTGGGCGAGAACATCCAGGTGCGTCGCTTTGTGCGCTTCAACCTCGGTGAGGGCATCGAGGTGGAGAAGATGGATTTCGCCGCTGAAGTGGCTGCCATGGGTGGCGCTTCCTGACCGCAAACCGATCACAGCCGTTCTGAGATCCCCATCACCGCTGATCCCTCCCACCCCGATCTGCCTCCCGCCCTGGCGGACCACATCCAGGGTGTGCGCGATGAGCTCAGCGCCCTGACCGCCAGCCGGGAGTGCGCCAATGCTGGCCTCTACCGGGATCTGGCGCTCTATCTCCAGGTGCTGCGCGAGGGCCTGCTGACCAGTGTTCAGCAGGCCTGTTTCCATCTGGCAACCCGCTATTACCCCGAGCGATACTGCGATCTCGACCAGGAGCAGCGGGCTGGCCTGCATCGCCGCGTTGCCGAACTGGTTCAGGGCTGCGGCAGCTTGCTCACAGTGGAACACCTGGTGCAATTAGCGGCTCAGATCGCCCGCGAACGTCGCCAGCAGCAGCAGCGGCGGCAGCGTGAATGGCTCGCCCAGTTGCGCAAGGCTGGCGATGAAATCACCCATCCCACGGGATCAGCCACAGAGCTGCTGCCCAGCGATGGTGCCCCCAGGGAACTTGCGGGCTTCGATGGGGTTGGTGCGGATCCTGGTCGCAGGCGGGACAGTGATCCGGATGGTTCCATTGAGATCAACGCGGCCCTGCCGGTGGATCTGGAGCGCTGGCAGGCCCTGATTGCCGCTTCAGGCGAAGCCCGTGCCGAGCCCCTTGGTCAGCGCGACACCGTCACTGAAGCCCAGTTCAGCGAACCGGGGGATGGGGAGCAAGCTGGAGTGGGTGCCGGCCAAGACAGCCTGGACGGGCTGCTCGGGCCCCAGGCCGAATCCCTCTTCGACACCCTGTTTGAAGAGGTCGGCGCGCCTTCCCCATGGGATTCAGCGGCCATACCCACCGATCCCCAGGTTCTGCTGGAGTGGCTGGAGGGGGTGGAGCGTGCCCTGGTGCGCCGTCTGCGCAACCTGTCCCACGCCGTCAACGTGGAACTGCTTCGCTCCGGGCTCTGCCGCAGCCTCTTGCCCACCAGCCTGTTGCAGGCGGCCCTGCAGGGCCAGCTGGAGCCCCAGCCTGCGCCAGCGAACCTGCTGCGCCTGCAGGTGCCGTTGGCACCGGACGCTGGTGGGGAGATCGACAGCGTGGCCTTGTTGCTGCGCCTCGCGGATCTGGAGCTCGACCAGCCGCGCTTGCGCACCTGCCGCAGCCGTTGGCACCGCCACCGCCAGGAGGTACGCAGAATGGCCGAACGGCATCGCCGCCTGCAGCGGCACTACCAGAGGCTTGAGGCAGAACGGCTGTGGCATCAGGACAACCCCAGCCCGGTCCAACCGCCCAATCCCGGCCCGCCAGCCCCGCCGACTGGCTGAAAACCCTGCAGCAGGCCCTGCAGCTGGAGGCTGGACGGGACTGCTCCAACCTGATGGGCCGGCGGGAGCGGTTCAGCAGTTTTCTGGCCCGCTCCCTACGTGAACCGCAGCCCGGAGTGGTGGTGCCGGCCAGTTTCCAGCAGCTGGCCGCCCGCTTTGACGTCTACGACCAGCTCACCCCCAGCCAGCGCCAGGCGCTTGTGGCCCAATGCCGGCAGCAACTGCACCAATGGCGGCAGCAATGGCGTCCTGCCCAGCCTCCGGGGCCACCGCGGCTGCGCCTGGCGGCTACGGATCCCCCTTCCCCTCTGTCCGGCTCGCGGGCAGGTCCGCAACCCCTCCAGCTGGACATGCCCCTGGGCGAGGTGCGCGGTGTCGGGCCGAAGACGGCGGCCCGCCTGGCCCAGCTTGGCCTGTTCGTGGTGCGCGATCTGGTGCACTACTACCCCCGTGACTACCTCGACTACGCCAACCTCGTTCGCATCAATGGGCTCGAGCCTGGCCGCACCGCCACGATCGTGGCCACGGTGCGTCGCAGCCATGCTTTCATCAGCCCCCGCAATCCCCAGCTGGCCATTCTTGAACTGCACCTGAGCGACAGCACCGGCAAGCTGCGGCTCAGTCGCTTTTTTGCCGGCCGGCGCTTCACCACGCCCGGTTGGTTGAAGCTGCAGCAGCGCCAGTTCCCGCCGGGGGCCTGGGTGGCTGTGAGTGGCCTGGTCAAGGAGAGCGGCTATGGGCCCCAGTTCCAGGATCCCCTGATCGAAGTCCTCGACGGTCCCCAGGCACCGGTGCAGTCCAGGGAGATCGGTCGGCTCATCCCGGTGTACGGCCTCACGGAAGGTCTGGGAGCGGAGCGCATGCGCCAGGTCATGGCGGCGGTCCTGCCCCTGGTGGCCCGATTCCCCGACCCCCTGCCGGAGGATCTGCGCCAGCGGGAGGGGCTGATGGAACGCGCCGCGGCGCTCAGCCAGATCCACCAACCCCGCCATCAAGCCGACCTCAAGGCCAGCCGCCAGCGCCTGGTGTTCGATGAGTTTCTGCTGATGCAGCTGGGCCTGCTGCAGCGGCGCCGGGAGCTGCGCCAGCGGCCCGCCCCGAGTCTCAATCCGGATGCCGCCCCCCTACTCGATCGGTTTCTGGCGATGTTGCCCTTCGGGTTCACCGCCGCCCAGCGGCGCGTGTTGGCCGAGATCCGGGCCGACCTGGCGCGCCCCCAGCCGATGGCCCGTCTGGTGCAGGGCGATGTGGGCAGCGGCAAGACCGTGGTGGCGATCGCCGCGCTGTTGCTGGCCCTGGACAGCGGCTGCCAGGGCGCCCTGATGGCCCCCACCGAAGTGCTTGCCGAACAGCACTACGCCACCCTCTGCCGCTGGCTGCCCCAACTGCACGTGAGCTGTGCCCTGCTCACCGGATCCACGCGGATGCGCCGCCGCCGTGAGCTGCTTGCCGACCTGGCCAACGGCCAGCTGCAGCTGCTCGTTGGCACCCACGCCCTGCTGGAGGACCCCGTGCAATTCGCCCGCCTCGGCCTGGTGGTGGTGGATGAGCAGCACCGCTTCGGTGTGCGCCAGCGGGATCGCCTGCTGCACAAGGGACTGCAGCCCCACCTGCTCACCATGACCGCCACGCCGATCCCACGCACCCTGGCGCTGTCGGTGCATGGCGATCTCGACGTGAGCCAGATCGACGAGCTGCCCCCAGGCCGCACCCCGATCCGCACCCAGCTGCTCTCGGCCGGGGAGCGCAGCCAGGCCTATGAGCTGATCCGCCAGGAAGTGGCGGCCGGCCAGCGGGCCTATGTGGTGCTCCCTCTGGTGGAGGAGTCGGAGAGCAGCGACCTGCGCTCCGCTGTTGAGGTGCACCAGCAGCTCAGCGGCGAGGTGTTCGCTGATCTGCAGGTGGGCCTGCTGCATGGCCGGATGGCCAGCGCCGACAAGCAGGCGGCGATCGCCGCGTTTGCCGCCGGAGAGACCCAGGTGCTGGTGAGCACCACCGTGGTGGAAGTGGGGGTGGATGTGCCCGAAGCGAGTGTGATGGTGGTCGAGCATGCCGAGCGCTTCGGCCTCGCCCAGCTGCACCAGCTGCGTGGTCGGGTGGGTCGGGGGGCGGCCGCCTCCCATTGCCTGCTGATCCACGAGGGCCGCAACCCCCAGTCGCGCCAGCGCCTCGATGTGCTGGTGCGCTCCAGCGACGGCTTCGAGATCGCCGAGATGGACCTGCGTTTGCGGGGGCCCGGCCAGGTGCTGGGCACCCGCCAGAGCGGCCTGCCCGATCTGGCCCTGGCAAGTCTCTGCGATGACGGCGAGGTGCTGGAGCGGGCTCGACGGCTGGCCGAGGAGATCCTCAGCGCCGACCCCCAGTTGCAGCGGCATCGCCATCTGGCGCGGCTGCAGCAACAGCAGCGCCAGCAGCTCAGCGAGGCGGTGCGCCTCAACTGAGCGGCCTGGCGGGGCTCCACACTGGGGCCCCGTACCGCCAGGCCATGCAGCGACGTCCCTGGAATGACTGCCCGATTGTCGATTCTGGTGAGCCCCTGCTGGCGTTGCCCCCTGCGTTGCAGCGGCTCGAACCCCACCCCTATGCCCAGTTGGGTGCCCCCTATGGCCCTGGGGCCTGCCCGTTCCGGCTGCGCCAGGGGGTGATCGGCCGTCTGTTGCAGGCCCAGACCCTGCTGCGGCAAGAGCACCCGCATTGGAGCCTGGCGGTCTTCGACGCCTGGCGCCCCCTCAGCGTGCAGACCTTCATGGTGGAGCATGCCATCGCTGAGCTGTGCCGCGAACGGGGCATTGATCCCCACCAGCCGTCGCCGGCCCGCGAGCAGGCGACGGCCGATGTCGGCCGGTTCTGGGCGCCGCCCAATCCCGACCCCGCCGCTCCCCCTCCGCACAGCACAGGCGCAGCCGTGGATCTCACCTTGGCCGGGCAGTCTGCCCAGGGTTCCCTGGACCTGCTGGCCATGGGCTCGCCGATCGATGCCATCGGGGCGGAGTCTGAGCCGGACCATTTCGGTGCGCTGGCAGAGCAAACCCCGGATCCCGACCTCCGCGACACCTACCTGCTCTGGCATGGCCGTCGCCAGGCCCTGAGGCGGGCGATGGAGCTGGCCGGCTTCATCCAGCATCCCAACGAGTGGTGGCACTTCAGCTGGGGGGATCAGCTGTGGGCCTGGCGCAGCGGGGCGGCCAGGGCCTGTTATGGCCGCGTGGACCCCGGTGGCTGAGGTGGCCGCATGGCCTGGTCGCTCTCAGGCTACGGCCAGCAAGCGCTGCACCTCATCTCGGCCGCTGCTCACCACGAAGTCGCCGAAGCCCTTGCGCATGCCTGTCTGGCGCCAGGCCAGCAGCAGCGGTTCCAGGGTGGCTTCCATGGCCTCCAGCGGCATCTTCTCCAGGTAGGGCTCGGCCAGCCGGCTGAGCTGGCCACTGCCGCCAAGCCAGAGCTGGTACTGATCCACGCCGCTGCCCACCAGCCCCACCTCGGCCATGTAGGGCCTGGCACAGCCGTTGGGGCAGCCGGTCATGCGCACCAGCACGGGCTTGTTGATGTCCAGCCGCTCGAGCAGGGTCTCGAGGCGTTCCAGCACGGCCGGGAAGATCCGTTCGGCTTCGGTCACCGCCAGGCCGCAAAGGGGAAGGGCGGGACAGGCGATGGCGTGGCGGCTGAGCAGGCTGGTTTCTTCAGGATTCTCCCAGCCCAGCTCCGCCAGTTTCTGCCGGAGGCTGCTGCGCTGGTTGGTGCCGATGTTGCAGAGCAGGATGTCCTGGTTGGGGGTGAGGCGAAGTTCCAGCTTGTAGGTGTCCACCAGCGCACGCAGGCCCTCCTTCTGCGTACCGCTGAGACGGCCGCAAAGCAGGGGCAGGCCCACGAACCAGAGGCCCGGGCTCTGGCGGTGCCAGCCCAGGTAGTCCTCCAGTCGGCGCTTCGGTTCGGCCCTGGGGCCCTTGATGGGATGGCTGAAGTAGCGCGCGGTGAGTTCGTCGCGGAACCACTCCACGCCCCGGTCGTGGATCAGATATTTCATCCGGGCATGACGCCGTTGCTGGCGGTCGCCATGGTCGCGCTGGAGGGCCACGATCGCCTGCAGCAGATCCAGCACGTGCTCCTGGGCCACGTAACCGAGGGGGTCGGCGGTGCGGGCGAAGGTCTCCTCCTTGTTATGGGTCCGGCCCATGCCGCCGCCCACGTACACGTTGCAACCCTGGGGCCGGCCCTGGGGGTCGCAGAACAGCACCAGGCCCACATCCTGGGTGAGCAGGTCCACCGAGTTGTCGCCCGGCACGGTCACGGCCACCTTGAACTTCCGGGGCATGTAGGTGTCGCCATAGAGCGGCTCCTGGCCATCGCCACTGAACACGCCACCCTCGCGCTGGCGCTCCTTCACCCGCCGAACCGGTGCGCTGGGTTTGATCCTGAAGCTCAGGTCGCCATCCACCCAGATGTCCAGATAGGAGCCCTCGGCGGCCTGGGGGGCCAGCAGGTCGGCGATGTCATCGGCCAACTGGCGGGCTGCCGGGTAGCCACCTTTGGCATAGGGGGCCGCCGGAGCCATCACGTTGCGGTTGATGTCGCCGCAGGCGGCCAGGGTGGAGCCCAGGTGGCGCACGATCGTGCCGATCACCTCCTTGAGGTTCTCCTTGCGCACCCCGTGCATCTGGAATGCCTGGCGGGTGGTGACGCGCAGGGTGCCGTTCCCCAGACGGTCGGCTAGCTCGTCCATCGCGAGGTAGAGGTCGCTGGAGATGCGCCCACCGGGGCTGCGCAGGCGCAGCATCATCTGCCAGTCCTTCTCGCGGCCCTTCTGGCGGTTGTCGCGATTGTCCTGCTGATAGCTGCCGTGAAACTTGAGAATCTGAACCGCGTTCTCACTGAAATTGGGCAGTTCGTTGCCCAGCTCGGTGTACAGCGGTTCCCGCAGATGGCCACTCTCCGACTTCAGCTGCTCGAACTTGGTGGGCCCAGCAGTCAACCCGGCAGACACGGCCACAGGCATGGTTCACGGACCCCCCGACCGTAGCGAACGGGGCGCGGGTCACGGTGGCATGGCGCCGATTTCCGCAATGAGTGCCCGGGCCCTTTTCCCATGCCCACCCCATCCCTCACCCATTCCCCACCGCTTACTCCAGCGAGTCCAGCCCCAGCTCGGGCCACCCCGGCCAATCAATAGAGTTGGCGGCTGCCATGGCCTGCTCGCGTGTCCACCTTTCTGCTGGAGATTGGAACCGAGGAACTGCCGGCTGACTTCGCGCGGCTGGCTCTTCCCCAGCTGGAGAGCTTGGTGCGGCGCGATCTTGAGCAGTTGCGCCTGGCCTTCGGTGCGCTGCATGTGACCAGCACGCCCCGCCGCCTGGCGTTGCTGGTGGAGGGCGTCGCCGCCAGCCAGCCCGACCGTGAGGAGGAGCGCAAGGGACCGCCCGCCGGCCAGGCGTTCCAGGAGGGCGTGCCCAGCCCGGCGGCCGTGGGTTTCGCCAAGCGCTGCGGCGTTGATCCCGCTGCGCTCGAGGTGCGGGACACACCCAAGGGGCCGTTTGTGTTCGCCAAGGTGCTGGAGCGCGGCCGCGACACGGCCAGCCTGCTGGTGGAGCTTGTGCCGGCCTGGATCGAAGCGCTGCAGGGGCGCCGCTTCATGCGCTGGGGGGCCGGGGACTGTCGCTTCTCCCGGCCGATTCGCTGGCTGGTGGCCATGCTCGATGCCACCGTGCTGCCGGTGCGGCTCAGCAACTGCGACCCGCCCCTCGAGGCCCAGGCCCTCAGCCGGGGGCACCGGCTGCTGGCGGCGGTGGTGCCGATCCACTCCGCCACCAGCTACCGCCAGGATCTGGCAGCGGCCGGGGTGCAGGTGGATCGCGCCAGCCGGGCCAGCAGCATCCGTGCCGCCGTGGCGGCAGCCGCCAGCCGGCATCAGGCTGTGGCAGACCTACCCGACGGGCTGTTTGAAGAGCTGGTGGATCTGGTGGAGGCCCCCCTGCCGCTCGAGGGCAGCATCCCGGACCGCTATCTCGACCTGCCGGCCGAGGTGCTCTGCACCGTGATGCGTGCCCATCAGCGCTATGTGCCCCTGATTCAGAGGGATGCGGTCCAGGACCGGTTGGCACTGGATGCCAGAGGCATCCTTCAACCCCATTTCCTCTGCATCGGCAACGGCCTGCCGGCTGCCGAGAGCACGGTGCAGCGGGGCAATGAGCGGGTGCTCAAGGCCCGACTGGCTGATGCCGAGTTCTTTGTGCGGGCCGACCGCGCCGTAGCCAGCATCGATCGGCGCGATCAGCTCGCCACGGTCACCTTCGCCGCCGGTCTCGGATCGCTCCGCGACCGGGTGGACCGCCTTGAGTGGTGCACCGATGCGCTGTTGGAGGTGTTGCCGCTGGATCCTGCAGCGGCCCACTATGCCCGTCGGGCGGCCCACCTCTGCAAGCACGACCTGGTGAGCCAGATGGTGGGTGAATTCCCCGAACTCCAGGGGGTGATGGGAGCGAAATACCTGTTGGCAGAAGGCGAGCCCCGGGAGGTGGCCCTGGCCGTGCTCGAGCACTATCTGCCCCGCGGCGCCGGTGACGATCTGCCGGCCTCCGAAGCGGGCGCTCTCCTTGCCCTGGCGGAGCGGCTTGAACTGCTGCTGAGCATCTACGCCAAGGGGGAGCGTCCCAGCGGTTCCTCCGATCCCTACGCCCTGCGCCGTGCGGGTAATGGCATTCTGCAGATCCTCTGGGATCGCGGCTGGCGGCTGGATCTGCTGGCCCTGCTCCGGAGGGCGGCGAGCCACTGGGCCGAGTCCCTGCCCCAGCTGGGCGTCCATGCCGAGCAGCTGTACCAAGACCTCAGCGATCTGCTGCGCCAGCGCCTGGTGAGCCTGCTGGAGGAGCAGGGTCTGGACGTGGATTTGGTGCAGGCGGTGGCCGGCGAGACGGTTCCCCTCGAGCGTCTGCTGCGGGACCCTGCCGATGCCCGTGGCCGGGCCGACCTCTTGGCCGAACTGCGGTCGGCTGGCCGACTGGAAGCCGTGCGGGCCGTGGTAACCCGCGCAGCAAGGCTAGTGAGCAAGGGGAACCTCTCGGCGGCCCTGCTGGATCCGCAGGGGGTTGTGAACCCTGAACTGTTTGAAACCGCCAGTGAAGCGGCGATGTTGAAGGTGCTCGAATCCCTGGTACCGGTGGTGACCAGCCCCAGCACCGACCGCTACGCCCGACTGGCGGATGGCCTGGCTGCTGCGTCCTCCACCCTGGCAGCCTTCTTTGATGGCGAGGAAAGCGTGATGGTGATGGCAGAAGATCCCGCGATCCGCACGAACCGTTTGAACCTGTTGGGTCTGCTCAACAATCAGGCATCAGTTCTGGCCGACTTCAGCCGAATTTCGGGCTGAAGTCGGCCAACGGGCCCGGGAGATCAGGCCACCCCTGCCGGCTCGCGCTCATCGGCTTCGGCGGTAGCCATCCGCTTTTCGCGTGATGCATTGATACCTCCTTTGATGCTGCTCACAGCGAGCATGGCGTTCACCTCATCGTCGCTGCGCACGGTGCTCGGCACCGGCTTGTAGGTCTGGGGAGCCAGGGCGTTGCCCCGCAGCACGGCACCAAGGGTGAGGAAGGTGAGCTTGAGCTGCTGCCAGGGATTCATCGCCACCACGCGCTTGTAGAGGTAGCTGTCGAAGGTGAGGCGCTGCACGTCCTTGTCATCGCACATTTCCACGAACGCCTCGCGCGCCGCGTCATTGCGATAGAAGATGTTCTGGAGAATTTCCAACACTTTGTAGGTGGCGCCGTACTGGCGATCCCACTTCTTGAGGTACTTTTTGAGATCCGCTTCGGTCGGCACCCGCGTGCCGCCCTGGCTGGCGGCCACGATTTCCTGAGCGCACATCCGGCCGCTCTTGGCGGCGAAATAGATCCCTTCGCCGGAACTCTTGGTTACGTAGCCGGCGGCATCACCCACCAGGGCCATGCGGCCCACCACCCGCCGGGGACGGGGATGCTCGGGGATCGGGTGGGCTTCCACCTTGATCACTTCACCGTTCACCAGGCGCTTGCGGGCCCGCTCACGGATGCCCACCTGCAGGCTTTTGATCAGGGCCTGATTCTCCTGCATGGTGCCGGTGCCCACGGCCACGTGGTCGTACTTGGGGAACACCCAGGCATAGAAATCGGGGGACACATCGGTGCCCACGTACATCTCGGCCAGGTCTTCGTAGTACTTCATCTCTTCAGCGGGCAGCTTGATCCGCTCCTGGAAGGCGATGGCCACGTTGTAATCGCCAGCATCCATGGCCTTGGCAACCCGGCTATTGGCCCCATCGGCGCCGATGATCAAATCCACTTCCAGGGATTTGGCCACGCCGGTGGCCTCACCCTCGCTGTAGTCGGAGTAGATCAGGGTGTAGGGCCCTTGGCGGTTGGCACCCGTGTCGATTTTGGTGACCAGACCGTTCACCAAAGTGGCACCGAGATCAGCAGCCCGGTTGCGCAGAAAGGCATCCATCACCTCCCGTCGGCACATGCCGATGTATTCATCCTCGTTATCGAGATGGATGTCCACTTCCCGATTGGATGGCGAAATCATGCGCATGTTGCGCACTTTGCGGTCGATGATCGATTCGGGCAGGTCGAATTCCGCCACCATGCAGAGGGGAATGGCCCCACCACAGGGCTTGGCGTTGTCGAGCTTGCGTTCGAAGATCCAGGTCTGGATGCCTGCTTTGGCCAGCACCTCAGCGGCACAGGAGCCACTGGGGCCGCCGCCCACCACTGCCACACGCAACATCGAGTGAACGCTCCGCCCGGATTGAGAAGTGGCTGGAAGCTAACACTGTTGATCAGTCGCCTGGGGCCCGATCCGGGCGTGCCGCCTAGGATCTTCACGCCTGTTGTTTGCCAGCCGGTCGCACGCCGACCGCGTCATCACCATCGCCAGCCGCCCTTCCCGATCAGCATCTGTGCCGTCCCCAGCGGAGCGTTCGCGAGGAGCCAGGTCCCTGCGAGCCATCCCTGGCGGCAGGGCTCGCAGCCGTGCCGGCGAAGACATTCCCATTGCCCAGCGCACCACCCCTGCGCTAACAGCGTCTCCTGGTTTGCTCAGTCGCCTCGGGCTGGTTGGCCTGGCCACTGTTCTGGTTGGTGGTTCGCTCCTGCTGATCTTCCCCGCGCCCATGCGTCGCTGGCTCACCCCTCCCCCGGTGGAAGGGCTCGATGCCCGGCTCAGTTCAGATGGCCGGCTTCTGGGCCACTTCCCCTACCCCGAAGCCTCCAGCACAGACCTTGTGGAGGTCAGCCCCGGGCATGCCCTGCATCGTGACGCTGCTGCAGCCCTGGTGGCCATGCAGAGGGCCGCAGCTGGTGATGGCGTGAATTTGGCTG
Organism: Prochlorococcaceae cyanobacterium; assembly: GCA_044374745.1. Classification (GTDB taxonomy): domain Bacteria; phylum Cyanobacteriota; class Cyanobacteriia; order PCC-6307; family Cyanobiaceae; genus NIES-981. The sequence continues at coordinate 147,585 of JBILNZ010000001.1, read as the reverse complement.
TGCTGAGCGCTTTCCGTCCCACCGCCGTGCAGAAGGACCTCTTTTTTGATGTGAAATCAGAGCGCAACCAGAGCGCCCTGCAGCGCTCTCGCGTGAGTGCCCCCCCTGGATTTTCCGAGCACAGCACCGGCTACGCCGTCGATCTCGGCGATGGCAGGGCGCCCCAGGCCAATCTTTCCGAGAGCTTTGCCGGAACGGCGGCTTTCCGCTGGCTTGAAGCCAATGCCGCCCGCTACCACTTCATTCTTTCCTTCCCGGCCAACAATCCCCAGGGTGTGAATTACGAGCCCTGGCACTGGCGGTTCGAGGGTTCAGCGGCGGCCCTCCAACTGTTTGAACCGGCCCAGCGCCTGGCCCGCTGATGGCACTCCGCTCTCCGGAGCTTCTGGCTCCGGCCGGCAATTGGGATGCCCTAAGGGCTGCCGCCGCCAAAGGTGCCGATGCCGTGTACTTCGGGGTTGAGAGCTTCAACGCCCGCATGCGCGCTGCGAACTTTCAGCAGCAGGAGCTGCCGGCGATCGTGCAGTGGCTGCACCAGCGGGGGGTTAGGGCCTATCTCACCCTCAATGTGCTGGTGTTCAGCGCCGAACTGGAGGAGGCTGGCCGGTTGATCCAGGCCGCCGCGGCGGCAGGCGTGGACGCCCTGATCGTGCAGGACATCGGCCTGGCCAGGCTGGCGGCCGCCCTGGCCCCTCACCTGGCGGTGCATGCCTCCACCCAGATGTCGATCACCAGTGCTGCCGGGGTGGCCCAGGCTGTGGCCCTCGGCTGCCGCCAGGTGGTGCTGGCTCGGGAGCTGAGCCTGAAGGACCTGCAACGCATTCAGGATCAACTGCGGCAGCGGGATCTGGCCGTGCCCCTTGAGGTGTTTGTGCATGGGGCGCTGTGTGTGGCCTATTCCGGTCAGTGCCTGACCAGCGAGGCCCTGGGCCAACGCAGCGCCAACCGGGGGGAATGTGCCCAGGCCTGCCGGTTGCCCTACCAGCTGGTGGTGGATGGCGAGCCCCTGGATCTCGCCGACCAGCGCTACCTGCTGTCCCCCCGGGATTTGGCCGCCTGGGATCTGGTGCCCAAGCTGGCGGAGCTGGGCGTCGCCAGTCTCAAGATCGAAGGACGGCTGAAGGAGGCGAGCTATGTGGCGGTGGTCACCGATGCCTACCGCCGCAGCCTGGATCTCTGGCAGGAGGGCCAACCCGCCCCACGCCTCTCCAGGGAGCAGACGCGCAGCCTCGAGCTCAGTTTTTCCCGGGGCCTCTCCACCGGTTGGCTCCGTGGAGTCGACCACCGCCAGCTGGTCCACGGCCGCTGGAGCAAGAAACGTGGCCCGCAGATCGGCAGCCTCGAGAGCCTGGAGTCGGGGGACTGGTGCGTGCTGCGCACCGCCGAAGCTCTCAAGCCCGGCGACGGCCTGGTCTTTGAAGCGCTGGGGGGAGACCCACTCGTCCCCCCCCAGGAGGTGGGCGGCCGGGTGATGGCCGTGCAGTCCAGAGGTCCTCACCGGCAGGCCGTCCGGCTCGGGCCGGGCAGGCTGCCCCTTGGCCAGCTGGCTCCCGGTAGCCCCTGCTGGCTCACCAGCGATCCGGCCCTGGAGCGCGAGGCCCAGCGGTTGGCCCGCCAGCCAGCCCCGGAACGTCTTCGGCCCCTGGCCCTGCGGGTGCAGGGGCAGCTGGGCGAGCCGCTCAGGCTCTCGGTGATGGATGCGCCTCCCCTGGCCCCTGGGTGTCTGGAGCAGTTGGCGGTGCTCAGCGCCACCCCCCTGGAGCAGGCGCGTGGCGCCGGTCTCGATCGGCAACGCCTGCAGGCCCAACTCGGGCGCTTGGGCGGCACCGGCTGGGAGCTCCGCGATCTGGAGGTGCAGCTCGACGACCACCTGTTTCTGCCGCTGGCGGAACTCAATCGCCTGCGACGCCAGCTGGTGGACCAACTCGCCGGCCTGCTCGAGCGGCGATCGCCAGCCACAGAGGTCCAGTCCACCCCACAGCCCAGGCCTCCGTCCCCGACCGTCGCCCCATCGCTGGCCGTTTGGATTCGGGAGCTGGGTCCCATGGCCCCACCCGCACCAGAGCAGCAACCGGCCCTGGTGATGCTCGTGCGCGATCTCCAGCAGCTGCGGGCCCTGCGCGACCTGCCGCTGCACAGTGTGGTGGCGGATTTCGACCAGCCCAGCCAGCTGCGCGAGGCGGTGGCCATGGGCCGGGGCTGCTGGCCAGGGGGGATCTGGCTGGCCGGTCCGCGCATCACCCGACCCGATGAGGCCTGGTCACTGGAGCCCCTCCTGCGCAGTCGACCCGACGGCTATCTGGTGCGCAATGCCGACCAACTGGAACGGCTCAGTGGCCTGGCGCCCTGCGCGGGGGATTTCAGCCTGAATGTGGCCAACCCGCTCTCCCTGGCCTGGTTCCTCGACCACTGGGGTCTGGAGAGGGTCTGTGCCAGCTATGACCTCAACCTGCCCCAGTTGCTGCAGCTGCTGAGGGCTGCACCCTCGGGCCGCCTGGAGGTGACGGTGCACCAGCACATGCCCCTCTTTCACATGGAGCATTGCCTGTTCTGTGCCTTTCTCTCCAAGGGCCACGACCACACGGATTGCGGTCGCCCCTGCGAGCAGCACCAGGTGCAGCTGCGCGATCGCTCCGGTGCTGAGCATCCGTTGCGGGCCGACCTGGGCTGCCGCAACACCCTCTTCAACGCCCGGGCACAGTCGGCGGCGGAAGCCATTCCCCAGCTGCTGGAACACGGGGTGACCCGATTCAGGGTGGAATTGCTGGACGACGACGCCAGCACCGCCCGCCGCAGGGTTGGGCTGTACCTCGATGTGCTCAATGGTGGGTTGTCAGGGCGCGAGCTCTGGCAACGGGAACAGCTGGACAGCCAGCTTGGCGTCACCCGCGGCAGCCTCAAGCCGACCCCTGGCAGCGGGATGCGTTCCAGATCTGCGACGGCCTGAGATAAGCTCAGACAACCCGGTTCTGTTGGTGCCCTCCGTGTGCGGGCAGTTCTGCCGATCGGGGGGCCATCCTCGCGGTGTGCCTGAGACGGTCTCTCCGAGATGGCCTAGCCAGTTCCATCCGTGATCCGGCCCGGATTGCCTAACCCCTCCCATCTTCCCCCGCTCCTCGACCCGAACCGATTTTTCGTCGTCCACGTCGGCCCTGGCGTTTCTGAATTCATCGCCAGCGGGTCCCGTGGATCGGCTCGCGTTTCAGCAATGACAGGGGCCAGAGCACCGGGACCATCCGGCACCCGCTGAAAAGCCCGCCTCCTGCCAGTTCCAGCAGCTACCTCCTTTCCCCTTCCAGGATTTCTTGTCTATGAGCGCCGTCCATCCCGGCACGCCGATTCGCAATATCGCGATCATTGCCCACGTTGACCATGGCAAAACAACCCTGGTGGACGCGTTGCTGGCCCAGTCGGGGATTTTCCGCGACAACGAGGCGGTTCCTACCTGCGTGATGGACTCCAACGACCTGGAGCGGGAGCGCGGCATCACCATCCTCTCCAAGAACACCGCGGTCGACTACGAGGGCATCCGCATCAACATCGTCGACACCCCCGGCCACGCCGACTTCGGCGGAGAGGTGGAGCGGGTGCTGGGCATGGTGGATGGCTGTCTGTTGATTGTGGACGCCAACGAAGGTCCGATGCCGCAGACGCGCTTCGTGCTCAAGAAGGCCCTGGAGAAGGGCCTGCGCCCGATCGTGTTCGTGAACAAGATCGACCGGGCCCGGGTGGATCCCGAGGTGGCTGTCGACAAGGTGCTCGACCTGTTCCTGGAACTGGGTGCCGACGACGACCAGTGCGATTTCCCCTATCTCTTCGGCAGCGGTATGGGCGGCTACGCCAAGCCGGACATGAAGACCGACAGCGACACGATGAAGCCGCTGTTCGATGCGATCCTGCGCCATGTGCCGCCCCCGGTGGGCGATGCCGAGAAGCCCCTGCAGCTGCAGGTCACCACGCTGGACTACAGCGACTTCCTCGGCCGGATCATGATTGGCCGGATCCACAATGGCGTGATCAAGGCCGGTCAGCCCGCCGCCCTGATCCGTGACGACGGTTCCATCAAGCGTGGCCGCATCAGCAAGCTCCTCGGTTTCCAGGGCCTGCAGCGGGTGGAGATCGAGCAGGCCAGCGCTGGCGATCTGGTGGCCGTGGCTGGTTTCGATGAGGTGAATATCGGCGAGACGATCGCCTGCCCGGACAACCCGGAGGCCCTGCCCTTGATCAAGGTGGACGAACCCACCCTGCAGATGACCTTTGTGGTCAACGATTCGCCCTTTGCGGGCAAGGAGGGCAAGTTCGTGACCAGCCGCCAGGTGCGCGACCGCCTGCAGCGCGAACTGCTCACCAATGTGGCCCTCCGGGTTGAAGACACCGACTCGCCCGACCGCTGGGCGGTGAGCGGCCGTGGTGAACTGCACCTGGGCATCCTGATCGAAACGATGCGCCGCGAGGGCTATGAGTTCCAGGTGAGCCAGCCCCAGGTGATCTTCCGCACGATCGACGGCACTCCCCATGAGCCCTTCGAGACCCTGGTCTTGGATGTGCCGGAGGAGTCGGTGGGGGCCTGCATCGAGAAGCTGGGCATCCGCAAGGCCGAGATGCAGAACATGGAGAACACCAACGACGGCCGCACCCAGCTGGAGTTCCTGGTGCCATCCCGTGGCCTGATCGGCTTCCGCGGCGAGTTCATCCGCGCCACCCGCGGCGAGGGAATCATGAGCCACTCGTTCCTCGACTACCGCCCCATGCAGGGCGACTTCGACACCCGCCGCAACGGCGTGCTGATCGCCTTCGAGGAGGGTGCGGCCACTTTCTATGCCCTCAAGAACGCCGAGGATCGCGGTCAGTTCTTCATCACCCCAGGCACCAAGGTGTACAAGGGCATGATCATTGGTGAGAACAACCGGCCCCAGGATCTGGAGATCAACGTCTGCAAGACCAAGCAGCTCACCAACATGCGCTCGGCCGGTGCTGAGGAGCTCGACACCTTGCAGGCCCCGGTGCAGATGACCCTGGAGCGGGCCCTGGAGTACATCGGCCCAGACGAAATGCTCGAGGTCACCCCTGAGTCGATCCGTCTGCGCAAGTTGCCGGCCAAAAAGCCGGCCAAGCGCTGAGTTGTCAGGCTCCCCCTTGGCTGGGCCGCTCCAGCCCCCCTCTGATCCCGAAGAGTTGGCATTGACCGGCGATCCGCGCCTGCGGGCGGCGATCGAGCTGTTCAATGCCGGCCAGTGGTATGCCTGCCACGATGGTCTGGAGGAGCTCTGGCATGAGACGGCCGGCGCCATGCGCCCCGTCCTCCAGGGCATTCTCCAAATCGCCGTGGGGCAGCTCCACCTCAGTCGGGGCAACATCCGCGGTGCCGCGATTCTGACGGGTGAGGGCCTGGGCCGGTTGCAGCGCTGCCCGGATCTGGCTTTAGGGCTGGATCTCCCCGCTCTGCGGGCCCAGGCCAGGGTCTGGCTCCAGGCCCTCCAGCAGGAGCTGCCCACGGACGAACTACCGCCGCCCAAGCTGCAGCCGTTCGAGCCTCAGGCGCTGCATTCTGATGCTGCTCTGTAGATTTGCAGGTGATGCCTGAGGGTCAGCCCATCATTGCCCTGTTGCGTTGCCGCCCGGCCCATTGGCTGGCACTCGGCGTTGGCTGCTTCGCCTTGGCAGGCGGGGTGGGACATGCCCAATCCCCTGCAGTGACCCCGACAACCGGTGTCGTGTCGATCGAATCCGACGTTCAGCGCGCCGACAATCTCACAGGTGTGGTCACCGCCAGTGGCAACGTGCGCATCATCTATGCCGATCGCCGTGTGGTGGCCACCGCCCGACAAGCGCAGTACTTCAGCCGTGAGGGACGGGTTGTGCTCAGCGGCGATGTGGATGTGATCCAGGCCGATGGACCGTCGCTACGGGCTGAGCGCATCACCTATTTGGTGGATCAGCAGAGGCTTGTTGCCGAGCCCACCCAGGGCCAGCAGGTGTTCAGCACCTTTCCGATCACCCCTCTGTCTGCTGACAATCCCGATCCCAGTGCCCCATGAGCCTGGTGCTCCATGACGTTGTCCTGGCCATTGGCGGCAGGATGCTCGTGAACCATGTCTCGATCCAGTTGGCACCCGGCGAGGTGGTCGGTCTCCTCGGACCCAACGGAGCCGGGAAGACCACCACCTTTGGTCTGGTCACCGGCCTACTCAGGCCTGATGCCGGTCACGTCACGGTGGACGACCGCGCCATCACGGATCTCTCAATGCCCCAGCGGGCCCGCCTTGGCATCGGATATTTGCCCCAGGAAGCCAGCGTGTTCCGCCAACTCACGGTTCGCCAGAACCTGGAACTAGCCCTCGAGCAGAGTGGTGTGGACCGGGGCGAACGCCGAAGTCGGCTGGACGCCCTGGTGGACGAGTTCCACCTCACGGCCTTCCAGAATCGGCGCGGACAGCAACTCTCCGGCGGCGAACGGCGACGTTGCGAGGTGGCCCGTGCCCTGGCCGTCGGCGAGCGGGGGCCCCGTTACCTCCTCCTCGATGAACCGTTCGCAGGGGTGGATCCGATTGCTGTGGCTGACCTGCAGGAGTTGATCGCCGGTCTTCGCCAGCGGGGCATGGGCATCCTGATCACCGATCACAATGTGCGGGAGACCCTGGCGATCACGGACAGGGCCTACATCCTCTCGGAGGGTGCGATTCTGGCGGCTGGCGACTCCAGCACCGTGGGTAGTGATCCCCAGGTGCGGCGCCACTACCTCGGGGAGAGCTTCAGGCTGTGAACGCCCCCAACCGCTGGTTCAGAGCAGTTCGTCGCGCCACAACAGTCCTGCCTCTGTTGGACCGATGGCTGCTGGCTGAACTGCTGGGTCCGCTCCTGTTCGGCATCGCCGCGTTCACGGCCGTGTCCCTGTCCGTCGGAGCGGTGTTTGAGCTGGTGCGCCGGGTTGCCGAATCCGGCCTGCCGCTCGATGTGGCAGTCCAGGTGTTGCTGCTGGAGTTGCCGTCATTCCTGGTGCTGTCGTTCCCGATGGCCACGCTGATGGCCACGCTTCTCACCTACAGCAAGCTCACCGGCAACAGTGAACTCACGGCCCTGCGAAGCGTGGGTGTGCCCACCTGGCGCATGGTCACGCCTGCTCTGGCCCTGGCCCTGCTGATGAGTCTGCTCACATTTGGTTTCAATGAAGCCGTGGTTCCCCATACCCTGGTGCAGGCCAAGGCAACACTCAACCGAGCGATTGGCCGGGCCGTTGCCGGCGAGCAGCGCGACCGCATCACCTATACCCGTTTTGGCCAGGTTGTTGCACCGGATGGCTCGAAGGATAAGGGGCTGACCCATTTCTTCTACGCCCAACGCTTCAGTGATGGAGTGATGGAGCAGGTCACTCTGCTGGACCTCTCCCGGGCAGGTCAGCGCTTGATGCTCACAGCTGAAAAGGCCCGCTGGAGCGAGCAAGAGGCCCAATGGGAGTTCCTCGATGGCCATGTTTATGTCGTGGCTGGTGACGAGGATTCGCCCAATACCTCCGCGCGATTTGATCGCTACCTCTATCCCCTTGGGAATCAGCCGATTCGGGTTGCCGAGTTGCCGACAGATGCCAACACCATGACGATTGGCCAGGCCCGCACGGCTGAACGCCTGTTACGGGAGTCCGGAGACCGCAAGGCCGCCCGAAAGTTGCGCGTGCGCATTGCTGAGAAATTTTCCTTCCCGGCTGTCTGTCTTGTCTTTGGACTACTGGGCAGCAGCCTTGGTGTGAGGCCCAACTCCAAGCGCAGTCGAGGGCAAGGTTTTGGTTTGAGCGTGGTGTTGATCTTCAGCTACTACCTCGTGGCCTTCAGTTTCAGCGCCATCGGCGTGAACGGAGCCTTGCCTCCCCTTGTCACGGCCTGGGCACCGGTGCTGATCTTCGTGCTGGTCGGTCTGGCCTTGCTGCGGCGTGCCAGCCGCTAGGGGCCCAGCCCAGCCCTGCTACACGTCAAACTGGGGGAAGGTGTCTTCAAGCCATTGGTGCTCAACCCGTTGACTGATCTGTTGGGTGATCCGGTTCTGGGGCTCGGACTGGCAGCCTTTCTGCTCCTCCTGGTGGTCTTGCCCCTGGCCTTTTGGTCTGTGAGCGGCGGCAAGCCCAATCCGGCGGTCAGGGTGCTGGTGGCGACCGCCAACCTGTGCCTCACGTCCCAGCTGGTGCTGCGTTGGCTCGATTCGGGCCATTTCCCGATCAGCAATCTGTACGAGTCGCTTTGCTTTCTGGCCTGGGGCTGCACTCTGACGCAGCTGCTGGTGGAGCGCAGTTGGCCCTCTCCGCTGGTTCCGGCCGCTGCAACCCCGATGGCCCTTGGTTGTGTGGCCTTTGCCAGCTTTGCTCTGCCGGAGCGCCTCCAGAGCGCGTCACCCCTGGTGCCAGCCCTACGGTCGAGCTGGTTGGTGATGCATGTGAGCGTGATCATGCTCAGCTATGCAGCCTTGCTGGTGGGTTCACTCCTCTCCGTTGCCGTTCTTTTTACCGATCGCGATCAACAATTGGAGCTGCGTAGTAGCTCCATTGGCAGTGGCGGCTTTCGCCAGGCTTCGTTGGTCAGTGATGGCCCAGGTGCCATGGCAGCCCCGCTCAATCTCAGCAGCGTGAACCTCTCCTTGCCCGAACAGCTGGATTCCCTCAGCTACCGCACGATCACTGTGGGATTCCTACTGCTTTCTGTTGGTCTTGTGAGCGGTGCCGTATGGGCCAACGAAGCCTGGGGAAGCTGGTGGAGCTGGGACCCAAAGGAAACCTGGGCCCTGATCTGTTGGCTGGTCTATGCGGCCTATCTCCACACCCGGCTGATTCGTGGATGGCAGGGCCGACGGCCAGCGATCGTGGCCTCCGTTGGTCTGGTCGTGATTGCTGTCTGCTACATCGGCGTCAACCTCCTGGGTATCGGCCTGCACAGCTACGGCTGGTTCTTTGACAGCCCAGCCTGAGCGTTCTGGTGCGGGAGTCGACGCCGGAGTCGTCGACTCCAACCGAGCGCCATGGCCGCCCCCAACACGGGGGCTGGTCCAGGTACCTTGTAGACAGTCTCGTAAAAATGCTCGACGATCAGTTGGTGAGTCCTCGTAGTTGGATGACTTCCATCCCAGAACAGGTAACGATCCGGTTCATCACAAATTGAGGCTCCCGTGAAGCAGCGATCAGTCAGATTACTGAATCCATAGTCTTCGGGGTCGTCGAGGATCTCAGCAAAAAGTTTATCTATTTCAAAATAATCGAGGTTGAGGTGGGGTGCGTTTGCTTGCAGGTTGGTGATTTGATTTGAAAGTGCTTCATTGAAGGTGGCGCTCAGCAAGGAGAGCTCAGTCTGCCTGTTAGTGCCTAGATTTTCGGGAATCAGCCCCAGGTCTGCTGAGTTGACGACTAGAAAATTGTGAGCTCCTTGGCTTGCCAATGTCTGAATCGAGCCAACCAGATTGGTGACGCCGTTCACAATGAGCTCGGCAGAGCTGATCGGACTATCCACTGGGGTTGTTCCATCATTTGTCCAACACCCTTTAGTCCTGCGCTTCCGTAGTAGAACACATTATTGGGGAACAGCCAAACAAGGAATAGGGATGTGACTGGATTAAAGGTTGGCGCAGAAGCGCCGAATTCGCCAAGTTGCCAGGCATTGCCGAGGCCCTGATAGTTAGGCCTGAGAGGATCAGGTGTAAGATTCCAAACTTCGATGAAATTCTCGGTACCGGTTGTCGAACCGCCGATGGCATAATTCGTTCCACCGGATAATGAAACCTTGAAGCTGGCGTTCCCCTGGTTAAATGCCTGCCAGAGATATTCAGCAGCAACCAGACCGTTGCTGAATCGTCCATCTAGGTAGGGAGGCGGCGGCAGGGTTGCTGCACCACCCGTAGCGGTATTGCTGATGACCTTGCTGTTGCCGCCATCCGACAAGCTGTCCCCGAAGACGAACAGGTCACTCAGGGACGAGATCTTGGCTTGGACAGCCGATGGACTGAAAAGAATTGAACTGGTAATCAGGGCTGCAGTTCCAATTCGGCGGAAACGGCTCCCACAAGCAATTGCTTGGTTGCTACTTGGCGGGAAGATAACCGGTGCCGCCGATATGGGCCTGGTTTAGCTACTAAAATTAATCGACTTCAGGCTTTGGAGGCTGAGACGTATCCCTAGACCAAGGCTGGTTCGGGGCGGCGGCTGGTGCGGATCCCCTGGATGGCTTCCGCATAGTCGCTGGCTCCGAACACGCCTGAGCCGCTCACGATGGCATTGGCACCTGCCTCAATCACCTTCCAGGCATTGGCAGGCTTGATTCCGCCGTCCACCTCAATCCAGGGATCGAGGCCTTTGTCATCGCACATGCGGCGCAGATCACGGATTTTCTGCACCTGGCTCTCAATGAAGCTCTGACCGCCGAAACCGGGGTTCACGCTCATGATCAGCACCAGATCACAGAGCTCCAGGCAGTACTCCAGCGTGTCCAGAGGGGTGCTGGGGTTGAGAACGGCACCGGCCAATTTACCGAGATCCTTGATCTGGGCAAGATTGCGGTGCAGATGGGGACATGCTTCCACCTGCACAGAGATGATGTCGGCACCGGCCCGGGCGAAATCCGCCACGTATTTCTCAGGCTCCACGATCATCAAATGAACATCCAGTGGCTTGCTGGTCACAGGCCGCAGGGCTTCCACGATCAGGGGGCCGATGGTGATGTTTGGCACGAACCGCCCATCCATCACGTCCACGTGAATCCAGTCGGCTCCTGCCTGATCCACGGCCCGCACGTCCTCTCCCAGACGCGAAAAGTCTGCCGAGAGGATCGACGGCGAGACCACCAGAGACTTGCTGGTCATGGGAGGGGCTGCGACTTGGGAGAGCATGGATTGTAGGCACCATGCCGGCGCTCCCCTAAGCCCGCTGAGGGGAGCTGACCCGCGAGTGACCGGTTGGCAGATTGTGATCCGCCGATGCGGCGCTGATACAGTGGCCCCGCTTTAGGCCCGAGAGGCCGCGCAGCAACAGGACTCTGGCCAGCCTGGATCCCCCGTCCGGCGACCCCATTCCTGGATTCTGTGCTTCCGGCTCCCGAGCCTCCAGTCTCCTCCCCCAAGCCGGATCACCGTGGATCGCACCCTTATTCAGGAAATTCTCGAGGTCGTCGAACAGGCCGCCATCGCCTCAGCCAAGCTCACGGGCCTGGGTCTGAAAAATGAGGCCGATGCCGCCGCCGTGGAAGCGATGCGCGAGCGTATGTACAAGATCCAGATGCAGGGCCGCATCGTGATCGGCGAGGGCGAGCGCGATGAGGCACCCATGCTCTACATCGGCGAAGAGGTGGGCAGCGGCACCGGGCCTGGCGTCGATTTCGCCGTGGATCCCTGTGAAGGCACCAACCTCTGCGCCAACAGTCAGCGTGGCTCGATGGCCGTGCTGGCCGCCTCCGACCGCGGCGGCCTGTTCAACGCCCCCGACTTCTACATGAAGAAGCTGGCTGCTCCCCCGGCCGCCAAGGGCAAGGTGGACATTCGCAAGTCGGCCACCGAGAACATCGACATTCTCAGCCAGTGTCTGGGTGTGCCCAAGGATGAGCTGGTAATCGTGGTGATGGACCGGGCCCGCCACAAGGATCTGATCAAGGAGATCCGGGCCACCGGCGCCCGCGTGCAGCCCATCTCCGACGGCGACGTGCAGGCCGCGATCGCCTGTGGTTTCGCCGGCACCGGCACCCACTGTCTGATGGGCATTGGCGCCGCACCCGAAGGTGTGATCTCCGCCGCTGCCCTGCGCGCCCTGGGCGGCCATTTCCAGGGCCAGCTGGTGTACGACCCGGCCGTGGCCCAGACCTCCGAGTGGGAGGGTCTCACCAGAGAGGGCAACCTGGCTCGCCTGGCGGAGATGGGGATCAACGACCCTGACCGGGTGTATGAGGCCGAGGAACTCGCCTGTGGTGAGAATGTGGTGTTTGCCGCCACCGGCATCACCGATGGCCTGCTGTTCGACGGCGTGAAGTTCGAAAAGGACTGCACCCGCACCAGCAGCCTGGTGATCAGCACCCTGGACAACACGGCCCGGTTCACCACCACCGTGCACATCAAGGATGGCGCCCAGAGCATCGCTCTGCGCTGACCGGATCGGCTCCACTGATCGACGCTCCCTGTTCTCTCCATGCACATCGCGGTCGTCGGACTGAGCCATCGCACCGCCCCGGTGGAAATCCGGGAGCGGTTGAGCATTCCGGAGCAGACCATGGAGGATTCCCTCCAGCGCCTGCGCAACGACGACCAGGTGCTGGAGGCCTCCATCCTCAGCACCTGCAACCGGCTGGAGATCTACACCCTGCTCCGCCATCCGGAGCAGGGCATTCATGCTGTGGGCTCCTTCCTCAGCCAGCATTCCGGGCTGGCCCTGGAGGAGCTCTCCCCCCATCTGTTCACCTACCACCACGAGGAGGCCATTGGCCACCTGTTGCGGGTGGCGGCCGGCCTTGATTCGCTGGTGCTTGGGGAAGGCCAGATCCTTTCCCAGGTGAAGCGCATGGTGCGTCTGGGCCAGGAGCACCAGTCAGTGGGACCCATTCTCAATCGCCTGCTCAATCAGGCGGTGAGCACAGGCAAGCGGGTGCGCACGGAAACCAACCTTGGCACCGGTGCCGTTTCAATCAGTTCGGCCGCTGTGGAACTGGCCCAACTCAAGGTCGGCCAGAGCCGTGGTCTGGACGAGCTCGTGCCCCTCGATCAGGAGCAGGTGGCCGTGGTTGGCGCTGGCCGGATGTCTCGGCTTTTGCTCCAGCATCTGCAGGCCAAGGGATGTCGGGGTGTTGTGCTGCTCAATCGCACCGTCAGCCGAGCTGAGCTGTTGGCAGCGGACTTCCCCGCGCTGCCCGTGCAGTGCCGTCCCCTCAGCGACCTTGACCACTGCCTGAGCACCTGCTCGCTGGTGTTCACCAGCACGGCAGCCGATGAACCCATCATCACGGCAGACCGACTGGGGCAGTTGAACCGACGCAGTTCGTTGATGCTGATCGATATTGGTGTGCCCCGCAATATTTCTGCTGATGTAGCCGGCCTGAGCGGTGTCCAGTCCTTTGATGTGGACGACCTCCAGGAAGTGGTGTCTCGCAATCAGGAGGCACGCCGGGAAATAGCGGCTGAAGCCGAAGGCATGCTTGCCGACGAAGCCCGCCTGTTTCTGGAATGGTGGGACGGACTGGAAGCGGTGCCAGTTGTCAACCGCCTGCGGCGCCACCTCGAAGACATCCGTGAGCAGGAGTTGCAGAAGGCACTCAGCCGCATGGGTCCCGATCTCTCAGCCCGCGAGCGAAAGGTGGTGGAGGCTCTAACGAAAGGGATCATCAATAAGATTTTGCACACCCCGGTCACCAACATTCGCGCCCCCCAGCCCCGTCAGCAACGCCATGCTTCCATGCGGGTTCTGGAAGAGCTCTTTGATCTAGCTGAGCCCTCCCAGGAGCTCTGAGGGCCTCTCAACAGGCTTTCGGCTTGCAGCCAGCTGATGCCCTGCGACCTGTCTGCAACAGTTCGTACCGGCCGTGTTCCGAACTCTCGCCTGATGGCAGCCCTCTCCCCTACCGTCGCACCATCCCATGGATGGACCCTGCGGCATGAAGCGAGTATTGGCGATCATCCTGGGCGGCGGGGCTGGCACGAGGCTCTATCCCCTGACCAAGATGCGGGCCAAGCCTGCCGTTCCTCTGGCAGGCAAGTATCGACTGATCGATATTCCAATCAGCAACTGCATCAACTCTGAGATCAATAAGATCTACGTCTTAACCCAATTCAATAGTGCCTCGCTCAACCGTCACTTGACGATGAGTTACAACCTCTCTGCTGGTTTTGGGCAGGGATTTGTAGAGGTTCTTGCTGCCCAGCAAACGCCGGACAGTCCAAGCTGGTTTGAAGGAACTGCTGATGCTGTGCGTAAATATCAGTGGCTATTTCAAGAGTGGGATGTTGATCACTATCTGATTCTCTCTGGAGATCAGCTTTACCGGATGGATTACAGCCGTTTTGTGCAGCATCACATTGATACCAATGCCCAGCTCTCGGTAGGTGCCCTGCCTGTTGATCCCGAACAGGCTGAATCCTTTGGTTTGATGCGTACCGATGCAGATGGTCGCATTCTCGAATTCAAGGAAAAGCCGAAGGGCGATGCTCTTCAGAGCATGAGGGTTGATACACAATGCCTGGGCCTTTCGCCGGAAGAAGCACAACGTCGACCGCACCTGGCATCGATGGGTATTTATGTGTTCAGCCGTGAAACCCTCTTCGACCTGTTGGCCACCAACCCATCTGCAACCGATTTCGGCAAGGAGTTGATTCCTGCCTCGCTCTCACGCGGTGATCGACTGCAGAGCTATCTCTTTGACGACTACTGGGAGGACATCGGTACGATTGGTGCCTTCTATGAAGCGAACCTGGCTCTTACGCAGCAGCCCAATCCTCCCTTTTCCTTCTACGACGAAAAATTTCCTATTTACACCCGTCCCCGTTACTTGCCACCCAGCAAATTGCAGGACGCCCAGGTTACCGAATCAATCATCGGTGAGGGTTCTCTGCTGAAAGCCTGCAGCATCCATCACTGTGTGCTGGGGGTTCGCAGCCGGGTAGAAGACGAGGTGGTTCTGCAAGATACGCTGGTGATGGGTTGTGATTATTTTGAATCCTCCGAAGAAAGAGCCCTTTTGCGTGAACGCGGTGGGATCCCAATGGGTATTGGCCAGGGAACAACGGTGAAAGGTGCGATTATCGACAAGAATGTGCGTATTGGTTGCAACGTTACGATCATCAACAAGGATCGAATTGAGGAGGCCGATCGCCCCGAGCTGAATTTCTATATCCGCAATGGCATTGTTGTTGTGGTAAAGAATGGCACGATCGCTGATGGCACGGTGATCTGACGGGGCCAACCCGGCTCGGACAGGACTCGCTGACAGACAACTGCCAGCTTGTAAATAATCCGGCCTTGTCCCCGCCAGCCTGGTCACACTGGCAGGGAATGCCACACCAACGCAGTCATGGGCAAGGCACATTTCGGCCTGATCGGCCTGGGTGTCATGGGAGAAAACCTGGTGCTCAACGCTGAGCGCAACGGTTTCTCCAGTGTTGTTTACAACCGCACCTGGGCCAAGACGGAGGCCTTCCTGGCGGGCCGCGGGGCCGGCAAGGACATTGTGGGTGCCCCCACCCTGGAGGACTTCGTTGCGGCGCTGGAGCGGCCCAGGCGCATCCTGATGATGGTGAAGGCTGGCGAACCAGTGGATGCCACGATCGCCTCGATTGCCCCGCTACTGGAGGAGGGTGACCTGCTGATCGACGGTGGCAACTCGCTTTACACCGATACCGAACGGCGCGTTGCTGATCTTGAGAGCCGCAGCTTCGGCTACATCGGCATGGGCGTTTCTGGTGGTGCCAAAGGTGCTCTTGAAGGACCCAGCATGATGCCGGGTGGCACCAAGGCCGCCTATGACGCGATTGAACCGCTGGTCCGCAAGATGGCCGCCCAGGTGGATGACGGCCCCTGCGTCACCTACATCGGCCCCGGTGGCGCCGGGCATTTTGTCAAGACCGTGCACAACGGCATCGAGTACGGCATCGAGCAGATCCTTGCCGAGGCTTACGACCTGATGAAGCGGGTGGCCGGCATGAATGGCGATCAGATGGCCGATGTGCTCGCCCAGTGGAACCGGAGTGAGGAACTGGCGTCCTTCCTTGTGGAGATCACCGAGGTGTGTCTGCGCACCAAGGACCCAGAAACCGGCGCGGATCTGGTGGAGGCGATCGTGGATGCGGCCGGCCAGAAGGGCACCGGCCTGTGGACCGTGGTGAGCGCCCTGGAAATGGGCGTGCCGGTGCCCACGATCTACGCCGCCCTGAACGCCCGGGTGCTCAGCTCCCTGCGCTCCCAGCGCATGGAGGCCGGGGCAGTCCTGCCGCCACCCCCAGCCCACAGCTTCGACCTGGGTTCCCCGGCCGATGCCATGGCGCCGCTGCGCGACGCCTGTATCGCCGCCTGCATCGTGAGCTACGGCCAGGGCATGGCCCTGCTGCAGGAAGCCTCAAGCCTGCACAACTACAACCTTGACTTTGCGGCCATCGGCCAGATCTGGAAAGGGGGATGCATCATCCGGGCCCGTTTGCTGCAGCGCATCCAGAACGCCTATACCGCCAACCAGAACCTGCCCAATCTGCTCCTGGATCCCTGGTTCGCGGCCGAGATCAACCGCTGCCTGCCCGGCCTGCGCCAGGTGGTGGCTGGTGCTGCCCTGGCGGGAATTCCGGTGCCCTGCCTCTCCAGCACCCTGGACTACATCGACAGCTACCGCACCGGCCGCCTGCCCCAGAATCTCGTGCAGGCCATGCGGGACTGCTTCGGCTCCCACACCTATGAACGGGTGGACAAGCCGGGCAGCTTCCACACCGAGTGGCTGGATTGAGGCCCGCCATGACGACCCATTCCCCTGCCCCTCGCCTGCTGGTGGTCGAGTCCGGCGAGGCCCTCGCCCGCCGTTGCGCCGAGTCCATCGCCTCCGCCATTGATTTGGCGCTGGCCCAGCGTGACCGTTGCCAGATCGCCCTGGCCGGTGGCACCACCCCGGCCGCCGCCTACCGCCATCTCGGCCAGCAGCACCTGCCCTGGGAACGGGTGGATCTGCTGCTCGGTGACGAGCGCTGGGTGAGTGCCGACGATCCGGCCAGCAATGCCCGCCTGGTGCGCGAGACGCTGATGGCCGGCGGGCCGGGGCAGGCGGCCTGCCTGCACCCGGTGCCCACCCAGCTGGCGGACCCCGCGCAGGGAGCCGAGGCCTATGCCGCCACCCTCGCCCAGCTGTGTGGCGGCGAGCCGCCGGTGTTGGATCTGGTGCTGCTGGGCCTGGGCGACGATGGCCACACGGCCTCCCTCTTCCCAGGCACCGCAGCCGCCCGTGAGCAGCGCAGGATGGTGACCGTGGGTGAGGGCAAAGGACTGGCCCGCATCACCCTCACGGCACCCGTGCTCTCGGCCGCCCGCCAGGTGATCTTCCTGGTGAGCGGCGAGGCCAAGCGCCAGGCCCTCAGCCGGCTGCTCGATCCCCACGAATCACCGGAACGCACGCCAGCCCGTCTGGTGCAGCCATCCACGCCTGCGCTGGTGCTGGCTGACAATGGGGCAGCGCCCGATTGATCCCTTGCTAACCCTGGTGAGTGCCGCCGGTTTCAGCGGTTGGCATGCTCTCAACGACCGGATCATGGGTGGCAGCAGCAGCGGCAGCTGCCAGGCCGGACCTGCCGGGCTGATGTTCACCGGTGAGCTGGTCGCAGAAGGGGGGGGCTTCATCAGCTGCCGCTCCCCTCTGTTTTCGCCGCCGCTTGATCTCTCCGGTTACACCGGTCTCGAGGTGGAGATCAGCGGCGATGGCCGCCAGTTCAAGCTGGCTGTGGCCTGCGCGGATGGTCTGGCCGGTGTCACCGAGTTGATTCCCGGAGGTCTGCGCTGGGTGCATGCGTTCGCCACCGAGCCCCACGGCGCCACCGTGGTGCGTATCCCCTTCACGATCCTGCGCCCCTCCGTGCGGGCCCAGCCCCTGGGCCTGCCGTTGCTGCGCTTTGATGCCGCCCGGGTAAACCGATTGCAACTGCTCCATTCCCGCTTCGGTGACGACGGGCAAGCGAATGCTGGCTTCCGGGCAGGAGCAATCACCTTCACCCTGCACGCCATCCGTGCCTATCCCTGATTCGCCGTCCCTGGCCAACCTTTGCCAGCTGGTGGCCGGTGCTGCCGATCTCTGCCGCAAGCCCTGGCGCCACGCCGTCCGTCCTATGGGGGGCACAGCCGAAGGCATTGGCGTGAGCGATCCATTCGACTGTGCCCTGCTCCTGGAGGTGAGAGATCCGGGAGGCCAGCGCTGCCCTGAGCATGACCTGGAGCTGGAGGTGTACACCAGTGGCGAGCAGGTGCATCTCACCCTCGCCTGGGTGCTTGAACCGGAACGGCCCATGCTCTGGCAGGGCAGCCATCCGGTATGGATGGCCGGCCAGAGCGGTTGCCGCTGTGAACGTCCCCTGGATGGCGCTCCCCTCGAAGCGCTGGCGCGGCGCTTGCACGCCCTGCTTGCCTGATCAGCGATTGGCGCTCAGGTCGGCCTGGTCGGTGACGGCCCCCTTGCTGCTGGAGCTCACCAAGCGGGCGTATTTCCCCAGCACGCCCGTGCGGTAGCGGGGCTCTGGCTTCACCCAGGCGGCCCGGCGCCTGGCGATCTCCTCGTCGGGCACGTTCAGCTGAATCAGCAGCTGGTTGGCATCCACGGTGATGCTGTCGCCCTCCTGCACCAGGCCGATGGTGCCGCCGACGGCGGCCTCGGGGGCCACGTGGCCCACCACCAGACCGAAGGAGCCACCGGAGAAGCGGCCATCGGTGATCAGGGCCACCGAATCCAGGAGTCCCTGGCCCACGATGGCAGCGGTGGGGCTGAGCATCTCGCGCATCCCCGGTCCGCCCACCGGACCCTCCTGGCGCACCACCACCACATCGCCGGGCCGGATCTGCTTGTCGAGAATCGCCGCCAGGCAGGTTTCTTCGCTCTCAAATACCCGGGCGGGGCCGGTGATCACCGGGTTCTTCACGCCACTGATTTTGGCCACCGCGCCCTCTTGCGCCAGGTTGCCCTTGAGGATCGCCAGGTGGCCCTTGGCATACAGCGGCTTGGAGAGCGGGCGGATCACGTCCTGGCCGGCGGGCGGCTCACTGGGCACATCAGCCAGCACCTCGCGCAGCGTCTTGCCTTCGATGGTTTTGCAGTCGCCGTGCAGCAGCCCCGCATCCAGCAGCAGCTTCATCACCTGGGGGATGCCGCCGGCCTGGTGCAGATCCACCGTCACGTAGCGGCCGCTCGGCTTGAGATCACAGATCACCGGCACCCGCTGGCGGATCGCCTCGAAATCCTCGATCGCCAGATCCACACCGGCGGTGCGGGCCACGGCCAGCAGGTGGAGCACCGAGTTGGTGGAGCCGCCCACGGCCATGATCACCGCGATGGCGTTTTCAAAGGCCTCCCGCGTCATCAGCTCGCGGGGGCGGATGTTGGCCGCGATTGCCTCGGCGAGCACCTCGGCGCTGCGGGCGGCGCTGTCGGCCTTCTCCCCATCCTCGGCCGCCATGGTGGAGCTGTAGGGCAGGCTCAGCCCCATCGCTTCGAACGCCGCACTCATCGTGTTGGCGGTGAACATGCCGCCGCAGCTGCCCGCTCCGGGGCAGGCATTCTTTTCAATGGCGGTGAGCTGCTGCTCGTCGATCTGGCCGCCGCTGTATTGGCCCACCGCCTCGAAGGCACTCACCACCGTGAGGTCGCAGGCGCCCAGCTTGCCGGGCTTGATCGTGCCCCCATACACGAAGATCGAGGGAATGTTCATGCGCGCCATGGCCAGCATGGCCCCGGGCATGTTCTTGTCGCAGCCGCCGATCGCCAGTAGGCCATCCATGCTCTGGCCGTTGCAGGCGGTTTCGATCGAGTCGGCGATCACCTCCCGGCTCACCAGGGAATACTTCATTCCCTCGGTGCCCATCGAGATGCCGTCGCTCACGGTGATCGTGCCGAACATCTGGGGCATGGCACCGGCCTGATGGGCGGCCTCTTCGGCACGCCGGGCCAGGTCGTTCAGGCCCAGGTTGCACGGGGTGATCGTGCTGTAAGCGTTGGCGATGCCGATGATCGGCTTGCTGAAGTCACCATCGCCGAAACCCACGGCCCGCAGCATGGCGCGGTTGGGGGAACGCTGAACCCCCTGGGTGATGGCGGCGGAGCGGAGCATGGGCGAGCGGACAGGCGCAGGTTTCAACCTACCGAGCCACCGATTGCACCAGCCCCTTAGCGCTCGGGTTGGAGCTGCTCCAGCTGGCGCCGTACGCTCTCGATCGCCTGGTTGAGCTCCTGCACCTTCTGGTGCAGTTCCCTGTCCTGGAGCGGCTGGTTGAGGCTGGCCATGTCCCCTGCATCGAGTGTGCCCTGCAGCCGCGACAGGTCGAGCGTGCGCTGCCGCCGGGCCTCCCCGCGTCGCCGCTCAGCTTCCGACAGCAACCACCAGGCCAGGCCTGCCGCGCCGATGACAGCTCCGGCAACGGCCGTGCCGATGCCGCTGGTGTGACCGCCCCTCTGTGCCCGATCCCGTTCTGCCATCGGCCGCATCACCTCGCATCCCGTCGAGCCTAGGCAGTGTGGGTTAGCTCTTCCAGGGCTGGTCCCGCAAACAACCGCTCGCGCACACAGCCGATCCCCGGTTTGATCCTGCCGGCGGGATCCACCTCGGCGTCGATGCAGGCCGTGTGGAGGGTGAGATCAGGGAACGTCTCCGCGAGCCGCTGCAAGCCAGGATTGGCCACCAGGGTGCTGATCACCCGCACCCGCTCACCACTCAGTCCCCGCTCCGCCAGGGCTTTGAGCAAACGCTCAAGGCTGGCACCGCTGGCCACCTCTGCGCTGAACACGAGGACGCCACTGCGGCTATCCAACTGCGCAGGCAGCTGGGGATCGTTTTCATCCAGATGGAGAACGCGGGTGTTGGGCAACACCGGCCTGGCCCCATCCCAGAGGCCAAGGGCGCTGGTGCCAAGCAGGCAAGCCAGGATTGGCACCGAACCATCCACCACCTGGCCCGGCGTGGGCCCGTGGTCGGTTTCCACATTCACGGTGCGATGGGGCAGCCAATGGCGCAGGGCCTCGTAGGTCAGCCAGCGGCCTAACTCATTGCTGGCGGTGAGGTAGAGGGCGGCAGGCGTCTGCCGATCGCGCAGCACGCTCAGCCAGTGCCCGATCAGGGGGTGTGGGGGAACCACCACCCGCAGGGTCATCGCCATGGTTGCCATAACTTGAGCGTCCAACGTAGGTCTGCGGCTATGGCCGGCTCCTTGCACCGCCTGATCCCCCGAGTCGTCTCTGCTGTTCTGCTCGCCCTGGTGGTGGCGCTTGCCTGGCAACCGCCAGCCCTGGCCATCACCGCACCAGAGCTGCGGGGGCAGCGTTCCTTACAGGATCTCCAGCCCGACATGCACGGCCGCAACCTGCAACAGGCAGAGTTCCTCAAGGCCTCCCTGGCTGGCTACGACTTCAGCGGCAGCGACCTGCGTGGGGCGGTGTTCAACGGTTCCGACCTTGAGGGAGCCAACCTGCAGGGGGCCAATCTCGACGATGTGGTGGCCTATGCAACCCGCTTCCAGGCCAGTGACCTGCGCAACGCCCAGCTGCGCAACGCCATGTTGATGCAGAGCCGTTTTCGGGACGCCGTGATTGATGGTGCCGACTTCACCGATGCGGTGCTCGACCTTCCCGAGCAGAAAGCCCTGTGCGCCAGGGCTGTGGGGAGCCACCCAATCACCGGTGTCAACACCCGTGAAAGCCTGGGCTGCCGTTGACGGCATCCACCGATACGATTACTAAACCGGTTCCGGTGGGGATCAGCCATCGGAGGAGAGGGGGAAAGTCCGGTGCAAATCCGGCACTGTCCCGCAGCTGTGAAGGGCGGGTTCCTCGCTCCAGTCAGAACGCCCGCCGGCTCACGTTCCATTCGGCGCGGACCGTTTCCATGTTTGAAGCTTCTTTGCGTGGCAGGGCCACTGCCCTGGCTGCGCTCTCTGGAGTGCTAGGCCTTGTCGTGCTGGGCCATGCCCCTGCCCGGGCCCATCACCTCGTTGAACTCACAGGACTGCAGCCAAGCCCAGTGAACGGGCTGCTGAGTGGCCTTGCCCATCCTGTGATCGGCCCTGACCATCTCCTGTTCCTGCTGGCGTTATCCCTTCTTGGGTTGCAACAGCGCAGCCGCTGGATCCTGGCCTTGCTGGCCGTTGGCCTGGCAGGAAGCGCGCTGGGGCTGCTCTGGCCCGGGCTGCCGCTGGCCGAGTTGCTGGTGGCGGCAACCCTGGCCCTGGTTGCCGGTGTTTTGCTCGGTTGGCTGCCCTCCTGGTGCGTCGCACCGGCCATGGCCATCCATGGCTACGTGTTGAGCGATGCGGTGCTGGGCTGGACCACCATGCCCCTGTTCAGCTACTGGATTGGTTTGCTGATCAGCCAGGGACTGCTCCTGCTGCTCGCTCTGCAGGTTCTGCGCCCCCTGGCCGCCCGCATGAACCTGGCCAGCCGTCGGTGGTCTGCCACCGCACTGCTGGGGGCGTCGGTGGCCCTGGCTCTGGCCTCGGAGCTGGGTTGAGCCATGGCCGAACAAACTGCCGGGCCAGCGCGGTTGCCTGTGACGGTCATCACGGGCTTTCTTGGGGCTGGCAAAACCACCCTGCTGAGACACCTCCTGCTCCACTCCGGCCAGCGCCTGGCCGTTCTGGTGAATGAGTTCGGCGAGGTGGGAATCGACGGGGATCTGCTGCGCAGCTGCGGCTTCTGCCCAGAGGCCGACCTTGCGGGCCGGGTTGTGGAGCTGGCCAATGGCTGCCTGTGCTGCACGGTGCAGGACGATTTCCTGCCCACCATGCAAACCCTGCTGGAGAGGGCGGACCAGCTGGATGGAATTCTGGTGGAGACCAGTGGCCTGGCCCTGCCCGAGCCCCTGCTGGCAGCCTTCCGATGGCCTGAGATCCGCACGCGCATCTGGGTGAATGGCGTCGTCACGGTGGTGGACGGCGGGGCCCTGGCGCAGGGTTCATTGGTGGCTGATCCCGCAGCTCTTGAGGCCCAGCGGCTGGCGGATCCGAGCCTGGACCATGCCAGTGCGCTCGAGGAGCTCTTTGCTGAACAGCTGGAGTGCGCCGATGTGGTGGTGGTAAGCCGGGCCGACCAGGTGAACGCCGACCAGCTTGAGCTGGTGCGGCAGCGCGTGTTGCCCCTGATCCGCTCCGGCACGGCTGTGCTGCCCGTGGTCCGCGGCGCCCTTGATCCCCAGGTGCTGATCGGCCTTGCTGACCATGGCAGCCACCCCCAGCACCACGACCGCGACCCCCAGCACCACGACCATCACGACCACGACCATCACGACCACAGCGATCACGACCACAGCCATGTCGCGATCGAGTCCCAGGTGGTGCGTGTCCCTGGGGATATCGATCGACAGGCGCTTGAGCAGGCGGTGCTGCAGCTGATTCGCGATCACCACCTGGTTCGCGTCAAGGGCAGGCTCTGGCTGGCGGGCAAGTCGCGTCCCCTGGAGATCCAGGCCGTGGGGCCTCGGCTGGAGAGCTGGTTTGCCAGCAGCGCTGCCGGGCAGCAGAAGGAGCCAGGATTTGAGCTGGTGATGCTGGGCTTTGGATTGGAGCATGGGGCCCTGGAGAGGGCCCTTCAGTCCCTGGCTGGCACGCCTGTTGCTCTGCCGGGCTGAGCGCCGGATGGATCAGTCGAGGGGGATCGCTCCCTGGGCGCAGAGCCCGTCCCAGCAGAGGGAGGCGTCAGCGCTCCAGCGGGTCTGCACAGGCGTCCATTCCCCCTGTCCCCGCCGCATCCGCACCAGCCCCCGGCCGTCGTGCTGAAAGCCATAGCGCTCGGTGCCCAGCACCAAGTGCCACTGGGCACCCAGCTGCTCCACCTCCATCTGGCAATCGCGCCAGGGACCGCCATCCACTTGGCAGCGCAGGGGCACGCTGAAGCCCTGCTCCTGCCCATGGGCGTCATCCGCCCACCCTGGCCTGCCCAGCACGCTGATCGCCACCAGCGCGAGCGCGGCGGTGGTGATCAGCCCATGGCGAGCCCCACACCAGCGTGGGAGCGGCTTCTCAACACGCTGAACCTGGGAAACCATGGGGCCACGGCGGCTCCTCTTCAACCTGACGACTCCGCCAGGGGCTGGTTCAGTGGCCTGCCAAGATTTAACAAACCTCCCCTAGCCCAGGTGCCTCTCTACCAAGCCCGTGTCCTGGTCTCCCTGAGACCTTCCGTTCTCGATCCGGCTGGGGAGGCAACCCGAGCTGCAGCCTCCCGTCTCGGTGTGGCTGGTGTGCGTCGCCTGCGGATCGGCAAGGCCGTTGACGTGGAGCTGGAGGCTCCCGATCAGGCCACGGCCCAGGCCCAACTTGAGCAACTCAGTGATCGGCTGCTGGCCAATCCGGTGATCGAGAACTGGCAGCTTGAGATTGTGGCGCCTGCTGAGGTGCAGCAGGCATGACGATCGGCGTGGTGGTGTTCCCCGGTTCCAACTGTGACCGGGATGTGCGCTGGGCGATGGAGGGCTGTCTGGGCGTTCCCACAAGATTCCTTTGGCACGAAGAACGCAATCTGGCCGGACTGGATGCGGTGGTGATCCCCGGTGGGTTCAGCTATGGCGATTACCTCCGTTGCGGGGCGATTGCCCGTTTTGCTCCGCTGTTGGAAGACGTGAAGGCCTTTGCTGAGGCAGGTGGACCGGTGCTGGGCATCTGCAACGGCTTCCAGGTGCTCACGGAGATGGGTCTGTTGCCCGGTGCCCTCACACGCAACGCCAAGCTCCATTTTGTGTGCGAGACGGCTGAACTCACGGTGAGTTCTGGCCACTGCAGGTGGTTGAAGAACTACGCAGAAGGCGAAACGATCCAGCTCCCGATCGCCCATGGGGAAGGACGTTTTCACTGCGACCGCGAAACTCTTGACGCGCTGGAGGGCAACGATCAGATCGTGCTTCGCTACGCCAGCAATCCCAACGGATCCCTGGGCGATGTGGCCGGACTCACCAATCGGGCTGGCAATGTGCTCGGCCTGATGCCCCATCCCGAGCGTGCCTGCGACGCCATGACCGGCGGGATCGATGGCCTCCGCCTGCTCTCAGCCCTCAACCACTGAGAGGCGACCTGGTTGGGATGCCAGGAGATTGGCCCCGCCGTGCTGGGCCAAAAAAAGGGGGGGCCTTGCCGCCCAACATCAAGCAGCGGGATCGGAGGGCTGGTCCTCAGTTCACAGCGGCAAAAAAGTCCTTCGACTTCACCGGGTCAGGATTCATGGTCTTGTCACCGGGCTGCCAGTTGGCGGGGCAGACCTCATCGGGATGGCTCTGCACGTACTGGAAGGCCTGGAGAACCCGCAGGGTCTCATCCACGCTGCGGCCGACAGGCAGGTTGTTGATCGTGCTGTGCATGATCACCCCCTCGGGGTCGATGATGAACAGACCGCGCAGGGCCACGCCGGCCTCCTCGTCGAGCACCTCGTAGGCGCGGGCGATCTCCTTCTTGAGGTCGGCGACGAGGGGGTACTTGCACTCGCCCAGTCCGCCGTTCTTCCGGTCGGTTTGCACCCAGGCCAGGTGGGAGAACTGGCTGTCCACCGACACGCCCAGCACCTCGGTGTTCTTGCTGGTGAAGTCGGCGTAGCGGTCGGAGAAGGCGGTGATCTCCGTGGGGCACACGAAGGTGAAGTCGAGCGGATAGAAGAACAGCACCACGTATTTGCCGCGGTACTGACTCAGGGAGACAGTCTGGAATTCCTGGTCCACCACGGCAGTGGCGGTGAAATCAGGGGCCTGCAGACCGACGAGGCGGGACATGCTCGAGATGGGTGGGGTTGGTGGCAACCAGTGCGCGGATGTTTAGAGATCAACCGGAAGGATGGGATGATCACGAAACCCAGGGCGCGCCCTTCGTCAGTTTGAAACCCGGCTCGGCCGGCTCGGCGCTGGCAAAGGGCAAACTCGGAACGAGTACCAGTTGTTTCAACACTTTACCACGATCGCCGTGCGAGGCGTCGCCATAGGCTTGGGGCTTGATCTGCTGAATTGAGATGGCCTGGGAGCCGGCGGTCCTGCGCAAATACAACAGCACGAGCCACTTCCGCTTGTTGGGGCAGCTGCGCACAGAGCTGCTCGAGAAGCCCCTGGTTCGTCCTGCGGAGGGTGAGCGCATCGGCGACGTCAACCGCAGCAAGGGACTCATCAGGGCCATGGAGGCCCGGCAGGCCCGCGGCCGCTGAAGGAGCCCCCCTTCTCACTGCTACTGAGAATCGCTTGCAAAAGGCCGGGGCGCCCTTTAGAATGCGATTCATTCGCAACAAGTAGGTCTCCTGGCATGGGGTTCCGTTTCCTTCCCGGTGACGCCGTGCCGGCTGTGCGCGTCCTGGCTGGCCAGACCGTGCTGATTGATCGAACCCTGCGGATTGGCAGCTGCACCATCGAGGTGCTGGAGGGGGTGGCCCGCGTTTACTGCCCCTGCGAGGAAACCGAGGGCATGACCCTTGCCTTTCTGCAGGCGGGCGATCACCTGCGAACAGATCGCCTTTGCAGTGAAGGTGTCTGCGTCGAGGCACTCACCCCCCTCTGCTTCCGCAACCACGCCGATGACGTGGAAGGCCACGGATTTGATGCCGTGAATGAGTGGACCCTCCAGTTATTGCGCATTCGCCATCTCGGTTCCGCCGAACAGCGCTTGCACGCCCTGTTCGGACTTTTGGTGACCCGGTTGGGGCGGCGTTGCGGCGACTGGTGTGACCTTCCCTTCCGGCTCACCCATGAGCGGATTGGCGAGCTGATTGGCACGACCCGGGTCACCACCACCCGGCTGATCTCCCGTTTTCGTTCAGAAGAGCTGATCAGGGTTCCGCAGGGGTCCCCGGGGCTGCATCTGGCCCCTGCCCTGGTGGATTCGGCCCCACTGGCGGCCTAGCCCAGGCCGCGCAGCTCCATGACGAAATGCTGAGCTCGGCCCGGCGAATGCCGAAGAACTCCTGAAGGTACCGTTCGGGTTGGGTTGAAGCCAGTCAGGGTGTGGGGATGCAGACATCTTCCTTCCTCCCCCAGGTGCAGGCCAGCCGGGAGCGCTGCCATGCGGTGGTTCCGGGCTTCGGCTCCGTCCTGGTGGTCACACCACGCCAGCTTCAGGATGCGGCAACCGTGATCCAGGCGGTGAGAGAAAACTGTTCTGTTCTGGTTAATTCCAGTTGGCTAGAGGATGTTTCCGGACAACGGCTGATTGATTTTGTCTGTGGTGGTCTGGAAGCCATTGATGGCCAGGTCCATCGCATTGGTGAGGAGGTGTTTCTCTTCAGTCCTGGCCATGCCTGCGTCAGTGAAACAGGTATGGCGAAGGACTAAACAATCCAGCCGTAGGAATCTAGGATCTAATGCTTGAGTTGAGAAAAATTGAATGCACAGCAAAATGGCTCGGGGGAGACTTGAACTCCCGACCTTGGGGTTATGAATCCCACGCTCTAACCAGCTGAGCTACCGAGCCGCGTTCCTGAGATCCTATCAGGCGCGGGGTGGCAGCAGGCTGAGGGGATCAACGGCCCCAGATTGGGGGGGGTGAATCTCAAAGTGAAGGTGGGGACCAGTGCTGCGGCCTGTGCTGCCCATGAGAGAGATCACCGTTCCTTGCCGTACCTCCTGGCCGGTGCTCACCATCAGGCGGCTGTTGTGGGCATAGAGCGACCGGCTGCCGTCTGGATGTTGGAGAGTCACGAGATAGCCGTAGCCGCCGTCGTGCCAACCGGAAAACACCACCCGGCCGGTGCGTGCCGCCACGATCGGGGTGCCCACGTTGTTGGCCATGTCAATGCCCCGGTGCATGCGGCCCCATCGCCACCCATATCCCGATGTAAAAACACCGGTTGTGGGCCAGATCCAGGTTTGGGCGTGGCGGTTGTCGAGTTGGCGACCGTCCTGACCGAACTGGGGGGCATTGGGCCAGCTCAGCCCTCCGCTGGTGTTTGGACGCAAGCCAAGGACCGCGCGCGGGCGGGGTGGAGCGGCCTGAACCAGCTGAATCTCTGTTCCCGCCACCAATCGGGCCGAATCCAGGCCTGGATTGAGGCGCAGGATGTCCTGCATGGTGGTGCCATAGCGCTGGGCGATCTGGAACAACGTGTCGCCCAGCCTCACCACCCCTTTGCTGGGCACCGGTGGGGGGGCCTGGAGGCCAGGCGGAGTGCGGCGGACATCACGGGTGTCCAGGGCTGCGACTTGGCCAGCAACGCGGCGCTGCTCAGCAGGCAGTACCAGCCAGTCCCCTTGCCGGAAGCGGTGGGTGGATTCAACACCGTTCAGCTTCGCCAATGCCGTGTTGGGCACATTCAGCTGCCTTGAGAGATCGCTCAAGCCGATGGGCTGTCTGGCCTTCACCCACAAGCGATCCGTGGAGGGGGGAAGGGAGGCGAGGACGTCCTCCTCGATCGGATCCAGGTCCCGGGGGCCGCCACCGATCGCAAAGCCGACTGCCGGCACCGCAGCAGCGATCGGGAGTGCCAGGAACAAGCCCAAAGAGCAGATCTGACGGCTGAAGAGGCGAGGCTTCGGTGCTGTCATTCAGTGTCCCCAAAGATCAGAGCCCAGTAGAGAAGCCAACATCCCTGGACCGCGCAGACAGTAGCGGACTGTCCATGGGGGGGCAAGCGCAATCGGCACTACCGCTGGTGTTCGCCGCCCCTCAGGAGTTGGGCCCATCCAGTTGGCGCAAGGCCTCAAACAGCACGATCGCCACTGCCGACGCCAGGTTGAGACTGCGCACACCGCCGCCCGGGTGGTACCGGGAGCGGGCCATCGGAATGGTGAGCAGGGCATCACACTCCGCCTGCACCACCGCAGGCAATCCATCGGTCTCTCGTCCGAAGAGAAGCCAGTCGTCCTCCGCAAAGCTGAAGTGGGTGTAAGGGGTCTCGGTCAGGGCGCTCAGGCCCACCAACCGGCCTCCGCGCTGACGCCGTTCCTGTTGCAGGGCGTTCCAATCGGGATGCTGGTGCAAGGGGACGTAGGGCCAGTAGTCGAGTCCTGCCCGGCGCACCTGCCGATCGCTGATCTCAAAGCCCAGGGGGGCCACCAGGTGCAGCTCCTGGCCTGTGGCCGCACAGCTGCGCGCCACATTCCCGGTGTTGGGAGGGATCTGGGGCTGGTAGAGCACCACGCGGGGCATGGTCAGCAGGGCGGCACAGGTTCACTGATCGGCAGCAGGTCGAAGGCCCGCCCCGCCACCACAAGCCAGAGATGCTGACAGTGCGGAGTGAGCTGGTCCTCCAGGCTGCCGAGACGATCGCGGAACAGGCCGCCAATGGCGGTGGGGGGGACCACTCCCCAACCCACCTGTTCACTCACCAGCAGCACCCTGCAGGCGGTGCTCAACAGGCTGGCCTGCAACCAGGCGCAGTGCTCAAGCCAGCCCTGACGATCAAGATCCAAGCCCGCGGAGACCCAGGTGCCCAGGGAATCCACCAGGGCAATGTCCCGACAGGTGAGGTCCTTGAGAGCTGCAGGCAAGCCGATGCCCACCTCCTGGCAGAGCCAGTCGGACGGTCGCCTCAGTCGATGGAGTCGCAGCCGTTCCTGCCACGCCGGGTCGTCGGGCAAGTGCGGACCGGTGGCCAGGTAGTGCACGGTGAGCCCCGAAGCGGCTGCACGGTGCTCAGCCCAGCGGCTCTTGCCGCAACGGGCGGGGCCTGTGATCAGCTCAATCGGCAACGTGAATCACCATTGGCTATCCAGTGAGTCGCGATCAGCCACCACCGTTCATGTTGCGCAGGGTGGCCACAGAGGAAGGCGATACCCGATTGAGATATCGGAAAATCCAATACTTGAAAATCGTTGCCAGAACCACCGGGAATGTGGCAATGAACAACATAATAAAGTTTTCCCTTGACGGCAATCCTAGATGGTTGGCGACACCGTCGAGCAGAACAGTCCAGCCCTCAGGACTGTGAAAGCCGACAAAGATATCGGTGAACAAAATGATAGCAAAAGCTTTTGCGCTGTCACTTAGTCCGTAAATCAGTTCATCAATAAATCCCCTTAGAACTTGAATGTCTCTCTTGCCCAGAAAACAGACCAGGGCAAATCCTGCCAAGGCAGCCAGGTCGGCCAAAACGTTCTTGATGGCTTCGGTGCTTTCGCTGTCGGCTTCCTGCTTGAGTTGTCTGGCCCGTTCACTCAGTTGGCGTTGCAGCTCGTCCTGGCTGGGAAGAGGTTTGCCTTCCAGCAGGGCGGCAAATTCAACCTCGGCTTTGTAAACCCTGAGCTTTTCCACCGCTTTTTCCTCAAGGTGGGGCTTGGGATAGCTGATGAAGGCGCTGACAGGTGCGTAGCGATCCACCAATGGCCCCATGACATAGGTGCGGCTCAACTGCTGAACCAACAGGGGCACCAGCACCAGGAGCAACAGGATCCGCAGCGAAACCAGGGTGGAATCCCGGCGGCGGCGGAAACCGGCCAACACGTCTGCTTCCGCTTCGGGATCCAGTTGGCGCCTCACTTGATCGACCACGCCGATCAGGGTGCGCGGCAACACCTCCGGTGTGCGGCTGATGGCTGGCAGCGGTTGACGCGAAGGCTTGTCGTAGCGAGCCACCACGGATTCCACCAACTGCAGCTGGCGCAGCTCCTGGCCAGCCAGCTGGGAGCGGTGGGCCTCCAGCGTGCTGAGGCATTGACGGCAGACGTCCAGGGCAGCCTGAAAGCGGCGCAGGAGTTGGGCCTGAGTGGACCGGGGCAGGGGCAGGTTCACCTCGGGCCGAACGGGCCGATCGTTGTAGTGCTCCAGCTCGATGCTCTGGATCAGCAGCGCGGCTTCATAGCCCCGCTCCAGGTCGTGGCTGATTTGCAGACCCTGGGCCTTGCCGAGGGTACCGATCCAGTTCCTGAGCCCCATGGTGTTCAGCGGGAAAACACCCACCAGGTGGCCATCGGCACCACGGTGCCGACCACCAGCAGCACCACCACCCAGGTGAAGCCATTGCTCGATTCCGTCTGCTCCCGGCTGGGCACATTGCTGCTGGGGGTGACCACCTGGGCAACGGTCGGTTCACCCGGATCTTCCCCCCCCTGAAGCACCGCCGTGATGCGTTGGATTCCGTCCAGGCTGGCCTGCCGGAAGCGGGCCCCATCCCGGATCGGCGCCGTCATGGTGGTTCGGGCCGTGCTGCGCAGCAGGTTGGCGCTCAATTGGCCGGCCAGGGAAGGGGATGCCACCACGGCCGCCGTGTTGGTCTGGGCATCGATCAGAAACAACAGCTGGCCCGTGCCCTCGCTGCCAGGCTGCCATCGCTGCAACAGATCCTCGCCCAGCTGGTTGAGCGTCAGCCCGTAATCCAGCTGTTTGAGGGTGATCAGATGGGCGTCGACTCGCTCAGCGCTGAGGCTTTCCAGTTCGCGGGTCACATCGGCGCTGGCGGCGCGGCTGAGCACACCCGCTTGATCCAGGACACGCTCCTGGGGGATGGTGTCGCTGAAGGCCGTGGCCGAAATCGCTGTGGCAGGGGCGACGGGCAACAAGAGCACCACCGCAAGCAGACAGGCCTGCAACCAGCGGCGGATGGGGGCTGGGACGTCAAGCTTCATCAAGCAAGTACAGGCCTGGCAGGCCCTAGTTTGCCGCCAATGGTTGCCCCTGTCGCCCTTTCATGGCTCTTCCTTTGCCAGCCAGGGTCACTCTGAGCACCGGCGCTGCCGGGTTGCTGCTGGTGGTGCTGAATCAGCTGAGCGCTCCGTTGCCGGAGCCGCCGTTGGTGCGGGCCAGTGTGTTGGCCTCCTTGCTGTGCGTTGGTCTGATGTTGGTGGCCGTGCTGTGGACGCGGGCAGTGCCGGAGGCAAGCGCCCGGGCCGACATCCAGGGCAACGCGGGGCTCGAGCTCGCGCCCGCACTGCCGAGCCCACTGGTGGAGGACCTTGGCTGGGGCAGCATGATGCTGCTCACCGCCAGTCCGGCAGCAGTGGTGCTGGTGCTTTGGCGCGGTGAGGTGTTGCTCCGCCGGGGGCTGCTGGCGGACACGCCTTTCATCCCAGGGCCGATCTGCGCCCGTGCCCTCGAGCGGGGTCAGGCGATCTCCCTGGTGAATTTGGCTCTTTATCCCGGTCGTGCTGAGTTCGACAGCCTGTTGCCCGGTTTGCCATCGGTGCTGATCCAGCCCATGGGCGATCAGGGGCTGGTGGTGCTTGGCGGATGGTCGCCCCGCTGCTTCAGCCGCAGTGACCTGGTCTGGGTGGAAGGCTGGGCACGCAAGCTCACAGCTGAAATGCCGGAGGACGGGGACCCCGAGGCTGGGCAGACGGCCGAGGGGAGCTCGGGGCTTGGCGAGCCCCCCGTGCCGGCAGGTTCAGCCGAGTCCGCACCTGCCCACCCCCCGGCGAGCTGAATTCGGCAAAACCGTCGTCGCCAATACGGCCCTTCAACTGCTCGGCCCGAGAGTCCTGGCCGTTGGCCTGGCGTTTCAGGATCACCTGCCCCGAGGCCGTGGCCTCGTTGCTCTGCCAATTCCACCGGCAGTTCTGGGCCCCGAGCTGCTCCGCCGGCTGGCGGAGCAGGCAGTCGCCCTGAATGGAGATGGTCTTGTTGTCCAGATTGAGCACAAAAGCATTGCCACTGATTGCGGTCTTGCCGTAGCGGGCCCGGAAGGGCGCACTGCTTCGGGCGATCTGGGTCGACAGTGCAAGGCTGGTGGGGCCTGCCTCCAACCAGGCTTGTCGACTGGGATCCTCGAGTCGTATAGGGGCTTGAATGTCAAGAGTCTGGGCCAGGCTGTTGCCGGTGAGCGCCGGGGCCGTGATGCGCTGCACCGTGCCATCGGCCAGCCGCCGCTCGCCCCGCACCGGACCCTGAGCGGTCAGGGAACCGCTGGCAGCCTGCCAGTTGATTGGCCCCGGGGCCAGCCGGATCGGTTCGGGTCCCCGCTGTTGCAACAGGGGCGACCGGCGTAACTCCAGACGTTCCCGATCGATCAGGAATCGGGCCAGCTCGGCCGTGAGCTGCCATGCACCCTGCACCAGCTTGGGAGAGCGGTCGATCTCCATCCGTTGCTGGGAGGGATACCAGCGCACCCGTAGGGCCGTGAGCTCCGCTGGGCGCTCTGGATCGATGCGCTCCAGGCGGGTTGGCCCCTCCAGCTGCACCACCTCGCCGTCATTCACCACCACCGCAGTGCTGGCCGTGAGCTTGTAGAGGGGCTTGCCGTTGCGATACAGCACCCCGCTCAGCTTGCGGGCCTGGGCAATGCGGCGGCTGAGGTCGTAGCGGGTTTCCGGGCTGCTGATCTCCCAGAGCAGCCTTCCCTGGGGATCCTTCTGGCGCAGGTTCAGTTCCCGAAACACGAAGGGTGGACTGCTCTCGTCTTCCACCACCCGGCGTTGGCAACTCACCAGAGCGAGGCTGCACGCCACCAGCAGGGCGGTGCCGATCCAGGCATCCCGGTGGGTCACAACGGCCCGTCGAGCTCCAGCCGCTGCATCACCGGCTGGGGAGCGGGCAGGCGCTGGCCGGCGGGCAGCCCTCCCCAGGCCAGGGCAGTGGTCCACGGGCATGGACCATCCGCGTTGGTGGCCGATTCGAAGGGTTCGAGGGCCAGTTGCTCGAGCATGCGGGCGGAGAGTTCCGGTAACAGGGGAGCCAGCAGCACCGCGACCAGCCGGCTCGCCTCCAGCACGGCATAGAGATCCTGGCCCACCTGCTGTTCCTGCCCGGGCTGTTTCATCGCCGACCAGGGCGCACGTTCATTGAGATAGCCATTGGCGGAGGTGGCGAGCTGCAGGATCGCCTCGGCGGCGGGACGGAATTCCAGCCGATCCATCGCCCTACGGAACTCGCCCACGGCCAAGTCAGCGGCCTGGGCCAGGGGGTGGGCGGAGTCGATCGCATCACCGGCGGGAGGCACGGCCTCGGCAAACCACTTGCGTGCCATCGAGCTCGTGCGGTTGAGCAGGTTGCCGATGGTGTTCGCCAGGTCGTTGTTCACGAGGTCGCTGAAGCGCTGTTGTTGAAAGTCGCCGTCCTCCCCGAAGGGGATGTCCCTCAGCAGGTACCAGCGCACCGCATCGCGGCCGCAGCGCTCCAGCAGCACCTCCGGGTCGAGCACGTTGCCCAGCGATTTGCCCATCTTCTGACCCTCGCGGGTGAGGAAGCCGTGGCCAAACACACGCTCCGGCAGGGGTAAGCCAGCGGAGAGCAGCATCGCCGGCCAGTAGACCGCATGGAAACGCAGGATGTCCTTGCCGATCACATGCAGTTGGGCCGGCCAGCCATCGTGCAGCAGCTGGTCGAGCGCAACGGTTTGCCCTGGTTCGGGGCTGTTGCCACCCTTGGCCCCATCCCCTTGCAGGAGGGCTGTGAGGTAGCCCAGTAGGGCGTCAAACCACACATAAAAGGTATGGCCTGGATGGCCGGGTACCGGAATCCCCCAGGGCAGATCGATGCGGGAGATGGAGAAGTCGCGCAGGCCCTGGGCCACGAAATTCTCCACTTCCTTCTGGCGGCTGGCCGGGGCGATGAAGCCAGGGCGGCGGATCAGCTCCTCGATCTGCTCCTGGTAGCGGGAAAGGCGAAAGAACAGGTTGAGCTCATCGCGCCATTCCAGCGGCTTGCGATGGATCGGACACTCGGGGTCCTGGGCTTCGTGGGGATCGTCCTTGAACTCCTCGCAGGCCACGCAATACCAGCCCTGCTGGCGACCCTCCACCACATCACCACTGGCCTCCACCCGGGCGAAGAACTGCTCCACCAACTGGCGATGACGTGGATCGGTGGTACGGATGAAGCGGCTGTTGCTGATCTGCCAGCGCTGCCAGAGATCCCGGTACCCCTCACTCACCTGGTCGCAGTGGGCCTGGGGGCTGAGGCCTGCTGCCTCGGCCGTGCGCTGAATTTTCTGGCCGTGTTCATCACAGCCGGTGATGAAGGTGACCTGTTCTCCACACAGCCGCTGGTACCGGGCAATGGCGTCGCAGGCGAGCGTGGTGTAGGTGCTGCCGAGGTGAGCCCGGTCGTTGACGTAGTAGAGCGGGGTGGTGAGGGTGTAGGACATGCGGCGTTCGATGGCCTGGCAATGCGCGCGGCCGCTCGATCGCAGCTCCTGGCCAGCGCAGCTCTGGCCTGTCGGTTCCGAGCCTGTCCGGCGCCGTGAGCGGATCCTACCCATCACCTTCTGCCCCATCCCTTCATGCACGAGCACCAGGTTCCGGTTGTGGTGTGGGGTGGGGGCACCGGAGGGGTCGCCGCCGCCCTGCAGGCGGCCCGCAGCGGCGCCGCAACCCTCCTGCTCACCCCAGGGCCATGGCTGGGCGGCATGGTGAGTGCGGCCGGGGTGTGCTGCCCGGACGGCAATGAACTCACCCCCTGGCAGACCGGACTCTGGGGGGCCTTCCTGCGGGAGCTGGCCCGCTGTGAACCCAGCGGTCTCGACCACAACTGGGTGAGCTGCTTCGGCTATCAGCCGGCCACTGCCGAGGCGATCCTGCGCCGTTGGCTGGCGGAGGCTGGAGCGCTGCAGTGGTGGAGCGGCTGCCGCCTGCGCAGCGTGCACCGTCAGGGGCAGCGGATCACGGGGCTGGAGGTGGAGCGCATCGGATCCGATGGGGCGGAGCAGGTTGACCTGGTGGTTCCCCAGATTGCGATCGATGGCAGCGACCGGGGCGAACTCACCGGACTGGGCGGAGCGGCCCACCGGCTGGGCTGGGAGCCCCGGGAGCTCTGGCAGGAACCCAGTGCTCCCGAGGCGGCACGGCTGGCCAGCGAGCCGTTCTTCCAGCGCCAACCGCTGCAGTCGCCCACCTGGGTGGCGATCGGCCGGCTGCGGGCGGATCGGTCGTGCCCGGTTCCGGGAGAGCCACTTCCCGACCCCTTCAGCCTGGCCACGGCCAGCTTTGGCCTGGAACGCACCCTCACCTACGGGCGCCTGCCCGGCGACCGGGTGATGCTCAACTGGCCCCTGCACGGCAATGACTGGCACCACGGCCTGGAGCGTGCTTTCGCTGATGACCCGGCGGCCGAAGCCGAGCTGTTCGCCGCGATGCGCGAGCACAGCCTCAGCTTCGGCCGTGCCCTCAGTGAGGCCAGCGACGGCTGGCTGCACCTGGAGGGTCCGTTCCCCGCCGGTGCCGCAGCCCATTCGTCCCTGACGGGCGATGGGCCCCTGGCGCTGATGCCCTATTGGCGGGAGGGCCGCCGGCTGGTGGGGTTGAGCACGTTGATCGAGCAGCAGCTGTTACCCCAGGGGGCTGGGGCCTCCATGGCCGCCCTGCCCAGCCGCGACGGCCACCTGGATTCCCTGGTGGTGGGCAACTACGCCAACGACCACCACTACCCGGGCCCGGACTGGCCCCTGGCGCCGAAGAGCTGCCCCTGGGGTGGCCGCTGGACCGGCACGCCGTTCACCATTCCCTACGGCGCCCTGGTGAGTGCCGACACCGGGAACCTGCTCGCGGCCGAGAAGGGCTTCAGCGTGAGCCATATGGCCAATGGCGCCACGCGCCTGCAGCCCCAGATTCTCAATCTGGGCCAGGCTGCTGGCCTGGCTGCTGCCCTGTGTGTGCAGCGGGGCTGCCTGCCGGCCGAACTGCCCGTGGGGCTGCTGCAGCGGAGCCTGATCAACGATCCCCTGGCACCGGCTGGCCCCCTGCCGCTCTGGGACACCCCCTGGCACCATCCGGCCTGGCGCCAGCGCCAGCTGGCTGCCCTCGCCGATCCATCCCTGCTCGATGCCCAGGGTCAGCTGGCGCCCCGTCACAAACAACCAGGCCACCTGGAAGCCGACCTCCTGCCCGATCAAGGGCCGAGCGAGCCTGGCGAGCAGCTCTGGCAGGGTGAGCTGCAGCAGACAGATAACGGCAGTTATCTGCTCAGCGGGGTGGCCGGCGCGCCTGGGCAGGGTTGGCCGCTGATCACCCTGGAGCCTGCTCTGCACCATTGGCTGGCCCAGGCCAGTGCCGGCCCCGTGCAGCTGGTGGGCGTCGCCAATCCCTGGGGGCCTTGGCTGCGGGTGTCGCGCCTGGCCTGCTGAACACGGAGGTGGCTGCACCTGGGTTCAGCGGCTGGCGCTGAGTCGCAGCAGGTCACGCAACGGGTCCACCTGCTGCACCCGCACCATCAGCTGATCGCCAGGATCGCTGCCGGCCGGGCACTCGGCCGCCAGGTCCATGGCCAGGTCCTCCAGGTGCACCAATCCAAGACGGTCCTGGGGCCGCAACCAGCGCAGGAACTGGGCCCGCCAGGCCTCACCGCGGTGGGCATCGAACCACACCTGTTGCCAGTGGCGTTGGTCGTCGCGGCTGATCTGCACGGCCTGGCGCAGGGGTGACTCCAGCTCAGCCAGCAGCTCCAGCAGTTGGTCACTGCTCAGGGGTTGCCGACCCTCCCGCAGGGCCAGGAGCTGGCGCTGCACCACCAGATCGCCATAGCGACGGATCGGCGAGGTGGCCTGGACGTAGGCCGGCAGCCCCAGGCTGAAGTGCGACGCGGGTTGGCTGCCGCTGATGCCCCGGCTCAGGCAGCGTTTGATCGCGGCATGGCGCACGGGTCCCGGTGGCAAGGCATCCAGTTCGGGGGCCGCTGGCAGCTCTGCCGGCAGCTGGCTGCGGTAGGGAAGGGCCAACTGGTGCTCACGGCCCAACTCGGCCACCACGGCGCCGGCCAGGATCATCGCCTCGGCCACCATCAGCCGGGCCGGGCCTGGTTCGCTGATCTCCAGCTTCGCCAGCCCAGCCGCATCGCGGATCCGTCCCTCCGGTTGATCCAGTAGCAGGGCCCCCCGGGCCACGCGCCACTGGCGGCGGCGCTGCAACAGGGCATGGAGGGCAGCGGGGTCGGGCTCCTGCGGTGGGGCCAACTCGATCAGCTCATCGGCATCGGCGTAGGAGAGGCGGTAGGCGGGCCGCACCCAGCTGCGTTCCACCCCACTCGCGGCCACGGCACCCGTGGCATCGAGCTCCACCCACACGCTCCAGGCCGCACAGCGGTGTCCTGCCCGCAGGCTGAACGGTCCGGTGCTGAGCTCAACCGGGAACATCGGCAGGGTTCCACGGGCCAGATAGAGGCTGGTGGCGCGGCGGCGGGCCTCCAGGTCGAGGGGGGAGCCCATCGGCACCAGGCGGTCGGGATCGGCCACATGGATCCAGAGTCGCTCAACGCCGTTGGGGCGGCGCTCCAGGGCCAGGCCGTCGTCAATGTCTTCGGTGTCGTCGTCGTCGATGGTGAGACAGTGCTGCCCGCTGAGATCGAGGCGCTGCCCATCGCCCGGCTGGGGGGTGTCGTGCTCGGCCACCAGCCGCTGCGCCTCGGCCTCCAGGTCCGGACTGAACCCCAGGTGCCAGCTGCTGTTGCTGAGCGAGGGCAGGTGGTGGAGCTGCCAGCGGCCCAGGTCCACCAGCAGGTGTCGGACCGCCCCGGGTTCCGCCTGACAGTGGGCGCCCTGCAGGGCCTGGCGGAGGGAGGGCGGCAGGGGATCGGTGCTGTCGCCAGCGGCCCAGCGCTCCAGGAGGCTGAGTTCGTGGCGCTGCTGGCCGGCCAGCAGCTCGGGGTCGAGGGGCTCGCGGGCTTGCAGGGCGTGGTGCCAGGCCCGCTCAAGGCGCTGTTGCCGTTGCTGGCGGTCGCGGTTCTGGCGCAGGCGGCGCAGATCGTCGCTCGGTCTGGCGCTGACGCGCTGTTGGCGCAGGCGAAACCAGAGCTGATCGCCGTGGAGCCACAGCCAGGCCGCTGCCAGTTGGATCGGCTCGCGGCCGCCCAGCACCAGCTCGCACCAGCTGGCCAGCTCCAGCTCTTCCCCGATGGCGTCCTGGAGAAGTAGCCAGGCTGCAGCGCGATCTCTGGCTTTGGGCTCTGCGGCGCTGAGGCTCTCGCTGGTGAAGTCCCACGGAAAAACCCCCAGCCGTGGCGGTGGGTCGACACCAGCCGGCAGGGGGCAAATCAACTGGACATCGCGCTGCGGACACACCTGGGAGCGGGCTGTCGGCCCGACCACCAGCTGCAGCCTGCTGTTCTGAACAGCATGGACAACCGCGAGGCGGGCGTGGCTCTCGCTGCCCCGGTCGTGGGTTACGCCGACCAGGTCGCCAGGGTGGAAGCTGACCTGGGCCAGGGTGGGTTCAGCCCTCGGGATTCACGAAGGGAAGGAGAGCCACGATCCGAGCACGCTTGACCGCGTTGGTAAGGTCACGCTGCTGCTTGGCAGTCAGCCCGGTGAGACGGCGGGGCAGGATTTTGCCGCGTTCAGTGATGAACTTCTTGAGCAGATCGACGTCCTTGTAGTCGATCGGGTCGCCCGGCTTGATGGGCGACAGGCGCTTTTTGAAGAAGGAACTGGCCATGAAAGGAACGGAAAAGGATGAGAAGAAAACGTGCCGTTGCAAGACCTAACCCGCACGGGCAGCGGCTTAGGCCATCGGGATCACTTGATTTCCTTGTGAACCGTCGACTTGTTGCAGTGGGGGCAGAACTTCTTCAGCTCGAGCCGTTCGGTGGTGTTGCGGCGGTTCTTCTCGGTGGTGTAGCGAGACACACCAGGAGACCGCTTGGCGGGGTTGGACCGGCATTCCGTGCACTCAAGAGTGATCACGATCCGGACGCCCTTGTTCTTAGCCATGAAGGACGTTGCGCCGCGTGTGCGATGCGAATTGACAAGAGCCCACCCTACTGCGTGACGGGCCCCGGGGTTCCGGCCCTCCGCCGTGGCTGCCTAGGATCGGCCTTCGTTGTTCCAATTGTTGTCGATGCGCGTCTCTCACCAGTGGCTGCGGGAGCTGGTGGGAGGCCCTGATGGCCGAGGAGACCTGGACCTGCCGGTCGAGGCCTTGGCCGAGCGCCTCTCGATTGCCGGGTTTGAGGTGGAGGGCATCGACGACCTGGCCGCCCAGGCCGAGGGCGTGGTGGTGGGGAAGGTGCTGGATCGCCAGCCCCATCCGGACGCCAGCAAGTTGAGCGTGTGTCAGGTGGACGTGGGCCAGGCCCAGCCCCTCCAGATCGTGTGTGGCGCCGCCAATGTGCGGGCCGGATTGCACGTTCCGGTTGCCCTGGTGGGGGCCACCTTGCCGGCGGTGAACCTCACCATCAAGCCGGCCGAGCTGCGCGGTGTGGCCAGCAGCGGCATGATCTGTTCCCTGGCCGAGCTGGGCCTGAGTGACGGCTCCGACGGCATCGCCGAGCTCGATCAACTCCTCGAGGTGGTTCCGCCCCTGGGCACACCGGTCGGGCCCTGCTTCGGCCTGGACGACCAGGTGCTTGAGCTGGCGATCACCGCCAATCGCCCGGATGGCCTGTCAATGCAGGGCATCGCCCGGGAAGTGGCAGCTCTCAGCGGCGGACGCACCCGATTTGCCCCCGTCACTCCGCTGGGCGAAGCCGCCCCACTCACGCTGGATCACGCCAGCTGCCAGCTGATCGAGCAGGGGGGACTCTTCAGCGTGACGGCCCTGGAGGGCCTGCGGGTGGCGCCTTCGCCTGGCTGGCTGAAGCGGCGACTGGAGAAGGCGGGCATCCGGCCGATCAACAACGTGGTGGATGTCACCAACCTGGTGATGCTGGAGACGGGCCAGCCCTTGCATGCCTTCGACCGTGATCGCCTGGCCGCCCTCAGCGGCGGGGAAGCCAGGCCATCAGCCCTGGGACTGCGTCAGGCCAGACCAGAAGAGCGCTTCACCAGCCTCGACGGAGAGGAAAGGGTGCTCAGTGACGTCGCCCTCACTGTCACCTACGGCGACCGGCCGATCGCCCTGGCCGGTGTGATCGGCGGCGCCGACGAGGCCGTCTCCCAAGCCACCAGCGCCATCTGGCTGGAGGCGGCGGTGTTCGCACCCCAGCTCGTGCGCCAGTCCGCCCGCAGTGTGGGCCTGCGCACCGAGGCCAGCAGCCGCTTTGAGAAAGGCCTGCCCACCGAGGCCACCCTGGCAGCGGCCGATCGCGCCTGCGCCCTGTTGGCTGAGTTGGCCGGCGGCCAGGTGGCAGGACGCTGGCTGCACCGTCGTCCGCAGCAACCGACCCCACCGCTGCACCTGCGCCGCGATGTTCTGCACAATCTGCTGGGTGCGGTGGTGGTGGACGGGGAGCCGCAGGATCTGGACGACTTGCGCATCCGCTCCACCCTGGAGGCAATCGGATGCACGGTGGAGGACCAGGGTGAGGGCTGGCACGTGAGGGTGCCCCCGGCCCGGGCCATCGATCTGCGCCGGGAAGTGGACCTGATCGAGGAAGTGGCCAGGCTGGTGGGTTATGACCAGTTCGCCTGCCACCTGCCCGACCCCATCGAGCCGGGTGGCCTGACGCCTGAACAGGCCGCTGAACGTCGTCTCCGGCGCGCCCTCTGCCACGCCGGTCTGCAGGAGGTCTGCAGTTTTTCCCTGGTACCGGCCGCTGAGGGGCGGATTCCCCTCGCCAATCCCCTGCTGGCGGATTACGGTCATTTGCGCGACACCCTGGTGGAGGAGCTGCTGGCGGCGGCCCGGCGCAATCTGCAAAGCGGCCAGCCAGGTTTCTGGGCCTTTGAGATCGGTGCCGTGTACAGCACGGCTGCCGAGGCCTGCCGCACGGTGCTGGTAGGTGTGATCTGTGGTGAGCGCCGTTCTGAGCGCTGGCGCAGCAGTGGAAAGCCCGCTCCCGCCGACTATTTCCAGGCTCGCGGCGCCCTGCAGCAGGCCCTCGCCAGCCTGCAGTTGACTCTTGAAGACAGGCTGCTGAACACCAACCTCCTGCTCCACCCCGGCCGGGCTGCCCAGCTCGTGCTGGAGGGCCGTCCGGCGGGCTGGTTCGGCCAGCTCCATCCCCAGCAAGCCGAGCAGGCCGATCTGCCGGAGGCCACCCATCTCTTTGAGCTCGAGCTCGCACCCGTGCTCACGGCCGCCACGCGCCGCAATCGCTGGCAGCCTGCCTTCAAGCCCTACCCCACAGTGCCCGCCGCCGAGCGGGATCTGGCCCTGGTTGTGCCGCGCAGCACCCAGGCCTCGGATCTGTTGCAGATCATCCGCAAGGCCGGCAGACCCCTGTTGGAGCACGCCGAGCTGATCGACCGCTATGAGGGAAGCCAGCTTGACACTGACGCCTGCAGCCAGGCCTTTCGCCTGCGCTACCGCGATCCCCAGCGCACCCTCACTGACGACCAGGTGGAGCAGGCCCATGCCGCCGTGCGCTCAGCCCTGGAACAACAATGCGGCGCCACGTTGCGCTAGCGCCGCACCAGGCAGGCCAGGGCCTCCACGTGGCTGGTCTGGGGGAAGAAGTCAAGGGGATGCACCGCCCTCAGGACGTAAGGGCCGTCTGCTCCCGCCAAGACGGCCAAGTCGCGGGCCAGGGTGGCCGGATCGCAGCTCAGGTAGAGCATCCGCTCTGGCGGTGTCGCAAGGATCGCCGCCAGGGCCTGGGACTCCAGACCCTTACGAGGAGGATCCACCAGCAGGGCCGCTGCACCGTCCAGCCGTTCGCCCAGCAGGGTACCCACCGCTCCTTCCTCAAAGCGACAGCGCACACCTAGCTGGTTGCGCTCGGCGTTGTGGCGAGCGCGCTCCACCGACGCAGAGCCCAGCTCAATCCCCAACACCTGCCAGCCTGCAGCGGCCAGCGGCAGGCTGAAGGTGCCGATCCCGCAGTAGGCATCCAGCAGCAAGCCGGGATCCAGATCCTGGAGAGCCTCCAGTAACAGCGGAACAACCCGCTCGGCCATCGGTGTGTTCACCTGGAAGAAGGTGTCGGCGCCGATGCTCAGGCTGAGCCCGGCGAAGCGCTCCTCGATCCAGTCCCGACCCGCCACGCGTTCGGTGTGGGGGCCGAGCAGCACATTGGTGGGCCTGTCCTGCAGATTCAGGCACACACCCACGAGCTCTGGCCAGCGTTCAAGCCACCTGTTGGCCCAGCGCTCCATCCCAGCCAGCTGGGCGTGACTGCTCACCAGGGTGAGCAGCAACTCGCCGCTGTGGTGTCCAACACGCAGGCTGAGATGACGCAGGCCGCCAGCGCCGCTGAGGTGGCGATCCACAGGCCAGGCGCTGGCCTCCAAGTCGTGCTTGAGCGGGGCAATCAGCTGGTCGAGGCGAGGATCGAGAACCGGACAGTGGTTCACATTCACCAGCTGGTGACTGCCGGTGCGGTAATAGCCGGCCCTCAGGGTGCCGTCATCCCTGCGCTCAAGGGGCAGGGTGGCGCGGTTGCGGTAGCCCAGCCCCTGGGGATCGCTGAGCAGAGGGGCCACCAACGGCTCAACCTCCCGCAGGTGGGCAATCCGCTGCAGAGCCTCTACAACTTTTTGCCGCTTCCAGCGCCGCTGATCCTGAAGTTGCTGGTGCTGGAGGCTGCAGCCTCCGCAGCGATCAGCCAACAGGCAGGCGGGCTGGCGCCGCTGGGGGGAGGGTTCCAGCACCTGCTCCAACTGGGCGTGCCAATGGCGCCTGGCCCGATGGTCCAGCCGCAGGCGCACCAGATCTCCGGGCAGGGCACCAGCCACAAACACCACCACGCCGTCGATCGTCACAACGCCGCGACCGTCGTGACTGAGACCGGTCACCTTGCGCTCCAACCGCTCTCCGACCCGCAGCGCGTCCTGCGGCTGTGCCTGGTTCTGCATCGGAGCGGACCCTGCTCAAGCTGTTGACCCTACGCCGTGCAAAGTGCCGTTACACCTTGCCCAACCGGGGGCAGCAATCGGGTTGAACTCGATACGATGGGCCAGCGTGTGGTCGCTGCGATGAGCGTCGTTCGGGATCTGATTCTTCAGGCAGACGATCAGCTCCGTTACCCCAGTGGCGGTG
Organism: Prochlorococcaceae cyanobacterium; assembly: GCA_044374745.1. Lineage (GTDB taxonomy): Bacteria > Cyanobacteriota > Cyanobacteriia > PCC-6307 > Cyanobiaceae > NIES-981. The sequence continues at coordinate 104,256 of JBILNZ010000001.1, read as the reverse complement.
AACTCCGCTCCATGGTGGATTTCCTCAACGGGGGAGCACGGCGGCTTTCTGTGGTGCGCGTACTCACTGAGAACGAGAAAAAGATCGTGGACGAGGCAGCCAAGCAGCTGTTCGCCCGCAAGCCTGACTACGTCGCCCCCGGCGGCAATGCCTATGGTCAGAAACAACGGGCCCAGTGCCTGCGTGACTACAGCTGGTATCTGCGCCTTGTTACCTATGGCGTTCTGGCAGGCAGCACTGAACTGATCCAGAAGATCGGGCTGGAAGGTGCCCGCGAGATGTACAATAGCCTTGGCGTGCCCATGCCTGGGATGGTGGAGGCCATGCGCACCATGAAGGACGCTGCCCTTGCCCTGCTGGGTACAGACGATGCCTCCCTGGCTGGTCCCTATTTCGACTTTCTGATCCAGGGGATGCAGACCACCACCTAAGGCGCGCGGTTGCCGAAGGCACCCTGCTGTTCGTTCCCGGATACGCAAACCCCGTTGGTGGATCCCCACCAACGGGGTTTTTTGTCGTCGACCCTGCGGACCGCACTGCTGCCCCGCGCGTCTCGTGTGAGACCTGGAGCTAGTCCTGAAAAGGGCCCTAGATGAGATAGTAGAGACTAATTGTGTTGGCCGTCCTGCCGCGCCTGAATGGAGCGCCGCTCCTCTCTCTCCCCCCATCCCTGCCAGCGGGGTGTGTTGGCCCTGCTCATCCGCAACGGGCCTGGACCATGGAGCATCGCGACGGCTCCCCCAGGTCGCAGCCAAGACACAGGGCGGGACCCGTGCCGATGCTCGACTGGGATGGGTGAGACACGCAACGGGGTCTCAGTATTGAGCTCGGGCGCCCCAGGCCTTGGTCGTGCTTCGGCCTTGCAAGCCCATGGCCTGCGTCCAAGCGGCAGAACTTGTCTGCGTATCTGTGTCTCACACAGATACGCAGATGGCTTGGCTTCGCGTAAAGCATTGCGGTGCAGCTGATCCTGCCGATGAATCCGGACGATGGACAGAAGGTGGCAGGGGGATTGGACAGCTGGCCGGCCATGCGACTGCATCGTCAGCCCCACCAATCCAGGCTGGGCCCAGCCCGCGAACCTCTGAGCTCCCCAGCTAAAGCTCCTTGCGCTGCATCTAGAACAGACAATTTTTGCAAGACCCAATTGAGATAGGCGAGCGTGTTCAGCTGTCTCCCCTATCTCTGCCGGGACGCGGGCCTAGTCTTATCAAGTGTCAGCTCTGACACTTGATAGATCTCATGGTCTTCATTGTCTCTTGTGAGAGTGGTTCTGGGACCCGATCAAGGTCTCAGTTGGTACGACTGAGTCAGCTTGTGGGGCTGCGGTAGAGCTCCTTCAGGAGCTGGTAGGCCTCGTTCAGGCGCCGCATGCCCTCTTCCGTGCCCCCCGAGTCGGGATGGTGGGCGAGCGCCAACTCGCGATAGGCCTCACGGATCTGGGGAAGGGTGAGGCGATGGCCAGGGGTTGTGGGTAGCTCTAGCAGTTTCAGGGCCCCGTGCAGGGTCATCGTGTGCTCCAGGGTTTGGAAGGATGTTCCCCGCCGTCGCCGGAAGCGGTGCACGAAGCGACGAATCAGGGTCGGCACCCGCAGAACCAACGTGGAGCCGCTGAAGGGATCCTCCAGAATCCCTGCGGCCACAATGACCCGCTCAAAGTCTGGGCCCCCCGCAGGCCAGCAGGGGGCCAGGCTGGCCATGACGTCAGTCACCAGGCTCCAACGAAACGGACGCCCCTCGCTCTGGTCACTCTGGGGCCAGATGTCCTGCGCGAGCCAGACCATTGCTGCCTCCAGAACCGTTTCATTCGCCGACTTCCCATACAGTTCCAGCCAGTGGCTGCGAACGCGCTCCAGCGCCTCCTCGAGCACGTCCGCTGACATCTGGGGCAACAGATCCAGCGACTCCGCGGCCACCCGCTGCCTGGGCTGCAGATTGCGGCGCACCTGTTCCGACTGCCGGCGCACAAAGCCCGGTAAGTCGATGCCGCGAGGACGGGATTGGCTGCTGGCGGAGTGGCCCTCCTGCTGATCGGCGGGATCGGGGCGGAGGTCCAGGTCCAGCACCATATCGGAGCTGTCGCCGCGGTAGACGAGGACAAGGGCGCCGCGTTCATCAAAGATCCCCTCGGCACCTTCGAGCCCCGGACGTTGCTCAGGTGATTCAGTCTCGCTATCGCTGCTGTCCTCCAGCGAGGGACCAAACAGCTCATTGAGCAGCCGTTCCACGATGGCTCCACGGCTACGCAGTCCGTATTCGCCTTTGAGGGCATCAATGCGCGTGACCAGCTCAGCGGGGAGCTTGAGGTTGATCGTGCGCCATTGCTGCAGTTCTTCCTCGGCCACCGGTTCCCTGCTGGCTGTTCAACGATCCATCAACTGGCGCATCATCTCCTGTTGGGCCTCGATCGCCTGTTGATAGCGGTCCAGCTGCTGGGCATTCACACCGGAGCTCTGGATCGGCGGTCGGGATGGCAGGGATGCAGGGGGGCGGATGGGTGCGGGGCCCATCAAGGGGTTGGGTGTCGGTCCTGTTGTGGCTGTTCTGGTTCTCGCCTTTGGTGCCGCGGCTGCGGGGGCACGTGCCGGTGTTCTCACGGCTGTGGCCGCTGCACTCTGCTGGCGGGCCTGCACCATGGCCAACTGGTTGGCTGGAACCACACTGAGCAGATGGCCAGGAGTGGCGTCTGCGGGATACACCAGGCTCACGCGCACCGGATTGGGCACGCCGGGCCGAAGATTGACGGTGGTGAGGGCATGGCTTTCACCGGAGCGCATCCCAAGGTGCACGTCCTGAACTCCATCCTCGGTCTGGACCTGCAGAGAACCGCGGAATGCGATGAATGGTGGGGTGCCGTTCGGGGGCGATGGATGGCTGATGACGAGTTCGTAGGGCCCTGAGCCGTAGAGACTGAGATCCACATCGAAACGCACGCCATAGGTGCCCACGTTGTCCAGGGCGGAATCGGCCATGCGTACAGCCAGGGGATTCACTTGCACGTCACGGGTGCCGAAGTGATGGCGCACCGTGCTGGTGAGTGGCAAGTGCAGGGGCCCTTCGGCCTTCAGATCATGGCGTAGTTGGGCCTGGTAGCTGTCGCCCAGAGCCACCCCGCCCACGCGGGAGAAGATCCGCCTGTTCTGAATATCCGCCAACCTGTTGAGATACACCCTGCCGGGGGCCAGGCGCCGACTGTCCAGCACGGCGATCAGATCCATGGCGGAGGCACCGTTACCGCCAGCCACAACCGCCATCTGGAATGGCCCGTTGCTGCGGCCCTTCAGGAGACCATTGGCGATGCCGAGTGCCGGCAAGCGCGTACTCAACAACACCAAACGACTGCGAGGGGGGATCACGACCTGGTCAACCAGGTTGCGGTCGAGCTGGTTGCGCAACATCTGGACGGCTGTGGCGTCTCCTGGACCGGTATTCCATGGCCTGGGGCCAAGGGGTTTCACACCCAACAGGTGGTTGGCCAGGTAAGGGGCCTCGAAGCTGTTCCGTACGGCCCCGCTCTCAAACTGGATGGTTACCGGAGACTTGCCTGGGTTGATTAAAATAACTCCCAAGGTGAGTTCTGTTCGTCGCTGATCAGCTCGAATCTGACTTCGATAGGAGGGAAAGTATTTGTGATGCATATGGAGGCCGAACTCACCGTTGAAGGTGTATTCAGCATTGGCAAGAGCCATGCTGTTTTCAGCCGCGTAGCTGAATCCAGGCACGGTCGAAATCAAAATCCCAGGCCCCTCCACCTCCTCCGGCTGGTTGGAGTGGAGCACCGGTACACGGTTGAAGCTTCCGTTGAGGGGCTTGGCCCGTTGGCCTGCCATCAGGGCCACCGCGGCGTGGCTAGGGAGCGCTGGAATCACCTCCGCCAGGCCAAACACCACCGCGGCGATGGCGTGACTCACAGGGGATGGTCTGAATGAGGGCAAATTAACTTGACAGTGAAGAGTGACGGGTGGCAGCAAGCCCCGGCTCACCTAATTCACGCTGCCACAGTGCAGCGCAGGGCGGGGTGGACCCAGGCCATTAGGTGACCTGTTCACCCTCGGGCCAGGGTGCACGCCCGGAGGCCGAATTGTTGGCGACCCGCCTGATCGGAAACGGCTGGCTCTCGATCAGGGGGAGCGACTCGCTAAAAAGAACGCTCAGAAGCATAGATCCATGATTCCCCTGTTTGGGTGCTGTCCAGGGCCCGAGGCCGACCGCCAGCAAGCCCTGCGTCGTTTTCAGGAGCGCCGCCTGCACATGCTGCGTTTCTGGCGCGACGGTGTGGAGCGGCAGCTGGCCGCCCTTGATGCCTCCATCAGCACCCTGGAGCAACAGATGCAACGGCAGCCCCAGGAACCCCAGCCCTGAGCAGTTGGTGCAGTTGTGCCAGGCCGCTGCGCAGCCGGCGTTGCACCGTCATCGGACTGATCTGCAGGGCTTCTCCGGTGCGCCGGTAGCTCCAGCCCGCGAGCACCACCCGTTCCAGCACAGCCCGCTGGCTGAGCTCCAACTGACCAAGAAGGTTGCGCACCTCCAGCTCCGGCTCGGGGCGAGCATCGATCTGTTGGATGGCAGGCAGTTGGTCGGTTGCCTCCGGCTCCACAAGCAGTTGGTCCAGGCTCAAGGGCCGACGGTGGAGCCCGCTCTCGAGCAGGCGCTGCCACTGCCCTGGGTTGAGGCCCATGGCCTGCCGCAGCTGCTCAGGGGTTGGGTGTGCGCCCCACTGGCGGCGGAGCTGGGCCAGTTGGTGGTGCTGCTCCTCCAGTCGCCTTGGCAGACGCACGGCCGGTGCCGTATCCCGCAGGTAGTGCAGGATGGCTCCCCGGATATGGGGGCGGGCAAAGGCGTCGAAGGGCGTCTGGCGCTGCTGGCTGTACAGCTCGGCTGCCCGCAACAGGCCAAGCAGTCCCACCTGCATCAGATCGTCGAGCGGTTCGGCACAGCGCTGGTGGTAGTGCAGGGCTATCGGCCGCACCAGTTGCTGGTACTGCTCAATCCGGGCATTGCGTTGCTGGAGCGTTCGGGAGAGGGGCCGCTGGCGACCAGTGGTGCGGCTGGTGCCTGGACAGGCTGTTTGAGATGGGATGAGAGTGCTCGACATGACCGTTGGACCGGAGCGGAACCGTGCTCCTTCCTTCCAGAGAGCTCCAGCGGGGTTGCTCGCCACAACCGTGAAACCACGGAATCACAGGGCCGTCATTCCGGCTGGCCGGTGGCCGGAGGCGCGCCGCTGGTTGGGGACGCCACAGACCTGAGCAGCTGCCACGGGCCCTGCTGCATCAGCCAGCCAAGGTCTGAGCCCTCGGTGGCCAGCAGGTAGCCAGCAAAGCCCAGGGCGTTGACGCTGAAACCCGCGCAATGCTCCCGCTGTCTGCGCACGGTCATCAACCAGTGATCGGTGAACAGCAGGTTGTAAGGGTGGCGCGGCTGGGGGTCGTGTCCTGGGCTGCCGAGTCCAAGGAAGCGCGCATGGTCGTGGTAGAGCTGCTCCAGCTCCCTGGCCCGTTCGCTGGCGCCTGAGCCCGCCACTGCCGGCTGGATCCGGCGGCGGCTGATGGCATGCTGCCAGGACCAGCAGGGTTGCGGCCGGTCCAGTTGGGCCAGGATCCTTTCAGCCAGAGGACAGCTGCTGGCGTCCGCTTGCCGGGGCAGCAACTGGAGGTGCCGGTGGGGCTGGCTGGCGCCGGCGGCGGCGCTGCTGTTGAAAAACCACAGGCCGCCGGTGTCGGCGTCCATTTCAGCAACCGCCCGCCAGTCGCTGGACTGCAGCCAGCCCGACTGGGGCTGCCACTGCTGGGTGATCAGCAGCAGATGCCCTGGCTGAACCGGATACTTGTTGAGCAGGACCACGTGGCTGCGGCCTAGCTTGCTGACCTCCAGGCGCGGGTCCCAGGGCAGAAACGGATTGGGCCGAGGACCGCTGGCGCGCAGGTGCTTCGGCGTGGCACTCAGCAGGCGGCGCACCACGAAGGGTTCTACCTCCGGCAGGGACAGCAGATCAGTGGCCAGGGGCACCAGGGCGCGGTTGGCCCGGGCCTGTTCGGAGCGTTGCAGGCCCGCCTGCAGGAGGCGCTCAGCTCGCTCCACCGGCCTTCAGGCGCGCCAGGGAAGCGCCCTGGTAGTAGTGCCCAAGGATCTGGTTGTAGGAATAGCCCCTCTGGGCGAGCTCCTGGGCCCCATGCTGGCTCATGCTGGCGCCGAGGTGCCCATGGGCCTCGATCGTGATCTGGGTGGTTGCCGCGTAGAGGCTCTCCACGATTGCCCCCTGATAACTCAGTATCAGCCCGGCAGTGCTGGCCGTGGCCTCCCGGGTGCGACCATTGACACTGGCCAAGCCCCGGTAGGCCTGCCAGCGGGTGGTGTCTCCCAGATGCCAATGGGTGTTGGCCGGACGGGCCATGTGGGCCAGGGCATAGGAACGAGCCGCCACGGCCTGGGCACGCAGGGCCTCCATCGACCAGCTGCTGGGCATCTCAGAACCCACCACCGAACTGATGTACTGCTCGAGGCTGAGGTGGTTGATCACCCGAAGGGCGGAACCGTCCTGGATCAAGCGCAGCCGTCCCGCATAGGCCGCGCCGTTCACCAACAGGGCGGAGCCGCTGGTTTGCAGCCAGGCCTCCGGGCCAGCTGCCCAGAGGGAGTCCAGTTGCACGGGCTCCCCAGTGGCCCCGCTCTGCAGCAGGGCCCCCTGTTGGCTCATGAGTTGCCAGGGACCGTCGGCCGAGAGGCTGGGAGCCTCACCGGCCCCTAACAGGGCCACCCGGATCTCCAGATCCACGGGCGCTGCGGCTGCGGGTTCCACCAGGGCCTGGGCCTGACCTGCGGGGACAGCCGAGGGACCCACCTCCCCTCCAGCCTGACCGCGCTGGGCCTGGAGCTCCCGCAGTTGGGCACTCGCCGCCGTCGTATCCATCGCGCTGCTGGGGGGCACCTCCATCAGGGTGTCGAGCAGGGCGCTTTGATGAATGGCGTTTGAGCGGGGAAGAAACCCCTGGGCTGCAAAGCCAAGGCCCAGGGCTGCCGTGGCAACCGGCATGGCCAGAAGGAGCTGACGGGAAGAGCCCGTCGACAGGTTCAGTTCAGCAGGTCGTCCCAGGCGCAGCACGCGGGACAGCCAGGATCCAATCTTCCGTCCCACAGCAGATGACCGGCGCCAGTCAGGCGGATCATGCCTGAGGAATGGGCCTCACACACCATCCCCCCCGGACGGTCTGAACATTGCCAGCCATGCACGCACACCAGCTCGAGCTGCTCCAGCCACCAGGGGGCCACCAGGGCGTGGGCCGAACCGGTGACTGGATCCTCGGCAATGCCCAGCCCCGGTGCCAGGAAGCGCAGCTGGTACTCGCACGGCACGCCGAGCACCTGGGGCGGCTGCCTGGCCCCAGCACGATGGGCTTCGATCCGCTGCATCACCACCAGGCCCGGCCAAACCTCCCGAGGTAGGGACTGGGCAGGCAGGCAGGCCGTCTCCAGGGGGGTCTCCGCCGACACCAGCACCACCCGGTACCCCAGGGCTGATTCCCAGTAGCCCTGGGGCTCAGCCCCCAGCTGGGTGTCCAGGTAGGCCACCAGCTCCTCGCTGGGCGAAGCCGGGATCAGCGGACTGCTCGGCAGCACGATGGAGGCCGTGCCTGGGCGGGTCTGCAGCTCCACGACCAGGGGACCACTTCTGCTCAGGAGGGTGGTGGTTTCACCCGGCCGGAGCAGACCCCAGTGGCCCAGGGCCAGGGTGGCGGCGAGGGTGGCGTGGCCGCAGAGCGGCACCTCACAGGTCGGGGTGAACCATCGCAGCAGCCAGCCTCCAGCGTGGCGATGCAGGAACGCCGTTTCCGACTGGTTGAGGCTGCGGGCCAGGGCCTGCATGGCCGATGCCGCCAGCGGCTGCTCCAGCAACACCACAGCGGCCCCATTGCCGCCGCATGGCATTGCCGTGAAGGCCTCCACCAGCAGCGCGGGGCAGGACAGGGATGATGCCTTGCTCATCGCTGGTGGAACAGGTTTGCCGGGGGACCATCTTCGGGCTTCAGGCCCCGGCCCATCAGGGCCCGGGCCGCAGCCTCCGCTGTGGCCTGTCCCGCGATCACCGCCACCACCTGCTCACAGATGGGCAGCGACCATCGCTCCCGCTTCGCCAAGGCCACCGCCGCCCGGGCTGTGACCAGCCCCTCCACGGTGGCGCCGATGTGACAAGCGGCTTGTTGGGCGCTGTGGCCGGCAGCCAGCAGTAGGCCACAGCGGTAGTTGCGGCTGAGGGGGCTGGTGGCGGTGGCCAGCAGATCCCCAAGCCCTGCCAGTCCATAGAGGGTGGAGCGGCAGCCGCCCAGGCCTTCCAGCACCACCCCCATCTCGGCCAGCCCGCGGGTGAGCAGGGAAGCGCGGGCATTGGCGCCGAGATGGAGGCCATCGCACAGGCCGGCGGCGAGGGCCATCACGTTTTTCAGGGCTCCGGCCAGTTCGGTGCCTAGCGGATCGCTGTTGGTGTAAAGGCGCAGGTTGGCGGTGCTCAGCTCGGATTGCAGGTGCTCCGCGAGTTGCGGATCGTCGCTGGCGATCACGCTGGCCGCGGGCAACCCCCCGTCCAGCTCTGCGGCCAGGTTGGGCCCACTCAGCACGGCCAGGGGGTTGGCCAGCTGACTCCGCCAGATTGCGCTGGCGGTGATCAGCCGATCGAGATCAATCCCTTTGCTGCAGCTGAGCAGTGGCACCTGCGGGGGCAGTTTGTGAGCCAGCGCCTGGGCCAGGGGCTCCACGGCTGCCATGGCTACGGCCATCACCACCAGGTCGCAGCCGGGCAGCAGGGGCAGTGGATCGCCACCATCCCGGCGTGACCAGCTGCGCAGCTGGTGGCCCTGGCCGATCCAGATGCGCTCCAGCGTGCTGCCCCAGGCACCACGGCCAATCAGCGCGATCCGCAGGGACATGGCGCGGCTCCAGACCCGATTGCGCCTGCCATCATGCGCCACACATGGGAGACACGGGCCATGGTCGTGGACACGGGCCTCGACCACTGGCAGGGTCGGGCTCTGGTGGTGGGCTGCGGGGGCATCGGCTCCGCCCTGGTACGGGCCCTGGAGGCGCGGGCTCCCGCTCTGGAGCGCCTGGCGACCTGCCGCTCTCCTGCCCTGGCAGCGCTGCTGCCGGCCCGGCTGTTGAGGCTGGATCTGGCCAGTGACCGCAGCCTCGCCGAACTCAGGGCAAACCTGGCGGACGGGCCACCACTGCGACTGGTGATCCACACCGCCGGTCTGCTGCAGGGTGAGGGGATCGCCCCGGAAAAGCGGCTGAGTCAAGTCAGCCGCGCAGCCCTGCTCCAGAGCTTTCAGGTGAACGCCTTTGCGCCGCTGTTGCTGGCCCAGGCCCTGGAACCGCTCTTCCCGCGCGATCTGCCCTGCCATTTCGCCAGCCTCTCGGCACGGGTGGCCAGCATCGGCGACAACCACTCGGGCGGCTGGTATGCCTATCGAGCAGCTAAAGCCGCCCAGAATCAGTTTCTGCGCACCTTGGCTCTGGAGTGGCGGAGACGGCTGCCCAAGATGTGCGTGAGCCTCCTCCACCCGGGCACAACGGCCACCCCCCTCTCCCAGCCCTTTCAATCCAGCGTGCCGGCCGGCCAGCTGTTCAGCCCGGAGCGCTCGGCACGGCAGCTTCTGGATGTGCTCAGCGGGCTGGGTCCCGAGCAGAGCGGTGGCTTCTGGGCCTGGGACGGCCAACCGATCCCCTGGTGAAGCGTGCCGTTGATCTCAGATTGCGTGCTTCTGGAGCAGATCGAGGGAAATCAGGGTGAGGGTGCTCTGTTCGGTGGCGGCCAGGCGCACAGGCGGGGCCATCCCGTCCTGGTAGGCCTCCAGCCAGCGCGGCGCGCACACGCACCAGTGGTCACCGGGCTTGAGCCCAGGAAAGCCGTAGGCGGGAGCAGGCGTGCTCAGGTCGTTGCCCTGGGCGCGGCTGTAGCTGAGAAAGGCCTCGGTGATCACGCAGCAAACGGTGTGGCGGCCGAGGTCGCTGGCGTTGGTGCGGCAGCTGCCATCGCGGAACCAACCCGTGCGTGGTTCACAGCTGCACAGCTCGAGGGGGTCCCCCAACACGTTGAGGGCTTCTGAGCGGGCGACAGGCTGGGACTCGGGTGTGGAAGACATGGCTGGAGACGGGCGTAGGCGGTGCGATGGACAGGGGTGGCAGGCTCAAAAACACAGGGATCCGGGCGGAAACCTGGCCCAGGTGGTTGACGGACTGCGGGGGTGAGGCGTTAAAGGTCGTTCAGGCGGGTTCATCCGTCGTTGTGCGCACCCCCTTCATGAGCTGGGAATTCACCGAAGATGCGGCCTTCCTGGCCCTCTGCGACGCCTACAAGGAGAGTGGCGAGCCTTCCGCGATGGAATTCCTGGCCCATGGCGAGGGAGCCTTCCATTTCCAGGAGCTGAGCCAAAACGCCGCTGGGGAAGGCATCGACCTCAGTGACTCCGCCGACCTCGAGGAGTTTCAGCAGGAGGTGATCGACGCCCTCGAGGAGATGTGCAGCTGAACCAGCTCAGCCGTAGAAGAAGGCGATCTCCTTCTCCATCAGACCCTCCCAGCCCGCCTCCCTCAAACGGGCATCCAGCGTGACCTGGTCGTAGTGTTTTGAGCCGGTCTTGACAATCCGGTTGCGCATCGACTTCTTCACGCCGCTGCGGGCTCGCTGGCTTTCCAGCTCCATCACCTCGTTGTAGAGCGCAAGCATCTCAGAGGGGATCGGCGTGCCGTCGAGGTCCAGACCTGCTCTGATCGCCGCATCCACGCCGTCGGGGCCTGCAATCGCCATGGGGGGGTAAGTCGGGCCTCGACAGGCTAGGCGCTGAAATAGCGGGCCTGGCTGTGCAGGGCCACCAGGGCCGTGGTGCTCTGCTCAGGGTGCAGTTGCTCGCTCTCGTCCATACTCAAGCCAATGCGATCGGCGCCCAGCCAGGCGAGCTGTTGGCGTGAATCGCCCACGTTGGGGCAGGCGGGATAGCCGAACGAGTAACGGCTGCCGCGATAGCGCTGGGCCAGCACGTCGCGCAGGGGCATGGCCGCTGGATCGGCATGGCCCAGTTCCCGTCGGATGCGGGCGTGGGTCCATTCGGCCAGGGCTTCGGCCATCTGCACAGCCAACCCGTGGAAGTAGAGATAATCGCTGTATCGGTCAGCGGCAAACAGAGCTTGGGCAAATGTGGAGGCCTGGTCGCCCATGGTCACGGCCTGCATTGGCAGGACGTCCGTCGGGCGTGCTGAGCCGTCAGGACCCAGCTCCAGATCGCGATAGAAATCGGCGATGCAATAGCGGTTGCCCGAGCGTTGGCGGGGCAGCACAAAGTGGCCCAGCTCGGGGCCTGCCTCGGCTGGTTTGGCACCGGCCCCCAGGCCAGCGGGATCAAACAGCACCACGGCATTCCCTCTGCGGCCGCAGGGGAAATAGCCGTAGGCAACCCTGGGCTTGAGCAGGCCATCCTTGAGGCAGCGGGCGATCCATTGCTGCAACACGGGCTCGGCCTTCTCTGCGAGCATCGCCTCGTAGTCAGCACGGTCCTGCTGCTGGCTCTTGCGCAGCTGCCACTGCCCGGCGAACAGGGCATTGCGGTCGAGATAGGCAAACACCTCCTGCAAGTCGATGTCGGCCTCGGTGAGCACCTGGCTTCCCCAGAAGGGGGGCGCGGACGCGGGTTGCTCGGGCACGGCCTCTGAGCGTGCGTCATTTGCTCCGCCGACTGCCAACTGGGCGGTGTCAGCGTCGGCAGGATCAGAGCCAGCGCAATCACCGGCGGGGGGCTCTCCGGCACCGGCACCTGCCTCGGATTGATCGTCTTGGCGGCTGCTGAGTCCCAACCCCTCCGGGGCGCCGTTGAGGAAGCCCTGATGGTCATCCCAGCTGCCATCGGCCTTGGCCTCCATCAGCGCATCCATGAAGCGCAGGTCGGCAAAGGCGTCGCGCCCGTAAATCACCTGGCCCCTGTAGGCGGCGCGGCAGTCGCCGTGCACGAAGCGGGGGGTGAGGGCAGCACCGCCGAGAATCACGGGTACGGCGATACCGGCCTCATTGAAGGCTTCCAGGTTGTCCTTCATGAAGGCGGTCGATTTCACCAGCAATCCGCTCATGGCGATGCAATCGGCCTGGTGCTGCTGCTGGGCTTCGATGATCGCCTCGCAGCTCTGTTTGATGCCGAGGTTGATCACCTCATAGCCGTTGTTGGTGAGGATGATGTCCACCAGGTTCTTGCCGATGTCGTGCACATCGCCCTTCACCGTGGCGATCAGGAATTTGCCCTTGGCCGAGCTCTCGCCCTCCACCTTCTCCATGTGGGGTTCGAGGTGGGCCACGGCCGACTTCATCGTTTCGGCGCTCTGCAGCACGAACGGCAGCTGCATCTGGCCGCTGCCGAACAGTTCGCCCACCACCTTCATGCCATCCAGCAGGAAGGTGTTGATGATCTGCAGGGGTGGATAGCTCTGCAGGGCCTCATCGAGGGCGGGCTCCAGACCGATACGCTCGCCGTCGATGATGTGCTGCTTGAGCCGCTCTTCAATCGGCAGATCAGCCAGCGAGGGGCCGGAGGCGCGGGCCTCCTTGGCGCTCACGCCCTCAAACAGGGTGGTGAGGGCGGTGAGCGGGTCGTAGGTGCAGATGGCACCAGGCGCATCGCTCTCAAACCGGCGCCGGTCGTAGATCAGATCCAGGCACACCTGCTGGTGCTCCTCGCTGATCTTGGCCAGGGGCAGGATCTTCGCCGGGCTCACGATCGCCGCGTCCATGCCGGCCTGGCAACACTCGTGCAGGAACACGGAATTGAGAACGATCCGGGCTGCCGGTGACAGCCCGAAGCTCACGTTGCTGACGCCCAGCACCACATGTGCGCCCGGCAGGCGCTCGCGGATCATGCGAATCGCCTCCACGGTGGCGGCACCGTTGTTGCGGTCTTCCTCGATGCCGGTGGAGATCGGCAGAGCCAGGGGGTCGTAGAAGAGTTCGTGGGCCGGAATGCCGAATTCCAGGGCATCGCGGTAGGCCCGCTGGGCGATGGCGAATTTCTTCTCCGCCGTGCGGGCCATGCCGTCTTCATCAATGGTGCCGATCACCACGCCGGCGCCGTAATCACGGGCCAGCTCAAGCACCTTGAAAAAGCGCTCGGGGCCGTCCTCGTAGTTGGTGGAGTTGAGCAGGCACTTGCCGCCGGCCACCTTCAGCCCGGCCTCCATCTTCTGCCACTCAGTGGAGTCGAGCATCAGCGGCAGATTCACGTTGGTGACCAGCCGACTCACCAGCTCGCGCATGTCGCGCTCGCCATCCCGCCCCACGTAGTCGACGTTCACGTCGAGCACATGGGCGTTTTCCTTCACCTGGCCGCGGGCCACGGCCACCAGGCCGTCCCAGTCTTCCTCGGCCAGCAGCTCGCGCACCTTCTTGGAGCCGCTGGCGTTGAGCCGCTCGCCGATGATCAGGAAGGAGTTGTCCTGCAGGTAGGGCGTGGTGCCGTAGATCGAGGCGGCGGAGGGCTCCACCTGCAGCAGGGGGCGTGGCCCGGCGTCGCCGAGGGGGTCGCCGGCTTGATCGGAGCGACGCACCGCGCGAGGGGCCGCCTGCATCTCGGCGGCCAGTTCCACCAACGCGCCGATATGGGCCGGGGTGGTACCGCAACAACCGCCCACCACCTGCACGCCGAGATCTTCCACGAAGTGCAGCAGCTGCATCTTCATCTCCACCGGGGTGAGCCGGTAGTGGGCCACGCCGCCGATGTTCTCCGGCAGGCCGGCGTTAGGGATGCAGCTCACCACAAAGGGGCTGTGCTCGCTCAGGTAGCGGATGTGCTCCTTCATCTGCTCCGGCCCGGTGGCGCAGTTGAGGCCGAGCACGTCGATCGGGAAGGGCTCGAGGATCGCCACAACAGCGGCGATGTCGGAGCCCACCAGCATCGTGCCGGTGGTCTCCATGGTCACGCTCACCATCAGGGGCCGGCGCTGGCCGGTCTTGCCGAAAGCCGCCTCGATCCCCTGCAGGGCCGCCTTGATCTGCAGCACGTCCTGGCAGGTTTCGACGATGAACAGATCCACATCGCCGGCGATCAGGCCTTCGGCCTGCTCGGCGAAGGAGGCCTTCATCGTGTCGAAGTCGATATGGCCGAGGGTGGGCAGCTTGGTGGTGGGGCCCATGGAGCCCGCCACGAAGCGGGGCTTCTGCGGGGTGGAGTAGGCATCTGCCATCTCCCGGGCCAGTTCGGCGGCCCGCTTGTTGATCGCGAAGGCCTGGTCCTGCAGCTCGTATTCGGCCAGCACGATCGAGGCGGCACCGAAGGTGTCGGTCTCGATCACGTCGGCGCCCACCTCCAGGAACTGGCGATGCACGGCCTGCACCGCATCCGGCCGGGTGAACACCAGGTTTTCGTTGCAGCCCTCCAGGGCCGGGCCGCCGAAATCCTCGGCGGTGAGGTTCATCTGCTGCAGCGAGGTGCCGGTGGCGCCGTCGAACACCAGCACCGGCCGCTCGGGGCCATACAGCCGCTCGAGAAAGCCGACGCGCTGGTTGTTCGGCCGCGCCTGTTGGGACCCGGAGCTCGCCACCACCATCAGCCGTCGATGCGCACGCGCGTCACCCAGTGGTCATAGGCGGGATCACGGCCTTCCGTGATCGCCGTCAGTTGCTCGCGGATCCGCTCCATCACCGGCCGCGCAGCGGGCAGGTCGGTGCTCTCCACGCGCCGCACCGGCGTCACCTTGGCGGCAGTGCCGCTGAGGAACACCTCCTCGGCCACGAACAGCTCGCTCTTGTCCACGGCCCGCTCGATCACCTCGATCCCCATGGCCTTGGCCAGTTCAATCACGCTGGCCCGGGTGATGCCCTCGAGGATGTCCTGATCCACGCCCGGAGTGATCAACGCCCCGTCGCGCACGATGAACAGGTTCATGCCGCTGGCTTCGCTCACCTTGCCGCGGCTGTTGAGCAGCAGGGCCTCATCGAAGCCGCTCTTCACCGCTTCGGTCTTGGCGAGGGAGCTGGTGATGTAGGCGCCGCTGATCTTGCCCCGCAGGGGGAGGGAACGGTCTTCCTGGCGGGTCCAGGAACTGATCCGGCAGCTCACCCCCTCCGGCGAGAGATAGTCGCCCAGCTCCAGGCCATAGATCAGAAAATCCGTCTCGATGTTGTGCAGCCGCGGCGCGATACCCAGGTCGCTGGTGTAGACGAACGGCCGCAGATACACCGGACAGGTGGGTTTGTTGGCCTGCAGAAAGGCGGCAATGGCGTCATGAATGGTGCTCTCCGGCAGCTCGGTGAGCAGCAGGCGGGCGCTCTGGCTGAGCCGGCGGGCGTGGCGATCGGCCCGGAACAGCAGAATCTCGCCCGGATCGGCCGGGTTGGGGAGGGCCCGCATGCCTCCGAAGGCGCCCGTGCCGTAGTGGAGCGCATGGGTGGCCACCGAGAGGGTGGCTTCAGCGAAGGGCACGCACTTGCCACCGAACCAGGCGTAGGGGAGGAACTGGTGCATGGCAGCGGAACGGGGGCAGGGCGCCGGAGATGCCCCGATCTTCTCACCGCAGCCAGCAGGATGGGGGGATGCACAGGTTGGCGGCGATCCCGGGGGCGGCGGATGAGGGCGGCGACACCTTCGTGGAGCAGGCGCCGGCGCCCGTGCTGCTGCTCACCAGTGCCGACACCGACCTGTTGGTGTTGGAGCCGCTGCTGGAGGCTGAACCCCAGCTGCTGGGGGCTGAGCTACGCGGCCTGAATCTTTCGGCCCTGGCCCACCCCGCCGTGGTGGACCACTACCTGTCCACCACCGCCAGTACGGCGCAGATCGTGGTGGTGCGCCTGCTCGGTGGGCGGGGGCACTGGAGCTACGGCCTGGAACGGCTGCGCCACTGGGCTGAAGGCCGACCTGGGCGCCAGCTGCTGGTGCTGGCGGGTACGGCGGAGGAGGAACGGGCGCTCGCGGACCTGGGCACGGGGGATCCCGGCTTGGCGGTGGCCCTGGCCCGCTGCCTGCGGGTGGGTGGCCCGGCCAATGGTCGGCTGGTGCTGGCCGCCCTGGGTGCCCTGCTGCGAGGCCAGGGGGTTGACCCTCCTGAACCCCAGCCCCTGGCCGATCCCCTGCCCCACGACTGGCGCCAGGAGAGCGGCGAGCGCATCGGCGTGATCGCCTACCGGGCCCTCCTGCAGGCCGGCGATCTGGCGTTGATGGAGGCCCTGCTGGCCGGTTTGCGGCAGCAGGGCCTCTGTCCCCGGGCCCTGTGGGTGAGTGGTCTTCGGGATGGGGGGGTGCAGCAGGGGGTGCAGCAGCTGCTGGCCCGCGAGCGGGTGCAGGCGGTGCTCTGCTGCACCTCCTTCGCCTCCGTGCAGTTCGAGGAGGCCAGCCTGGGGGCGCCGCTCTGGGAGGCCCTGGATGTGCCGGTGCTGCAAGTGCTGAGCAGCAGCCAGCCGCGCCAGCGCTGGCTGGCCAGCAGCATCGGCCTCTCCCCCACTGATCTCACCCTGCAGGTGGCCCTGCCCGAGCTCGATGGGCGGATCACCACCCGCATCGGTGCCTTCAAGGAGTGCGTCCGCGCGGGCGATCAGCTCGGGGCGGCCCTGCAGCGCTATCGCCCCGATCCGGAGCGACTGCGCTGGGTGTGCCAGCTCGCCGCCAACTGGATCGCCCTGCGCCGCACCCCGGCCCGTGAACGGCGGGTGGCCCTGGTGCTGGCTAACTACCCCACCCGCAATAGCAGGCTGGCCAATGGGGTGGGGCTGGATACGCCCGCCTCCGCGGCTTCGATGTTGCAGTGGCTCCAGGACGCGGGCTATGGCGTTGCCGGCTCCCTGCCCGCCGATGGCCAGGCCCTGATCGAGGCCCTGTTGGCCGGCCGCAGCAACGATCCCGAGAGCGGCCACCGCCCGGCCCTGGCCCACCTGCCCCTGGCCACCTACCGGGCCTGGTACGACCAGCTGCCCGCCGAGGGCCGCCAGCGGCTGGAGGCGGTGTGGGGCCCGCCAGAGCGGGATGCCGGCCTCGAACCGATCGCCGATGGCGGGGTGGGCTTCGCGGTGCGCGGCCTGCGCTTCGGCCAGGTGTGCCTCTTGATTCAGCCGGAGCGGGGCTACGACCGCGACCCGAGCCTCAGCTACCACTCCCCCCATCTGCCCCCCACCCACGCCTACCTGGCCCAGTACCTCTGGCTGCGCCAGGTGTTTGCCGCCCAGGCAGTGGTGCACGTGGGCAAGCACGGCAACCTGGAGTGGCTGCCCGGCAAGGGGCTGGGGCTCTCCGATCAGTGCTTCCCGGAGTGGGCGCTGGGGCCGCTGCCCCACCTCTATCCCTTCATCGTCAACGACCCGGGCGAGGGCTCCCAGGCCAAGCGCCGCAGCCAGGCCGTGATCCTCGATCACCTCACGCCGCCCCTGGGCCGGGCTGGACTGCACGGCGCCCTGCAGCAGTTGGAGACCCTGCTCGATGAGTATTGGGAGGCCTGCCAGGTGGGCAGCAGCGAGCGGGCCACCTTGGTGCGCCGGCAGCTGGAGCAACGGCTCAGCGACCTGGAGCTGCCCCTGGGCAGCGCAGGCGACCTGGAGGCTCGGCTTGAGGCCGCCGATGGCTATCTCTGCGAGCTCAAGGAAGCCCAGATCCGGCTGGGGTTGCACCGCTACGGCCAGCTGCCGGAGCAGGCGGAGCTGGCGGAATTGCTGCTCTGCCTGGCGCGGGCTCCCCAGGCGGGCCTGGTCGGGCTCACCCAGGCCCTGGCCTGCGATCAGGGGCTGCAGTTCGACCCCTGGTCCGACCCGGAGGAGCAGCCGCTCAGCGCCGCCGATCAGCTGGCCCTGGCGCCGGCCCGGCGGGTGGGGGACGGTGTGGAGCGGCTGGAGCGTGAGGCCCTCGACCTCTGCCGTTGGGCCCTGGCCCAGGCCCAGCGGGCGGGGATGGAGCCTCCCCGGGCCATCGGCCCCCACACCGCGCCGGTGCTGCACCACCTGCGGCAGGTGCTCCTGCCCCGGCTGCTGGCCTGCGGCGATCAGGAACGCCGGGCCCTGCTCGCCGGCCTGGAGGGTCGCCGGATCGCCGCCGGCCCCTCTGGCGCCCCCACCCGCGGCCGGCCCGACCTGCTGCCCACCGGGCGCAATTTCTACTCGGTCGACCTGCGCGGTCTGCCCACCGAGGCCGCCTGGGACCTGGGCCGCCGCAGCGCCGAGCTGCTGCTGGAGCTGCACCTGCAGGAGGAGGGCGAGCACCTGCAGACCCTGGCGCTTTCGGTGTGGGGCACCAGCACCATGCGCAATGGCGGTGAGGACATCGCCCAGGCCCTGGCCCTGCTGGGGGTACGGCCCGTCTGGGACGGGCCGACCCGCCGCATGGTGGATCTGGAGGTGGTGCCCCTCGCCCTGCTGGGCCGGCCGCGGGTGGATGTGACCCTGCGCATCTCCGGCCTGTTCCGCGACGCCTTCCCCCAGCTGGTGGGCTGGGTGAACCGGGCGACCGCCCTGGTGGCGGCCCTTGACGAACCGGAGCACGCCAACCCTCTGGCCGCTGCTGCTCGGCGGGAGGGCACGGCGGCCCGGGTGTACGGCTCCGCGCCGGGGGCCTACGGGGCGGGCCTGCAGGGCCTGATCGACAGCGGCCAGTGGGAGACGCGGGCCGATCTGGGCGAGGCCTTTCTGAACTGGAGCAGCTGGCGCTATGGCGCGGCCGAGGGGGACGCCTCAGGCCCGGGGGCGGGGATCGAGGCGGCGGCAGACCGCCGGGGGCTGGAGCAGCGGCTGGGCAGTGTGCAGGTGGTGCTGCACAACCAGGACAACCGCGAGCACGACCTGCTCGACTCCGACGACTACTACCAGTTCCAGGGGGGGCTCAGCGCCGCCGCCGAGACCCTGCAGGGACGGGCTCCCGCGGCCTGGTTCGGCGACCATTCCCGTGCCGCCCGGCCTCGCCTGCACCGCCTGGAGAAGGAATTCGACAAGGTGCTGCGCTCCCGCCTGCTCAACCCCCGCTGGATCGAGGGCATGCGGAGGCACGGCTACAAGGGCGGCTTTGAGATGGCCGCCAGCCTCGACTACCTGTTCGCCTACGACGCCAGCACGGGCCGCGTGCCGGACTGGAGCTACGGGGCCGTGGCCGAGCGCTGGCTGGCCGATCCGGCGGTGCGCAGCTTTCTCGAGCAACACAACCCCTGGGCCCTGCGCGACATGGCGGAGCGGCTGCTGGAGGCCCACCACCGGGGCCTCTGGGACGGCGCCATTGAGGAACAGTTGGACAATCTGAGGCAGCTGGTGCTGGATGCGGAAGCGCTGGTGGAGCAGCGCTAAGCATCCGCGTCGATCAGACCGAGTCGATCAGACCGCGCCGATCAGGACTTCAGCTGTTGAGGTCCTTGACCATCTGTTTGAACGGGTCGATGGCGCCGGGCTTGGCCGTGTTGAGAGCGCTCACCTGGGGCTGGCTGCTGCTGCTGGCGGCGGCCTTCTGCTCTTTTTCCTGCTTGATCGCCGCCGGGCCACCAGGCACGTTCACGCCCAGGGCCGATCCCCTCTTGCGTTGCTCAAGTTCAGCTTGGGACATTGTCTGGGCGAAGGTCTTCTTCACCGGCTTGGGCACCCCGTCTGTGAGGCTCACAGGCCCGGATTCAACGGCTGCACCGGGAAGCCCCTCAGAAACCTTTTCCAGCTTGGCCTCCATTGAAGCCACCTCGGCCACCATCTCCTTGTTGCCCGGGTTGTCGGCAGTGCCTGGAAAGGTGTGGCGGATGGTGTTGGAGCGGCGCATGAACGTCACATCGCCCAGGCTGCTCGACTGGTCGGGGTCGAGATACACGGTTTCAGCAGGCTTGCGGGCTTTGGGACCGCTGGGGGCAGCGTTCGTGCCGGAGCCGGAGGAGAACAGGCGATCAAACAGACCCATCGGCGGGCAAGGGGAAAGCGTCAGCAAACCCTAGCGGCCATGGAGGGCCAGACCATGGGTATCCGTACCACAACTCTGCAAAAGGTTCCGGCGGTCGAGGTCGCGGGCGATTGCTTCGCACACCAGCGGCGTGGGTTGCCAGCGTGGCTGCAGGGCGTAGTCGTACCAGGCTTCGGCACCGTCGAAACCCAGCTCGTCCGCCGCGGCGATCAAGGTGGTGTAGGGCAGGCGG
Source organism: Prochlorococcaceae cyanobacterium (assembly GCA_044374745.1). Lineage (GTDB taxonomy): Bacteria > Cyanobacteriota > Cyanobacteriia > PCC-6307 > Cyanobiaceae > NIES-981. Next base: position 84,156 of record JBILNZ010000001.1, on the reverse strand, counting down.
TAGCGGGCGGGATGGGCCAGCAGGGCCAGCCCATCGGCCGCGCGGATGGCCGTCAACACCGCTTCAGCCCTGAGTTGCCCACCCACCACACTGCTCCCCTGAAGGTAGGGATGGAGGCTGGGATGCTCCTCGGCGAAGCCGAGGGCGAGCACATGCACCAGACAACCCTCCAGCAGGCAACTGATCTCCACCCCCCGCCACAGGGTGGGCACGGCGAGTCCCCGTTCGCGGGCATGCGCCAGGGCCGTGGCGACGCGGTTGCTGCCCTCGATCGCGTGGTGGTCGGTCACGGCCAGATGTTCCAGGCCGATCGCGATCGCCTGATCCGCCAGCTCCTCGGGCCGCAGGCTGCCATCGCTGTGGATGGTGTGGCAGTGGAAGTTGAGACGGGTGGGACAGCAGGTGGGCGACACCGTGGCCAGGACGGCAGCGAGGGGGTGAGCGTGGCGGTGGGAACGGCCCATGGCTGGTGGGGGCGCTCAGCCTGCGGCGGTTGCCGCCGCCTCACGCTCGGCCCGCAGGCGCCGCCAGCGGGCGTAGAACTGAATCGAGGCGGCCATGAACACCACCAGGCCCACGATCAACCAAGTGGCGGCGCCGGTGGGGAACTGGGTCTTGAACACCACCAGCATCACCACGATCACCAGCAGCAGCGTGGGCAGCTCATTGAGGGCCCGCAGCTGACGGCCACTCCACAGGCACTGGCCCTGCCGCAGCAAGCCCATCAGCCTGTAGCAGAAGGCGTGGTAGGCGAGCAGGGCGAGCACGAAGGCCAGCTTGGCGTGCATCCAACCCTGGTGCAGCCAGGCGGGGTTCACGCTCAGCAGCCCGACGGCGCACACCACCGCCACCACCATCCCGGGGGTGGTGATGATGTTGGCCAGCCGCCGTTCCATCAGCGCGTACTGATTTTCGAAGGCCTGGCGCAGGGGCGGCTCCAGCTCGGCGGCCTCGCGGTGATAGATGAACAGGCGCACCAGGTAGAAGAGCCCGGCGAACCACACCACCACGCCCACGATGTGCAGGGTCTTGAACCACAGGTAGGCCTCAGGCGGCCAGGTGAGAGCGAACACGCTGGAGACGGGATCGGTGGCTGCAGGCTAGGGATGGGCGGACCGGAGACGGTTTGCCAGGACGATCAGGCGTCGACAGGGATCAAATCAACGCCCCCCAGCCACGGCACCCACTGTGGCAGCACCTCGGCGCTGCCATACCAGCGCTCAGCAAACCAGCCGCCGTGGCCCACCCCCTCCAGAACGAGCGGCTCCGCGCCAGCCAGCAGGGCGGAACTGAGGGGCACCAGGCCGTCGCCCCGGCTGGTGGGGTCGTTGTTGATGGCGCTGTAGGAGCGGGCCATCAGGCGGCGGGCGCGGGGGCGCAGCTGCTCGCTCTCAATGGCGCCGGCCACCGCCAGGTAGGAGAGCTCCTGCTTGAACAAGGCGCCGGGGTAGCGCTGGTCCACCAGCTGGCGCAAGGCGGTGGCGCGGATGGCCTGGTGGGGGCTGCCCAGGGTCACCAGGCTCTGCACCCTGCCTCTGTGGCCGTACACCCGGCCGGCAAACGGCTCATCGCCAAGCAGCAGACGCAGCATCACGCCACCGGAGCTGTGCCCCACCAGGTTCACCCGGCCTGTGGGCGAAGCCGCCGCCAGCTCCAGCAGAAGGGCCTGGGCCCGATCGAGCAGGCGGGTCCAGCCCAGGCTCCAGCTGGTGAGCAGCCAGTCGCCGCGTCTGGCGGGCACCACCACGGCCGCTTGTGCCGTAGCCGCCGCGATCGCCTCCGCCATCGGGGCGTAGGCCTCGGGTGTGATCAGAAAGCCCCCCAGGATCAGGGTGGGCGCGGGCTGGAGGGCGCTCATTCCCGGAACACGGCCAAGGCGGCCAGCACGCCGCCGGCGAAACCGCTGAGGTGGCCGATCCAGCTCACCCCCGCCGGCGAGAACAGGGGGATCAGGCTGGGCAGCACGCCGCCGTAACCCACCAACGCGACCAACGACAGCACGATCGACAGGGGGCGTTTCTCCAGCCAGCCGATCACCAGCAGGTAGCCGAGCAGGCCATAGACCACCCCGGACAGGCCGTGGCTGCCCACCGGCCACCACAACCACACCGGAATCGCCGCCAGAAGAACCCCGATCCACACGGCCAGGTAGTCGCGTCTGCCGCGCAGCAGCACCAGCCACGACAGGGGCAGGAACACCAGGCTGTTGCCGACCAGGTGGTTGAAGCCGCTGTGGCTGAAGGGAGCCGTGAGCACCCCCACGAACGATCCACCCGGCAGCATCGGCAGATTCCAGCGCCCAGCGAACAGCAGTTGGTCCACCAGCTCCTGGGCCCAGGCCACGGCCAGCAGAGCCAGTGGGATCAGCAGGTTGGCGCCCAGGCGGGCCAGCCCCTGGTCGAGGCGGCGGGCCAGGGAGAGTGACTCGTCAGCCATGCAGCAGGTTGATGCGGTACAGCACATCTTCGAGGGCATCGGCCGCCAGCAAGGCGGCGTAGCGCTGCGGATTTTCCCCATCGACGCAACTGGCCAGGGGGTTGAGCACCGTGCTGGGCGTGGGATGGCAGAACTGCACCACACTCAACCGCCCGCCGCTGCTGCCCTCAGGCGCCACCACCCGGTGCCAGCCGGTGGGGATGCGGCCGTTGCTCAGCCGCTCCAGCATCAGGCCGCTGTTGATGATCACCTGACCCTCCGGTGCCAGTGCATCCAGCCACTGATCGTTCACCAGCACCTGCAGACCGGGCGCCGTGGCCCGGGGCAGGGCCGTGATCAGGTTGATATCGCCATGGGGGGCCGCCCAGACGTGGCCGCCAGCGGGGGCCGCTGCCATCGGCGGGTAGTGGATCGCCCGGGTGAGGGTCGGGGCATCGCGCACCACGGTGTCGAAGAAGTCCCCATGCACCCCCAGGCCGGTGGCGATCACCCGCAGGAAGCGGCGCTGCAGCTCAGCCAGGCTGGCGTGGAAGCGCTCCAGCACCGCGGTGATCCCCGGCACGGCAGCCTCCGGCAGCAGCTGCTCCGGATACAGCATCGGAAAGCGGCGGCGCAATGGGTGGTGGGCCGGCAGCGGGGCCGCCCAGTTGAGCATTTCCTTCCAGTCGGCCCGGCTCTCACCCGCCGCCGTTTCCACCAGGGTGCCGGTATAGCCGGTCTGGCCGCAGACCTCGGGCCGGCTGAACACCTGCTTGCGGGGGCCGTCGAGGGCGAAGAACGCAGCCAACAGCCCGTAGGCCTCATCGAGAAGGGCGGCAGGCAGGTCGCAGCGGGTGAGCACGAAGCCCGTGCCCAGGCTGCGCATCACCCCGTCCACCACGGCCTGCTGCTGGCCTGTGGTGCCCTGCTCAAAGGCCAACAAATCCACATCCAGGATGGCTTGTGCCATCCGCCCCCCTCAACTGCAGCTGGGTCTACCGCAGGCCGGGGCTCACTGCACAGGGGCGTGCAGCACCTCCATCACGTCCAGCAAGGGGGTGCTGTCGGCCTCGGGCAGCTCGAGGGTGGCCGCCAGGGTGCTGAGGATGTTCAGCTCATCGGCCTGCAGGGGGCCGTCGGAGCGCATGATCTCGGCGGCCGTGGCGAAGGCCGTGCGCCGCAGCTGGGGAGTGAGCCCGGCTGCCGCCCGCAGCATCAGCTGCTGGGCCCCCTGGCTGCGCAGCCTCCCCAGCAGGCCGTCGATCATCAGGGCTACGTCCTGGTCGGCCAGATCCACGTAGGGGTGGCGGTAGTCGATGGCGTGGCGCAATGCGCGGGTACCGGCGGGACTGAGCACCCCATCCCACGACACGGCGGCCAGGGCGATGGCCAGGAAGGCCTCGGGGGCGGCCATGGTGGCCTCAGCCCTGCTGCTGGGCGAGCCGCTGTCGGCCATGACTTGCATCTCCAGGGTGCCGGTGAGCATCGGGACAAACACGATTGATCTCAGTTGACACAGCCGATGGGGGCTGATTCCGTGCCCTTGGGCACCGAAATGGCCGATTGAGTGCTTGTGCTCAGTTGGTCTGTCAGTTGGGCATGGTCACGAATTCCTCGGCCACTGAGGGATGCAGGGCCATGGTGCGATCGAAGTCGGCCTTGGTGGCGCCCATGCCGATGGCGATGGCCGCCATCTGAATGATCTCGGCGGCGTGCTCGCCCACCATGTGACAGCCGAGCACTTTGCCGCCTTCGCGCTCCACGATCAGCTTGAGCAGCACCCGCGGACCACTGGCCGCCAGGGCCTGGCTCATCGGCCGGAAGCGGGCCCGGTGCACCCGGATCGCCTCAGGGCCATGGCGCCCGATCGCCTGCTCCTCGGTGAGACCCACGCCGGAGAGCTCCGGCTGGCTGAACACCGCACTGGCGATCAGGTCGTGGTCGACCTGGCGTGGCCTGCTGCCAAACACCGTGTCGGCGAAGGCACGCCCTTCGTCCACTGCCACGGGGGTGAGATTCACCCGGTCGGTGACGTCGCCCACGGCGTAGGTGCCCGGCACGTTGGTGCGTTGGTCGGCATCCACCGGGATGCGGTGGCCTTCCACCGCTACGCCGGCGGCCTCCAGGTTGAGTCCCTCGAGGAAAGGTCGTCGGCCGGTGGCCAGCAACACGCCTCCGCAGGCCAGCTGCTCACCGCTCTGGGTGGTGAAGGTGAGGTTACCGGGCTCGCCGCTGATGGAGGCGGGGGAATGGGCGTAGCGAAGCTCGATGCCGTCGGCCTGCATCGCTTCGGCCACTGTGTTGCTGGCCTCGCGATCGAAACCCCTGAGCAGGTGATCGCCGCGCACCAACTGGGTGACCCGTACGCCCAGGCCGTTGAGGATGCAGGCGAATTCACAGGCGATGAAGCCGGCCCCCACCACCACCACGGCCTCCGGCAGGGTCTCCAGCAGGAACATGTCGTCGCTCACCCAGCCCAGCTCGGCGCCGGGGATGGCCAGCCGATGGGGACGCCCTCCCACGGCGATCAACGTGCGCTCGCCCTTGAGCAGGCGCTCGTTGCCATCGGCGCTGCGCACCGCCACCTCCCCGGGGGCCTGGAAGTGGCCCCAGCCGCTCACCAGCTCCACGCCAGCCTTTTCCAACAGGCCGATATGCAGGGTGTTGAGGCGATCCACCTCGGCTCGCACGTTGGCCAGCAGCCGCGCCGGATCGCGTCGCACTTCCCCCAGCTCCCAGCCGTGGCTGGGGGCGGCCTCGAGCAGGTGGCGGTAGGCCGAGCCGTAGACCAGCAGCTTCTTGGGCACACAGCCGCGGATCACACAGGTGCCGCCCACCCGATCGCCCTCCACGATCGCCACGCGAGCTCCGTAGGAAGCGGCGCGCTTGGCGGCGGCCAGGCCGCCGGAGCCGGCGCCGAGCACGATCAGATCGAAGCTGTCAGCCATGGGGGAATGCGGCAGGGGAACAGGGCTGCTGGACTGGACGTGGGCCGGGACAGGGATGGCTCAGCCCTCGAAGTCGCGGCGCGGAGCGGTGACGCCGGCAGGCTCGCTGCCCTTGAGGTAGGCCAGCATGGTGTCGGCATCGGACACTTCAAAGGGGTCGATCGGGCAGTTGTCGTCGAAGTCCGGTTCGCTGAAGATCTTCTCAATCCTGCCGTCGTCCACGAGCATGGAATAGCGCCAGGAGCGCATGCCGAAGCCCAGGTTCGACTTGTCGACCAGCATGCCCATCTTGCGGCTGAACTCGCCGTTGCCATCGGGCAGCAGGAACACGTTGTTCGCCCCGATCGCCTTGCCCCACTGGAACATCACGAAGGCGTCATTTACGGAGAGGCAGATGATCTGGTCCACGCCGTGGGCCCGGAATTCCTCATAGAGCTCCTCGTAGCGGGGCAGGTGATTGGAGGAGCAGGTGGGTGTGAAGGCGCCGGGCAGGGCGAACAGCACGACTTTGCGTCCCTTGAAGATCTCATCGCTGGTCAGGTCCTGCCAGCGGTAGGGGTTAGGGCCGGGCACCGACTCATCGCGCACGCGGGTGTGGAAGGTGACATTGGGAACACGGTTGAGCATTGGTCGATGGATGGATGGGCGGAACAGGGTTGTTCGGCGCCGACTGGCGGACTGAACAGGATTCAACGGAGGGGCAGGCCAGCGGGCGCCGGGAGCCCCCAGTCGCTTGGCGCAGATCCTAACCCATAGTCTGTCCGCATAAGCCTGCTTGCGCATATCATTGTCTTTGCGCGTGCGCTCAGGCGGCAATGGTGGGGTGTAAGATTGTTTCAGTTTGGGTTCGTACCGTTCCCTGAATCCAGGCCTCATGCAGGCTCTGAGTGCAGCCCGTGAGTCCAGTCCCTGAGTCCATAAGCGAACCCGGTTGCTGACGGGCCGCTTGCCCAGACTCTTTCCTTGACTCCAGCCCTGCAGCTCGGCCAGCCGCCGTCTCGGCACGGAGCCCCCGCCGTCACTAAGACCGGTTGAGGCCGGGAGTGCGGACCATCGCCTGCTCTTCTGTCCTCTCGATGGCCGTCTCCTGGATGGCTGTCCTCTGAACGGCTTTCTCCTGAATGGCAATGCTGTTCGTCTCAGCAGTCCTCCACCAGTTCGTTTGATTCAGTTCACTCCCTTTTCGGCCAGAGCCATGACCAGAACACCCATATCCCCAGCCTTGATCTCCCCTTCAACCATGACCAAACCCCAGATTTCCCGAGCCACCAGCAACCGTTCCGTCACTTCCATGCATGCCATCCCGACACCACCAGCTGCGAAGTCTCTTCCCAGCAGGCCGTGCCTGGCCCAAGGCGCACCCACCTGGGTCGAACTGCTGGGCGAGCGCTGAATTCGCCACGCCCCGGCTGCCCGCTCAGCCGCCACCCCGCCAGACGCCGTCGGCCAGCAGGGGACAGCCGCGCACCTGGGCTGGCCTGCCCAGGTACACCCAGGCCTGACGCCCATCCGGCAGCGGCCAGGGCTGGCGCACGTACTCCCTTGAGTGGTCTTCCAGCACATCCAGCTGGCCCAGCACCGCCGCTGAGACGGCATACAACTCGGCAGCCACCATGGTTGCCGGATCAGCACAGGCCACGGCCATTGGATAAGGCCCCAGGTTGTAGAGACGCAATCGGCTGAGACGCACCTGGCCCAGGCATGGGCTCCGCAGCAGCAAGTGGTTGTTGCACTCGCCCCGCTTCAGGGTGCCGTACACCGCCACCAGGTGGGGGTGATTGCCCGTCATGGCCCCGCTTGAGCCACCCCAACCACCAGCCGGGAACCCCGCTCTGTGGCCACCACTTCAATGCCATTGCGGATGCGCTCACGTAGCCCCGCCACATGGCTGATCAGGCCGATCAGCCGTCCTCCTTCCCGCAGGCGCTCGAGTTCATCCATGGCCAACTGCAAGCTGTCCGGGTCGAGGCTGCCGAACCCTTCGTCAATGAACAAGGCGTCAAGGCGCACACCGCCGCTGTGGGCCTGCACGGTGTCGGCCACCCCCAGCGCCAGAGCGAGTGAGGCCTGAAAGGTCTCACCACCCGAGAGGCTGGACACATCCCGTTCCTCGCCGGTGAAGCCATCCAGCACCCGCAGACCCAGCCCCGCCTTGCTGCCCCGCCGCTGGCCGCTCTCGTCCCTGAGCAGTAGCTGGTAACGGCCCGCTGTCATCAGATCCAGCCGCTGGTTGGCGTAGCTGCAGATCTCCTCGAGGTAAGCCGACAGCACCCAGCGCTGCAGGGAGATATGCGGACTGCTCCGCCCCAGGCAGCGGTCCGCCACGGTGTGGAGCTGGTCGGCCTGCTGCTGCAGTTGATGCACCTCCAGGCTGGCACTGTGATGACGTTCCACCAGCCCCTCCAGGGAACGGAGGGCGGCACTGAGCTGGGCATGGCGCTGGAGCAGGTCGTCGCGGCGCTCCTGGCTCCGGCGCAGGTGCTCCACGTGTTCGTCCAGATCGGGCCGCTCGTCCGGGAGATCTTGAAGATCGGGATCTGCCAGCAGCTGCTGGTTGCGCTGCTGGGCCTGGTCGTGGGCGCGAATCTGCTCTTGCCATGTGTCGCGCTGATCGCCATAGGCCAGGGCGGCGAGCAGCTCCTGGCCTGTGGCGAACCCGGCAGCCGCCAGGTCGGCCGCCAGGCGGCTGGCGAGTTCTGTGGCACGGGTGGCCTCCTGGTTGCGCTGCTGCAGGTTGTCGGCCAATTGGGTGAGCTGCTCCTGCAGGCGTTGGTGCTCGCTGAGGATCTCCCTTGGACTGCGCTGGCAGTGGGCACCGAGGGCCTGCTCCAGCCGTGCCTGCAGCTCGGCCAGCTGGGTTTGCTGTCCTCGCAGTCGCTCCTCCTGTTCGCTGCGCTGCAGCCGCCGCTGCTGCAGCCGTTCCTGATAGGCCTCAAGGCGCTGCTGCAACTGCTGGATCTCGCGCTCCAGCTGGGGCAGGTCCCCAGCCTGCGCCCGGGCCTGCTGCAGTTCCAGCTGGGCCAGGGCCGCAGCGGCATGCACGGCCTGGGGATCGCTGAGGGCCAGCGGCCAGCGCTTGCCAAGCGAGAGCAGGTCGGCCGACAGAGCACTGCTGCGGGCCAGGGCCTCCTGCACGGCCTGATCGAGCCGCTGCTGCTCCTGCTCTGCCTGTTGCAGGGCGCTGTCCGTCACTGCCGTCTCGCTCGGCAGGGCCGGCTGGGGATGCTGGCTGGAACCACACACCGGACAGGCCGTGCCGGGCTGTAGGCCAGCAGCGAGTCGGGCGGCCATGCCCTCCAGCTGCCTCTGGCGCAGCTCCAGCAGCTGGGCACGGCCCTGCTGCTGGAGCTGCTGCTGGGCCAGGAGGGTTTCTCTGGCAGCTGATTCCTTCCGGCCAACCTCTTGCAGCTGGGCCAGGCCGGCCAGTTGCTGGTGGCTGAGTTGGTGGGCTTGCTGCAGTCCATCCAGCCGGTCGTGGGCGCTGCGGGCCTCCTGCAGGCGCTGCTGCCCCTGGGGCACCAGCGCCTGGGTCTGCGCCAGCAGCTGCTCGCCCCTTCCCACTTGCGCCCCCAGCTGGGCGAGCTGGGCTGTGGTGGCGGCGATCGTCTGTACGGCGTGCTCCCGTTCCGCCCAGAGGCCGTTCAAAGCCTGCAACTCCGCCCCCCGGGCTGCCAGGGCACCGATGCAGCGGGCGAGCTGGCCAGGGGCGGGGATCTGGCTGAGCTCGAGGGCCAGGACCTCGGCGGGCAGCAGGGCCAGGAGCTCCCGCCGCTCGGCAATGCTGGCCAGGGCATCGGCCAGCAGGCGGTCGCGCTGCTGCAGCTGCCCGGCTGCCTGGCGTTCGGCCTCCAGGGCCGGCCGCAACTGCTCGGCGCGCTCAGCCCGGGCCAGGTGCAGGCGGTATTGCTCGATCGCCTCCTGCCTGCCGCTTGCCTCCTGCAGGGCGCGCAAGGCGGCTTGGCGCCGCTCCCAGCGCTCCACCAGCCGTTCCTGCTGGGCCAGCACCTGGCGCAGGCCAGCGGCCTCGGCCTCGGCCTGCTGCAACGCTGTTGCCAGTTGCCGAAGCAGGTCGGCCAAAATCTGCTGCAGCGCAAGCAGCCACTGGGCATTGAGGCGCTCCGCTGGCTCGGGTGGGAGCTGGTCCACGCCCCAGGCCGATCCGATGGCCAGGGCCTGCTCCGCCAGGGACTGCATCCGGCGCCGCCCCTCACACAGCGCTGCGTGGGCCTCCCGGGAGCGGTCGTCGAGCCAGCGACCCATCCTCTCGTAGAGCACCGTGTTGAACAGCGTTTTGAGCAGCGCTTCACGCTCGTCGGCGCCGGCCCGCAACACCTCCGCAAAGCGGCCCTGGGGAAGCAGGATCACCTGCCTGAACTGGGCGGCATCCAGGCCCAGCAGCCGCTCCACCTCCCGTCGCACCTCGCTCACATTGCCCGCCATCGGTACGTCCCCAGCCCTGTCCAGTCGCCACAGGGCCGCCTTGGCCGGCTTGGTGGTGGTGCCCTCCCCGCGCCTGCGCGGTACCTCACAGGCCGGTTGACGCTCCACCCTCCAGCGCCCCCCAGCGGCCGAGAATTCCAGCATCACGCGCGGCACCTGGCCCGGTGCGGCGTGGTCGGAGCGCAGGCCCTTCACACTGCGATCCCCGGATACCTCGCCATAGAGGGCAAAGCAGAGGGCATCGAGGAGATAGGTCTTGCCCGCGCCGGTGTTGCCGTGGATCAGGAACAGACCGTCCCGGGCCAGGGGATCGAAGTCCAGTTGCACGCCATCGGCATAGGGACCAAAGGCCTCCAGTTCCAGGCGGTGGGGACGCATCAGTCTTCCCCAAGGCCGGCCCGGCTGAGGGCCTCACGCAGCAGGGCGGTTTCCGCCGGGCTGGGCTCTCGGCCCTGCTGATCGGTGTAGAACGCCAGAACCCGCTCGAGGGGCCCTTGGGCCGCCCGGATCTGCCGGGTGCGCGCGCTCGTGGCCAGCGCCTCCTGGCGGTGGGGTCGATGGCGCAGTTCCACCGCGTGGGGGAAACGCTGGCGCAGGCGGGCCATCGCCTGGCGGGGCAGGTCATCGTCGGTGAGCACCGCACGCACCCAGCAGGGGCGGGCCTCCTCCAGCTCCCGCTCCGACTCCGAGCTGCGGCCGCCTGCGACGAAGGCGTGGGCCACCAGCAGGGAGCGCTGGCCTGGACGGCTGGCCAGGTCGGCACGAATGCGGGCCAGGGCCAGGTCGATCACCTCCTGGTGGCGCCAGCGACCGGCGTTGATGTCGGCCTCGGCCAGCCCCGCCTCCCGCGCCAGGGCCGGTCCATCCAACAGGGGCTCCAGGAACGGCAGCGGGTACACGGCCAGGGGCGAGCCGCCCTGGCGCGGTGCAACCAGCAGCGGCTCGTGGGAGCGGCGCCAGTCTCCCCGCACGGATACCCCCAGGGCCGTGAGCAGCTCGTCGTACACCGCCACCCGCACGTGGCTGTCATGGTTGCCGGCAATGGCCACCACCACCGCCCCATCGGCGCGCAGGCGACGCACAGTGTCGGTGAACAGGGCCACCGCGGCAGCGGGCGGGATGGCCCTGTCGTAGAGGTCGCCGGCGATCACCACCAGATCCACCGCTTCCTGGCGGCAGATGTCCACAATCCGATCGAGCACCGCCTCCTGCTGGTCGAGCAGGGATTCCCCGTGGAAGCTGCGGCCCAGATGCCAGTCGGAGGTGTGCAGCAACCGCAGCGCCATCAGTCCCATCGGGTGGGATCGGCACTCGGCCGGTAGGCACCGAAATCGAGCTGCCGTTGCATCAGATCGGCCGTGATTGTGCTGCAGAGGCTATTGAGGGGGAGGGAAAAACAGCTGCCGTCCCGGTCGAAGGGGCCCTCCACGTAGGAGCCGATGCGCTCGGCCACCAAAAAGCCCAGGAACAGAACCGCCCCTGTGGCCAGGGGGCCTTCCGCCTTCAGCTGCAGCAGCAGTTGCAGTCCGTATAGCCAGGTGATCAGCCGCACGAACACGTCGTAGGAGGCGGGAATGGGGGTGTTGCGGATGCGTTGCAGGCCGCCGATCGAATCCAGACAGCGATTGGCCACCTCCACCAGTTGATATCGGCCCCAGTCATCCACCCAGCCGTCCCGGTGGAGCTCGTGAATGGCAAGGGCGCGGCGCTGGCAGAGCTCCTGCAGGCTGAGCTCCTGGGGCACGTTCAGATCGCCAAGCAGGCCGTCCACCGTGCGGCGCAGGTCGGCCCGCCAGAAGTTGCGCAGCTCAAAGTTCAGCAGCCAAACCTGGGCCACCTGATACTCAAGCAGTCGCCGTCCCCGCCGCGTGCGCAGGCGCTGGCTGCCCACATGGGCCAGCAGGGTGTCGCGCCACTGGCGGCTCTGGTTGACGATCGCTCCCCAGAGGCTGCGCGCCTCCCACCAACGGCCGATTGCCTGGGTGTTGCGGAAGGCGATGAAAATCGACACGGCAATACCGAACACCGACAGGGCCAGGGGCGTGATCTTCCAGGGGAGGGCCCGGTTCCCCCGCAGCCAGGCATAGGAGCAGAACAGCAGCCACAGAATCAGGTCGTAGCGCATCCTCCAGAGCAGCTGCAGAACCACCAGGCCGTAGTCGAGCCGCTGGGTGCGGGGTGGATCGCCGTGGGGACCGTTCTGGATCGCTGCAGAGCTCATCACCATGGACGGTGGGCGGCGCCCCATCCCTAGCGCAGGGTGTTCACCTCGTCGGCGGTCGCGGCTGCATAGCGACGGTTCAGTTCCTCCCAGTTCAGAAGCGACCACCAGGCATCGATGTAATCGGCCCGACGGTTCTGATAGGTGAGGTAGTAGGCGTGTTCCCAGACATCCAGACCGACCAGAGGGGTACCCCGCCCGATCCCCCGCAGGCCCATCAGGGGATTGTCCTGGTTGGCGCTGCTGGTGATGGCCAACTGGCCATTCGGTTTGAGGATCAGCCAGGTCCACCCGGAGCCGAAGCGACTGAGCGCTGCCGAGCTGAACTGTTCCCGCAGCGCCGCCAGCGAGCCGAAGCTGGCCTCGATCGCCCCGGTGAGTGGTTCGGATGGGGCGCCCCCCTGGCCGGCGGGGGCCATCGCTGTCCAGAACTGGCTGTGGTTCCAGTGACCGCCTGCGTTGTTGCGCACCACCTCAGGAAGGCGGCTGCCCCGGGCCAGAAGGTCGTCGAGGGACAGCTGATTCAGCGCCGGATCGGCGGACACCGCGGCATTGAGGGCCTTGACATAGCCAGCGTGGTGGCGGTCGTGGTGGATCGTCATCGTGCGGGCATCGATGGCCGGCTCCAGGGCATCGGTGGCATAGGGCAGTGGGGGCAGTTGAAACGCCCACACGGGCTGCACGCCGGCGAGCAGCACCAGCAAGGCAATCACCAGGGCCCAGCTGCGGGGCCCCAGCAAGGGACGCGTCCGAGTCATCACAACCAGCCCATCAGGACGCCGGTTCTAACGCGTCGCTGGCAGGGCCAGCTCCATCCCCCAGGCGGATGGTCTGGGCTGTGGCCCGCACCCTCGCCAGCTCCTCCGGCGGCAGCTTGTCGAGCTGCTTGATCACCAGAGCCATGCGGGGATTGCGGCGCAGCTCGTCGCCATGGCGATGGAGGAAGTCCCAGTACAACACGTTGAACGGGCAGGCCTGGGGGCCGCCGCGCTGCTTGGGGCTGTAGCGACAGCCCTTGCAGTAGTTGCTCATACGGTTGATGTAGTTGCCGCTGGCGGCGTAGGGCTTGCTGGCTAACAGACCGCCATCGGCGAACAGGCCCATGCCGATCACATTGGTTTGCATCACCCAGTCGTAGCCGTCGATGAACATGCGGTGAAACCAGGCCGTGAAGGCCTGGGGGTCGAGACCTGCGATGAGCCCGTAGTTGGCCAGCACCATCAGCCGCTGGATGTGGTGGGCGTAACCGCTGGCGGCCAGCTCGCCCAGCACCGTGTCCATGCAGGCCATGCCACTGCCCCCCAGGTTGTCCAGCCACGGGGGGAGGGGCCGCTGGGCCGCGAAATGGTTGCCCTTGGCATAGTCGGGGCCGAACCACCAGTAGAGGCCATGGGTGTACTCCCGCCAGCCGAGGATCTGGCGGATCACCCCTTCCAGGGAGGCCAGGGGCGTGTCCCGCTCCAGGCCGGCCTGTTCCAGCCGGCGGATGACCTCCTGGGGATGGAGCAGCCCCAAATTGAGATAGGGCGAGAGCAGGGCGTGCCAGAGCGTGGTCTGGCCTCCCACCATGGCGTCCTGGTAGGGACCGAAGCCGTCGAGGCGTGTGGCGATGAAGTGCTCCAGCACCGCCAGGGCCTGCTCGCGCGTCACCGCCCAGCCGAAGGGTTGGCTGGTACCCGGCAAGCAGGCCCCGCCCCTGGCTGCCAGATCTGCGCTCAGCCGCTCCACCTTGGCGATCACCTCCGTGGTGATGGCGTCAGGTTCAAACCACAGCGGTTCCGGACCGGCCAGGCCCTTGGGCGGTGCCTTGCGGTTGGCATGGTCGTAGTTCCACTGGCCACCGAGGGGCTGGGACCCCGGCGGGTCGCTGGCCGGATCCATCAGCACCCCGAAACGCCTTCGCCCTTCCCGGTAGAAGAGTTCCATGCGCAGCTGCCGGTAGGGCCTGGCCCAGGCGGCAAAGTCCTCGCGGCTCCACAGAAAGGCGTTTGAGGGGTGCCACCGCAGTGGCACCGGCAGGTCGAGGCGCTCGATCGCCTGGCGGAACGGTCGCTCGGCTGGCTCCATCACCTGCAGGGAGCTGATGCCATGGGTGGCGATCCAGGTGCTGAGGGCCTCGGAGAAACTGTTGGTTGGGGTGTGATCCACCGTCCAGCCGGCGGCCCGCAGCGCATGGGCGAAATGGCGCATGGCGCTCCACACCAGCACCAGCTTCTGGCGGTGGTAGTGCCGCCTGGCCAGCACCGAGCTGCTTTCGATCAACAGCAACCGGCAACCAGCCCGGGCGTCCGCCGCCCCCAGCTCCCGCTCCAAGGCCCCCAGGGCGGGATGATCGATGGAGAGCTGGTCGCCCAGGATCCAGATTCCGGTGGTCATTGCTGCTTGAACCCCAGGGCGGCGGACTGGGGCACCAGCATCACCCCCTGGCCCTTCGCCCTAGGCTTCGGGCACCCCCCCCCCACGACGCCAGGTGTCAGCGCCGCTGCCGGTTGTACCGCCGCTGGCCCCGCCCAGGCTGAAGCGCCTCGATCAGGCGCTGTTCAACAGCGTGGCCGCTGAGGCTCGCCAGGCACCCCGCCTGCGCCGCAACCACAACCTCCACCGCGAGAGCGATGGGGTGCAGCGTTTTCTCAATGTGCTGCAACCAGGCACCTACGTCCGGCCCCATCGCCACCTGCGCGAGCAACCGGGCACAGGCTTCGAATGCTTCCTGGTGCTGCAGGGGGAGATCGGCCTGCTGCTGCTGCATGACGACGGCAGCGTGGCCGAAACCCTGCGACTCCAGGCCCACGGCCCCCTGCGGGGCATTGAGCTGGCGGAGGGCCAGTTCCACACCCTGGTGGCTCTCACCCCGGATGCGGTGATCTTCGAACTGAAGCAGGGACCCTACGAACCCAGCAGGGACAAGGATTTCCTGGACCAGTTCCCTGCGGAGGGCACCGATGCAGCCGCCGATCAGGAGCGCAACTGGCGGACCCTGTTCGCGGGGTCTGCCTGAGTCAGGCCGAAGTGCTCCCGGCCCCGCAGGGGCTCCAGCCAGATCACCACCGCCATCCAGTGGATCAGCACGGGGGGCCAAAGCGACCCCGTGGCCACATAGGCCAGGGAACAGGCCAGGCCCAGCAGGCTGGCCTGCAGCAGGAAGGGAGGGCTGTCAAACAACAGGCGGGCCTGGGGATACCAGAGGCGGGCTGCGAGGGGGTGATAAATCACGAACAGGCTGAGGCTGAGAACGATCCAGGCCAGCTGGGACTGCCAAGGGAAGCCCTCACCTGGGTGTGGGATCAGGCAGACCCGGAAGATCAGTTCCTCCACCAGGGCCGGCATGGCGAGGAGCTTGGCCATTCGGGGCACCACCTGGGCCAGCGGAGCCCAACTGCAGGGAAGCCTGAGAAAACCGCTGGCAAAGCCTGCCCCCAGGGCAAGGACGCCGTAGGCGGTGACGATGGCCAGGGTGCGGTTGATCTCCCCGGGCTGGAAGGGTGGTAACAGGCTGGCCAGCACGCGGTTCAAGACAGTGCCCAGCACCGGGATGTGGCCCAGCAAGGCCGTAGGGGCCATCGGCAGCATCTGGGGGGCCGCTGAGGGGATCTGGTTGGTGCGGATCAGCCAGAGCGGCAGGCCTGCGCGAGCGATATCGGCGGCCATGGCGTCATGGGCCCGGCGAGGCAACATTGAATTCCAGCTGAGCAGCACGTCACCCAGCTTCTGGCTGCTCTCAAAGCCGCCGCTGCCTCCGCCCAGGCTGCGGGCGGCATTGTGCCGCCAGTCGGGACGGGGGCGGCCGAAGGGGGTGAGCCAGCGGTCGAGGGCCCTACCCAGCCTGGCCAGCCGCTCTTGGTCGCCTTCGCTGAGGTCGCTGAAGGCCTGGCTCTGGCGCAGCTGTTGGATGGCGATCCACAGGGCCTGGCTGGAATCCTGCACGCAGGAGGTGGCCGCAGTGACCATCGCCACCCCACCCCCATCGCCGCTGCGATAGCGGGCTGCCAGGATCTCGGCCTGCAGGGCGAGAGCGTCGAGCACCCGCGGCTCCATCGGCACGAGCACATCCGAGAAGGGCCTGGAGCCCAGCCAACCCCGCTGCAGGCTGCCGGCGTAGGCGCTCAAGTGCTGGCTGCCCGCCACGATGCCGTTCGGGTTGTTGGCATAGATCTGGTGGTACCGGATCGCCAGGCGCGCGTCTCCGCTGATGGTGTCTCGCACCACCTCGGCCTCGCCAAAGGCGAAGTGTCCCGTGGTGGTCCCGGCAGGGCTGGGCTCGGCCTGCGGGCCACCGATCCCACCGAACAGATGGATCAACAGGGCGCGCTCTCCCACCGCCCATCCCGGAGGCACCGCCCCATCGGGCACCAGGGCGGTGATGTGCAGGCTGCCGGGCTGGCTTTCGGCCGGGCTCCAGTTGGCCACCCGCAGGTGGTTGAGGCTGGCTGCCGTGCCGTCGCGCTGCCTGAGGGGGGTCAGAGCCGTGAGCTGGCGCGGCTGCAGCGCCTGCACGGTGAACACCCCGTCCCTGGCCGGTGCCCCCTGGATCTGCCAGCCCAGCTGATTGAGGGGAGAATCGACGAGCGCGGGCAGGTTGAAACCCTGGCGACCGAAGCGGTCCGGGGGGAGCTGGGGAAAGCGGATGCGCTCCTCTGGGCCATCAAAGCGACCGGTGGCCGGATCCAGATGGCGAACCAGCACCAGATCGCTGGCCGGATCGCCGGCTGCTGGCGGTGCCTCAAGCACCTGGACCACACCCTGCCAGCGGCCCGTGATCTGCACGGGAGGGCGGCCGATGCGCAGTTCCTCGCCCTCGAGCTCCACCGCCTCCAGGGCCACGCTCACGTCATCCACTGGACGGGCCCCCGCCAGGGACTGCAAGGGGCCCACCTGGTTGCGACCGTTGAGACGGCTGGGCACCACGTTGAATGCCGACTCCACCTTGCTGGCGTTCTCACCGAAGCGGATATCCACCGTCACGGCGTCCACGATCCGCCGCAACTCCGGGTTCCGGGCCCAGCTCAGGCGGCGACGGCTGCCAAGCAAGGCCTGCTGCTCCGCTGGGGCCTGTTCCAGTTCGATCCACACCCAGTCGCCTGGGGTGGCGGCCGTTTCCGCTGCGCTGGGCAGGATCAGCCTGCCCAGCCATTCGGCGCTGGGCTGGTAACGGTCCGAAGCCGGTCGCTGGGAGAGGGGGTAGGTCTCAGGGCGGTTCCAGCTCGACTGGCGGGCGAGCGCGTCGCTGCTGATCGGCAGTGGCTGGTGGGGGCTGCCCACCGGGCCGGCCCGCAACGGCTGGGAAGGCAGCAAGCCCAGCAGAACAGCAAGGCTCATGAGCCAGGTGAACCAGCGGCGAGCACCCTTGGAGGAATACCCATGGGCCACGGCTCAGACCTCCCCGGCCAGACGACAGGCCCGCCGGGCCATGGCGGCGGCATAGCCCCGGTCCACCGGACCGGCCAAGGGACTGAGCACACCATTGCGGCAGTCCACCACAAGCCGCTCCCGGTGTCCTTGTTGGTCGTTGACCCGCAGGCGCAGTTGCCAATGGTGCTTGGCACTGCGGGTGATCTCATCACCGCACACGGGACCCACGCAAAGTCCTGGAGAGGCCAGGGCCGCTCCCCTCAGCGGAAGGGGGGCCAGCAGGAGGGCCACCAACAGGCCCAGCATCAGGCTGCTCCAGAGCAAGGCGTGCAGCAGGGGCCTCAACTGGCCAACTCCAAGGGAATCAGCTGGCCATCATCCCCCGGCAGTTCTTGGCCAGCCGCAGCGGCCTCCGGATGGAAGTACTCCCACACCTGCTGGGCCAGGGCCGGCCCCATGCCGGGCGCGGCCGTCAACGTCTCCACGCTGGCCAGTTGGATGGCGTCGATGGAGCGGAAATGGGCCAGCAGCTCCTTGATCCGCTTCGGGCCCAGGCCGGGGATGTCGGAGAGCCGGGAGCGGGTCATGCGCTCCCCGCGCTGCTGGCGGTGGAAGCCCACGGCAAAGCGGTGGGCCTCATCGCGCAGGCGGCGCAGCAGCTGCACGCCCAGCTGGTCGGCCTCGCTCTCCAGCGGTTCCTTCGCCCCGGGCAGGAACACCTCCTCCCGTTGCTTGGCCAGGGAGCACACCACGAGCTCCTGATCGAGATTGAGCTCCCGCAGGGCCTCCATCACCGCCGAGAGCTGGCCCTTGCCGCCGTCGATCATCACCACATCCGGCCAGTCGTTCAGGCCGCCGGTGTGCAAGGCACTGCCCGCCGCCCGGCGCAGTTCGCCCAGATCGGCGCCCTCGGCCTTGGCCTGGGCCCAGCGGCGGAAGCGGCGGCGGATCACCTCCGCCATGCTCATGAAGTCGTCCGAGTGGCCTGCCCGCACGGCGGCGCTGCGGATCTTGTATTTGCGGTAGTGCTGCTTGGCCGGCAGGCCATCGATGAACACCACCTGGGAGGCGACGGCGTCGCTGCCCTGGATGTGGCTGATGTCGTAGCCCTCGATCCGGCGGGGTGCGCTCGGCAGCTCCAGCAGCTGGGCCAGGTCTTCGGTGGCCAGGAGGTTCTGCTCGCTGGCCCGCTGGGCCCGCTGCAGTTCGTAGCTGGCATTGCGCACCACCAGTTCAATCAGGTCGGCCTTCTGCTGGCGCTGGGGCACGGCCAGCTTCACCTTGCGGCCCCGCAGCTCGCTGAGCCACTCCTCGATCAGCGCCTGCTGGGGCAGGGGGTGCTGCACCAGCAGCTCCGGCGGGATCTCCACCCCCTCCACATGGCTGTAGTGCTCCTCGATCACCGTCTGCAGGATCCGGCCCAGGGCCTCGCGCCGTTCCGGCGAGGGGGGCAGCTCACCCCCGGCCCCTTCCTCCGCCTCCGGGGTCCCCACCGCATCGGCCGTATAGCCCAGCCGGCCCACCAGCTTGCCCGCCCGCATCTGGAACAGCTGCACCGCCGCCACCCGCCCATCGGCCGCCAGGGCGAGCACGTCCCTGCTCACCGAGCTGTCGCCGATGCTCATCTTCTGATCGGCCGTGAGGGTGTCGAGGCCCTGGAGCTGGTCGCGCACCCGGGCGGCGCTCTCGAAATCCAGGCGTTCGGCGTAGCGCTCCATCTGCTCCTGCAGCAGCTGCAGCAGCTCCTCGTTACGTCCCTGAAACACCATCGCCACCTGGCGCAGGGTGCGGTGGTAATCCTCCGGGCTGATCTTTTCCTGGCACACCCCCGGACAGCGGCCGATGTCGTAATTGAGGCAGGTGCGCTCGCGGTAGAGGGGCTGGGGCCGCTGCCGCAGCGGAAACACCCGCTTCACCAGGGCCAGGGTGCGCCGCAGCAATCCCACATCCACGTAGGGCCCGTAGAAGCGATCGAGCGGGGAGCGGAAGCGGCGCTTTCTGGTGATGAAGATGCGCGGGTAGGCCTCGCTCCAGGTGATGCACAGGTAGGGATATTTCTTGTCGTCTTTGAGCAGCACGTTGAAGTGCGGCTGGTTCTGTTTGATCAAGTTGGCCTCGAGCGCCAGCGCTTCGGCTTCGCTGTCGGTGACGATGAATTCGATCTCGCACACCTGCCGCACCATCAGCCGGATGCGGGGGCTGTGGCCGTGCCCACTGCCGCTCTGGAAGTAGCTGCGCACCCGGTTGCGCAGCACCTTGGCCTTGCCGATGTAGAGGATGCGGTCCTCGCCGTCGCGCATCAGATAGCAGCCCGGCTCGGAGGGCACCTCCTTGAGCCGGGCCTTGAGCCGATCGGGTTGCTGCAGCAGGGGCAGGGCGCTCATCACAGGCGCCGGGGAGCGGCGATCAACCGCCGTACTGCCAACCGGTGCCGGCCAGTTCCAATGCGGGTCCATCGGCGTGCAGGGTGGCGGTCTTCACCTCGCCCACGAACACCGTGTGGTCGCCATGGGCCACCTGGCCCACCAGCTCACATTCCACCGCACCAACGGCGTCGTTGAGGATCGGCAGTCCCAGTTCCCCCAGGCTGAACGGGGCGGCATCGAAGCGGCCGCCCACCCCTTTCTGGGGTTTGAAGAACACGGCGGCCAGGTCCTTCTGGTCGGCCTTGAGCACATTGAGACTGAACTTGCCGGTGCGCTGGATCATGCCGTTGCTGGTGCTGTCGGCCCGCACCGCCATCACCACCAGGGGCGGCTCGAAGCTGCCCTGGGTCACCCAACTGGCGGTGAAGCCATTCACCTCCTCGCCCTCTGCCACGCCGCAGATGAACACGCCGTGGGGGATCTTGCGCAGCAGGGTCTTCTTGGCGTCGGCGTTCAGGGTGGGAGCCATGGCGGGCAGGGAGCGCGGGGGCGCGAGAGACACCCGCAACTCTAGAAACGGGATGATTCGCCATAGGCTGGACCGATGCGTGCCCTCTATCCCGGCAGCTTCGACCCGCTCACCCTCGGTCACCTCGACCTGATCGAGCGAGCATCCCGCCTGTTTGATGGCGTGATCGTGGCGGTGTTGCAGAACCCAGGGAAAACACCGGCCTTCAGCCTGGAGCAACGGATCCTGCAGATCAGCTGTGCCACCGCCCACCTTCAGGGCGTGGAGGTGGGTAGTTTCGATGGGCTCACCGTGGAGTTTGCCCGGCGCAGCGGGGCTGGAGTGATTCTGCGGGGTCTTCGCGCCATGAGTGATTTCGAATTCGAGCTGCAGATCGCCCACACGAACCACAGCCTGGCCCCGGGGGTGGAAACCCTGTTCCTGGCCACCGCCGTGCAGCACAGCTTTCTAAGCAGTTCGGTGGTCAAGGAGGTGGCCCGTTTCGGGGGCGATGTCCGTCACATGGTGCCCACAGGTGTGGCAGATGACCTGGCGAGGCTTTTTAATCGGAGCGGTTCACCCCGGGGCATCAATGGCTGAGGCCAGCATCACCGTCCTTGATCAGCTCGACCAGCTCGAGGAGGTCGTGCTGGAGGGCACTCGCGTTCCATTCAGTGGTGGACGCCTGGTTAACGAACAGGACGCCATCGAGGTGATGGATGCCGTGCGGGAGGCCCTGCCGGCCCAGATCACCCAGGCCGCTGAGCTGATCCGCCAACGCGAGGAGTTCATCGCCCAGGCCCGGCGCCAGGCCGATGAGATCGTGGCCAACGCCCAGCGCGAACGGGAGCAGTTGATCAACGCCGCCTCGATCCGCCAGGAAGCGGAGCGCCAGGTGTCGGAGCTGCGGGAACAGGCGCGGCAGCAATGCGAGCAGTTGCTGCTGCAAGGCAGGCAGCAGGCCGCCTCCGCGGAACAGGAGCACCAGAGCCGCCTGGCCCAGATGGAACAGCAGTTCGCCAGCCGCCGCCAACAACTTGAGCAGGAAGCGGCCGAGCGCAATCGCTTGCTACTTGAGCAGCATGAGCGCAACCGCCAGCAGGCGATGGCCGAGCTGGAGCAGATCCGCCAGGAGGGTCTGCGCATCCAACGCGAGAGCCAGGCTGAGGCTGAGCGCCTCCAGAATGACGCCCTGCAGTTCCGGCAGCAGACCCAGCAGCAGTGCGACCAGCTGGTGGGTCGCACCCGCCAGGAAGCGGCCGGCATCAGCGAGGGTGCCAACCGCTATGCCGAGCAGGTCCTCGGCGAGCTCGAGGGTCGTCTCAAGGAGCTGGGCCAGGTGGTGGCCGCCGGTCGCAATGAGCTGGTGCGCATGCAGGTGTCCGAGGGGCCCACGCCCTCCGAGCCCATTGGTCGGGCTTCCGCTTCTGGCGCGGGCGGTGCTGGTCGCAGCTCCTCCACCAGCAAGCGCCGGCGCGTGGTGAACACCCTGCGCCAGATGGCTGGCTGAGCCATCCGATCCGAAGGGATCAGATCGGGCAGATGCCTTTGTCCTGTACGGAGCGCAGCACCTGTCCGATCACCGTGTTCGGGTTGCCTGCACCGATGCCAATGCTGCTCACGTAGCGGGGCCCGTCATTGGTCAACAGAATTCCGCTGATTGCGCGAACCCCGGTCAGCGTGCCGGTTTTGCCGTAAAAGCGGCCCTGCAGGCTGGTGCCGTTGTAGAGGTTGCGCAGACTGCCACGCTGGCCGGCCACTGCCATGGAGGCCAGGTAATTGCGGCCGTAGGGATGTTGATCCATCCGAAACAGCAGGGCCGCAAGGAACCGGCTGGTGAGCCGGTTGGCCCGGTCGAGGCCGCTGCCATCGGCAATCCGTATCCCCTGCATGGGCAGCGACTGGGCCATCAGCCACTGGCTGGTGCGGATGCGGGCCTGGCCGAGGTCCCAGGTGCCTGCCGCCTGGCGCATCAACACTTCGGCGGTGAAGTTGTGGCTGTCGCTGTTGGCCAGGCTGAGCAGGTTGTGCATGGGCCCCGATAGTTCCTCATGGAGCAACACCGCATCGCCCGGCAAGGGGGTGCGGGCGGAGACCATGGCGATCTGAACCCGGCCACCCTGCTGCTCCATCGAGCGTTGCAGCAGGGCCTGGAGCCGGGACGGAGGATTGGTGACGGCGTCGTGAATGGCGTTGCTGGTCACCGCCAAACGGGTGATCGGGGCGCCATAGGCATAGGTGCGATCCTCGGGGTGCCAGCCACTGGGCCACCACTCCTGGCGGGGTTCCTCGGCCAGTTCCAGCCGCACGGATGGGCCACCACTCCCTGCGCTGCCACCGTTGCCCAGGGCGAGCATGGCAAAACGCTGCAGCTGGGGGAGAGCCAGGTCGGGATCTCCCTCACCCGTCAGCCGCAGGCTGCCATCGGGCAACTGCCAGAGGCGGGTTGAGAGGCGGTAGTCGGGTCCGAGGCGGTCGAGGGCGTAGGCGGTGGAGACCAGCTTCTGGTTCGAGGCGGGAACCCGTGGCACGGTGCCGTTGTAATCAGCCAGGAGCCGGCCTCGCGCGTCGGCAACCGTGACACTCCAGGATCCACTGGCTGCGGCGAGGGTTGTCGCCAGACGCTGCTGGAGGGCAGCACAGGACGGCTGATTCTGCAGGCTTGGCAGGCCGATGGCCGAGGGCGGCGGCGGCAGGTTGGCGAGGATCGCTGGCTGGAAGGAGGAGGTGTCGGCCGGGGGGACGCTCACCTGGGCGCCTGCCACGCCGGGTTGAAGGGCTGGCATCGCCAGCAGCAGGGGGAGGACGGTGCGGCCCAGGCCGCGGGGCAAGGACCCGTTTGGCATCGACATCATTTCAACCCTCGCCAATTGCAATGCCGGTTACGGAGCCGTTCACCCGAAAGCCCTGGCCTTCAATTTCCACGGGTGCTCCCACTTTGATGTTCTGGTTACCGAACACCACCCCTCCACCAACCTTGCGGCCCTGGCCCACCAGTTGAAAGCGGGCGTCGAGCGTGCTGAACGTGGCCTGGTTGGGATCCGCTGCCGTGACCACGCGGCCATCGGGCTGCAGGGAAATCAGGCGCCGTGGCATCGGCTCGATCGCGGCGATCTTCACGGTGCCGTGGGGCTGGTTGCGGATCACGATCGAGAGCTGACCCTCGTCTCGAGCCGCGTCGATCAGAGCAGCTGGATCGGCCACAGGCACGCCGCGCACGTCCACGGTCACCGTGACCGGCACCATGGCGCCGGTGGCCTGGGCCACCGCCCCAGACAACTTGGGACTCCAGATCACGCCACCGGCTGCCAGCACCACCGCGCCTGCGGCCCCGAGATCCACCAGATTCCAGCGCCGCGGAGATCTCTGGTTCGGTTCAGCTGCCATGGCGCACTGGAAAAGTTGCGCCACTGTAAGGAGATCGCCGGATGCAGACCAGGGTGGGTCGCTCAGTTGCGCAGACCCTCCACGAACGCATCCAGGACGCGCAGGTTGCCAGCCAAGCCGGCGCCACCCTCGCCGGCAAGGGCGGCCATCTGCATCTCCAGATCAGGGCGATGGTCGAATGTGGCGGCCAGGCGGAAGCCATCCGGGTCCTGGCGATAGAGCTCCCAGGGCCCTGGGAATGCGAAGCGCAGGGCAGCTCCCTCCAGGGGCTGGAGCCCATAGGCCGGTTGCCACTGGGAGAGGAAACCCCGCCGCCGTTCACGGGCCACGCTGCCGATGCCCACAGCGGCATCCTCGAGGCTGCCGTTGAGCATGACCACCGGGCCGGCATGGCCAGCGCAGAGCTGCTCGAAGTCCCCGTAGTCCGGCGGTGAGGGGGCCACCGCCACCAACAGTGGGGCTGGTTGCAGGGGGGCTGCTTGGTCTGCGGAAACCTGCTCAGCGGACTGGCCGTGTTGTGCGCGGAAATCCGCGATCAGAGTGGCCAGATCAGGTGCATCGCGGCGGGCCAGGGCCGCGGCGCCGGCATCGGCGAAGATCAGTCGCAGGGGGTGGCCTGCCGCCTGCAGGGCAGCTGCCAGCCGCAGGGCCACCGGCAGCAGGCGCAGACCCTCAAAACGCCAGTCGACACTCCAGCGCCCGCGTGCCTGAGTGGGCAAGGCGGCGAGCAGGGCCTCCAGGGCCTGGGCCTCAGCGCTGCGCAGATCGGCGGGAAGCATGGCGACGTGCCTACTGGCGCGACCCTACGGGGTCTGTGAGCCTGTGGCGTGCCCGTTCCAGCGCTGCCGGCACACCCTGCAGATCGTCGGGGCTGAGCCAGGGGCCCAGGCTCAGGCGAAGGCCGCTGGCCGCTTCCGCGCCGTCGTAACCCATGGCCCTGAGCACGGCACTGCCGCCCGAACCAGTGCTGCTGCAGGCCGAACCACTGCTCACGGCATAGCCCTCCCGCCAGAGTTCCCGCACCAGGGCCCTCCCGCTCAGGGGCCGGCCGTGGCCGTCCCCCACCAGCAGGCTGAGATGGTGGGGCAGGCGTTGGTCGGGTTGGCGGCGGGGGTCAGGACCGCTCAGGCGCACCCCGTCCAGCTCCATCAGGTGGTTCAGCAGGCCATCACGCAGTTTGCTCAGGCCTGCAGCTCCGCGACTGTCAGCCAGCTCAAGGGCCCGGGCCAGTCCGCCAGCCAAGGCCACGGCTTCCGTACCGCCCCGGCGCCCGCCCTCCTGGCCGCCACCGCCAATCAAGGGCTTGAGAGCGAGTCCCTCCCTCACCATCAGTGCGCCAACCCCCTTGGGGCCTTGAAATTTGTGGGCCGCCAGGCTGAGCAGATCGACGGGCAACTCGGCGAACCGCAGGGGCAGGTGGCCGACCACTTGCACCGCATCCACATGCAGCGGCACGCCGGCCTGCCGGCAGAGCCGGCCAATCGCCTCCAGATCCTGGAGTGTGCCCACCTCATTTTGCCCCCAGATCAGCGACACCAGCTGGGTTGGGGGCTCGAGGGAGTCTTCCAGGGCGGTGAGGTCGAGACGGCCCTGTCCATCCACCGGCAGTCGCCGGACCTGCCAACCCCGGTGCTGCAGCTGGGTGGCGGCGGCTTCGCTGGCTGGGTGCTCCACGGTGGAGATCAGCAGCCGACCCGGACGAACGGCGTTGGCATGGCCGAGCAAGGCGAGATGGATGGCTTCGCTGCCGCCGGAGGTGAACACCAGTTCCGGCGGGCTGCAGCCGAGCACAGCAGCACAGCGCCAGCGAGCTTGCTCGAGGGCTTCAGCAGCGGCCAATCCGAAGCCGTGCAGGCTGGACGGGTTGGCCCAGGCCCGGCCGTGCAGTTCAGCCATCTCCGCCAGCACCTCTGGAGCTGGCGGCGTGGTGGCGCTTGCGTCTAAATAAATGGCCGGTGCAGCAAGCCCGGCGTCGCTGGCCAAGCAGGCCATCCCTCAGCCCCCCAGGCCGGTATCCCGTTCCAAGCGGGCCCGGGTGCGTGCCTCCAGGGAATTTGTGGCCAGGGCCACCAGGTCGTCGAGGGAGCTGCTGTTGAGCAGCGCTTCCACCCTCTGCCGCGCCTCCGCCGAGGCGCAGGCGTCCGGCTGGATGCAGCCGTGCACGCAGGCCGTGGCGCAGTCAATCGTCGGGGTTGGAGAGGAGGTGGCGGGGGCTGCCCCGACTGGGAGCACCGTTGCGGCGGACTGGGCCACCGGCTCTGCTTGCTCCGGATCAGCATCTCCCCAGAGCTGGGGAGTGACCACGGCATCGAAGACCGCCTCCGCTGGGCCTGTCATGAACAGGTGATCACTGCCGGCATCCCAATCGATCCAGAGGGGGCCGCCGGGGAGGTCGAGTCGGGCGCTGCGGCTGGCCAGACCAAGCCGGTGGCACACC
Organism: Prochlorococcaceae cyanobacterium; assembly: GCA_044374745.1. Classification (GTDB taxonomy): domain Bacteria; phylum Cyanobacteriota; class Cyanobacteriia; order PCC-6307; family Cyanobiaceae; genus NIES-981. The sequence goes on along the minus strand of JBILNZ010000001.1, from coordinate 58,085 downwards.
ACCAGGGTGGCGCAGGCGCCGGTGCCGCAGGCCAGGGTTGGGCCAGCGCCCCGCTCCCAAACTCGCATCAGCAGATGGTCCGGGCCCAGCACCTGCACGAAGTGCACGTTGGTGCGGGCTGGGAAAGCGGAGTGCACCTCCAGGGCCGCGCCGAAGCGCTCCAGATCCACCGCATCCACCTCCGCCACCGGGATCACCACGTGGGGATTGCCCATGCCCGCGGCACCCACCACAAAGCGCTCGCCAGCCGCCTCCAGCTCCCCCTGGGGAATGCCGTCAGGGCCAAGGGCCAGGGTGGTGGGAACCTGCTCGGGCTGCAGGAAGGGCGCCCCCATGTCCACCTGGATCGTGCCCTCGGGCTGGAGCTCCGGCACGATGCGGCCCGCCAGGGTTTCAATCTGCCAGGAGCGTCCCGGCTGATCCCCGTCGCTGTCGGCGAGGAAGCGGGCCAGGCAGCGGATTCCATTGCCGCACATCTCTGGCTCCGTGCCATCGGCATTGAAGATGCGCATGCGCAGCTCGCCGTCACCCTGGGCCGGCAGCGCCAGGATCACCCCATCGGCGCCGATGCCAAAGCGGCGGTCGCAGAGCCGCTGGATCCGCTCCGGGGTGAGGCCGAGGCTGGCATCCCCGCGGCAACCACGGCCGTCGACCATCAGGAAATCGTTTCCCAGGCCTTGGTACTTGCTGAATTGGAGCACGATGGAAACGACCAGATCCCGGTGCGAATCCTATGCAGAGCTTTCTTGAAAGCCGCACCCCCACGCTCGACACCTCCCTGCCGAGTGTGCGCCACATCCAGGCATTGATTCGCCAGAAGACCCCGGTGGGCCTGCGGCTGCTCGACGGCCATGAACTCGAGGGGGTGTTGCTCTGGCAGGACACTGAGCAGTTGGCCCTCGACCCCGGGGAAGGACGCACCCTCAACCTGATCAATCGCCGTGCCGTGGCGGTGCTGCGCTCCCTGGCCTGACCGGGCCTGTGGCACGATCCAGGCGCGAAGCCGTTTGTGCTGGCCTGCCGTGAGCGACACCTCCCGCTACCAACCCCAGGCCATCGAGGAGCGCTGGCAGCAGCAGTGGCAGGCCAACGGAGCCGATGCCACGCCTGAGCCCGCGGCCCAGGACCGCAAACCCTTCTATGCCCTGTCGATGTTCCCCTACCCCTCGGGGAACCTGCACATGGGCCATGTGCGCAACTACGTGATCACCGACGTGATCGCCCGGGTGCAGCGCATGCGTGGCTGCAACGTGCTGCATCCGATGGGCTGGGATGCCTTCGGTCTGCCGGCGGAGAACGCGGCGATCGAGCGGGGCGTGGATCCCGGTGCCTGGACCGATCAGAACATTGCCTCGATGCGCGCCCAGCTGCGGCGCCTCGGCCTCTCGATCGACTGGACGCGGGAAGTGGCCACCTGCCATGGCGATTACTACCGCTGGACCCAGTGGCTGTTCCTGCAGTTTCTGGATGCCGGCCTGGCCTACCAGAAGGAGGCCACCGTCAACTGGGACCCGATCGACCAGACGGTGCTGGCCAACGAACAGGTGGACAGCGAGGGCCGCTCCTGGCGCTCCGGCGCCCTGGTGGAGAAGCGCAAGCTGCGCCAGTGGTTCCTGAAGATCACCGCCTACGCCGACCAGCTGCTCGACGACCTGCCCCGGCTGGAGGGCTGGCCGGAGCGGGTGCGCACCATGCAGGCCAACTGGATCGGCCGCAGCACCGGTGCCGAACTCAGCTTCCCGGTGGTGGATGCTGATGGTCAGGACACCGGCGAGGCCATCACGGTGTTCACCACCCGGCCCGACACGATCTTCGGCGCCAGCTACGTGGTGCTGGCCCCCGAGCATCCGCTGGTGGCCTCGCTCACCAGCGCCGATCAGGCGATCCACGTGGAGTCCTTCTGTGATCTGGTGTCGTGCCAGAGCGAGCAGGAGCGCACCGCCGACGACAAGCCCAAGCGCGGCGTGCCGATCGGTGCCCGGGTGCGCAACCCGGCCAATGGCGAGCTGATTCCCCTCTGGATCGCTGACTACGTGCTGGCCGACTACGGCACTGGCGCCGTGATGGGCGTGCCCGCCCACGACCAGCGCGACTTCGTGTTCGCCCGGCAGTACGAGCTGCCCGTGCGCCAGGTGATTATCCCCGAGGGCAGCGATGAGCACGCCTATGCGGGCGGCGCCTGGACCGAGCCGGGGGTACTGATCCACTCGGGCCGCTTCGACGGCCTGCCCAGCGCGGAGGCCAAGGCGGCGATCACGGCCGCTGCGGAGCAGGAGGGCTGGGGCCAGGCCCGCACCACCTACCGCCTGCGCGACTGGCTGATCTCCCGCCAGCGCTATTGGGGCTGCCCGATCCCGGTGATCCACTGCGACAGCTGCGGCGTGGTGCCGGTGCCGGCCGAGCAGCTGCCGGTGGAACTGCCGCGCGATGTGGCCTTCTCCGGCAAGGGCGGCTCCCCCCTGGCCCAGCTGGAGAGCTGGTGGCGCGTGGATTGCCCCTGTTGCGGCCAGCCCGCCCGGCGGGAGACCGACACCATGGACACGTTCATGTGTTCCAGCTGGTACTTCCTGCGCTATAGCGACCCCCAGAACACGCAGCTGCCGTTCAGCCGGGATGCGGTGGATGCCTGGCTGCCCGTGAACCAGTACGTGGGCGGCATCGAACACGCCATCCTGCACCTGCTCTACTCGCGCTTCTTCACCAAGGTGCTGCGCGACCGGGGCCTGCTGGGCTTCGATGAACCCTTCCAGCGCCTGCTCACCCAGGGCATGGTGCAGGGGATCACCTACAAGAACCCCCACACCGGCAGGTACATCCCGCCTGCCGATGTGGCTGACCCTACCGATCCGCGTGATCCCTCCACGGGTGAGGTGCTGGAGGTGTTTTTCGAGAAGATGTCGAAATCGAAGTACAACGGCGTGGATCCCGCCGTGGTGATCGACAACTACGGCGCCGACACAGCGCGGATGTTCATCCTGTTCAAGGCGCCGCCGGAGAAGGATCTGGAGTGGGATGACGCCGACGTGGAGGGTCAGTTCCGTTTCCTGCAGCGCCTCTGGCGGCTGGTGGATGGGGCCGTGGCCCGGGGCCTCAGCCTGGCCGGGAACGCCGCTGCCCAGACGCTGCCGGCGGCCGCGGCGCTCAGCTCTGGCGAGAAGGAGCTGCGCCGGGCCGTGCACACCGCGATCGCCGCGGTGAGCGAAGACCTGGAGGGCGAGCTGCAGTTCAACACGGCGGTGTCGGAGCTGATGAAGCTCAGCAATGCCATGGGCGAGCACCTGGCCGATGCCAGCGAGCCTGTGGCGCTGGAGGCTCTGCGCACCCTGTTGCTGCTGCTGGCTCCCTTTGCCCCCCACCTGGCGGAGGAGCTCTGGGAACGCCTGGGCGCCAACCCCGATGGCAGCTCCGGCATCCATGGCCAGCCGTGGCCCGTGGCCGACCCCGCAGCCCTGGTGCGCGACACCGTGCCCCTGGTGATCCAGGTGAAAGGCAAAGTGCGTGGCAATCTCGAGGTGCCCGCCGACGCCGACAGGGCCACCCTGGAGAAGCTGGCCCTGGAGAGTGAGATCGCCGTGAAATGGCTGGAGGGCAAGGCCCCCAGCCGGGTGATCGTGGTGCCGGGCCGCCTGGTGAACCTCGTGCCCTGAGCGGAACGGTGGCTCAACGCCGGCGGCAAACGCTTGCAGCCCGGTTTTGATTCACAGTCGTCATCTTCGTAAATGTTGTTCACAGATCTCCGGCCATTTTGTCTGATTTGTACGCTTTAACTCGTTCGTTTGCGCTTGCATGAGCGCGCCAGTTGGCCCCCTCTTGCCTTGGTCCGATGGCGCCCTTCGCCGGATTGACGACTTCTGCCTGGCCGCCGATCTCAGTGGCACCGACCTGCTCGTATGTGACCTGGAAAGCCAACGGTTCGTAGCGTGTAACCGCTCAGCCCATAGCCACCTGGGTTACAGCCAGGAGGAACTGCTCAGCCTGGGGCCGGAGGCGATCCAGGGCGACCCGGACCACGACGCCCCCTGGCTGGCAGCCCGCTTTCAGGAGTTGGTCACCGCTGGCGCCTCCAGGTTTGACACCCTTCACCGCAGCAAGGACAACACCATCACGGCTGTGGAGGTGGCCAGCCAGGTGGTGAGCCTGGATGGCCGTCAGTATGTGGTGAGCATGGTGCTCGATCGCACCGAGAGCCTGCAGCGCGAGCAACAGCTACGGGAGAACTTGCAGCTGCTGATTGATGGTGAAGCAATCAGTGCCATCGGCAGCTGGGATCTGCGCTTTGCCGATGGCCGCATGCGCTGGCCCCGCAAATGCGCCACCTCTGTGGCAATTCCAGTGCAAACGCCAGTGAAATCGCCACGCTCTTGGCCTACGCCAGTCTCGTCCATCCCGACGACCGCAGCCGCTGGCGGCAAGAATTCCAGCAGGCCGTGATCCGCGGAGATCAGTTTCTGAACCGGCATCGCATCACCCGTGACGATGGCACGGAAATGATGGTGGAACAGCGCGCGCAGCTCAGCTACGACCATGAGGGCCAGCCCCTGCGAGCGGTGGGCACGATTCGCGATATCGGCCAGCAAGAGAGCCTGCTGGAGCAACAGAGCTGGCAGCGCTCCTGCGACCCACTGACGGGTCTGCCCAATAAACTCGCCTGCCTGCAGGAATTGGATCAACGCCTGAAGGGAAGGAGTTACAACGACTCGCTGGCCGTACTCAGTTTGGATGTGGATGGATTCCAGGAAATTAACGACAACTTCGGCTCCGATGTCGGTGACCAATTGCTGAAGGCCATGGCCCGCAGGTTGAAGGAGCTACTGGCGTGCGATGCCTGGATTGGCCGCCTCACCAGCGATCAGTTTCTGATCATCCTGGAGGACCACATCCACTCCCTGGGGGATGCCGTCAACGCCAGCCACCAACTGCTGCAGCAATGGTCAAAGCAGCAATGGATCCTGAACTCGCTGCCGCTTGTCCCAACCTTCTCCATCGGTCTGGCGACCTATCCCGAATATGCCCAGGCCGCCCAGGGCCTCATGGAATGTGCCAACACGGCGCTGATGAAGGCGAAGGCCCAGGGGCGCGTTCAGATCTGCACCTACTCGAGCACAATCAGCCGGCAGATCCAGGAGCGGATGCAGCTCAACAGTGATCTGAGCAAGGCCCTGAGTCGCGACCAATTGCGCATTGTTGTGCAGCCCCAGGTTGATCGTTCAGGCCGCATTCAGGCAGGCGAAGTGCTGTTGCGCTGGACCAATCACCTGGGCATCGCCGTTTCACCCAGTCACTTCATTCCCCTCGCTGAGGAGAGCGGACTGATCCTGCAGATCAGCGAATGGGTGTTGAGCAGCACGCTTGCAACCCTGAGTCGCTGGCGCCAGGCCGGGCTTCAGGTGCCCAGATTGGCACTCAACCTGTCACCACGGGAGCTCGATCTGCCCGGCAGGAGGCTGATCAGCCTCCTGCTCGATGGCCTCAGCGCCCACGGCCTCACCCCTGGTCAGCTGGAGCTGGAAATCACGGAAACGGCGTTGCTCAGCAATCCACTCCTGGCACGCGAGCAACTACGGGTGCTCGCTGACCAGGGTTTTCGCATCGCCATCGACGACTTCGGCACGGGCTATTCATCGCTGGAACTGCTGCGAACCCTGCCCGTCCATCGGCTCAAGATCGACCGCACCTTCGTCCAGAGCATCACGGCCTCCCCCCAGGACCTGACGATCGTGAGAACAGCGATCACCCTGGCCCATGGTCTTGGCATGGACTGCGTGGCCGAAGGCGTGGAAACAGAGGAACAGAGGCAGATGCTGCTCGATCTCGGCTGTGATTCCTTCCAGGGCTATCTGTGTGGAAGGCCCCTGGAGCTGGATGATTTCGAGGCCCTGCTGGCGGCGGCACCGGGAGCCGATGGCGAGACCGATGGCGAGACAGTGGGGCCTGCCAGGGAGCCGGTGAACGCCAGCCCACTCCGATTCGATGCCCTGGGAGAAGGCAGCGGCATCCCAAGCACCTTTGAGCAGTTGGAACTGCTGAGAACGGCATTCGATGTGGCGGAGGATCCCTTCCTCTTGCTCCAGGTTCTCCAACGCCTGGATGGATCGATGGAGGATCTCCTGATCCTGGAAGCGAACCAGGCAGCATGCCGGGCGATGCGCCAGGACCGCGAGGGGATCGTGGGTCAGACCCTGCTCACCATCTTGCCCCAGATGAAGCAGAACGGGCTGATGGATCTCTTTCTCGACGCCGCTTCAGCCCATGTGCCGGTGAGCATCACCGATTTTGTCTACAAAAATCACGAGATCTTCAACGACGACCGCTGCTTTGACATCCAGATCCTTCCCACCAAGGACGTCCTGGTCACCACCTGGCGGGACGTGACCGAGCGCTCCCGAGCCGCTCGCAGCCTGGCCGACGCGGCTGCGCTGTACCGGCTGCTGACCGAAAACATCGTGGAAGTGGTGGTGTTGCTCGATCAGCAGGAACGGGTGATCTGGGTTTCGCCATCCCTGCAGCCGATGACAGGCTGGCAGGAGGAGCAGTGGAGGGGCAGACAGTTCCGCGACCTGTTCGCGGCTGCCGAAGGCACCCCTGAGCCTGTTGAGCTTCACCACTGGTTGGCACAGTCAGGCCCCATCCGCCAGGGGAGGTTGCGGCTTGCCGATCCCAAGGGGGGCTGGAGCTGGGTGCAACTGAGCGTGCGGCAGCTCCAACGGGATGGATTGCGCAGTATCGATGCCCTTGAGACCCTGTCGCCGGACCAGGACGATCCGCTGGGGCAGACGATCCCCCCCCTCGATGAGGGTTACGTGCTCACGTTGCAGCCGGTGGATGAGCAGGTGCAGGAGGAGCGGCGCCTGCACAGGCGAGCCAGCATCGATGCCCTCACGGGGCTGGAGAGCCGCGCCACCATCCTGGGTTGGCTGGACCAACGCCTGCTGGATGCCAGCGGTCGCAAGGCCCAACCTCTGGCCCTGCTCTTCTGCGACTTTGATGACTTCAAGGCCATCAATGACACCCATGGCCATGCCTGCGGTGACGTCGTTCTGAAGACTGTTGCCGAGCGCATCACCCGTGTGATTCGCCACCGGGACCATGCCGGCCGTCTCGGTGGAGATGAGTTTCTGGTGCTGCTTGATGGCATTCACAGCCTGGACGACGCCCAGGGGGTGGCAGCCAAATTGCACGCCCTGCTGCGCGAGCCCATTTCCTGGGGCGACCAGCTCATTCCCGTGTCCGTGTCGATCGGTGTGGCCCTCCATGAAGCCGGCGAAGACGCCGACCTGTTCCTCAAGCGAGCCGACCGCCTGATGTATGCCGCCAAGGCCGCCGGCCGGGGACGGGTGGCGGCCCTGTGAACTGTCGCTAGGCGAGTGGAGTCAACAACGTAACTTGAGCACACCTTGCGCACACCCGGATGCATGCCGTGCAGCTCCATCTCGATGCCGGCAGCGACCTGCACCAGAGCCTGGGGGATTTCGCTGCCCAGCAGAGCGCTTCCGGCTTTGTGCTCAGTGTGGTGGGAAACCTCAGTCAGGCCGCCTTCCAGTGCCCGGGGCAAGCCCAGCCCACCCTGCTGCGCGGTGATCTGGAGCTGATCGCCCTGCAGGGCACCCTGGCCCCTGGGGGCATCCATCTGCATTTGTGTGTGTCCGACGGCACCTGCCAGGTTTGGGGCGGCCACCTGGAACCCGGCACCCTGGTGCAGAAGGGTGTGGACCTTCTCGTGGGCCTGCTTGAGGCACCGCAGCCCACCGGCTGCGCCGAAGACAGCCATAGTCCAGCGGTCGACGGCTCGACCAGCCGGGTTCAGATCCTTGTACGCCATGGGTGTCCCTGGTGCCGACGCGCCCTGCGTCTGCTCCAGAGCCAGGGCATTGAGCACCAGATTCACGAGGCCCGCGAGCCAGGGCCGGTGCCACGCATCTGGATCGATGGGGTCCTGATCGGTGGCTATGACGCCCTGATGGATCTGCAGGCCGCCGGTCGCCTCCAACAGTTGCGCCAGGTCTGACCATCCCGGCCGATGACTGGTGGCACCCGATGACGGCGATCCAACAGCCGGTGGGTCTGCGCACAGCAGCCGGTTGCAGCCTGGCGATTGGCGCCTACCCCCGCTTTCGATACGACGCCAGGGGTGGCGGGGGGCTGGGAGTGCTGCACCCAAGCGACTCCCAGGGGCGTCGGCATCTGCACTTCCCGCCGGATCAGCTGGTGATCCCACCCCTGAACCGGCGCACGGGTCGCTGGCTGGGCCTGCCCCTGCCGGCTGGCCTGGAGGTGCGCATCCTGCCCTCCAAGCTGGAGGGATGGCTGGAGCCGGCCAGTGGAGCTGTGCAGCTGCATTTCCAGGCCAGGTTCGTCTTCAGTGCGGCCAGCATCTACCAGGCTCCCCCCCTGTGGGTGGACACCTTGCTCACCAGTGCTGCTCCCGAGCAGCCGGTACCGCTCCGCTGGGGCCAGCCCGTTGGTGAGGCCCGCAAGGGAGATGGAGGCCTCAACCTCGTGGGCGTGGCGCCTGTGGCCCCTTCCGGAGACCGTTGGTTCGATCGCCTGATGGGTTTGCCCAGTGAGGCTTTAGCCCAGCTGCGCTGCAGCCTCAGCTGGGAGTCTTGATCCGTGGTGGTGGCCGTCAGACCTGCCGGGCCACGGTGAGGCTGGCGGGCTGGCCCCAGCTCCCCTGCACCCCATAGGCCGGGTCGTTGGCACAGAGGTGACGCAGGATCCAGAACACCGGCTCTGGACTGGCGGTTCCGAGTTCCTGGGCCATCTGCTCCAGGGTGCGAGCCTGGCCATCGGCCAGCAGGCCCTCGATGCGGCCCTGCAGTTCCAGCACGGCGGCGGCTGCCAGCTTGCCGGCCTCCACCCCGGGCTGGTCATAGGCATTCACGTCCACCAGCTCGGCGTAGAGGCCCACCGCTCGCTCGAACAGGGCGACCAGGGCTCCCAGGCGCCGTTCATCGAAGCCGGCAAGGGTGATCGTCATGCTCTGGCGCCCCCCTTCCAGCAGGGCGGAACGGGTGCCCTGAAGAAAGCCGTCGAGCACATCCCCGGGTCGCTCACCCTGCAGGGCCGGGATGTCGCTGGGATCGGCGAGCACCTCAATGAACGTCACGAAGAAATTGTCCACACCGTCCCGCAACTGCTGCACGTAGGCGTGTTGATCGGTGGAGCCCTTGTTGCCATACACAGCAATGCCCTGATTCACCACCCGGCCCTGGCGGTCGCTGTGCTTGCCGAGGCTCTCCATCACCAGCTGCTGCAGGTAACGGCTGAACAGCTCCAGGCGATCCCGGTAGGGGAGCACCACCATGTCCCGCCGGCCACACCCATCCCCAGCCACGAACCAGGCGGCGGCCATCAGGGCTGCCGGGTTATGGCGCAGGTCCCCCACCCTGGTGCAGGCATCCATGGCGGCGGCCCCATCGAGAAAGGCGCGGATGTCAGCCCCCACCAGGGCTCCGGGCAGCAGGCCCACCGCGCTGGTGATGCTGGTCCGCCCACCCACCCAGTCGAACATGTCGAAGCGGGCGAGCCAGTCCTCCTGCTCGGCCAACTGGTCCAGTCGGCTGCCCAGCATCGTCACGGCCACCGCCTGCTGCTGCCACTGCCCACCCAGGCTCTCCAGGCGCGCCCGCACCTGTTGCATGCCGATGCGAGGCTCGGGCGTGCCCCCCGACTTGCTCACCACCACGATCAAGGTCTGACGCAAGCGTTCGCCCAGCTGCTCAAGGGTGTGGCTGATGCCTTCGGGGTCGACGTTGTCGATGAAGTGGAAGGGCAGGCCGGCACTGCGTCCGGCCAGGGCACGCACCATCAGCAGGGGACCGAGGCCGGAGCCGCCGATGCCGATCCAGAGCACGTCGCTGAAGCGGCCGCCGGCCAGCTGGTCCAGGGCGAACCGGTCGATGCGGTCGATCTCAGAGCGGATGTGGTCGGAGGTGGCCGGATCGGGAGCCAGTTCGGGGGTGCGCAACCAGTAGTGGCCCACCATCCGCTGTTCAGACGCATTGGCGATGCCGCCGGCCTCGAGGGCTTCCATCGCCTGAAAAGCAGCCAAAAAGCGCGGTTCCAGCTGCTCCAGATCTGCATCGTTGAGAGCCATCCGGCTCACATCGAGCCAGATCTGTAGCCCGGCATCAAACCAGAGCCGGTCACAGAAGCGTTGCCATTGGCTGGCGGGATTGGTCCGATCGAGGTCGGCGGTCATGGTCCAGGCAGCGGCAGCAGGGACGGTGAAGGAAACCTAGTGCTGAACCAAGGAATGGCGGTCCAGGGACTTGGTGAGCAGACCCTTTCAGGCCAACTGCAGCGTTGCATAGGGTCCTTAAGATTGGTTCATGGATCTTCAGGTTTCCCAGGCTGCCGCCCAGGCCCGCCAAACCGATTCCTGCAGGGAAGTTCCGTCCTACCCGGGCCGTGCGTTGCGGGGTTCGATCGCTCGCCTGGTCCCGTGAGCCCCTACACCGCAGTGGTCAGAGCCCGCCGACTGATCCGCCAGCACCATCAGCCCAACCGCCGCAGGCTGCTGGTGTCCGCCAGGTGGAAGCGCAGCCGGCGTCTGCTTCGGCTGATGGGATGCACCCTGGCCCTCAGTGGCCTGGTGCCCTTCAGTGCTCCGGCTCCCCGTCCCTGGATCGGCGAACCCTCGGTGGTGGATACCGAAAACACCTGGACCGACCCCCTGGCCTTCAGCCCCGAGGAACTGCAGGAACTGCAACGCCGTTTCGGCGTGCACGGACCCCAACCCCGCCTGGCCCAGCTGTTCAGCGACGGCGTCGACCACTTCCAGCCCCTGCGGAACCATGCCCTGAGCCGGCTCGAGGACCTGAAGCCGGTGATCCTCAGCCTCTGCCAGGAGCACCACATCAACCCGATGCTCGTCACGGCGGTGCTGTTCGATGAAATGCGTCATGCCAAGCCAGGTGAAAATCATCCGATCGCTGCCCATTCCGGCCTGTTCAGCACCCACGGCCTCGCCCAGCTGGGGATCAGCGAAATGCAGCACCAGGGTCTGCTACCCGCTGAACCCACCGCCGACCAAGTGACATGGGCCAGGGAGCAGCTCCTGGATCCCCACCGCAATATCGAGCTTCTGGTTGGCAAATTCGCCCGCCTGAAGGTGGCCTTGCATGTCCCTCCCAACCGCATGCTGCAGGCCAGCGGCAGTGTCAAGGATGCCAAGGTTCTGGCCACCCTCGCTTACCTGCATAACGGCAAACTCGACTATCCCCGCCGCATTCTCAGTTCGATGCAGGATCCGGCGCTGCACGTGTTGCTGTACGGGCAACGCAAAATGGCCGTGTCGCCTCTGATTTGAGCTGGCCCCATCCGGCCTGCGGGCGATCAGCAGAGCAATCCGAGATGGCCGAGTCGACTTTGCAGGGCTGACCAATCAAAGCTGCGAGGATCCGCCCTTTCACCGCCAAGATCCACAGCCCGGTGGGTGGTGATCTGGTCAGCGGGAATCGGAAAGGTCTGCATCCAAAGAGCGAGGAGGGCTGCCAGTCCGTCGTACTGGGCAGCCGTGTAACCACTGTGGCTTGATCCTCCGTTCTGACCATCCAGCGGACTTTCCAGGCTGATATGCAGGGCGAAATTATTGACTGAGCCGCCCACACTGGGATTGGTGATGGCCCATTGGCCCCGGAACGCGGAATTGCCGGCGCCGAAGGCCCGTTTGCGCGGATCAAGCAGAAACACCACCTGGCCATCGCGACCCACCAGGGCGTGGTAGCTCACCTGGTCCTCATCGCGAGGATGGGGGGTGCGAAAGGTGCTGATGGCTGAATCCATGCTGTACACCGTCTCGTGCAGCACCACAAGCCGGGGGGTGGGGTCCAGGGGATTGCCGTAGGCGTCGCGACTGAAGCGCTCTCCGTAGTTGGTTGGGTCGATACTCACCTGGCGAGGGGTCGTGCGCAACTGGTTCACGAGGCCCATCAGACGCTGGCGCTGGGCGGTCGCGGGGACGGAGCACAACTGGCCGAGAGGGGATTGCCAGGCGGGATGCGGTGGTGGCGGAGAACTCTTGGTGCCGGGCGATGGGGGCACCCCCTCGGTGGGTTTGCCGATGTCCTCCAGCAGGTCGACCAGGGAGAGGCTTCCTCGCTCACCCCCCTGTGTGCCGAGATCCCGGGCCATCCAGCCAATGCTGCCCAGGCCCGTCACCGCTGCGGCCAGGCTGGCGAGAAGCAGGGGCTGGGTGCGCAGGGTCAAGGTGCCTCCAGGGCAAGCCAGCGTCCACGACGCTGGAGCAAGGCGTCGGAGGCCCCTGGCAGAGGCTCCAGACTCCACCGCTCAACCTGGGAAGGACCCGGTTCAAGGATGGTGGTGAGAAGCTTGCCATCACGAACGTAATGTAACGAAAGTGGTGTTCCACTTTTCAGAGCCGCCTGCAGGTTGTTGATGTCATCGGGGCGGCGAATTCGCTGGTCTGCCAGGGCAATCAGCTCATCGCCCACCATCAACCCAGCGGTTTCTGCAGGCCCGCCGCGCAGCACCCGCTGAACCTGCAGGCCTGTCTGGTGGAGATCGACCTGCCAGCCCAGCCAAGGGCTGCTGCCCTGGTGGGGCTGGAGAGCGAGGCCCACATCGGCCAGATAGCCCTCCAGGTCGGGATCGTTCGTGTCCTCTAGCCAGCCTGGCAGCAGCTCGGCGAGGTCAGGGCAAACGCCTGTGAATGCCGCCAGCAGGTCGGCACTCCGGTAGCCCCGTCCCCATTGCCCATGGCTGCGCCACAGCTGGCGCAGCACGGCCGGCAGGTAGCTGCCATGGCGGCGCAGATGCAGGTCGAGCACAAGGGCCACCACGGCCCCCTTGAGGTAGTAACTGACCTGGCTGTTGATGGAGTAGGCGTCGGGCTTGTAGAGCTTCACCCAGGCTTCCTCGCTGCTCTGGCGGAGGCTCTGCACCTGGCGGCCTGGCGTGAGCAGGTAGCGACTCAGGTCGCTGCCCAGATCCGCCAACACATCGTCCTGGGAGCAGAGGCCGGCGGCGTGGGGCAGCAGTTGATCCACATAGCTCGTCACCCCCTCGGCGAACCAGAGGCTGGGCACCACCACCGGCTGCTGAACGTTGTAGGGCACGAGCTCGGCGGGCCGCAAGCGACGGACATTCCACTGGTGCAGGTATTCGTGGGCCACCAGCTGCAGGAATTTGCGCCGGCCGCCGGCATCCGCCAGCTGCCGCCTGCCGTACTGCAGCACACTGCTGGAGTCGTGCTCCAGGCCGCCATAGCCGGATTCGGTGAGGTGCAGCAAGAACAGGTAGTCGTCCGCGGCGGGCCGCTCCACCCCCATCAGGCGACAGCAGGCCAGGCAGACCTTCTCCACGTCCGAGAGGAGTTGGCCATCGGCGTCCACGGGATCCTGGCCACTGAGCGTCGTGCCCCAGGTGACCCAGCGGTGCGGGATACCTGCTACCGCAAAGCGATGCTCCCGGTGGGGTCCAGCCTCAACTGGACTGTCCAGAAGCTGGTCGAAGTCTTTGGCGATCCAGTGACCCGTCGGGCGCCGGGGAAGGGGAAGATGGGCTCTCCAGCCCGCCGGCAGGCTTAGCCGCAGCTCATGGGGCTGCCAGCGCAGCCCCTCCACGGCCACCAGTACCGCAGCCAGGCAGAGAAAGCCGTGCTCGTTGGTGACGTGGCAGGTGCGCACCGTGAGCTCGGTGGCCACCACCCGGTAGCGCAGACACACGGGCTCCAGGTTCGGCAGTGTGGCCTCCCAGGCGGACACGCCGCTGCGCACGCAGGGAATGGCCACTTCGGCCTGGCTGAGCGCCATCCCCTCCAGTTGGCGCACGTAGTCGCGGATCAGGTAGGAGCCCGGCGTCCAGGTGGGTAGGGCCCAGCGGAGCCGGGCATGGCTGGGCCGCCAGGTCAGCTCCACTTCCACGAGGTGGGCCCGATTCGACCGCAGATCAAGGCTGAAGGTTGCTGCACCTGCACTCACTGCTGGCTCTGGCTCAGGCGTCCAGGATCAGCTGGGCCGCTGGAAGATGGAGCTGGGCATCCCTCAGGGCGCTGCTGGCGGCGTACCGGCGGGTGATGCTCGCCAGCAGCTGCTGCACGTTCTGGCTGCGGCTCAGCCGCTGCAGGTCACCCACCAGGGCCAGGGATCCGTCCGCCTGGCGCTGCCAACCCAGGCAGTGGCCAGCCTCACAGCGCACCTGCAGCACCACCGGCTCCATTTCTCCTGCGAATCCCAGGAGATGGCCCCCCCACAGGGGCTGCAGACCGAGGGCCTCCAGGCTGGCCGCCAGCACTTCTTCGTCGTGCAGGACGGTGGGCAGGATGGAGAGATGGGACATGGACCGATGCCCGCTTTTCCGGACCCTAGCCACCCTGATTGCTGTGTCCAGTGGCCGTTGCCACAGCTCCCGCATCCTGGGCACGGACAGGCGCAGCTGCGGTTGGCGGTGATGGCCTCGGGAAACGGCAGCAATTTCGAGGCACTGGTGCACGCCTGCAGGGCCGGCAGACCCCGGGCTGAGGTGGCCCTCCTGGTGGTGAACAATCCCGGCTGCGCCGCGATCACCCGGGCGGAACGGCTGGGGGTGGCCTGGCAATTGCTCGACCACCGTTGCCACACCAGCCGGGAGGATCTGGATCAAGCACTGATCAACGTTTTTCGGCAGGAGGCCATCGACCTGGTGGTGATGGCCGGCTGGATGCGGGTGGTCACTCCCCTGTTGATCGCCGCATTCCCAGAGCGGCTGGTGAACATCCACCCCTCCTTGCTGCCGAGCTTCCGTGGGATGAATGCTGCGGCCCAGGCCCTGGACGCCGGGGTCACCCTGGCCGGCTGCACCGCCCATCTGGTGAGCGCAGAGGTCGATGCGGGCCAGATTCTGGTGCAGGCGGCGGTGCCGGTGCTGGCCGACGACGACCTGGCCAGCCTCAGCAAGCGGATCCAGCGCCAGGAGCACCGGATCCTTCCCCTCGCGGTGCAGCTGGCTGCCGAGAGGCTCGGACTGACCGGCTCTCAGGGATAGAACGGCAGCAGGGGCAACCCTGTGGTGGCCTCCAGGCCGGCCATCAGGTTGAGGCATTGCACGCCCTGTCCCGCCTGGCCCTTCACCAGATTGTCGACGGCGCCCATCACGATCAATTGGCCGGTGCGGGGATCGACCTGAACCGAGTAGAGCGCCCGGTTGGTCTGGCGTACCCACTTGGTGGAGGGATAGGTGCCCACCGGCAACACGCTGACGCAGGGGGAATGGCGATAGGCGGAACACAGCAGGGTGGAACAATCCTCAGCGGTCAGGCCCGGATCCCGCAGCCGGCAATACACCGTGGCCAGCAACCCCCGCACCATGGGCATCAGGTGAGGAGTGAACTGCAGCTGGATCTCCTGCCCGGCTACGTCACTGGCAATCTGTTCGATTTCGCTGGTGTGCCGGTGGCCGACCACTCCGTAGGGGGCCACCGCCTCCCCGGCCTCAGCCAGCAGCAGGTTCTCCTTGGCTGCCCTGCCGCCACCGCTGGTGCCGGTCTTGGCGTCGATCACGATTCCACCGGTCTCCACCAGACCCTGCTTGAGGAACGGCAGTAACCCCAGCAGGGAGGCGGTGGGAAAACAGCCAGGTGCGGCCACCAGCCTGGCCGAGGCGATGGCCTCGGCGTACCACTCCGGCAGACCGTAGACCGCCTCAGCACATAGCTCGGCATCCTCTCGGCCCAGCTCACGGGCCTCTGCGGCATACACCTCCTGCCAGCGGCCCAGGCTGCGATAGCGGTAGTCGGCCGAGAGATCGACGACCCGCACCCCCCGTTCCAGCAGCGGGGGCACCAACTTGGCGGCCAGGCCATTGGGCAGGCTGAGCACCGCGAAATCGGCGGCGGCGGCGATGGCCTCCGGTTCAGGCACCTGTACCACCGGATCATCCGGCAGGGGCAGGAAGGGGGTGAATTCGCTCCAGCGCTTGCCACTGCTGCGTTCCCCACCCAGAAAGGTCACCCGCAGATGGGGGTGTGCCTGCAGCAAGCGCAGGGTTTGCAGGCCCCCGTAGCCACTGGCACCGATCACGGCGACGCGCAGACTGGAGGGGGTGCTGGCCATAGCCCGTGATCACACGTGCTGGGATTTATAAAGGATGATTGAGCTTCGGCCTTCTGGCCCGCGCTGCCGCCTGTGCTGCCGTTGACATCCCTGGGTCATCCTTTCCTCGATAGCCCGGCCAACGGAGGCAGCCAAGTGGCCGCTGCTCCGAGTGCGATGCCGGATCTGGATGCCGACCGGGAGAGGATCCGCTTCGATGCGATCGCCGATGCCCTGGCGGCGATCCGCAACGGCGAGTCGATCGTGGTGGTCGACGATGAAAACCGGGAGAACGAGGGCGACCTGATCTGCGCTGCCCAGTTCGCCACCCCCGAACAGATCAACTTCATGGCCACAGCGGCCCGGGGCCTGATCTGCCTGGCGATGGAGGGGGAGCGCCTGGATGCCCTCGATTTGCCATTGATGGTGGATCGCAACACCGACGAAAATCAGACCGCCTTCACCGTGAGCGTGGATGCGGGCCCGGAAAACGGTGTGAGCACCGGCATCTCCGCAGAGGATCGGGCCCGCACCATCCAGGTGGCCATCCATCCCCACACCCGGCCCAACGACCTGCGTCGACCCGGCCATATCTTTCCGCTGCGGGCGCGCCAGGGAGGCGTTCTCAAGCGGGCCGGCCACACGGAAGCCGCTGTGGATCTCGCCCGGCTTTCGGGGCTCTATCCGGCCGGCGTGATCTGTGAGATCCAGAACGCCGATGGTTCGATGGCGCGGTTGCCCCAGTTGGCCACCTACGCCAAACAGCACGGCCTGCGGCTGATCTCGATCGCCGATCTGATTCGCTACCGGCTGGACACAGAGCGCTTCGTGCGCCGTCAGGCCGAGGCGGCCCTGCCCAGCGCCTTCGGTCAGTTCCGCGCCATCGGCTATCGCAATGAGCTCGATGGCAGCGAGCACGTGGCGATCGTGAAGGGGAATCCGCAAACCGCCCCAGGTCCGGTGCTGGTGCGGGTGCACAGCGAATGCCTCACCGGCGATGCCTTCGGTTCGTTGCGCTGTGATTGCCGTCCCCAGCTGGAGGCGGCCCTGCGCATGATCGAGGCCGCCGGCGAAGGTGTGGTGGTGTACCTGCGCCAGGAAGGCCGCGGCATCGGCCTGATCAACAAGCTCAAGGCCTATTCCCTGCAGGACACCGGCCTGGACACGGTGGAGGCCAACGAGCGCCTTGGTTTCCCCGCCGACCTGCGCAACTACGGTGTGGGGGCCCAGATCCTCAGCGACCTGGGGGTGCACCGTCTGCGGCTGATCACCAATAATCCCCGCAAGATCGCCGGACTAGGCGGTTATGGCCTGCAGGTCGAAGACCGGGTGCCGCTTGTCATGGACCCTGGTGCCCACAATGCCGATTATCTGCAGACGAAGCGCATGAAACTCGGCCACCTGATGGGAGAGGGGCCCAGCTGCCCGATCGGGGGACTGTCCGCCGTGTTGGCCTGGCATGGCCAGGCCAGTGAACAGGAGCTGGCCGAACGATGTGATCATGTTCAGTCGTGGGCTCTGGAGCAGGGTCTGAGGCTGGAGGCGGAACAGGAGGTGAGGCTGCTGGCGCTGCTGAACAGCCCCAGGCTCACCCTGCTGCTCAGTGGCCTGGAGGAGGGGGACCGCTCCAGCGAAGCGGTGGTTGCAGCCATCGGCCAGCTGGCTCGCTGGCCGGGCACGGAACGGCTGAGCGTGATGGTCACGCCGGCCGTGGAACAGAGCAGTCACCCCCGGGCCGACCTGGAACCCCAGCAGCGCCCGCTGTCCGAGCTGGGCAACTCCAACGGCACGGGAGGGCCTCCATCCCTGGCGGATCTGCGCCTTGGAACCGGTTCGTTCCTCGTCTGGAGCTGAGCCCGACAAAGCGCAGATCGGCTGGGGGGATCTCCGTCAGAGGTGAGATCAGTCCTGAATCGTCACCGTGTTGATGCGGCTGCCGTTCTTCAGGGCCAGCACCACGTCCATGTTGCCGGTGTGGCCAAACACGGTGTGCATGCCATCCAGGTGGGGCTGGGCCTCATGGCAGATGTAGAACTGCGAGCCACCGGTGTTGCGACCGGCGTGGGCCATGGCCAGGGTGCCGGCCTGATGCTTCTGGCTGTTGATCTCGCAGTCGATCATGTAACCGGGGCCACCGGTGCCGGCCATGCCGCGGGAGCCCTCGCGGCTGTTGGGGCATCCCCCTTGGGCCATGAAGCCAGGGATCACCCGATGAAAGGCCAGTCCGTCATAAAAGCCTTCGCGGGCCAGCTTCACAAAATTGGCCACGGTGTTGGGGGCGTCGGCGTCGAACAGCTCCAGTTCGATCATGCCGGCGTCGGTGTCCATCAGGGCTTTGGTCACGGGCTGAGGCAGCACAAAGGCCGACTGTATGGGGCCGTGCTGAAAATGGGGTACTGCACCGCCCTCCACCGCCTCGATGAGCTCTGTCGCACCTTCACCCGTCTCTCCCCCCGATTTGAGTGAGGCCCGCCTGGGTGTGCTCGGCGGCAGCGGTCTGTACGCCATGGATGGCCTTGAGGAGGTGCGCGAGATCAGCGTGGATACCCCCTTTGGCCCGCCCTCTGACAGCCTCCGCCTCGGCCGGATCGGGACCCTGGAGGTGGTGTTCCTGGCCCGCCACGGCCGCCATCACAGCTACACGCCCAGCGAGGTGCCCTACCGGGCCAACCTCTGGGCCCTGCGCTCCCTCGGCGTGCGCTGGATTCTGTCGGTGTCGGCCGTGGGGTCCCTGCAGGAAGAGTTCAGACCCCTCGACATGCTGGTGCCGGATCAATTCATCGATCGCACCCACCAGAGGCCGCTCACCTTCTTTGGAGAGGGCGTGGTGGCCCATGTGACCCATGCCGATCCCTTCTGTCCAACCCTCAGCCGGCTGCTGGCCGACGTGGGTGAAAGCCTGATGCCCGAGGGCCGCCAGTTGCATCGAGGTGGCACCTATCTCTGCATGGAGGGTCCGGCTTTCTCCACCCGGGCTGAGTCGGAGCTGTACCGCAGCTGGGGCTGTGGCGTGATCGGCATGACCAACCACACCGAGGCCCGCCTGGCCCGCGAAGCGGAGATGGCCTATGCCACCTTGGCCATGGTGACCGACTACGACTGCTGGCACCAGGAGCACGCCTCGGTGACCGTGGAGATGGTGATCGAGAACCTGCGCAGCAACGCCAGCCTGGCCCAGGAGATCGTGCGCATGGCCGCCGAGCGCGTCGGTGCCCAGCGGCCCGCCAGCAGCTCCCACCGAGCCCTGCGCCATGCCCTGATGACGCCAAAGGATCAGGTGCCGCTGGAGACCCGCCGCCGGGTGGATTTGTTCACCACGCCCTACTGGGGCAGCGTGGACGGGTCCTTGGAGCAGCCGTAGGGCCTCCAGGTTTAGAGCTTCAGCAGACCGTTGGTGGCGGCCAGGGCCTGGCGCAGGCTGGGGCCATGGAGCTCCAGCTGCAGGCGTGCCTCCGCGGCGGGAAGGCCGGTGGCGGCTATCAGCAGGGCCCGTTTCACCGAACCCTCAGCCTCCTGGAGCAACTGCGCTGCCTGTTGGCGGGAGACCCCGGCCAGATCCACAAGGATGCGCAGGGCCCTGTCCTCGAGCTTGCTGTTGGTCACGGCCACATCCACCATGCGGTTGCCGTACACCTTCCCAAGCTTCACCATCACGCTGGTGGAGAGAATGTTGAGGGCCATCTTGGTGGCGGTGCCTGCCTTCAGCCTGGTGGAGCCGGTGAGCAGCTCGGGGCCGGTGAGCAGGCGGATGTCGATGTCACAGGGCATTGGCGCCTGGTCGCTGGGCACGCAGGCCATGGCGATGGCCAGGGCCCCCAGGTTGCGGGCATGGCCGAGGCCGCCCAGGACGTAGGGGGTGGTGCCGCCAGCAGCAATGCCCACCAGGCAGTCGCCTGGATCGAAACCCGCTTGCTGCAGATCATCCCGCCCCGCATCGCGCAGGTCCTCCAGACCCTCTGAGCTGCGCAGCAGGGCTGCCGCCCCGCCCGCCAGCACACCCTGCACCAGGCTGGGGTCACTGCAGAACGTGGGGGGGCATTCCGCTGCGTCGAGGACACCGAGACGCCCCGAGGTGCCCGCTCCCAGATAAAAGAGCCGCCCGCCAGCGGCAAGCCGGGCGGCTATGGCGTCAACCGCCGCGGTGAGCTGGGGGGCGGCGGCAGCCACGGCCCGCTGGGGCTCGAGATCGTTGCGGCAAAAGAGATCCACCAGCTCCCCCGTGGCCAGGGCATCGAGCTGGGCGCTGAGGGGGTTGGCCTGTTCGGTGAGCAGATGCCCCCGATCCATTCCCTGGTCGTGCGTTGACAAGCTCACAACAGACCCTCCAGCTGGCGGCGAAAGGCTTCCAGTTCCGGATCCAGGGAGCCCTGACTGGGATTGGCCAGGCTTGCCGCCGTGTCCGCGACAGCGTCGGACTCGGCCTGCTCGTGCCAGAGGGTCACGTCCATGTTGCGTTCCGGCGGAGCGATCAACAACCGGTCTTCGGCCGTCTGGGGAAGGAAGCCACTGGGCACAAAGCGGGCCTCATAGCCGGCCTGGCTGCAGAACAGCTCCATCTCCTGGCGGTCAAGCCGCTCCACACTGGGCACCGGAAAGTCCTGGGCCTCCAGCAGACCGGCGTAGCGCTCGGCGTCGTCCTGGTCTTCGAACAGCAGCACCACGGTCCGACCGTTCAGCTCCAGGGAGTGAATTCCCTCCTGGTCGGAACCGGCATCGAACAGAAGGACATGCACCGGCATCACGGGGCGCCCAGGCAGCAAACGATGCCCTCAGTGTGTCATTCCTGCTCGGCGGCCAGCTCCTGCAGGCGGCGATACAGGGCGATCTCGGCATCGGAAGGCTGCTCTGGCACCACAATCCGCAGCTCCACAAGCTGGTCGCCCCGCTGGCCTCCCCTGGCCAGTCCACGGCCCCGCAGACGCAGCAGGCGACCGCTGGAGGAGCCCGCTGGCACATTGAGCTTCACCGCACCCTGGAGGGTGGGCACCACCACCTTGCAGCCCAAGGTGGCCTCAGCGGGACTGAGATCGAGGGTGTAGAGCACGCGCAACCCGTCGACCCGCAGGCCCTCGCTGGTCACGACGCGCAGCTGCAGAAAATGGTCGCCGCCCCCGGGCGCAACGCCCGCCAGCCGCAGGCGCCAGCCATCTCCCGCCAGCGGAGGGGTCCAGACCTCCACCTCCAGTCCATCGGCCAACGCGAGCTCCACCCGGCTGCCTTCCAGGGCCTGCTCCGGCGTGAGCTCAACCAGCGTCTCCAGGCCATTGATGGTCTGGGATGGCACTTGGCCGGGTTCAGCGGTGGCCACGGGCCCGGGGGGCGGTGAAGAGGCTTCGCTTTCCTGCGCCGGATCCTGGGCATCTTCGGCGCCCCCATCGCGCTGGCGCCGCCGACCGCCGAACAACTGGTCGAGATAGTCCTCAAACTCTGGAAAGCCACTGGCGAAGGGGTCCTGTTCCGCTGCGCCGGGTCGCTCGGGTTCACCGACCTCCCAGGCCCGCCGCCGGGCTGGGTCGGACAGCACGGCGTAGGCCTCGTTCACCTGCTTGAACCGCTCTTCGGCAACAGGGTCGTTGCCGTTCAGATCGGGGTGCCAACGGCGGGCCTGGGCCCGGAACGCCCGTTTCAGGGCATCCCCGTCCGCACCCGGCTGCAGGCCAAGAACGGCCCAGTGGTCCACTGCCCCTGGCATCACACCCGCCACGTCGATCAACGCTCAGCCCAGGGATCGTCGTCTGGAGGCAGGGGGTCCAAGCTGCGGCGTGGCATCCGCATGGGGGCGGCAGGTTCGGCCGACTCGGCAAAGCGATCCTGCCAGTCATCGCGATCATCGGGCCGGTAGCGCTCGGGATAGGCCTGCGGGCGGTAGGGAGCTTGAACATCCCTCGACTCCCCGTAACCCGTGTTCCCGCGCTGCCACTCCTGAGGCTCCTGACCCCGCTGCTCCTGGGGAGACCAGCGGCCATTCATCGGCCGATCCGACTCAGCCCAGCCTCGGGATGGAGAAAGCCGGGACCAGTCTCCCTGGCGGCTCCATGGATCACTGGCGGGCCGGCTCCAGTCGTCCCAGTCGTCATCGTCGGCGAACAGTTCGTCCTTGAGGGATCCGAGGGTGTTCTTCAGGCCCTGCAGTGGCCCCTGGTCGGCCTTGCGTTCGCTCAGCAGGCGGCGGTTGAGACCGAACAGTGCCTCCTGCAACTGGCTCACCGCCAGATCCAGCTCGCCAGGGTCGCTATCGCCCCGCTCCTCCAGGGCCAGCAAATCCTGCACATCGCGCAGGGCCATCTCCACGGCCCGTTGCTGCCTCTCCGCCCCATAGGGGCCCAACTCCAGGCTGGCATCCCGCAGACGGCGCTCGGCCTGGGCCACCAGGGTGAGGGCCTTGTTGCGGCGATCGATCGCGGCCCGCTTGCGACGGTCCTCGGCCGCCTTCAGCTCCGCCTCCTCAATCAACCGGGCAATCTCCTCCTCACTGAGATTGGAACCACCCTGGATGCTCACACTCTGCTGGCGGCCGGTGGTGCGGTCCATGGCCGACACCTGCAGCAAGCCATTGGCGTCGATATCAAACGACACCTGCACCTGGGGAACCCCGCGGGGGGCCGGGGGGATGCCTGAGAGGCGGAAGCGGCCCAGGCTCTTGTTGCCCTCGGCCATCTGCCGCTCCCCCTGCAGCACATGCACCTCCACCGAACTCTGGTTGGCGGCCGATGTGCTGAACACGTCGCTGCGGCGCACCGGGATGGAAGTGTTGCGGGGAATCAGCACCTTCATCACCCCACCAATCGTCTCCAGGCCGAGGGAGAGGGGGGTGACGTCGTTGAGCATCAGGTCGCGCAGTTCGCCCGTGAGGATTCCGGCCTGAACCGCGGCGCCGATCGCCACCACCTCGTCGGGATTGACCGTCTGGCAGGGATCACGCGGCACCAGGGTGCGCACCATCTCCTGCACCATGGGCATGCGGGTGGCACCGCCCACCAGCACCACATCGTCGATGTCCTCGGCGGCCAGTCTGCCATCGCGCAGGGCCCTCTGGACCGGCCGGAGCAACCGGTCGAGGAGGTCCGGGCAGAGGCTCTCGAAGGTGCGCCGCTCCAGGGTGGTCTCGATGTGCAGCGGGCCCTCGCTACCCGTGGCGATGAACGGCAGGGAGATGGGTGTGCTCTGCACGCCGCTCAGCTCGATCTTGGCCTTTTCGGCCGCCTCGGTGAGGCGCTGCAGGGCCTGGCGATCACGGCGAAGGTCGAGGCCATGCTCCTGCTGGAAGATATCGGCCAGCCAATCCACGATTCTGCGGTCCCAGTCGTTCCCGCCCAGCTGGGTATCGCCGCTCGTGGACTTCACATCGAACACCCCCTGGGCGATGCGCAGGATGGACACATCAAAAGTGCCGCCGCCCAGGTCGAACACCAGAACCCGCTTGGCGGCACTGCGGTCGAAGCCGTAGGCCAGGGCCGCCGCCGTGGGCTCATTCAGGATGCGCTCCACGCTGATGCCTGCGAGTCGACCGGCATCGCGTGTGGCCTGGCGCTGGGCGTCGTTGAAGTACGCCGGCACCGTGACCACCGCCGCCTCAACCGCCTCACCGAGATACGTGGAGGCGTCATCGCAGAGCTTGCGCAGAATGCTGGCCACCAGTTCCTCTGGGGCGTACTCCCGCTCGGTGGCAGGGCATACCACCCGCACGTTGCCCTGGTCGTTGGCACGGACGGTGTAGGGCACGCCGAGACTGCCGTCATCGAGCTCCTCCCACTGGCGACCCACAAAGCGCTTGAGGTTGGCGAAGGTGTTGCGGGGATTGAGCACGAGCTGGCGGCGTGCCAGCTGGCCCACCAGCAGCTCCTGATCCCTGCTGAAGCCCACCACCGATGGCGTGGTGCGACCGCCCTCGGCACTGACAATCACCTGGGGGCGTCCCCCCTCCAGCACCGCCACGACGGAATTGGTTGTGCCGAGGTCGATACCGACGATGCGCCCCATGTACTGCTGTGGAGTCGTGAACCGGGCGGCGACCCCAAGTTACCGGTCCACTCGACGTTAATCGGCGCTTAAACCGAATCGCCGACTGCGGTTCGTAAATTCCGAACAGCACGGTTTGCTCCGTGCGCCGCTGCGCGGCCACCTGCACGCTTTTCTGCATGACGACGGATCTCCGATCAGCCGCAAAAGCCGATGCCTTCACCCTCCGTCGTCGCCCACCCGCCGAAAAGCTGGTGGACGTCGGTTTTCGCCAGCTGACCCTGGCGCTGGCCTCGGTGGTGGCCATCGTGTTACTGGGGATTTTCCTGGTGGTGTTCAAGGGTTCCCAGGAGGCGATCCGTGAGTTCGGCCTGAGGTTCCTTGCCACCTCGGCCTGGGATCCGGTGAACAACGAGTACGGAGCCTTCACCGCGATCTACGGAACACTGGTTTCCGCCCTCCTGTCCCTGTTGATTGCCATCCCCCTCGGCCTGGGCACGGCGATTCTGATCACGGAGGACATGCTCCCCCGGGGCCTGCGCGAGGCCATCGGCCTGATGGTGGAACTGCTGGCCGCCATTCCCTCGGTGGTGCTTGGTCTGTGGGCGATCTTCGTGATGGAGCCGGCGCTGAGGCCGATTCTTCAGTTCCTCCACCAGATCCTGGGCTGGTCGCCCTTCTTCAACACCGTTCCCCAGGGCCCCGGGATGGCACCGGCCATCCTCATCCTCGTTGTGATGGTGCTGCCGATCATCACCGCCATCTCCCGCGATGCCCTCAATCAGGTGCCAATCGAACTCCGGCAGGGGGCCTACGGGGTGGGAACCACGCGCTGGGGTGCCATCAGCAGCGTGATCGTGCCCGCAGCCATCTCGGCCATCACCGGTGGCGTGATGCTTGCCCTGGGTCGGGCCATGGGCGAAACCATGGCCGTGACCATGATCATCGGCAATGCCATGAACTTCAGCACATCCCTGCTGGCTCCTGGAAACACGATTGCCTCGATGTTGGCCAATCAGTTCGGTGAGGCGGATGGCATCCAGGTTTCGGCCTTGATGTACGCAGCCTTGATCTTGATGCTGCTCACGTTTGCCGTGAACGTCTTGGCTCAGTGGGTGGTGCGCCGCCTCAGCCTCCGCTACTGAATCAACCAGCCGATTGAGCCATGGGATCCATTCAAGGTAACGCTGTGAAATTTTCAGAATCGACTCCCGCTTCTTTGTTTGAGCGTCGATCCCTCAATTTCGACCCCACACTGAAGCGCAATCGCATCAACCGGCTTTGTACAGCCATCGCCTCCACCTTTGCGGGCATTGCCATCCTGCCCCTTTTTCTGGTGCTGGCTTATGTGCTGTACAAGGGTGCGTCGCTGCTGAGTCTCTCGCTGTTCACCCAGCTGCCTCCTCCCCCTGGCCTGGATGGAGGGGGAATCGGCAACGCCGTGATTGGCACAATCGTGGTAACGCTGATTGCATCACTGATTGCCATACCCATCGGCGTGGGCGGTGGCATTTATCTCAACGAATATACCCAACGCGGCTGGTTTTCCCAGTTCGTCACTTTCGGCAATGATGTGCTGGCCGGGGTGCCCTCGATCATTTCCGGGGTGTTCGTGTACGGCGTGGTTGTCGCCACCCGCATCTTCTTCAACCAGAGCTACAGCGCCGTAGCCGGTGGTATCGCCCTGGCCGTGCTGATGCTGCCTACCGTGATCAAAACCACATTTGAAGGCCTGAAATTGGTGCCCCAAGAGCTGCGCTGGGGTGCTTACGGGGTTGGCGCTTCCAAATTCGTGACGATCACCCGCATCACCTTGCCAGCAGCCTTCACACCCATTGCCACCGGAGTTGTGCTGGCAATCGCACGCGCCGCCGGCGAAACGGCCCCCCTGATCTTCACGGCCTTGTTCTCACCCTTCTGGCCCGAGGGTCTCTTTAACCCGATTGCCACGATGTCGGTGTTGATCTTCAACTTCGCCATCATGCCTTATGAAGCCCAGAACGCCCTTGCTTGGGCTGCTTCATTCGTGTTGGTGATGATGATCCTTGCGGCCAATCTACTGGCCCGCTGGATCAGCAAGGTGGCCAAAAAGGCCTGATCCACAGCATTCCAGCAACCTTTTCACGCTTCCACCTCAGCGATCCTGCCATGACCTACACCACCTCCGCCACGCCCAACAGGTCCGACGTCTGCATGTCCCTGCAGAACGTGACGATCTCCTATGGCAGCTTTGAGGCAGTGAAAAATGTCTATATGGACATACCCAGCGGCAAGGTCACGGCGTTTATTGGTCCTTCGGGCTGCGGGAAATCAACCGTCCTGCGCGCCCTCAACCGCATGAATGATCTGATTCCCGGCTGCGGGCTCAAGGGCCGTGTGGTGTTCGATGGCGTGGACCTCTACGAGCGCAATGTGGATCCGGTTGAGGTGCGCAGGCGCATTGGCATGGTGTTCCAGAAACCAAATCCCTTCCCCAAGAGCATCTATGAAAATATTGCTTTTGGTGCTCGCATCAATGGTTACAAGGGAGATATGGATGAGTTGGTGGAGCGCTCTCTTCGCAAGGCGGCAGTTTGGGATGAATGCAAGGACAAACTCAAGGAGAGTGGCTTTGCCCTCTCAGGTGGCCAGCAGCAGCGTCTTTGCATCGCTCGCGCTATCGCCACCGAGCCGGAAGTGATCCTGATGGACGAGCCCTGCTCGGCGTTGGACCCGATCTCAACCCTGAAGATCGAAGAAACCATGCATGAGCTCAAGCGCAGCTACACCATCATCATCGTGACCCACAACATGCAACAAGCCGTGCGGGTGGCCGACATGACCGCCTTCTTCAATGCTGAGGCGGTGGAAGGCGGTAGTGGCAAGGTGGGCTACCTGGTGGAGTACAACGACACTGAGCGGATCTTCAATGCGCCCGGTCAGCAGGCCACCCAGGACTATGTAACGGGTCGCTTCGGCTGATCCTTGCCTTCAGGGGCTATGGCTGACTCGCGCATGATCAGCTCATTGGGCTTTGCGTCCCGGATTCCAGCCGTTTGGATTCCCATCCCAGTGGGCTACTGCTGCCATCCAGCACACCTCGGCCATTAGGGGCCTGACCAGACCCGAGCGGTCTGAGGGGAAGCCTGAATGGAGAGCTTCCCACCTCAAATCCGGTCCTGGCTGGCCTAGCGGCCATGCCTCAGGCGTGCATGCATTTCCAGAGCAAAAAAAAACCGACCCTGGGGCCGGGTAAGGAGCGGAGAGGGAGGGATTCGAACCCTCGATAGAGTTGCCCCTATACAGCATTTCCAGTGCTGCGCCTTCGACCACTCGGCCACCTCTCCAGCGGCAAAATGGGGCAACGTGGTGGCAATGTAGCAGTCCACCTCTCGCACGACCTCAGTTGAGTTCGCTGTCTTTCATGGCACGACGGTTTCCCATCACGGTGCACTGGCGCCAGGCCGGACGGGTGATCACCCATGAGGTTCCAGAGGGCGAGTACATCCTGCGCAGTTTCGAGCAGCAGGGGGATCCACTGCCCTTCAGTTGCCGAAATGGCTGCTGCACGGCCTGTGCCGTGCGCGTGTTGCAGGGTTCCATCGACCAGCGCGAGGCACTCGGCCTGTCCAAGGAGCTGCGCCAGCAGGGCTACGGCCTGCTCTGTGTGGCTCGGGCGACAGGGCCGCTGGAGGTGGAAACCCAGGATGAGGACGAGGTCTACGACCTGCAATTCGGGCGTTTCTTTGGGAGGGGCCGGGTCCGGCCGGGCCTGCCCATTGAGACGGAGTGATGGAGGACGGCTGACCGCACCCGCCCCGCCCAACGACCACCCAGACCCATCCAACGGCCCCATCCCCCATGACCCCATCCCCAAGCCCTTTGCCCGCGTCTGAGGGCTCAGCTGGCAGCCCCGTGGTGAGCTGCCAGGAGGCGCTTGCCCATTCGGGCCTTTCCCTTTGCGAAGTGGAGCGCTTCCTGGATCTGGCGCGCCGCGCCGCTGAATCGGGAGGGGTCCAGCTCAAGGCCCACTTCGGTCGCTTGGAACAGGTCAGGGAAAAGGGCCGCAACGGCGACCTCGTCACCGAAGCCGATCTCGCGGCCGAGGCTGCCGTGCTGGGCTTCCTGGAGGCGGAAACCCCCGAGGTTGGTGTCCTGGCGGAGGAGAGTGGTCGGAGAAGGGGGAGTGGTGCCCTGGAGTGGTGTGTCGATCCCCTAGATGGCACCACCAACTACGCCCACGGCTTTCCCTTCTTTGCCACGTCGGTGGGCCTCACCTGGCAGGGGATGCCCCTGCTGGGCGCCATGGCCGTGCCTGCCTTCGATGAGCTCTACTGGGCCGCACCCGCCCTGGGCAGCTGGTGCAACGGCCGGCGGCTTGCGGTGAGCGGTTGCGAGCGCCTTGGGGATGCCCTGCTCACCACGGGTTTCGCCTACGACCGCCAACAGCGACTGGACAACAATTACGCAGAGTTTGCCTGGTTCACGCACCGCACCCATGGGGTGCGGCGGGCAGGGGCGGCGGCGGTGGACCTGGCCTTCGTGGCCAGCGGCAAGCTGGATGGCTACTGGGAGCGCGGCCTTGCTCCTTGGGATCTGGCGGCTGGTCTCGTCCTGGTGGAAGAGGCCGGCGGTGTGGTGACCGGCTACGACGGTGGTGCTGTGGATCTGCGCAGCGGCCGGGTGGTGGCTGCCGGAGCGGTTCTCCATCCCCAGCTGCTTGCCGGACTGGCCGCCTGCCAGCCCTTGCCCGGATGCAGTTATGGGGTTCCCGAACTGGATGGCGAGGTCAGCAACCCGAACGCCACTCCATAGGATCAGGCACCAGGATGACGTTCCGCGCCCCCCATGGTTCTTCAACCCGCTGCCGGCGCCCGGGATCTCAATCCACGGGAGGTGGAACAGAATCGGGAGATCTGTGCCGCCCTTGCCGAGGTGTATCGGCTCTGGGGTTACCAGCAGGTGGATCCCCCAAGCGTGGAGCGGGTTGACACGCTGGAAGCTGGCGGCGGGATCGATTCTCAGGAGCTGGTGTTGCTGGCCAGTGAGGAGCGGCTCGGTCTGCGGCCCGAACTCACCGCCTCGATTGCTCGCGCCGCCAGCACCCGGATGGCCCAGCGGCCAAGGCCCCTGCGGCTATGGACGAATGGAACCATTTTTCGCAGCAGCATCGGCGACAGCGGACACCAGCGCATCCACGAGCAGCTGCAGAGCGGTGTGGAACTGCTGGGAGAGCGCTCGGCAGCAGCGGATGTGGAACTGGTCACCCTGCTGCTCGCTGCGGCGACCAAGCTTGGCTTGGCCGAGCACTCGCCCCAGTTGCTGATCGGCCACCACGGCCTGCTCACAGCCTTGCTCGCAGACGTGCCCGAGCCCCATCGGGCCATCACCCGGCGCGCCCTCACGGGCTTTGACGCGCTGGCACTGGAGGCGATACCCCTTGCTGAGACCCTGCGACAGCGCCTGCGGGCGGTCATGCGCCTGAGGGGGGGCCCCAGTGAGGTGCTCTATGCCCTTGAGCAGTGGCTCGGACCGATTCCCCTGCTCAACGACCTTCACCAGGTGCTCAAGGCGGTGGCCCCAGCAGCTGAGCGCGGTGGGGTCACCCTGCGACTCGATCCCACCTTCCAGCCGCACTTCGCCCTCTACGACGGACTGGTGTTCAAGTTGGTGTGTCAGGGGCGGCCCGCACCGCTGGAGATCGCCAGCGGCGGGCGCTATGACGCGCTGGTGGGCCGATTCACGGCCGTTGCCAGCGCAGCAGCCGGCGTCGGCTTTGGTTTCGATGTGGAGGCATTACGTGAGCTGTTGGGCCATGGCTGGGGGCTCGCATCACAGCCATCAGCAGTGCTGGTGAGTTACGGCACCAGCGCCAGTCTGCCGGCCGCCATCGAAGCCCAGCGCCAGCTGCACCAGCAGGGGCTGATCGCTGAACTCCACCCCGAGCCGTTGCCCAGCCAGCAGCGGGCTGATGCCGTGGCCGCTACGCGCGGCTGTTCCCGGGCTCTCTGGCTGGCTGCCTAAAGTCCAGGTTGCAACCAAGGCTCCGTGGCCCACACGATCGTCTCCAACGTCTGCGAGGGCGTCGCTGATTGCGTTGATGCCTGCCCTGTGGCCTGCATCCACCCTGGCAAAGGGGCCAACATCAAGGGAACAGCCTACTTCTGGATTGACTTCAATACCTGCATCGATTGCGGCATCTGTCTTCAGGTCTGCCCGGTCGAGGGGGCGATCCTGCCCGAGGAACGGCCCGACCTGCAAAAGGCCCAATGAGGACTGAACGGGACCAGTCCTTTTCCACAGGGGATCGGGCCCGCCCCCGAAGGGGCCAGTAACAGGGCGGAGGCCCAGTCCCCTGATCCGCACCGTCGCTGCAGATCTCCAGCAGAACTGCCGACCCTTTGGGGGAAAACCCCATCCCTTTGCTATCAAGGGTTTTGCTCACTCTGAACAGGACGGGGCGGGTGCTGTAGGCAGCGAATCAAGGGGCTGGGGTCAAACACGGGGGCTGCGGGCGGCAGCGACGCGGCCGGCTGTGGGAAATCTGTGGGAAAAGTACTCATCTACAGCGCGGCACCAGCATGGCCAACCGGTTCGCCTGAAGTGGACTGAGGTTGTCATCACTCACCATCACCAGCACCGGGCTGCCATTGGGAAGGGACGGGCCCGCCGTGAGAGCTTCCCAGTTGTCGGGCACCAGGCCTGTGGACAACAAATCCCACTGGGCCAGCGGGGCTGCCGGGCGGCTTTGAAGGGGATCGGCTTTGGGATACAGCACGAGGCGGATCTGCCATTGGTCGGGAAACTGGAACTGACGCCAGAGGGCCAGCAGTTGGCCTGAGGGTTCCAGCACCAGCAGATCGGTCAGTCCCCACCGCGTTCCCCGGGGCAGCAGCAGCGCCCCATGGTCAGCCGCAGTGGGGGTCCCCTGCCTCCCAGCCTGCCCTGCCGACCACTGCCAACGCAGCAGGCGCACATGGCCGCGCGGGTCCTGCATCAGGGGCTGTTCGGCAGCCATCAACAGCACGGTCGCACCATCGGGCTGGCGCCAGGCGGTGAGGGATTCCGGGCCCCCATTGGCGACCAGCCCGGCACCATCAGAGGCTTGCCAGGCCAGTGGCAGGTCCAGGGATTGCAGCAGACGACCGGTGGAGCCATCAAACTGGAGCAGGGAGGCCGGGCGATCGCCGCTTCTGCGCCCCTCACTGGCCACCCACAACTGGTCGTTGAGGCGCACAAGCCCTTCGCCATCCATCGGATCACGCTGCAAGGGGAGGCTGCGTTGCAACCAGGGGCCAGACCCCCCGTTCATACTGTCAGCCAATCCACCCCAGACCGTCACGGATCCCCGCGGTAGGTCGCTGAGTAGCCACAGTTCAGCGCTGGTGGGATCAAATACGGCCGCAGAGAAGCCGCCGATCGCTTCGCCATCAAGTCCAGTGCGTGGCAACACCACCTGGTGAAGCAGGTCCCAGCGAACCGGCACTGGGCAAGGCAATTCAAAAGCTCCGGCTGGCATCGCCCACAGCCCAGTCAGCATGGCGGCGGCAATGCCAAAGGCGAGGTTTGGCATCAACAACGGATCAGGCGCTCATGCCGGGACCAGAGCCAGGCACCTGAGTCGTCGTAACGTCGGATCAGGCGCTCGAGGCGGTCCTGGCCCAGCAGCCAGCCAGCTTCCACGGTGAAGGCCTGTCG
The DNA here is from genome assembly GCA_044374745.1 of Prochlorococcaceae cyanobacterium. GTDB lineage: Bacteria > Cyanobacteriota > Cyanobacteriia > PCC-6307 > Cyanobiaceae > NIES-981. The sequence continues at coordinate 26,418 of JBILNZ010000001.1, read as the reverse complement.
ATGGCTGATCTGGGCAGGCCTGAGGCTGTAGCCGCCGTCAGCAAGCAGAACCCAGCCCTGCAGGTCAGCGGCTTGCAACTCCAGATGGCAAGCCACGACCTCTGGTTCAGGCCAATCGGCCGTGACCTGGGCTGCTTGGCCCCGCCAGCTGCCGAGCAGCTGATCACTGGTGAGTGGAGGTCGTTCAGTTGCGTCGCTGCCCATCCGGAACTCGCGAATCAGTACAAGCTGGTCTGCCTGCCCGCCTTCGTCGTACAGCTGAACGAGCCGATGACGCCTGTCAGCTGTTATGAATCCGGTCTCGACACCGAAGGGGCTGCCGGGGGCCAGCTGCAGAGATCCCTTGCTGAATGCGCCCGTTTCGAAAAACACCACCTGGCGGCCAAGGGTGCGGTAATCCTGCTGATGGTCACTGGTGGGACTGCCAGCCTGGCCCTCAGGCCCGTAACGTCGCAAGCGAAAGCGCACCAGCCGGCCCTCCTCGGCGCTCTCCAGGCTGAGCAGCGAGGGGGTTTGACTCTGAATCTCGCCGGCGGGGCTCAGGCTGGTGAACGAGCCCAGCCACTCCCCCTCATTGCGCAAAAAATTTTGCCACTGGCTGGCCATCGCAGGGAGGTGGCGGTTGGGGCGATCGTAGGAAAGTGCTGGCGCGTAGGCGCTGGGGTCGGTTTCCTGCCCAAGCCACCCCCTTGGCGGCAGCCCCCGGTTCGGGAGACGCTGGGTCCACGTCGCATTGAGCCCGGTGGTTTTGCAGGCTGAGCAGGGTCAGATCCAGATCCACACCGAAAACATCTTCCCGATCATCAAGAAGGCCGTCTACAGCGGCCACGAGGTGTTCCTGCGGGAACTGGTGAGCAACGGTGTGGATGCCATCAGCAAGCGGCGCATGGCGGCGATGGCCGGCGACTGCCTGGAGGGCCCTGAGGGGCTGATCAACATTCGCATCGACCGCGAGAAACAGACACTCACCATCTCGGATAACGGCATCGGCATGAGCGCCGATGAAGTCAAGCGCTACATCAACCAGGTGGCCTTCTCAAGCGCCGAAGATTTCCTGGAGAAATACAAGGGCGAGAGCGACGCGATCATCGGCCACTTCGGCCTGGGCTTCTACTCCAGCTTCATGGTGGCCAAGCAGGTGGAGCTGGTCACCCGTTCAGCCCGGGAGGGCAGTGAGGCGGTGCGCTGGAGCTGCGATGGCTCCCCCAACTTCACCCTGGAGGCGGCTGAGCGGGCCGAGGCCGGCACCGATGTGATCCTGCACCTGATGGAGGAGGAGCTCGAATACATCGAACCCGCCCGCATCCGCACCCTGATCACCACCTACTGCGACTTCCTGCCGGTGGCGGTGCAGCTGGAGGGCGAAACCGTGAACAAACGGGAATCGGCCTGGCGAAAAAGCCCTCGGGACCTGAGCGATAACGACTACATCGAGCTGTACCGCTACCTCTATCCCTTCCAGGGCGACCCCCTGCTCTGGGTACACCTCAATACTGACTACCCCTACAACCTGCAGGGCATCCTTTATTTCCCCAAGTTCACCGGCCGAGCCGACTGGGAGAAGGGCGAGATCAAGCTCTATTGCAACAACGTGTTCGTGAGCGACTCGATTAAGGAGGTGGTCCCCCGCTACCTGCTGCCCCTGCGCGGCGTGATCGATTCTCCCGACATCCCTCTGAACGTGAGCCGTTCCGCCCTGCAGACCGACCGCCGTGTGCGCTCGATCGGCGGCTTCGTGGCCAAGAAAGTGGCGGACCGGCTCAAGCAGCTCCACCGCGACGAACCCAAGCGTTACGCCGAGATCTGGGAATCGCTGGCGCCCTTCATCAAGATCGGCGCCATGGAGGACGACAAATTCGCGGAGCAGGTGGCGGATCTGGTGTTGTTCGGCACCACCGCGTCAGTCCTGGAATTGAGCGAGGATCCGATCCCCGGCGACAACGGCAAGGCCTTCACCACACTGGCCGGCTACCGCTCCCGCCTGGGTTCGGCCAATGACAAGCGCATCCTCTACTGCAGTGATGAAGCGGGGCAGGCTGGCGCACTGGCGCTCTGGAAGAGCCAGGGAGCCGAGGTGCTTCTGGCCGACACCTTCATCGACACCCAGTTCATCCCCTGGCTGGAATACCGCCACGAGGACCTGAAGTTTCAGCGGGTGGACAGCGAGCTGGACGACTCCCTGCAGGAGAAGGATAGCGAGCTTGCCGATGCTGACGGCAAGGATGCCAGTGAGAAGGTGCGCGAGCTGTTCAAACACGCCCTGGCCAACGACAAGATCACAATTCAGGTGCAGGCGCTCAAGGGTGAGAACGCCCCAGCTGCCCTGATCCTCCTGCCTGAACAGATGCGCAGGATCAACGACATGGGCGCCCTGATGGAGCAGCGCCTGCCAAGCCTTCCCGACCACCATGTGCTGGTCGTGAACCGCAAACACCCGTTGGTGGAGGGCCTGCTGCAACTTTCGGCCGGCTCGGTGATCACCGGCGCCGGTGGCAGCTCCCCCAGCCAGCAGCTGGCTGACGACCTCAGCCGCCACCTCTATGAACTGGCCCGACTGGCGGTGGGCGGACTTGAACCAAACCAGCTGGCCGGCTTCCAGCAGCGCAGCGCCGACGTGATGGGCCGTCTGATGGCGCGTGGGCTGTAATGCTCAGATGGCCGGGGAGATCTCAGAGCCATTGCCGCAATCATTAAGTTCAGCGCAATCTGTTCTGCGTAAAACGTATGATTTCCGAATGACCGAGCCAGTGGCTGGCAGCACAATGGCCTATCAAACATTGGTGGTCGAAGACCAGCTGATGTTCCAGGAGATGCTGGTGGCCCTGCTGCGCAGCCACCCCGGCCTGGGGGATGTGGCGACCGCCGCCACCGCTGCCGAGGGCATTGACCTGTGTGCCCGTTTGCGGCCCGACCTGCTGATCCTCGACATCGCCTTACCTGATGCCGAGGGTTTGAGTGTGGCCAAGGCTCTCCAGGTGTTGAAGCCAGAGGCCAAGGTGATCATTCTCTCCAGCCACGCCAGCACGTTTCTGAGGCCGCCAGAACTTCGGGACACAATCTGCGCTGTGATCGACAAGGGTCGGGCCTTTGATGATCTCCTACAAGAGATCGTGGCCATTACGGGCTGCGAGGGGTCGGGAGCTGGCAATCACTCGGAGTTGCCCACGGAGGCAATTCAGCAACTCACCCAACGGGAACGGCAAGTGCTGGAGACCCTGGGTCGGGGCCTCAGCAACAAGGATATGGCCCTGGAACTGGACCTCTCAGTACGCACCGTGGAGTCTCACCGCCGCAACATCGCCATCAAGCTGGGCTGCAGCGGCGCCCGCCTGATCCGAATCGCCACTTTGCTGCAACAGAAAGTGGGGCAGTGAACGGCTTGCGGCGCCAGCCGATTGGTAGGATGGCAACTTGAGCAATATTTGACGTTGCTCTGTTGTTGTTCGTCTGGTTGAAGGTCATGTCCCGGGTCTGCCAACTCACCGGCAAGCGCGCCAATAACGGCATGGCCGTGTCCCACTCCCACGTGCGCACCAAGAAACTGCAGCAGGTGAACCTCCAGGAGCGGCGTCTGTGGTGGGCTGAAGGCAATCGGTTCGTGAAGCTGCGGGTCTCGACCCGTGCCCTCAAGACCATCCAGAAAAAGGGGTTGGGCGCCTACGCCCGGGAACTGGGAATCAATCTGGCCAAGATCTGATCGTCTGGGCCTGATGGACCGTCGGGGTTTTTTCCAAGCCTGTTACAAGGCTGCATTTGGTGTGTGCCTGGGTTTCATGCCCGGCTGGCTTGCTCGGCCGTCCCCAGCGTCAGCCCTCGGCGGCACCCTGCCGGTTCTTGATCAGCCAGCCCCAACCTTTGATTTGCCGGGCTTCCTCCCCCCTGGTGTTGAGGGCCGATTAGCCCTGAGCAATCTTCTGGGTAGTTGGCTTGTTCTTTATTTTTATCCGCGGGATTTCACGGGTGGCTGCACCTTGGAAGCCCGCGGCTTTCAGCGGGACTTGCAGGCTTTCCAGGCAGCCCATGCCCAGATCGTTGGGATCAGTGCAGACGGGCCCGATTCCCACGCCGCCTTCTGTTCCGAAGAGGGGCTTGCCTTCCCCCTGCTCAGTGATCCTGGAGGCGAGGTCAGCCGGCTCTATGGCTCCTGGATCGCTCCCTTCTCCCAGCGCCACACCTTTTTGATCGACCCTGCTGGGGTACTGCGGGCCAGCTGGGTAGCGGTGCGGCCCAGTGGCCACAGTCGGGAGGTGTTGACGGCGCTGTTGGACCTGCAGGCCAAGGCCCTGTGAGCGATCAGGACCGCCTGGCGCCCGGACCTGGCGGTTGCGTCATCAGGTGATTGAACAGAAGCCTGTGCACGGCGCCTGACTCCCGCAGTTGCTCCACGCGCTCCCAGGCATGTGGTTGATCAAGACAGGCCCGCCAGGCAGCGAGCAGATGCTCCTCTCTGCCGGTGGATGCCAAGTCGACCACCGGACAGCCCAGGGCCTGAGCCGCCGCCGCCACTTTGGGGTCGTAGCTCAGGGCAGCCACTGGGGCGCCGCTCACAGCGGCCAGGATCAGACCATGCAGGCGCATGGCTAGCACCAGCCCACTACCGGCAAACAAGTCCATGGCCTGAGCAGGCGTGCCGGGCACCAGTTCTCGGCTCCGGCGCCTGAGGGCCTCGGGCACCAAGCCCTCACGGTCTAAGCGATCGAGCAGACCCTGATCCTGTCCGCCATGGAAGGGCACCCAGATCACCTCCCGTTCTGGTGCCACCTGCTCGATCGCCGCCAGCCATGGACGCCATGCCTCCCCTTGAAGCTGGGTTGTGGGTCGGAAACACAGCAATAGGGGACCGCCCTGGCCCTGCCAGAGGCGCCGCGGCAAGGTCCAGACAGGGTCACTCCCCACACCAGCCCCAGCAGGCCCGGCGGCGGCTTTTCGCTGCTGGGCAGTGGCCTGCCATCCCAACTGGCGGGCCAGGGTGGCCGATTCAGGATCACGCCAGCTGCAGGCCGTGCTGGTGACGAGCAAGGCCCGCACCAGGAGTCGGCTGCGACGCCGCCTGAGGGGACCCAGGCCCTGGGCCCAGAGCAGCACCGGTTTGCCCTGGGAACGGGCGACCAGGATCAGGGTGGCGTAATACAGCAGGCTGAGGAAACTGGTGCTGTCCTGGAGCAGGCTGCCACCACCAAACACCAGTGCGGAGGCCGATCCCAGGGCTTTGACCACCCGCGCCAGGCTGCGACGGTCGACGCAGGCAACGCCGAAACGCTCCGAAACCTGTTGCTGGTCGTGGGCCGTGATGATCGGCTGAGCAGAGGAAGGGAGCTGCTCGAGCAGAACCTGCAGAAGGGCGTCATCCCCGAGGTTGTGTTCGCCGTAATAGCCCACCAGCAGAGGCTTGCATGGGCGGATCGAGTGGGCTGCGGAAGAGGAGGGCAAGGTTGGTTGTCAGGGAGCGGTCTGGAGCATGCCTAGAGGCCAGGGCCGCCCTGGCCAGGCAGGGACCAGCGCGGCGGCGCGGAGGGTTTCTGACGGCCTTCCGCCAGCCAAGCGCATGCCATCGCCACGGAGACCAGCAACAGCAAGCCCCACCACCCGCGCCCCCGGGGTAACGCAGGGGATCTCCTTGAGCCTCGGGAACCAGCCCCGTGCTCGGCCCGACCCAGGGGCCGGCCACAGCGGCCGCAAACCATACGACCCGCAAGCGAGCGATCCGCCTTGACAGCCCAACTGCCGCAATGGGGACAGGCCATGGTTCAGCTCGACGCGGAGGTGTAATAGCGCAGCGCCAGGCGCCAGAAGCCACGGCTGACGGCAAGGGCAACGATCGATACCCCGAGACTGGCCAGAATCCAGCCGCCATCGCTTCGGCCCAGGAGCATGTCAGCGGGCACGGTGGTGAGAAAGGCCACGGGCAGCACCAGGGTGAAGAAGATCCGCACCGGCGGTGGAAAGGCCGTTACCGGGTAGCGGCCCGCGCTGAGGGCGGCCCGCAGCACTTCGGTGGCGTTCCAGGTTTTCACAAACCAGATGGCTGTGGTGGCCAGCAGGAACCAGAGCGCGTACAGGGTGGCTGCGGCGGCCGCGAGTACCAGGGCAGCAGCCGATAGTTGATGGAGGTTGGGCCCTCCCTGCTCGGCCCGGGCGGCCCAGACCATCAGCGCGAGCCCAAGCGTGAACTCGGGTAGCCCGGCCGGGCTGAAGTTCCGCAGCGAGAGCCAGAACTGGCTGTCGATCGGCTTGAGCAGCACAAAGTCGAGCGTGCCCTCCTGCACGTGGGTGACGATGCGGCTGAGATTGGGCTGTAAGACGGTGCTGGTGAAGCCATTCAGACAGGTGTAAGCCCCCAACACCACCAGGGCGGCATGCCAGCTCCACCCTCCCAGGGCCACCCCCTGGCGATAGAACAGCCAGAGCACCAGCACGCTGCCGCCCAGGTTGGCGAGCATCGCCACCAGCTCAATCAGGGCGTTGAGCTGGTACTCGAGCTGGCTGGCCAGGGATGTGCCCCAGAACCGCCGCAGGCTGAGCAGATAGCGACCCATCCTTCAGGCCCCCATCGCGCCGTAGCGCCGAACCCCGGCTCGCCAGAGCCACAGAAGTAAGGGAAACAACATGGCCAGCCAGAGGAGCATGATGAGGAAACCAGGCAGGGGGCTGAAAAGACCGGCGGAGGCCACCGATTCACCCGCCAGCAACTCGGCTGGGAAGGCGATCAGATAGGGGAAGGGCGTGTGCAGGGCCAGCTGTTGCACGGCTGGAGGGTAGGCCTGGAGGGGAGCCACCAGCCCGGAGAGGAACAGATAGGGAATCATGATCAGCCGCTCCAGAGCTGTTGCGCGCTCACTCCAGAAGCAGAGGCAGGCAATCAGGCTCTGCAACAGGAAGTTGAGGGCAAAGGCCAGGCCCACCGCCAGGATCCCCAGGAGTAGACGTCCCGTTCCAGGCCAGGCGTAGCTGGCCGGCTGAAGCAGGAAAAAGGCGCTCACGATCAACAGCACGAACGGCAGCCGGGTGGCCTGCTCCGCCTGATGGGCAGCCACGTAACGCCAGAACGGGTGCAAGGGTTGCAGCAGGAAGGGTGAGAGGCGTCCCTGGATTGTGTCCTCTTCGAACTGCCACACCACCCACGCCACGGTGAACTGGCGCACCACAAACGCGCTGAGGAAATAGCGACCCAGGGCGGCGGAGCCGAGCCCCACACCCGGCACGGCGGCTTGACTCCACACCGCCAACATGATGAACGGCAGCACACCCGAGAGAGCCCACAGCAGGATCTCCGCCCGGTATTCGGCCATATAGGCGAACTGCACGCTCCACAGCACCCCATGCCGATGCAGCCAGGCCAGCCTGCCGCGCCTGCTCATGGCATCGCATCCAGGCTGCCCTGTTGGAACAGCCGGCCGATCAGTTCCTCGATCGGTGGATCGCGCACTTCCAGGTCCACCACCGGTAAGTCGGCCAGCAGCTGGTTCAGACTTGCGGTGAGCCGATCGCGGCCAATCAGCAGCCGCACCGCGGCTCCCTCATGCTGTTCGATCTCGCCGTAGCGCTGCAGCCTCCCAGCTTCGATGGGCCGATCAAGCTCCAGGCGCACTTCCCGCCAGGGGGCCAGCCGCTCGCCCAGGGCCGCCAGGGCGCCGTCGTAAAACAAACGCCCCTGATGGATCAGCAGCACGCGCGGGCAGAGGGCGGTGATGTCTGCCATGTAGTGGCTGGTGAGCAGCACCGTGGCACCAGTGCGGGAGTTGTAGTCGGCGAGAAATTGACGCACCCGCGCCTGGGCATTGACATCCAGGCCCAGGGTGGGCTCGTCGAGGAAGAGCACCCGGGGACGGTGCAGGAGGGCCGCCATCAGCTCGGCCTTCATCCGCTGGCCAAGCGAGAGCTTGCGCACGGGCCGGGTCAGTTCCTCACCCAGCTCCAGCATCTCGGCGAGTTCAGCGATGCGGCGGCGAGCCTCATGGTCGTCGATGCCGTACACGGCGGCATTCACCCGGAGGGAATCGAGCGGCGGCAGATCCCAGATCAATTGCTGCTTCTGGCCCATCACCAGGGTGATGGCCTCCAAGAATTGGCGCTGGCGCCGAAACGGGCGGTGACCGGCTACCTCCACTTCACCACCGCTGGGGTGAATCAGCCCGCTCAGCAACTTCAGGGTGGTGGTTTTGCCCGCGCCGTTTCCCCCCAGGAAGCCCACCACCTCGCCGGGCTCAATGCGAAAGCTCACCTCTCGCACGGCCTCAAGATCAAGCCAGCGGCGGCGCAGCAGGTGGTTGATCGTGCCGGCAAAGCCGGGTTGTTTGTCCGCCACACGGAAGGTCTTGCGCAGACCCTGGGCCATCACGATCGCCATGGCTGCACCCTATCGATCCGGGGCTGGCGATGGGCCACACGGGGCTCCATAGAGTGCGGCCATGCATGCCCTCTCCCTGCCCACCTGGTGGATCCACATCACCTCGGTGCTGGAGTGGGTGGTGGCGATGCTGGCCGTGCAGCAGCTGGGGCGCAAGCGTGCAGAACCGGCCTGGAATTGGTTGGCCCTCGCCATGCTGCCAGCACTCGTGAGTGCCATGTGCGCCTGCACCTGGCACCTCTACGACAACAGCCCCAACCTCTACGGGCTGGTGGTGCTGCAGGCGGGCCTGACCGCGGTTGGCAATCTGGCGCTGGCCCTGGCCTGTCTGCTGTTGCTGCGCCGGCAGGGGAGCCCGGCCAAGCAGGAGGAGAGCCGTGGCGATGGCTGATTCTCTTGGCGACTGGTGTCTGGTGATGGTGCAGTGGCTGGGCGGCATTGATCCCTCCCCCCTGTTCGTGCTTTCCCTCCTGCCCTACCTGGCCTTTCTGTGGCTGGCAGGGCGCGTGGAGGGATTCCCGCCGCTGGCCCTGCGTGGATTCCAGCTCACCCTGGTGTTTGTTGCCGTGACCATCGCCGCCTCGATCGTGGCCCTGCAGACCACGGGCCAGCAGCTGGCCGACGTCGACCGCCTGCACGGCGGCGCCGAGGCCTTCCTCACCCTGGCCAACCTGCTGGTGGCAGCAGGCTTCAGTCGCGCGGCGCGGCGCTGAAGGGGGGATGAACAAGTCTTAAGGGGAGTGGGAGAGAAGCCCGCTGGCCCGGAAGATGGATCGTCGCCCCGTGCTCCATGCTTGCGCCCCTTCTGATCCAGCCCCTGGCCATGGCACCCGCCACGATCTCCTGGTCCCCCAAAGTGGCCCTGGTGATGATCATCTGCAATGTGATCGCCATCGCCATCGGCAAGGCCACAATCAAGCAGCCCAATGTGGGTCTGCAGCTGCCCAACTCGGCCATGTTCGGCGGCCTGAGCCACGGCGCCATGCTCGGTACCCTGAGCTTTGGCCACCTGCTTGGCATGGGCGCGATCCTTGGCCTGGCATCCCGCGGGGTGGTCTGAGCCCCCTTTGAGAACCTGGCCGGTGCCTCCCTCGAGGGGGGCACCGATAGCCCAGGGGCCATGGGGTCACCAGCTGGCAGACCCCTGGGTCAGACCCCGCCCCTGGCTCAGACGCCGAGAGCCTGAGGACTGGCTTGCAATGGGCGCCGGGCAGGGAAACGCTCCAGGATCCGCTGTGCCATCTGGGGAGGCGTGAGGCCGAGAGCCTGCTTGCTCTGCTCTGGAGTGGCATGGTCCACCAGCACATCGGGAATGCCGATACGCAGGGTCGGCACCAGAACGTCATGGTCGCTGAGGGTCTCCACCACAGCCGCTCCGAATCCACCGGCCAGGCAGCCCTCCTCCATGGTGACCACCCGACCGATGCGGCGAGCCAGGGGCAGGATCAGGGCCTCGTCCAGGGGCCTGAGGAAGCGGGCATTCACCACCGCGGCTCTCACACCCTGCTCCTGAAGCAGTCCAGCGGTAGCCAGGGCTGGATAAACCATCGAGCCGTAGGCCACGATCAGCAGATCATCGCCATCGGTGAGCAACTCACCGCGACCGATCTGCAGGGGCTCGAAGCCTTCTTCGGCCAGGGGCACCCCCTCGCCCTCACCGCGGGGGATGCGCAGGGCGCAGGGACCATCGTGCTGGATGGACGTGACCAGCATCCGCTGCAACTCGCCCTCGTCCTTGGGGGCCATCACGGTGAAATTGGGCACACAGCGCAGGTAGCTGATGTCGTACTGGCCCTGGTGGGTGGGTCCGTCGGCACCGACGATGCCGGCCCGGTCCATCACGAAGGTCACGGGCAGGTTCTGGATTCCCACGTCGTGGATCAGCTGGTCGTAGGCCCGCTGCAGGAAGGTGCTGTAGATCGCGCACACGGGCTTGAGCCCCTCACAGGCCATGCCGGCGGCCATGGTTACCGCATGCTGTTCGGCGATGCCCACGTCGAAGTACTGGTTGGGCAGGGCTTTTTCCAGCAGATCGAGGCCGGTACCGGTGGCCATGGCAGCGGTGATGCCCACCACGGTGGGATCCTGCTCGCACAACTTCACCAGGGTCTGGCCGAACACCTTGCTGTAGCTCGGTGGCTTGGGCTTGCTTGAGGGATAGGCCTTGCCAGTGGCCAGATCGAAGGCGCTCTGGGCGTGGTAACCCACCTGGTCGGCCTCGGCATAGGGATAACCCTTGCCCTTGGTGGTGGCCACGTGAACGAGCACTGGCCCCTCGTGCTCATGGGCCTGGTGGAACACCCGGATCATGCCAGCAATGTCGTGGCCGTCCACCGGCCCCATGTACGTGAAGCCCAGTTCCTCGAACACGGCGCCAAGCTTGGGCACCGCCAGGCGCTTCATGCTCTCCTTGAGGTTCTTGAGCTCGGGCGGCAGTTCACCGTGCATGAAGGGCAGGTGCTTGATCGCCTCCTCGGCGTTGTCCTGCAGGAACTGCAGCGGCTTGCTGTGCCGCATGCGGTTGAGGTGGGTGCTGAGGGCCCCCACCGGCGGGCTGATGGACATGTCGTTGTCGTTCAGCACCACCAGCAGCCTGGTGTGGGGCAGGTGGCCGGCATGGTTGATCGCCTCAAGGGCCATGCCGCCCGTGAGCGAGCCGTCGCCGATCACGGCCACACACTTGAAGTCCTCGCCGCGGCGGTCACGGGCCAGGGCCATGCCCAGGGCCGCAGAGATCGAGGTGCTGGCGTGGCCAGCGCCGAAGTGATCGAAACGACTCTCGCAGCGTTTGAGATAACCGGCCACGCCGGCCTGTTGACGCAGGGTGTGGAACTGCTGGTAGCGCCCGGTAATCAGCTTGTGGGGGTAAGCCTGGTGGCCCACATCCCACACCACTTTGTCGCGATCGAGATCGAGGGTCTGGTACAGGGCCAGGGTGAGTTCCACCACCCCCAGGCCAGGGCCGAGGTGACCGCCACTGGTGCTCACCACCTCGAGGTGGCGTTCGCGGATCTGGCGGCCAATCGCCTCCAGCTCGGCGATGCTGAGCCCGTGCAGCTGGTTCGGGTGCGTCAGCTCGCTGAGATGCATCACGGCCCCTGAAGAGGGATGCAATCTAGGAGGTGCCGGCGGCAGCCTGGTGCCGGTTGCGACACTGGGGGCATGCGTGAGACCTCCATTCCCAGCGAGCCCGATTCCAACGGCTACCTGCAGCGGATCCTGCGGGCCCGGGTGTACGAGGTCGCCATTGAGTCGCCCCTTGATCCGGCTCCCAATCTGTCTGCCAGGCTTGGCAATCGGGTGCTGCTCAAGCGCGAGGACCTGCAGCCGGTGTTCAGCTTCAAGCTGCGGGGTGCCTACAACAAGATGGTTGGGTTAGGTGCCGCGGAACTAGAGCGGGGCGTGATCGCCGCCAGTGCCGGCAACCACGCCCAGGGGGTGGCGATGGCGGCCCAGCGTCTGGGCTGCCGCTCCGTGATCGTGATGCCAGTCACCACACCGGAGGTCAAGGTGAAGGCGGTGGCCGCCCGCGGCGCCGAGGTGGTGCTGCACGGCGACAGCTATGACGACGCCTGCAGCGAAGCCATGCGACAGGCCGCTGAGGGGGGCCTGAGCTTCATCCATCCCTTCGACGATCCAGATGTGATCGCCGGCCAGGGCACGATTGCCCTGGAGATCCTGCGCCAGTGCTCCACCCCGCCGGACGCCATCTACGTGGCCGTGGGCGGCGGTGGCTTGATCGGGGGCATCGCCGCCTACGTGAAGGCCCTCTGGCCCCAGGTGGAGATTGTGGGCGTGGAGCCGCTGGACGCCGATGCCATGACCCGCTCCCTGGCCGCTGGCCGGCGGGTGCGCCTTGAGCAGGTGGGCTTGTTTGCCGATGGCGTGGCCGTCCGCCAGGTGGGGGAGCACACCTTCGCCCTCGCCCAGCGCTATGTGGATCGCATGGTGACGGTGGACACGGATGCCATCTGCGCAGCGATCAAGGATGTGTTTGAAGACACTCGCTCGATCCTGGAGCCCGCCGGTGCCCTAGCCATCGCCGGGCTCAAGGCGGATGTGCACAGCCGCGGGTTGCAGAACCGCACCCTGGTGGCGGTGGCCTGCGGCGCCAACATGAACTTCGACCGGCTGCGCTTCGTTGCCGAACGCACCGAGATCGCCGAGGACCGGGAAGCCATGCTGGCGGTGGAGATCCCGGAACAACCCGGCAGCCTGCGCCGCTTCTGCACCCTGCTGGGCGAGCGCAACCTCACCGAGTTCAGCTATCGGCTGGCCGATCCCAGCCGGGCCCACATCTTCGTGGGGGTGCAGACCAGCGGCAGCCGCGACGAACAGGACCTGATCCACGACGTGCGCGCCGCGGGCTTCCCCTGCCTCGACCTCTCCAACGACGAGCTCTCCAAACTCCACCTGCGCCACATGGTGGGCGGCCGCCTCCCCAGGCCGGTGGCAGGGCCCGAACCGCGCGAGCTGCTCTATCGCTTTGAGTTTCCTGAACGGCCAGGAGCGCTGATGCGTTTTCTCACCAGCCTCCACCCCAACTGGAACATCAGCATTTTTCACTATCGCAACCACGGTGCCGACGTGGGCCGGATCGTGGTGGGAGTGCAGGTGCCAGTCGACGACCACTGCGACTGGCAGCGCTTTCTCGATGGCCTTGGCTACCAGTACGTGGATGAATCCAGCAATCCCGCCTACCAGCTGTTTCTCGGGGCCGTCCCGCCACCCGGAAGCTTGCGGTAATTTGCGCCCATCGGTTGCGGAGGACGCCCTTGCCGCAGGACTGGCAGCCCCAGCAAGACGAGCTCCGGGACCAACCACCTGAGGTTCCTGCCCAGAGGGGGTCCGGCGCCCCTGGCGCCGGGACGGGGTTGTCCTTGGCGGCGAGGCTGGAGGCGATTCTCTACCTCAAGGGCAAACCCCTCAGCCTTACTGACCTGGCCAGCATCGCCGCCGTGGAGCGAGACGAGGCGGAACTGGCCCTGATCACCTTGATGGCCGACTATGCCCACCGCGACACGGCGCTTGAAATCCGCCAGGAGGGCAACACCTTCAGTCTTCAGCTGCGGGAGAGCCTCACCGACCTGGTCCAGAACCTGCTGCCCGTGGATCTATCCACGGCTTCCCTGCGCACCTTGGCCACAATCGCGCTCAAGAAGCGCATCCTCCAGTCAGAGCTGGTGGAGCTGCGCGGATCGGGCGCCTACGACCACATCAAGGAGCTGCTGGCCCAGAACTTCATCGAGCGCCGCCGGCAGAGCGAAGGCCGTTCCTACTGGCTCAGCCTGAGCGAAAAGTTCCACCGCACCTTTGCCGTACGACCGGAGCAGGCCAACCCATCGGCCTTGACCCGGCCAGCCGCCAGTACCGCTCAGCCCAACCAGGCTGCATAGAGTTGGCGCAGCCCTTCTCCTCCCGAGCCGAGACCCCCCAACGATGGAAGTGATCGCCACCCTTCTGAGCGTGCTCAGCCGCACTCTCGAGATCTACTCGCTGGTGCTGTTCATTCGGGTGTTGCTCAGCTGGTTTCCGAACATGGACTGGAGCAATCCGGTGCTGAGCACTGTCAGTTCGATCACCGATCCCTACCTCAATGCCTTCCGGGGCTTGATCCCGCCGATCGGTGGGCTGGACCTCTCGGCGATCCTGGCTTTCGTGGCATTGAGTCTGGGCCAGCAGCTGCTGGGCTCAGCCAGCATCAGCATGATGGCCAACCTGTACTGATCCAGGGCGCCGATTCAGGCCGGCCGATTCAGGGCTGGAGCGCCTGCTCCAGGGGAAGCAGGTCGTCATCGACTCCCGCCCTGCTGCGAACCGGCGCACTGAACCCCCTGGCCTTCACATTGGAGAAACCGAGAGGATCGGGTGTGCCAGCTGGTACAGCCAGTCGCAGCGCAAAAGGCGACCGCCCCGGAGGCACATCACCAATGCTGCCCACCCTGGTCCTGTTCTGCAGCACCGGTTCGCCGCTGGCATCCAGGATGCGGGCGTAGACGTCGGTATCCACCACCGGCTGCCGTCCCGGGTTCTCCACCATGCCGCGCAGGGCATAGCAGCGAGCACTGGTGGAGCGGTTTTGATCCGGCTGCGCCGCCACGTCCGTCTGGGGACAGGGCTCCAGGGTTACCTCCGTGACCCGCAGTTCGGCGGCCGTCACCGCAGCGGGCCAAACCAGAAGCAGCAGTGCGGCCAGCATCAGGCGCGCCAACCAGTGCCTGAGTGGCTGGCCTGACCAGCGAGCAGCAATCGGAAGCTGGGCCATGGCACTCACCGATCGTCGCCGCTACCTGCAATCACGTTACGGGCCGCGCGGCTGGCCAGTTTGTCGAGGTTGGCCTCGGCCACACCGCCCAGATCCAGCCCCAGCTCCGTGGCCAGCTGGGCCACGTACCAGAGCACATCGCCCAGCTCCAGCTTCAGGGCTGCGACGGTGTCTGCTGAGAAAGTTCCCTCCTGATCGCGGATCACCTTCTTCACCTTGTCGGCCACTTCGCCGGCTTCGCCGCAGAGGCCGAGGGTGGGGTAGATCGGATTTGCCCCCACATGCGGGTAGCGAGCTGTTTCACGGCTGCGCTGCTGATAGGTGCTGAAATCCAAGTGGGATCTCGCTGTGACAGGGCCGATGGTAGTTTCGGCCTAACGAAGGGGTGCTGATGACAAAGCCCGATCTCATGCGTCGCACCAAGATCGTGGCCACGATCGGGCCTGCAACAGAATCCCCCGAACGCCTGCGCGAACTGATTGCGGCAGGGGCTACCACCTTCCGGCTCAACTTCTCCCACGGCGACCACAGCGAGCACGCTGCCCGCATCGCCACCATTCGCCAGGTGTCGGATGAGCTGGGTGTGCACATCGGCATCCTCCAGGACCTGCAGGGACCGAAGATCCGGCTCGGGCGTTTTGTGGATGGTCCGATCACCCTGGCTAAGGGCGACCCATTCACCCTCACCTCGCGGGACGTGGCCTGTGATCGCACCATCGCCACCGTCACCTACGACAAGTTGGCTGACGAAGTCCTGAGTGGCAGCCGCATCCTGCTCGATGACGGCCGGGTGGAGATGGTGGTTGAAGAGGTGCACCAGGCCAGCCAGACCCTCCAATGCCGGGTCACGGTAGGGGGGGTGCTCTCGAACAACAAAGGGGTGAATTTCCCCGATGTGCAGCTCTCGATCCGTGCCCTCACAGAGAAGGACAAGACCGACCTCGCCTTCGGCCTGCAGCAGGACGTGGACTGGGTGGCCCTCAGCTTCGTGCGCAACCCCTCCGATCTGCTGGAGATCAAGGAGCTGATTGCGAGCCACGGAGCCAGCACTCCCGTGGTGGCCAAGATCGAGAAGTTCGAGGCGATCGACCAGATCGACGACATCCTGCTGCTCTGCGATGGCGTGATGGTGGCCCGCGGGGATCTGGGTGTGGAGATGCCTGCCGAAGAGGTGCCCCTGCTTCAGAAGGAGCTGATTCGCAAGGCCAACAGCCTGGGGATCCCGGTGATCACCGCCACCCAGATGCTCGATTCGATGGTGAGCTGCCCCCGGCCCACCCGCGCCGAGGTGAGCGACGTGGCCAATGCCATCCTCGATGGCACGGATGCCGTGATGCTCTCCAATGAGAGCGCGGTGGGTGACTTCCCTGTGGAAGCCGTTGCCACCATGGCCACGATCGCCAGGCGAATCGAGCGCGACTACCCGCAGCGGGTGATCGACAGCCGCATGGCCACCACCATTCCCAACGCCATCTGCCAGGCGGTGAGCGCCATCGCGCGCAACCTGAACGCGGCGGCGATCCTGCCCCTCACCAAGAGCGGCGGCACCGCCCGCAACGTGAGCAAGTTCCGGCCCAGCACCCCGATCCTGGCGATCACCAGCGAAACCAAGGTGGCCCGCCAGCTGCAACTCTGTTGGGGGGTGAACCCCCTGCTCGTGCAGGAGCAGACGTCCACCACCAGCACCTTCAGCCTGGCGACCGGCATGGCCCGCGAGCTGGGCTTCCTCCAGGACGGCGACCTCGTGGTGCAGACCGCCGGCACCCTCTCGGGCGTGAGTGGCTCAACCGACTTCATCAAGGTAGGCATCGTTGCGGCCGTGCTCAACAAGGGCCTTGGCATCGGCACCGGCTCCGTGAGTGGCCGGGTGCGTCTGGTGGATAGCCCTGAGGCAGCTGCGGCGATCCAGACTGGTGAGATCCTCGTGCTGCGCGAGGCCAGTGACGCCTACGAGGAGGCCTTCCGCAAGGCCAAGGCTGTGATCGCCGAGTCGGCAGGGGCAGATAGCCACGCTGCCCAGATCGCCCAACGCGCCGGCATACCGGCCATTGTGGGCGTCACCGACGCCATCGCCAGCCTGCAGCAGGGCGAAATTGTGACCCTCGACCTGATCCGTGGCGAGGTGCATCTCAGCGCCCGAAGCCACAATTCCGACGGCACAGGCGCCATCGTCTAAGCGATCCATTCGCTCAGGCCATGGCCTCCAAGCTCCCTTTCGGCGAAACGGTGGGGATGGCACTATCCACCCTGCGCGCCAACAGGTTGCGCAGCCTGCTCACCATGCTGGGGATTGTGATCGGTAACGCCTCGGTGATCACCCTGGTGGGCGTTGGTCGCGGTGCCCAAAACCTCGCAGAAGGTCAACTCAGCAACCTGGGCGCAAACGTGTTGTTCGTGGTGCCAGGCAACAACGACACCCGCCGTCAGGGGATCGAGTTCCCCAAGACTCTGGTGTTGGAGGACGCCGTGGCCATCGCAGAGCAGGTGCCGAGCGTCAAGCGGGTTGCGCCCCAGGTCACCCTGAACGAAGTGCTGCAGGTGGGCGGACTCACGAGTAGCTCATCTGTGCTTGGGGTGACGCCGGACTTTCTGCCCATTCGCCAGTTTGAGATGGCTCGAGGTCGTTTCCTCAGCACAGGTGACCAGGAGAGTGCCCGCAACGTGGTGGTGATTGGGCCTGATTTGGCCGCGAAGATGTTCCCCACCCAGGAGGCGCTGGGCCGGGTGCTGCGCATCCGCGACAAGGCTTTTGAAGTGATCGGGGTGATGGCCCCCAAGGGCGCGGTGTTTGGTCAGAACCAGGACGAGAACGCCTATATCCCGCTGAGCACGATGGTGAATCAACTGTCCGGCAGGAACCGCCGGTTTGGCGTGAGTTTGAACTTCATCAGCGTGGAGGCGCGTGATGCCGACAGCGTCAACGCAGCCGCATTCCAGATCACCAACCTGCTGCGTCAACGGCACCGCATCCTGAGGGAAGATGACTTTGCCGTGCGATCCCAGAAGGATGCCCTCACGATCGTTGGCACAATCACCGGCGGGCTCACCCTGATGCTTGCCGCCATCGGCGGCGTGTCCCTGCTGGTGGGCGGCATCGGCATCATGAACATCATGTTGGTCTCGGTGAGTGAACGCACTGCCGAAATCGGCCTGCGCAAGGCGCTCGGTGCGCGCAGTGGCGACGTGCTGCTGCAGTTCCTGGTGGAATCGCTGGTTCTGGCCAGCCTGGGGGGCGCCATTGGCACAGCGCTCGGCATGGGCACGGTGGCCCTGGTGGCCGTGGTCACGCCCCTGCCGGCTGCGATCGGCGCAGGCACGGTGCTGGTCACCGTTGCCCTCTCCGGCTCAATCGGACTGTTCTTCGGGGTGGTGCCAGCCCGCCGGGCAGCCCAGCTCGATCCGATCGTGGCGCTGCGCAGCCTTTGAATGGCAACTGGATGAATGGCACCCGAGCAAGGCCAAAGCACGGGCCAATGAGCTCCCATGCCTGGAAAAGGAAGAAAGGATTAAGTCTCAGGCGGAGTTTGGAAAAACGTTGCATCGGGCACCAAAGCCCTGCCGCCAGCGATGCGTTAGTGGGTGGAACCTAACCCGGATACCCACCTTGGACCAGTTGGCATGCGGATATCGGAACAGCAGTGATCGGATGGTGATTGCCCGTTGTTTCGCGGGTGACTCGTTCTTTCTGGAGCGGGTGGTGTTTCCCTTCGAGCTGTTGAGCTTCGCCTGCCCCCCTGGAGCCGATCTGGAAATCTGGACCCATGGCCTGGGTGGGCCGGAGTTGATCGAGACGATCCCTGTCCAGGATCTGGTGATCGAATCCAGCGGTCCAGGCACCCTGGAGGCAGTGGGCGGACTTCTGCGCGACGACCTGCTCGAATCCTGGGCAGCAGCTGGCTGAGAGCGCTGAATGGGGCCTGGATTGAGGACCAGCCCCGTTACAGTTGTTAAGAAAGTGTCTCAGCTATGAATCAACGCTGGCGTGTTCTGGCTCTCTGGCTCCTGCCAGTGGCCGTGGTGGCTTTTCTTGGGATTCAGGTGTTGCGTAGCGGCAACCTCAGCCCGAATGCCGGTTCGGCGGCTCCCCGTAACACCGCAGTGGCTCGCATGAGCTACGGCCGCTTCCTCGACTACGTGGAGGCTGGCCGGGTCACCGCAGTGGACATCTACGACGGTGGCCGCAACGCCGTGATCGAGGTGGTGGATCCAGACCTCGACAACCGCGTTCAGCGCCTGCGGGTGGACCTGCCAGGCCTGGCTCCTGAACTGGTGAACAACCTCAAGGAACAGGGCATCAGCTTCGATATCCACCCACCCCGTCAGACCCCGCCTGCCCTGGGCATCCTGGGCAACCTCCTCTTCCCCCTGCTGCTCATCGGTTCCCTGATCTTCCTGGCCCGCCGCGGCAACGGCATGCCTGGGGGACCAGGCCAGGCCATGCAGTTCGGCAAGACCAAGGCCCGCTTTGCCATGGAGGCGGAAACCGGGGTGATGTTCAACGATGTGGCTGGCGTGGAGGAGGCCAAACAGGATCTGCAGGAAGTGGTCACATTCCTGAAAACCCCTGAGCGCTTCACCTCTGTAGGTGCAAAGATCCCCAAAGGTGTGCTGCTCGTGGGCCCTCCGGGCACCGGCAAGACCCTGCTCGCCAAGGCGATTGCCGGCGAAGCGGGCGTTCCCTTCTTCTCCCTCTCCGGCTCGGAGTTCGTTGAGATGTTCGTGGGTGTTGGCGCCAGTCGCGTCCGCGACCTGTTCAAGCGGGCCAAGGAGAACAGCCCCTGTCTGATCTTCATTGACGAGATCGACGCCGTCGGCCGCCAGCGGGGCGCCGGTGTGGGCGGCGGCAACGACGAGCGCGAGCAGACGCTCAACCAGCTGCTCACCGAGATGGACGGCTTCGAGGGCAATAGCGGCATCATCATCATTGCCGCCACCAACCGCGCCGATGTACTCGATTCGGCCCTGCTGCGCCCGGGCCGCTTCGATCGCCAGGTGATGGTGGATGTGCCGGACATCAAGGGGCGGATGGAGATCCTCAAGGTCCACAGTCGCAACAAGAAACTGGCCGAAGACGTGAGCCTGGAATCGATCGCCCGCCGCACCCCCGGCTTCTCCGGCGCCGACCTGGCCAACCTGCTCAACGAGGCCGCGATTCTCACCGCCCGTCGTCGCAAAGAGGCCACAACCCTCGCCGAAATTGACGACGCCGTAGACCGGGTGATCGCCGGGATGGAGGGCAAGCCCCTCACCGATGGTCGCAGCAAGCGGTTGATCGCCTACCACGAGGTGGGCCATGCCCTGGTGGGCACCCTGGTGAAGGCCCATGACCCCGTGCAGAAGGTCACGCTGATCCCCCGTGGTCAGGCCCAGGGCCTCACCTGGTTCTCCCCCGATGAGGAGCAGATGCTCGTGAGCCGGGCCCAGCTGCGGGCCCGGATCATGGGTGCCCTCGGCGGTCGGGCTGCTGAGGATGTGGTGTTCGGCCATGCCGAGGTCACCACCGGCGCCGGCGGCGACATCCAGCAGGTGGCCTCCATCGCGCGCCAGATGGTCACCCGCTTCGGCATGAGTGAGATCGGCCAGTTCTCGCTGGAGGCAGGCAACCAGGAAGTGTTCCTGGGCAGGGATCTGATGACCCGCAGCGACGCCTCCAACAAGATGGCCAGTCGCATCGACGATGCCGTGCGCCAGATCGTGCAGAGCTGCTACGCCGACACGGTGCAGCTGGTGGCTGCCCATCGGGAAGCTATGGATCGGGTGGTGGACGTCTTGATCGAGAAGGAAAGTCTCGATGGCGACGAGTTCCGCGCAATAGTGGCTGAATTCACCACCATCCCTGAGAAGGAGCGGTTTTCACCCTTGCTGGGCAGCGAAGCCGCCAAGTCCCAGCCCGAACCCGCCCAGGCCTGAACCCCTCCCTGCAGCAGTAGAGCCCGGGGTTCAGACCCCGGGCTTTTTCTTGCGGCGACAGCGCTCGGAGCAGTAGATCACTTGCTCCCACACCGATGCCCACTTGCGTCGCCAGGAAAATGGCCTGCCGCATGCCGGGCAGACCTTAGTGGGCCGTTCCCGTGGTGGGAGGCCCCGACCACCTGGCAAGGCAGCGGCACTGGATGAGCAGGCAGCCGAATGTCTTTGACGACGCCCCATGGCGGCTGGGATCAGACAGGACGCACTGGACGCTTGTCAATCACCTTGTCAATGAGGCCGTACTCCACGGCCTCGGCAGGTGACATGAAGAAATCGCGATCCGTGTCCTCCTCCACCCGATCCAGGGGCTGGCCTGTGCGGTCAGCGAGTTCCTGGTTCAGCTTCTTCTTGAGATAGAGGATCTCATCAGCCTGGATGCGAATGTCGCTGGCCTGGCCGCGGGCACCACCGAGGGGCTGGTGGATCATGATCCGGGAGTGGGCAAGGCTGCTGCGCTTCCCCCTGGTGCCGGCACAGAGCAGAAAAGCGCCCATGGAAGCAGCCAGGCCCACACAGACGGTGTGCACGTCCGGTTTGATGTGTTGCATCGTATCGAAGATGCCGAGGCCGTCGTAGACGGAACCACCAGGGGAGTTGATGTACAGGTAAATGTCCTTGTCAGGGTCTTCAGCCTCCAGGAACAACAGCTGGGCCACGATCCGGTTGGCCGACTCAGCCGTGACCGGTTCACCGAGGAACACGATCCGCTCACGCAGCAGACGGGAGTAGATGTCGAACGCACGTTCACCCCGTCCCGACTCTTCAATCACAATCGGGATCGTTGTCACTGGCCAAAGGGGTTGCTGATGGCGATCCTACTGAGCTCAGGCCGCTAGGGTCGCTCCACTCCGGATCGGTCAGCGTGAGCGCCGCCCTCACCGTCTCAGACAGCAAACGCGCCTTCCACAGCGCCTTCCCCCATGTGATCGCGCCGCTCTACCGGCGGATGGTCGATGAATTGCTGGTGGAGCTGCACCTCCTCAGCCGCCAGCGTGGTTTCCAGAGCGACCCCCTGTTCGCGGCAGGGTTGATCCAGGTGTTCGACAGCTTTGCTCGGGGCTATCGCCCCGAGCATCAGCGCGAGAGCCTGCTGGCAGCGCTATGCAGTGCCTCGGGTTTCGATGCCGCCGAGCTCCGCAACCAGCGGAACGCCGCCGTGGAGGCCATTGGCCAGCACAGCGTCACCGATGTGGAGCAGTGGATCCAGAACCAGGGCAAGGGGGCTCCTGAGCCGCTGGCTTCGGCGTTGGCCAACATTGAGCGTCCTGATTTCCACTACTCGCGGTTGATGGCGGTGGGACTGCTCACCCTGCTGGGGCAGGCTCAGGGAGCCGACAGCATGGAGCCGGCCAACCTTCGCCGCTATGCCCATGACCTGGGAGAGGCAATGGGGTTGTTGCGCGACCGCCTGGATAAGGACCTCAGCCTGTACGCCGGCAATCTGGAGAAGATGGCGCAGGCCGTGGAACTTCTGGAAGAAACCGTGGCGGCTGAGCGGCGGAAACGCGAGCGCCAGAAGGATGGTCTCGCAGCTGCCGCCGATGCACCTAGGGAGCAACTGGAATCTGGGGCTGGGGCGGAACCTGCTGCAGAGGCTGCTGAGGTTGGGTCCGCGGCTGAGGGGGCCGCTGAGACTGGGGGGTCGCCGGACGGGCCGTGATCGTGAGGCGCCCCAGCACCCTGCTGGGGGCACCCTTGGCAGCCTGGAAGTCGGTCTGGGCCAGAACCTGCAGCTGATCGGCTTGCTGGAGCGGCATCGGCAGCTGCAGTGGCAGCAGGGACAGGGAAGCCAGAGCAGCGGGACGGGCTTGCAGGCGCAAACCCGGCAACGCATTCCACGCCTGGGACTTGGTAAAGGGCGATTTGAACGGTGGGGGCTCGGGGCCGAGGAACAGTTGCAGCAAGGGTTGCTTCTGATCGCTGAGCCAGCGCCAGCCACCGACGATGCGTTCATCGGCATCCCGCCAGCTCGTGGACGTCTCTGCCGCGACCTGGAATCCACGCTCAAACAGGCGCTCAGAGATTCCATCCAACATGCGGCTCCAGCTCTTTCGTTCCCCCTTGGGCGCCACCACCAGATCCAATCCCGCCACGAACGGGCCGCTGGCCACAGGCCGAAGGCTCAGCAGGAAGGGGCTGTCCTTCAGCAGGCGAAGGTCGGCCTCGCTGAGGCCGTAGGCCGTGATCAGGGGTTCACGAATCAATTCCCGGCGCAGCAGGCCATCGAGGAGTGGCTGCAACGTCGGACCGCTCACCTGAAGCAACAGGTCGTTGCCCAGGGGTGGAGGCAGGTCGGCTGGGCCAGGGCCCCCGGCCGTTGGGCTCGAGCCACCCTTGGCGGGCTCGACCAGCCCTGCCAGGGCGCCGGCCTCTCCCTGAAACTGCAGGGACCCTGCAGCCAGTTGCAGCTCAAGGCAACCTTCCTGGAAGGCCTGCAGGAGTGGGGCCAGCTCGCCTGCCATCGCTCCCAGACCATCAGCGTTCCAGTAGGTGGACTGATGGCGCTCGAGCAGGTCTAGACAGCGTTGCTGCAGGCCTCTTTGCTGGCGAGGTGCCGTCCGCAGGGTCTGGTTGAGCAGGGAGAGCGACAAGGCGTTGGGGGCCACAACCAGAAGCCCGTCCACCTCAACACTGTTGGCCGGACGGGGAAGGGCCCCAATGCGCACAGGGCGGGGCGTCGGCATGACCAGAAAGGCGCCGACAGTGCCGTCCTTACCCCAGAACTGCCACCAAGTCTGGCGTTGCTGTCGCCAGAACTGATCGGCCAACGGACCGGGCAGTCTCTGTTGCCAGAGTTGGGGCACACCGCGCTCCGGGGTGGCGGTGAAACTCTGCAGAAGAGCGGCCTGGGGCAAGAGACGGCCAAGTCCCTCTGCCCTTGGGCGAGGCAGCCGCACCAGCACGACACTGGGTATGGCCAGCAGGCCTGCGGTGACCAGCAGGGTGACGCGTAGCGGCAGGCGTCTGGTCAAGGGTCGGGGGGGAGTTTTGTCCTCAGGTAGGCGGGCCGGCTTCGGCACACCGATGGGCAAGCGCACAGGGACCGGGAGCGAGGGGAGCCGAAGACGCATCAGACCCAGCCGTAGAGAGTGGTTCGCTGGCGCACAGGGCGTCGCAGACGGTGGGCGGCCCGTTGCAGGGCATCAGGCGTTTGTGACGTGCCGCCCCGGGCACCCGCCATGGTGGTGATGTGCTCTTCCATCAAGGTTCCGCCCAGGTCATTGCAGCCCCATGTCAGAGCTTCCATCGCGCCATCGAGCCCCAGTTTCACCCAGCTGGGCTGGTGGGCTGGTATCCAGCCCCCAAGAACCAACCGTGCCAGGGCTGTCAGACGCAGCATGGCCTGCAGGTCTGGTTGGTCGCGACCCACCTGGTGGCGAAGCACCGCGGGTGCGGATGCACCGATGAAGGGCAACAGTACAAATTCGCTGAAGCCGGGCCATCCGCTGCGGAGAGATGCAGCCTGGATCGCCACAAGTGTGAGCAGATGGGCCACCAGATCGGCGGGCTGCTCAATGTGCCCGGCCATCAAGGTGGCGGTGCTGGCCAACCCAGCTCGATGCACCTCCAAGATCACCCCCACCCATGCTCGCGCACTGAGCTTCTCAGGGCAGAGACGGCGACGTAAGGGCTCAGAGAGCACCTCGGCGGCGGTGCCGGGGACCGAACCGAGACCAGCCTGCTGCAGCTGGTCCAGCACCTGGGCAAGGGATACCCCATCACACTCAGCAAAAAAAAGCAGTTCCTGGGGGGAAAAGGCGTGCAGATGGATACCTGGGGCTGCCTCCTGCAGGACATGCAGGAGCTGCTTCGCATAGGCAAGGTGGCTGCCCCCAAGCTTGGCCTGGGGGTTGAGTCCACCCTGCACACACAGTTCAGTGGCCCCGGCAGCCTGGGCCTCACGGGCCCGATCCTGCAGTTGTTCAAAGCTCAGCCAGTAAGCCCCTGGCTGACCGGCATCACGACGAAATGCACAGAAGGAGCAGCGTTGGACGCAGAGATTGGATGCGTTCAGATTGCGGTTCACCACGTAGGTGACCGTGTCGCCCACCAGGCGCTGCCGTAACTGGTCGGCCTGTTGGCGCAGGGCCTTCAGATCGTGGCCATCCCAGCAACGCTCCAACAGCGCCAGGGTGAGGCCCACATCCGGTTGGCATGGGGGTTCAACGGCAAGCAGGCTCCCGAGCAGCTGGAGGCCAGTCAAACGCCGAAACGGTACAGCCCGGTTGGGGGACGGGGGATGGACCAACAGCTCGCCAGCAAGACCCCAGGCCCAGGGGGCCAGGGGGGGCGCGCACGCGGGCTCATACACGGGTGCCAGGGCGTCGAGACGTCCCGGCTCTGGCACGGCGGCGGCGATCTCGCCACTCAATGGCTGAGAGGTAGATCACTCCCCCACTGACGAAAACCAGGAGAGCGGCTGCGATGCCACCTAACACCTGGTTGGCTGAGATCGACTCCACAGGGGCAGGTTCAGCTGGGCGGAAGTCAGAAGTTGATGCTGCCGTCGCCGTGGCGACCCCAGACCACCATGGCAATCGAAAAGCTGAAGAGAGCGGCCAGAGAAGCCCATCCCAGGGTGATCAGCATGCCAGGACCAAGAAAAGTCGGCCACACTTTACCTAGGCTCGAATCCCAGCGGACGGGATCAGATGGGACAAACGACCCTGAAGGCGGTGCAGGCTGCTGGTGGGCCAACCGCCGTCAAGGAGCGGCTGCGCATCAGTCGGCCCTACCCCCACTTCAAGGTGGTGGTGCTGGACGACGACGTGAACACCTTCCAACACGTGGTGAACTGCCTGGTGCGCTACATCCCTGGCATCATTCCGGATCGGGCTTTGGAACTGGCCCACCGCATCGATGCAGAAGGATCAGCGGTGGTGTGGTGTGGTCCGCAGGAACAGGCGGAGCTCTACCACCAGCAACTCGCCGCCGAAGCACTCACCATGGCTCCGCTGGAGCCAGCCTGAGCGCGCACGGCCATGCCCAAGCGCTTGGAGACTCCACTCCAGCAGCCCATCATCATGCAGACACTCGGACGAGACCCCCGAATCCGCAGCCGACAACCGATCGGCGATTCAATGCCTGTGGAGCAGGTGGAGAGACCAGCCTGATCCCACGCCCCGGCGGTACTTGCCTGGATTCAGGCGTCATGGGGACACGGGCGGGTGAAACCCCTGGATCTTCAAAGGCGTTGTCCGACGATCCAGGCTCAATCGATGGATCACCGCCAACTGTGGCGATACAATCAACCCAGCCTTGTATTCAAGGCAGGCAAGCCAAAACGATCAGCATCGGGCAGCCATCGCAATCACCAGCGACAAGAAAAGTAAATAACACGTATTCAGTTGTAGTCCTTAGCCGCTCAACAATGCATTGGCTTTTCGTCTCGTTCGCGAGACCCACAGCCCCAAAGCAATTGATCTCAGCAGGAGCGAAGGAGCAATCCTCCCAAAACCCGCATCCAATCTGCCTGCCCTTCTCAAAGAACCACCCCGGATGCGATACAACAGCCGAAACGGGAGTGAACAGGGCCCGTCTATCATCCAAATCGGTTTCAACACTGACGAGCTGACTGGATCCACAGCATGGAAACACAATCGACCACGGCGAATCCATTGACCAATCTGGGAGCTAGACTCTTCAGCAACTCCGCCTAATAAGGTGATTCCCAGGATACCCTGAGTCCATTCAGGTTGACGAGCCCGAGCTGTACCTGTTCAGGGGTCGGGACGGCTCATTGCGAACTCGGCCATGTTGAACCCTTGACGGCAGCTTGATTCCCGGTTGCATCTCAGGCAGAGACCGCCTGTGATGAGCACGCCTCCTGCCGGGA
>JBILNZ010000033.1:0-33862 GCA_044374745.1 Prochlorococcaceae cyanobacterium | reverse complement strand
CCATGATTATCTTGACGATCTGATCAAAAGACTCTCTCGAAAACTCGTGCAAAGCCGCCTCTGTGCGGCTTTTTGTGTTTAGACTTTCCCATCGCAAACGCCGAATTTTCGAGGCGCCCTGAATATATTCCAATGGATGGTTGTCGGAAAGCTCCATGGCGTATTTGGGAAACGAGCCACCTGCTTCTGGCAGACCAGCCATAACAGTCCACAGTTCCACTATGTTTCCTTGAGCTATCCATCCCCTGATCATGGGGTAGCATGAAAGAATGGCATCATCAAGATGTGGGGAGACCACAATGTATCTGCCAAGCGAAGAGAGCGAGTGCGCCATGATGATTACTTTCTGCGACAATAGTAAATAAAGTACTCTTGACTTTTGTCGACTAGAATATCAAGTTCAAATACATTAAATCGACTGCAGATCATTCTATGCAACTCGGGGAAAGTCGGAAAATGAGAATGATTTAGAATTGCGCGTTGATCTACCTTAAAGACAGCCATGCCCCCGGCTTTCATAAAGCCAATCATGTTATCAAGGTATTTACCACACATATCCACTGAGAAGTCGTAATAACTCAAAACACCGAAGCTCAATACTGTGTCGAATGCACCCGCCATCGCGGGAAATTCGCGATAATCGTCCGCAGTCATGTCGAATTTCTGATAGAGATCCAAGTCATTCACCATCTGAATATCTGGATGATTAGGCTCCTTGATATCCACAACTGCCAGGAACTGCCCTTTGGCTATCACTTCCTTGATATACTTGTTATAGAATTCAGCTCCTACCTCAAGCACATGCCCTCTCTCTATCTTTTCAGAAAGAACGAAGAACTCGTAGTGCCTATCAATATATTTATGCCAAAAGCTTTGAATAGCCGGATCTCAATGCGATATGGATTGCCCATACGACCGCTGACTGATGGAATGATTATAATAGCTTACCTTGATTGAGTCTGATTCGGCCCACTGCTTCAGATGCACTGGATAGGCCCATGCCCTTAGACCATCTGCGCTCGTGCTTGAAAGATGTTGATTAGAATACATATCAACAGGAAGAATCAATCGATCCTCATTCTTGCCATAAAGTAGATAGTGCAATAACGGATTCATCCCAGAGTCTTTCACATCTGGATATTGCTCTAAGTAGAACGATGTATCGAAATCAGCAGATGGGTTTCGACCTTCAAATCCCCCATGCAGAACGTAATGGGTCTCCGGCTTGATCCCGGAAGCTCCTACATCAGGATATTGGCTAAGATAGTAGTCTTCATCGAATAAAGAGCTTGCCTTAATCATCGCGCTCCTGCTATCAGACGGGCGACTCCTGATGAGCTTTCTTGCTTTTTTTTAAGCATCGCCAGCTTCAGGGGAAGCAATCGACGAAATGATTCCAGCAAGGCGAACCCCTCTGCATTTCATGCAAAATGCTACAGCATACTACGCCATATGGTAAAATCGCCAATATTGAGAAACTTGGCTCTTATGCTTCAACGGAATTGGAGGGCGGGAAATGCGGGGTACTGATCTTTCCAAATCAGACTATTTAATAAAAAATGGAGTCAATTAGGATGATTGGCTTGAAGTATCCGATTAAAAACTTTCAAGGCGCCCAATAATCTAAGAATAACATATCAAGCTAAACATTAAACAGGAATTTTAGTTAGCAACTAGGGCTCTGCGGGGTCCGAAAACCAACTGCTACAGCAGATTCGCTGCAAGCTCCGCCAGGGCACTGCGCTCTCCTTTTTGGAGGGTGACATGACCAGCCAGAGACTGTCCTTTGAAGCGCTCCACCAGCCATGTGAGGCCATTGCTTTCGGAGTCCACATACGGATTGTCGATCTGGTAGGGATCGCCCGTGAGAACGATCTTGGTGCCCTCGCCCACCCGGGTCACGATCGTTTTCACCTCATGGGGTGTGAGGTTCTGGGCCTCATCCACCACCATGTACTGCCTGGGAATTGAGCGACCGCGGATGTAGCTGATGGCCTCCACTTCCAGCAAGCCCATGTTCTTGAGATCATTCCAGTTGCCCCGCGCTGGCCGGTGGCCTGCCCGCGTCGGACTCGCCCCCTTCTGCTGCTCCTCACCGCCCAGCAGAAAATCGAGGTTGTCGATGATTGGCTGCATCCAAGGGCCCATCTTCTCGTCGAGATCACCGGGCAGAAAGCCAATCTCCTTGCCAAGGGATATCACCGGCCTGGTCACCAGCAACCGCTCGTACAGCCGTTCATCGGCCACCTGGTTCAGGCCGGCGGCCAGGGCGAGCAGGGTTTTGCCCGTGCCGGCTTTACCCACCAGCGTCACAAGCTGGATCGCCGGATCCAGCAGCAGATCCAGGGCAAAGCTCTGCTCCCTGTTGCGCGGCTGGATGCGACCGAGCTTGACCTTGGGCGCATGCTGCAGGGGCTGCAGGGTTGAGGTTACGGCGTTGTAGCGGGCCAGCAGGGTGTGGCTTGGTTGGGCCTGGTCAATCAGGGTGACCCCCTCATTGGCCTGCAGTGCGGCCGCCAGGCCGAGGCCATCCAGCTCCAATCCGGGGGGCAGCTTCACCCGGTTCATCTGCTCCGCGCTCACCCAGGCCTCGCAGAAGCCGGTGTAGAGATCGGCGATATCCACCCGATCGCTGGTGTAGTCCTGGGCGATCAGCCCCACCGCATCGGCTTTGATGCGCAGGTTTGTGTCTTTGGTGACCAGCACCACCGGCGGCTGGTCACCGATCAAGGCTCCGAGCTGTTGCTGCTCCAGCGCTACCGCCAAGATGTTGTTGTCGCCGTTGCCCGCCTTTAGCTCCGGCGGCAGGGTGGCGAGCGTTTCATTGCGACAGAACACCACCACAAGCGTGCCGCCCTGGTCGCCGTTCGGCACACCTTCAGCCAGGTTGCCCTTGGCCCGCAGCTCATCCAGCAGCCGCGACACCTGGCGGGCATTACGGCCCTTTTCGGCCGGGTCGCGCTTGAAGCGGTCGATCTCCTCGACCACCTCAATTGGGATCACGATGTGGTTGTCCTCAAAGCGGTTGAGGGCCATGGGATCGTGCAGCAACACGTTGGTGTCGAGCACGAACGTCTTGCGCATAGCCCCATCGCGAGAGGATTGGGCGGACCCTAGAGCGGCAGCGGCATTTACGCTCCGCCCATTCGCCGCCCATCGCCGTTGCCTTTCATGATCCTTCTGAAGGTGGCCCTGATTGCCGCCCTGGTCTTCAGCCTGGCCCTGCTCTGGCTGGAGCTGCGCCACCGACTGCGGCCGAGCTCGCCGCTGCGGCTTCGGGCCGAGCCCTTCAGCACCCGTCGCATCGGCCCCAGGAGCCTGCTGGTGGAGGGCTCCGTGGCCATCAGCAACCCCCATCCGCGCATGGAGGTGTTCGTGCCCCAGCTGGAGCTTCGCCCCACCCTGCTGGGCCGGGGCGACCTGGCCAGCGTGAAGGTGCGCACGGCGGTGAAGGCCCTGCACCCCGATGAGGAGAGCCGTCCGGATGGGTACTGGGCGGCCTACATCGTCAAGGGCCGCAAGACCACCCGCGCCGAACTCACGGTGGAGATCACGGCCGTCGACGTGGCCGATCTCGATGCACTGCTCGACACCCTCTGGCTCGAGGTGTGCTGGGTGAACTACGGCCCCTTCGGCCGGCTCTGGCGCCGCGACGGCATCCTGGTGCCCCTGCGGCGACCAGAGCCCCAGAGCCCCGTCACCGCCAATTGGCGCAGCGGTGAACGCTGCGCGGTGCTGCCGGTGCGCACCCACTTGCTGGGCACCCTCGACGACCCCGAGCAGGTGCTGCGCCACTACGCCGGGCCGGTGCTGCAGAGCGGCGATGTGCTCACCATCGGCGAAACCCCCCTGGCGGTGATCCAGGGCCGCTACCACCACCCCGAAACCGTGGAGCCCAGTGGCCTGGCCCGCTTGCTCTGCCGCGTGTTCCACCCCACCAGCTCCCTGGCCACAGCCTGCGGCCTGCAGAGCCTGATCGACGTCGTGGGGCCCGCCCGTGTTCTCTGTGCCTGGCTGGCCGGCACCGCCCTCAAGCTGGTGGGCTCCAAGGGCTGGTTCTACCGGCTGGCGGGCGACCAGGCCCGGTTGATCGACGACGTGACCGGCACCACCCCGCCCTACGACCAGACGATCGTGCTGGGCCCCGACCAGCCGGAGGCGTTCTGTGCCGCCATGGCCCGGGCCCTGGGGGTGGCCGTTGCCGTGGTGGATGTGAACGACCTGGGCCGGGTGAAGGTGCTGGCCTCCAGCCCGGGCTGTGACGAAGAGCTGCTGCACCGGGCCCTGCGGCCCAACCCGGCCGGCAACGCCAACGAGCGCACGCCGCTGGTGCTGGTGCGCCCGGCCTGAGCCCCCCCTCGGGCTGATGGGCAGCAGGGCGAGGGTCAGCGCCGCAGCCTGGGGGTCGATAGAGTTCCCATGGCCACGGCAGGACATGTCCGGCATGACGGTGCAATCCCCCACTCCGCACCGATCGGGATCCTTCCTGCCTGCGGATTCCAAAGCCGGCCATCCGGTTGGTCCCGATCCGGACCGGTCCCCAGACCAACCCCCAAGGGGCAAGGCCAATCCTGAGCAGCCCGTCCAGCTGGAACCGCTGGCCGCCTGGCACCTCCCCCTGCTCAGCGACCCGGCCTTCGTTCCCCTCCAACCCCAACTGCAACGGGCCCTTCTGTTGCAGGTGCCCCAGCAGTTGCTCGGATTTCTGCGCAACACCAGGGGCCGGGCACCCCAGGTGCTCGTTGCCCTGCAGGACCACGCGCCCCTCGGGCTGATCATCACCCGCCAGCTCAACCGCAGCGGGAGCTGCTGGCAGGTGCAGCACCTGCGCATCACAGCCGAGGACAATCGGCGCCAGCTCTCCCAACAGTTGCTGCGGGAGGCCATCCAGCGTGCCCGTGGTGCCACCAGCTGGATCGCCACCTGCTCCAGCCTCGATAACGATCGGCTGGCTGCCCTGCGGGAGCAGGGATTCCAGCCCCTGCGCACCGAGCGCCTCTGGCTGCTGGCCCGTCCCGCTGCCGCAGCGCATGGGGTGGGGCCTGATGTTTCCCCTGATCCAGCCCTTCGTCCCCTGAACCGCCGCACGGCCTGGGCCCTGTTCCAGTTGGAACAGGCTGCCTGCCCTGCCCAGTTGCGCCAGCTGCTCGACCGCAGCAGCGACGACCTCCTCGACCAGAGCCATGGCCGGGGCTGGCTGCTGCTGGATGGGGCCCGCAACCAGGCCGTGGCGGGTTTGCGCTGGCTGGGCGAGCACCCAGGCGGTGGCCACGACCTCGAACTCACCGTGCATCCGGGCTGGCATCACCTGATCGGCTCCGGCACCGAGCAGCTGGTCAGCCAGGCCCACCAATCGCTCGGCAGCAGCGATCCGCTCTGGCTGCGCACGGACGTGGGCCACCGCGAGCTGGAGAGCTGGTTGCTCAAGCGGGGGGCCGAGCCCCGCGGGGAGCGGGTGCTGATGGCCCGCAGTGTCTGGCGGCGCCAGGAACTCCCTGCGCCGGCCCAAAAGGCAGCCCGGCGGCTGGAGGCCATGCTGGAGCAGCTCCAGCCCCGCCGTCGCCCCCTGCCGACGCCACTGGGGCCCCGTTGAAGTCCCGGGTTTCCCTGTGCCCAGGCCCCACCCCCGCTCCGCCCTGGCCTTCGACGTTGGCCGTCGCCGCATCGGCTTGGCCGGCTGTGATCCCCTGGGACTGACCGTGACCCCCTTGCCAGCCCTGGCCCGCGGTGCCTTCAGTGCCGACCTGAGCCTGCTCAGACCCCTGCTCGAGCGACGCCGGGTGCAATTGCTGGTGGTGGGGCTGCCGCTCGACGCCGCAGGCGCCCCCACCCAGCAGGCCCGGCACTGCCGCCGCTACGGCCTGCAACTCAGGGAGGCAACCCAGCTGCCGCTGGTGTGGGTGAACGAACACAGCAGTAGCTGGGCCGCCGCCGAGCAGCGGGGCCTACAGGGCGACCGCAGCGGCGCCCTCGACAGTGCTGCCGCCGCCTTGTTGCTGGAACAGTGGCTGCAGGAGGGCCCCGAGCCGGGTCTCATCGGCGGGCAGCTGCCCTGACGGTGGGCCCGGCGGCCATCGCCGGCGGCAATTTGGTCCGTGCTGGTTCATCCTGAGAAGACAGCTCACCGTTTCAGAGCTCCGAAGGTGTTTCTATGACTGGGTCGGGCGAACTCCCCACCGATGTGCCAACCGTGCTGGTCAACGACCAGAAGGGCAGGCAGCTGCTGTGCTTCCTGGAGCAACTGATTCCGCTTGATGGCCACGACTACGTGCTGCTCACCCCGGTGGATACGCCGGTGTGCCTGTTCCGCCTCGATGACGAGGCGGACCCGGAACTGATCGATAGCGTCGACGCCAGCGAGCCGATCCTCTCGGTGGCTGACGTTGTGCTCCAGGAGCACGATCTCACCCTGGTGCGCTCGGCTGTGACCCTCACGGTGAGCGGTGAACTCGACGAGCCGGAGCCCGAGGAGCTCGACGACGACGATGCCGACGAGGAATCCGAGACCTATGAACTGCTGGTGAGCTTCCTGGTCAATGACCAGGAGTACGGCCTCTATATCCCCCTCGATCCCTTCTTCGTCGTGGCACGCATGCAGGGCAACGAGGCTGTGCTGGTGGATAGCGAGGAATTCGAGCGGGTGCAACCCCGGATCGAGGCCGAGCTGGAGGAGCGGGAGGGGCTGGAGTGAGCTTTCGCCAGCTTCTGCAACCCGATTGGCTTCTCCAGGGCACCTTGGTGGATCTGCCGCTGCAGGCCCTGCTGGATCGCCAGATTGGCGCTCTCGTCCTGGATGTGGATCGCACCTTGCTGCCGCGTCGACACAGCACCCTGCCGCCGCGCATGCGCCAGTGGCTCATCCAGGCCCAACAGCAGCTGCCGATCCACCTGCTCAGCAACAACCCCTCCCGTCAGCGCATCGGAGCGGTGGCTCGCGACCTGGGCGTGCCCTTCACCACATCCGCGGCTAAGCCGCGCCGCCAGGCCCTCCGCCGGGTGCTCAACACCCTGCAGATCCCCGCCGGCCAGGTGGCCCTGATCGGCGACCGCGTGTTCACCGATGTGATCGCCGGCAACCGCCTGGGTTTGTTCACCGTGCTGGTGAAGCCGATCGACCCCCAGGGCCAGCCTTGCCGGCGCGACCACCTGCAAAAAATGGAAGTGCGGCTGGCCAACTGGATGGGCGGTGGCCTGGGCTGAGATGGCAGAACCCTCCACTGGCCCCCGGCGCGTCGTGAAGGTGGGCACCAGCCTGCTGCGGGGCAGTCCCGAGCGCCCCACCGCCGCCGTGATCGCCGACCTGGCCGCCAGTCTCAACCGGGCCTCTCGCCGGGGGGAAACGATTGCGCTGGTGACCAGCGGTGCCGTTGGCCTGGGCTGCGCCCGGCTGGCGATGGAGAAGCGTCCCACGGCCGTGGAGGCCCTGCAGGCGGCGGCCGCGGTGGGGCAGGGGCAGCTGATGGCTCTCTACCAGGATGCTTTCGCCGTGCGCGGCCTGGCGGTGGCCCAGGTGCTGCTCACCCGAGGCGACCTGGCCTCCAGGCGCCGCTACCAGAACGCCTGCCGCACCCTGGAGCAGCTGCTCGCCTGGGGCGTGGTGCCGGTGGTGAACGAGAACGACACCCTGGCCACCGATGAGCTGCGCTTCGGTGACAACGACACCCTCTCGGCCCTGGTGGCCGTGGCCGTGGGTGCCGATGAATTGATCCTGCTCACCGACGTGGACCGCCTCTATTCCGGTGATCCACGCACCGACAGCACCGCCGAACCGATCGAGGAGGTGCGCGACCTGGGCGAGCTGGAGCGGCTCAGTTCCGTGGCCAGCGGCGGTGGCCAGTGGGGCACTGGCGGCATGACCACCAAGCTGGCGGCTGCCCGCATCGCCACCTCCAGCGGCATCCGTGTGCGCCTGGCCGATGGCCGCGACCCCGCCGTGCTCGATGCCCTGCTCGCCGGCGGGCGTGTGGGCACGCTCTTCCAGCCGTCCAGTGCCCCCCTGCCGGACCGCAAGCGCTGGTTGGCCCACGCCCTCCTGCCCAAGGGCACGCTGCGGCTCGATGCCGGCGCCGAGCGGGCCCTGGTGGAGCGGGGTGCCTCGCTGCTGGCGGTGGGGATTGTGGCGGTGGAAGGGGAGTTCGGTCCCCAGGAGGCCGTGAGCTTGCTCGCTGCCGACGGCCGGGAACTGGGGCGCGGCCTCAGCGGCCTGGGCAGTGCCGAGCTGCGTGAGCTGGTGGGTACCGCCGGCGTCGAGGTCGTGCACCGCGACCAACTGGCGCTGATCTGATGCCCCGCCTTGCCACTGCCTACGATCCGGGCTCCTGAGCCCGTTGCGGGATGCGATTCAGCCAACTGCTCAGCCAGCTCAGTGAGGCTCAGGCCGGTGCGCTTCCTCCCCATTTCCCGGCCCACGACCCTGAACTGCGTGGGGCCTCCGCCCTCCACCAGGCCGGCCCCGGCGACCTCGCCTTCCTGGAGGAGGGCCATGCCCTGGCGACCGCGGCGGCAACCACCGCTGCCGCGGCGGTGCTGATCCCCGCCCGGGGCGAGGAGAGCGCTGAGCTGCGTCGCCAGCTGGAGGCCCGTGGGGTGGCCTGGATTGCCCTCGCCGACCCGCGCCTGGGCTTCGCCGAGGCCCTCGAGCAGCTTTATCCCACACCCCAGCCGTCCCCGGGCATTCACCCCACTGCGGTGGTCGATCCCACCGCCCAGGTGAGTTCCCAGAGCCATCTCGGAGCCCACGTGGTTGTGGGTGCCCGGGTGCGGATCGATGCGGGCTGCACCCTGCATCCCCACGTGGTGCTCTACGACGATGTGGAGATCGGCCCCGGTTGCGTGCTCCACGCCGGGGCCGTGGTGCACCCCGGCAGCTGCCTGGCCGAGGGCTGCGTGCTGCAGAGCAACACGGTGATCGGCGGTGAAGGCTTCGGCTTCGTGCCCACCGCCGCCGGCTGGCGCAAGATGCCCCAGACCGGCCGGGTGGTGCTGGAGGCGGGTGTGGAGGTGGGCAGCGGCAGCGCCATCGACCGGCCGGCGGTGGGCGAGACCCGCATTGGCGCTGGCACCAAGATTGACAATCTGGTGCATATCGGCCACGGCGTTTCCACCGGTAGGGGCTGCGCCCTGGCCGCCCAGGTGGGGATTGCTGGCGGTGCCCGCCTCGGCAACGGCGTCATCCTGGCCGGGCAAGTGGGCCTGGCCAACCGGGCCGTGATGGGCGACCGGGCCATCGCCTCGTCCAAGTCTGGTGTGCACGGCGAAGTGGCTGCTGGCGAGGTGGTGAGCGGCTATCCCGCCATCCCCAACCGCCTCTGGCTGCGCTGCGCCGCCGCCTTCAACAAGCTTCCGGAGATGGCCCGGGCCCTGCGCCAGCTGGAGAAGGGCGGCCAGGGCTGAGGGGCTGGTCAACGGCGTAACCTCCAGGCCTTCCCTTCCCGTGCCCCAGGCTGCCGCGATGACCAGCTACCGGATCACCCTGCTCCCCGGAGATGGCATCGGTCCCGAAATCATGGCCGTCTGCCGCCAGCTGCTGGATGCGGTGAGCAGCCGCCATGGCTTCGCGCTCCACTACGACGAACGGCCGATGGGCGGCGCCGCCATCGATGCCACCGGTGAACCGCTGCCGGCGAGCACCCTTGAGGCTTGCCGGAGCAGCGATGCGGTGCTGCTGGCGGCCATCGGCTCTCCCCAGTACGACAGCCTCCCGCGCGGGCAGCGGCCCGAGAGCGGCCTGCTGGCCCTGCGCGCCGGCCTGGGCCTGTTCGCCAATCTGCGCCCGGTGAAGATCATTCCCGCCCTGATCGACGCCTCCACCCTCAAGCGCGAAGTGATCGAGGGGGTGGATCTGCTGGTGGTGCGCGAGCTCACCGGCGGGGTGTACTTCGGCACCCCCAAGGGGCGGGTGGAGGCCGAGGGGCGGGTGCGCGCCTACAACACCATGGCCTACTTCGACGATGAGATCGACCGCATCGCCAAGGTGGGTTTCGACCTGGCCCAACAGCGCAGTGGCCGCCTCTGCAGCGTGGACAAGGCCAATGTGCTCGATGTGAGCCAGCTCTGGCGTGACCGGGTAGGGGCTGTGCATGCCGCCAGCTTCGCCGGTGTGGAACTCAGCCACATGTATGTGGATAACGCCGCCATGCAGCTGGTGCGCAACCCCCGCCAGTTCGACGTGCTGCTCACCAGCAACCTGTTCGGCGACATCCTCAGCGACGAGGCGGCCATGCTCAGCGGCTCGATCGGCATGCTGCCCTCCGCTTCCCTGGGATCCGGCGGCCCGGGCCTGTTTGAGCCGATCCATGGCTCGGCCCCCGACATCGCCGGTCAGGACAAGGCCAACCCGATGGCCATGGTGTTGAGCGCCGCCATGTTGCTGCGCATTGCCCTCCAGCAGGACGCCGCCGCCAGCGCGCTGGAAACGGCCGTCGACCGGGTGCTGGCGGCGGGCTACCGCACCGGTGACCTGATGGCGGAGGGCTGCACCCTGCTGGGCTGCCGCGCCATGGGTGACCAACTGCTGGCGGCCCTGGAGGGCTGAAGGCTGGCCAGGGCGTAACGGTCGGATCCACTCTCGCCGGCAGCGGGCCCACGACCTGCCAAACTCAGCAGCGGTTTTTCACTCCCTGCGCCGATGTCGAAACGTCACCCGGTCGTTGCCGTCACTGGTTCCTCCGGCGCAGGCACCAGCACCGTCAAGCGGGCCTTCGAATACATCTTCACCCGTGAAGGCATCACCCCTGCCGTGGTGGAGGGCGACAGCTACCACCGCTACGAGCGGGGTCCCATGAAGGAGGCCATGGCCGCCGCCCTCGCCAAGGGCGAGAACTTCTCCCACTTCGGGCCCGAAGCCAACCTGTTCGACAAGCTGGAAGAGCTGTTCAAGACCTACGGCGAAACCGGCAGTGGCGAGAAGCGCTACTACCTCCATTCCCTGGAGGAGGCCGCCGAGCACAACGGTCGCCTGGGCACCAATCTGGAGCCTGGCCAGTTCACGCCCTGGGAACCGATTCCGGCGGGCACCGACCTGCTCTTCTACGAGGGCCTGCACGGTGGTGTGAAGGGCGACGGCTACAACGTGGCCGGCCTGGTGGATCTGTTGATCGGTGTGGTGCCGATCACCAATCTGGAATGGATCCAGAAGATCGCCCGCGACAACGCCGAGCGCGGCTATTCAGCGGAGGCCACTGTGGATACGATCCTCCGCCGCATGCCGGATTACATCAACCACATCTGTCCCCAGTTCAGCCAGACCGATATCAACTTCCAGCGGGTTCCCACCGTAGACACCTCCAACCCGTTCATGATTCGGAATATCCCGACTCCCGACGAGAGCTTTGTGATCATCCACTTCCGCAAGGGAGCTCGCGAGAAGTGGGGCATCGACTTCCCCTACCTGCTCGACATGATCCATGAATCCTTCATGTCAAGCCCCACCTCGATCGTGGTCAACGGGGGCAAGATGGGCTTCGCCATGGAGCTGATCCTCACCCCGATCATTCACCGGATGATCGAGGAGAAGAACAAGCTGGCTTAAAGCACCCCGGCTTCACCAACTCCTTTGCCAAGGCCTAATCTGTGCGGCACTTGGAGTTGGTGAGGCCATCACCCACGTCCCGTCATCCACCGGCGATCCCAGCGGCTCCCTTCACCAAGCGCCCGCTCAGAAGAGGGTGGCCTCCACGGGCGCATTTCCCTCTTTTCAGATCCAGGGGGCCCTCGGTTCAGCCCCATCCGGCCTTCGTCTCGACCTGATCAACAGTCAGCAGGTCTTTCAGTTGGCCCGCAGGGCGCTGTTCCATTACATGGAACGGTGTCCCCTCGGGGGTGATCCGATTGGAGTGGTGCTTCAGGGGCAGCGCGGCCGGGTGGTGTTTGAGCAGCCGATCTTGCTGCCGGATGAGCAGTTCGTGCCGATCGATCTGCTGCGCGGCCGTCAGACTGCCCGCACCGCCAACCGGCTGCGCATGCCCCGAAACCGCTGAGCGTCCCACCCGGTTCTGGATCCATGCTCGCCAGTTCATTGTCCAGCGCCACGCTTGGCGCTAATCCCACCCCTAGCCTGGTTTTGATCGCTGCCCTGTTCGGGGCCTGCGTCGGAAGCTTCCTCAATGTGGTGGTCTGGCGCCTGCCCCGCCAGGAATCACTGCTGTTTCCAGGCAGCCACTGTCCCCGCTGCGGCAGTGCCCTGCGCTGGTTTGAAAACGTTCCGGTGTTGAGCTGGCTGTTGCAGGCTGGCCGCTGCCGCCACTGCCGCGGCTCCATTGCCGGGCGTTACCCGTTGGTGGAACTGCTCACTGCCGGTCTTTGGGTGGCCAATTGCCTGGCGACTCCATCGGCGATGGGCAGTGATCCCCACCCCCTGCTCCTGCTGCTGGCGGGCTGGCTGCTGCTCAGCTGGCTCATCCCCCTCACCCTGATCGACCTCGACCAGCTCTGGCTGCCCGAGCCGCTCTGCCGGGTTGGGCTGCTGCTGGGCCTGGGGTGCACCGCGGTGCTGGGTCTGGACCAGGGCTTCGACAGCGGCCGCTTGTTGCTGTTCCATCACCTGCTTGCTGCCGCAGCTGGCCTGCTCGGTTTTGAGGCGGTCAGCGCCCTTGCTGAGCGGCTGATCGGCCGGCCCGCCCTCGGCCTGGGCGACGCCAAGCTGGCGGCCCTGCTCGGAGCCTGGCTTGGACTCACTGGCCTCGGGCTCACCGTGGCGCTGGCCGTGTTCGCGGGGGCGCTGCTGGGCCTTTTGGGTCGGATCACGGGACGTCTCGCCCGCCATCAGCCCTTTCCCTTCGGTCCGTTCCTCACCGCCGCTGGCTCCGCAGTGTGGCTGCTGGGCCATGGCTTCTGGTTGAAGCAGTTGGGGCTGCTGCCCGGCTGGGGCTGAGGGCTGCTGGCTGGCAGCCTTTAATGGAGCCGCGCCCTCTGCCGGGTTCCTGCCCATGTCGCTGTTCGACTGGTTCGCCGACCGTCGCAAGACCGCACCCGCGGTGCGCAACCCCCAGGAACCCGAAGAAGGGGATGGGCTCTGGAGCAAGTGCCCCGAGTGCGGGCTGGTGGTGTACCGCAAGGACCTCGTGGCCAATGCCAGCGTGTGCAAGGGCTGCGGCTATCACCACCGGATCGACAGTGAGGAGCGGATCCGGGTGATTGCCGATCCCGGGAGCTTTGAGCCCCTCAACGAAGACCTCAGCCCCACTGATCCCCTGGCCTTCAAGGACAGGCGCAGCTACGCCGACCGCATCCGCGACAGCCAGAGCAGCACCGGTCTGCGTGATGCGGTGGTGACCGGCCTGTGCCGCATCAACGGCATCGCCATGGCCCTGGGGGTGATGGATTTCCGCTTCATGGGCGGATCGATGGGCTCAGTGGTGGGTGAGAAGCTCGCCCGCCTGATCGAGACCGCCACGGCCAGGCGACTGCCCGTGCTGATCGTGTGTGCCTCGGGTGGCGCCCGGATGCAGGAAGGGATGCTCAGTTTGATGCAGATGGCCAAGATCTCAGGGGCCCTGCAACTCCACCGCGAGGCCGAATTGCTCTACATCCCCCTGCTCACCCATCCCACCACCGGCGGAGTCACCGCCAGCTTCGCCATGCTCGGCGACATGATCCTGGCCGAACCGAAGGCCCTGATCGGCTTTGCAGGACGGCGGGTGATCGAACAGACCCTGCGCGAGAAGCTGCCCGAGGGATTCCAGACGGCCGAATACCTGCGCGACCATGGCTTCGTGGATGCGATTGTAGATCGCACCGAGCTCAAAGCCACCCTGTCCATGGTGCTGCAGCTGCACGGCTGCCGCCAGGCAGTGCCGGCATGACCACCCGAATCGGCGCGGCCCTGCTGGGCATGGGCCTGGCCTTGCTCCTGTGGCTTGCGCCGGTGTGGCCCGCCGCTGCCGGCCCCGTCGTCTGGCATGAAGTGCCAGCCTCAGCCGAGGGGCGCCAGTGGTGGGATGAGGGCAGTCTGCGCCGCAGCCGGGACGGCCACCTGAGCGTGCTCAGCCGCTTCCAGCCCGCCAGCGAAGCCGGTGAGGACAGTGACAAGCCCCGGCTGGGCGACCTCTATGTGATGGAGATTGACTGCGGCCAACGTCTCTACCGAGACACGTCGGTCAATGGCATTCCCCGGTTTCGAGCCAGCTGGTCAGTGGCCGGGGATGATGCCCTGGTGATGGCCGTGATCCGCGAGACCTGTGATGCAGGCGCGGACATGTTGCAGGCTGGCTGAATCCTGCTCCCTGCTCCATGACCAACAGCCGTCCGGTGGGTGTGGCGATTGCCGGCCTCGGCTTCGGCGAGGCCGTGCACCTGCCCGCCCTGCGAGCTTCTGCCACGGCGGAGCCTGTGGCCCTCTGGCATCCCCGCCAGGAGCGCCTGGACCAGGCCTGCCAACAGAGTGGCCTGCCCGGCAGCAGCGACTTCGACACGCTGCTGGCCGATCCCCGGGTGGAGGCGGTCGTGATCGCCACCCCGCCGGCGGCCCGCTTTGGCCTGGCCCAACGGGCCCTGCAGGCCGGCAAGCACCTGCTGTTGGAAAAGCCGGTGGCTCTCGATGGCGAAGAAGCCCAGCAGCTGCAGCGGCTGGCCCTGCAGCGACGGCTCTGCGTTGCCGTGGATTTCGAATACCGGGCGGTGCCGTTGTTCCAGCAGTTGCACCAGTTGCTGGCCGAGGGGCAGCTCGGCGAGCTGGTGCTCGTGAAGCTCGACTGGCTGATGGGCAGCCGGGCCGACCCTTCCCGCCCCTGGAGCTGGTACTCCCAGGCCGCTGCAGGCGGCGGGGTGTTGGGAGCCCTCGGCACCCATGCGTTCGACCTGTTGCACTGGCTCGTTGGACCCACGCGGCGGTTGAATGCCCAGCTGAACACGGCCATCCGCGAGCGTCCCCTGCCGGGGAGTGGGGGGATGGGAGCTGTGGATGCCGAGGACATCGCCCTGATCCAGCTGGAGCTGGAGGCTGCCAACGGCCAACCCGTGCCCGCCCAGCTGAACCTGGCCTCGGTAACCCGGCGCGGCCGAGGTTGCTGGCTGGAGATCTACGGGCGAGAGGGCACCGCCGTGCTCGGCTCCGACAACCAGAGCGACTACGTGCACGGCTTCAATCTGTGGCTGTCGCGCAACGGTGAGCCCCTGCGCCGTCTGGAACCGGACCCGCGCTTGGCCTTCCCACGCACCTGGGAGGATGGCCGCATCGCCCCGGTGGAGCGGTTGATCGGCTGGTGGAGCAGGGCGATCCGCGAGCAGCGGCCGATGGTGCCCGGTCTGACGGAGGGAGTGGCCAGCCAGCGCTGTTGTGATCTGGCCCGGGGCCAGGCGTCGCTGACTTGAGCCGCGGTGGAGGATCCGTTCTCTCCGATTCGGTTTTCAGGTATCAGGGCTCACTTCTTGTATTGGTAGCAACCGCTACGGTTTAGAGACGTTGACCACGTGGCTCCGGCCCGCGTGGCGGAAGTAGGGGCTGGCGGGCCGTTCCGACCAACCCGAAGCAACGCGCCATCCACCCTCCCGCGCCTGCCGGCCGGGTTTTCCACGGAGGCCCTTCCATGTCCATCACCACCGCCAGACAGTTGGCTCGCCAGGCCGAACAGGTCCGCCGCGCCGCCAAGCAGAACGATTACAGCGTTCAATCCCTGCGCAAGCAGCAGTTGATCGACTGAGCCCTGCCAGGGCCCAGGCCACGATCACGCCAGGCGGGGCCTTCCCCCGTTGCGGTCTTCCCCGTTGCAGCCGGGCTGCGGCGGGGTTTTTGCTGGGGCGCCGGTGGGCCTGGCCAGGCTGGGATCTGAACGGCATCACCTAGACTCGCCGCCAGTTCAACCTTCTGTTCAGAGAGGTTTTCACCCATGGCGCTCGTTCCCCTCCGGCTGCTCCTCGACCATGCCGCTGAGAACGGCTATGGCATCCCTGCCTTCAACGTGAACAACCTGGAGCAGGTGCAGTCGATCATGGAGGCGGCCTACGAGACCGATTCCCCGGTGATCCTGCAGGCTTCCCGCGGCGCCCGCCAGTACGCCGGTGAGAACTTCCTGCGCCACCTGATCCTGGCCGCCGTGGAAACCTACCCCGACATCCCGGTGGTGATGCACCAGGACCACGGCAACAGCCCCGCCACCTGCTTCGGTGCCGCCGCCAACGGCT
The DNA here is from genome assembly GCA_044374745.1 of Prochlorococcaceae cyanobacterium. Lineage (GTDB taxonomy): Bacteria > Cyanobacteriota > Cyanobacteriia > PCC-6307 > Cyanobiaceae > NIES-981. The sequence continues at coordinate 17,743 of JBILNZ010000033.1, read as the reverse complement.
TCACCTCGGTGATGATGGACGGTTCCCTGATGGCCGACGCCAAGACGCCCGCCAGCTACGAGTACAACGTGGCGGTCACCAAGGAAGTGGTGGACGTGGCCCACGCCATCGGCGTGAGCGTGGAGGGAGAGCTGGGCTGCCTCGGCTCCCTGGAAACCGGCATGGGTGAGGCCGAGGACGGCCACGGCTTTGAGGGCAAGCTCGACCACAGCCAGCTGCTCACCGATCCCGCTGAGGCTGCCGACTTCGTCGCCAAGACCAAGGTGGATGCCCTGGCCATCGCCATAGGCACCAGCCACGGCGCCTACAAGTTCACCCGCAAGCCCACCGGTGAAGTGCTGGCCATCAGCCGCATCGCCGAGATCCACAAGGCCATCCCCAACACCCACCTGGTGATGCACGGCTCCTCCTCGGTGCCCCAGGAGTGGCTGGACATGATCAACAAGTACGGCGGCGCCATCCCCGAGACCTACGGCGTGCCCGTGGAGGAGATCCAGGAAGGCATCCGCAACGGCGTGCGCAAGGTGAACATCGACACCGACAACCGCCTGGCCTTCACTGCCGCCGTGCGTGAGGCCGCGGCCAAGGATCCTGCCAACTTCGACCCCCGCCACTTCAACAAGCCGGCCCGCCAGTACATGAAGCAGGTGTGCCTGGATCGCTACCAGCAGTTCTGGTGCGCCGGCAACGCCAGCAAGATCAAGCAGCGCGACATCAACTTCTACGCCGGTCTGTATGCCAAGGGCGAACTCGACCCGAAAACCGCCGTCGCGGCCTGATTTCTCGGCTCTGGCCTGACGAGCGTCAGGCCCATGGTGTGAGGGGCCCCATGGGGGCCCTTTTTTGCTGCACCGCAGCCTGCCATGGCCTGTCGCGCTCCCTCAGCTGGCCTCATCCGAGCGCTGCGGATCCAGAAGGGCCTCGATGGCCTCGCTCAGGGTGGGCTGCATGGCGATGCGCGTGCCATCGCTCACCACCACGCGGATCAACGTGGGCAGGCCACCTTTCTGGGCCTTGAGATACACGGGCTCCACGTAGAGCAGGGCATCGCCCACCGGCACCACCAGCAGATTGCCGCGGATCACCTCCGAGCCGGAGCGGTTCCAGAGGCCGAACTGCTGGCTGATCATCGGGTTCTGACTGATCAGGGCCGTGATCTGCTCAGGCCCCAGAATCGGGGTCTGGCTGGGGAAGCGCAGCAGTTCCACCTCACCGTAGTGGGGTGCGTCACTGCGGGCCGCCAACCAGGCCACCAGGTTGGGGCGGGCCAGGGGCGTGAGGGGCTGCAACAGCAGAAACTCCGGTGGCAGCTCTGTGGAGAGCTGGGCACTGATGTGGTAAGGCTCCATCGGCACCTGTTCGGAGCCATAGATTTCCTTGGGGATCTGCCACACGTCGTCACCGCTGTAGAACACCGCCGGATCGGTCACGTGGTACCGCAGGAGCTGGGCGGTCTGCAGGGTGAACTGGGGAAGGGGGTAGCGAATGTGGGCCTGCAGGGCGGCGGGCATGCGCTCAAGCGGCGCGAATAGTTCAGGGAAGAGACGCTGCCAGGCCGTGATCAGGGGATCGGTCGGTTCGGCGACGTACAGGGCAACCCGGCCCTCGTAGGCATCCACCACCGCTTTCACCGCATTGCGCAAGTAGCGGATGTCCGGGCGGTTGGGATTGGCTTCGCTGTAGGGATAGCTGCGGCTCGTGGTGAAGCCGTCACTGATCCAGAATTGGTGCTGGCCCGGCCGGAAGGGGCCGCTGGCCTGGTTCAGGCGCACCGACACCAGGTAGGGCTCGGCCTCAAACGACACGAACGGCGCCAGCCGTTTCAGACGCTCGCGCACCTCGCGGCGCAGCAACAGGCGCGTCTGGCGGGTCAGGGAGCCCTCCACCAGGAGCCGGGGCTCCCCCAGGTAAACCGATGCGGCGAAACGGGCCAGCCCATTGCCCAGGGGCACCCCAGAGCTGCCCGCGTAATGGGTATAGACATTGACGTCACCCTCGGGATAGTTGAACTCCCTCACCTTCGTGGGGGCCAGGGCATAGGGAAGGGGCAGGGTGCCGTAGTACAGGCTCGGTTGCCCGATGGGAATCGCCGCTTTCACCTCGCTGCGGGTGATCCCCAGCTCGTCGCTGCCACTGATGCCGCTTTTCGAGCCCAGGTCGCTCACGAAGTACTCCGGCAGGCCATCCGAACTGCTGGTGTTCACCGGCGACACCGTGAAACCCTGGCCATGGGTGAACACCAGATGGCGGTTCAGCCAGGTGTGGGCTGAGGCCTGCAGCCCCGAGATGTCCATCTCCCGGGCGGTGACGATCACCTGTTGCTGGGGCCGCTGCGGCGGGCCGATGGCATAGCGATCGACCGTGGGCTCCGAGAACCGGTAGAAGACGCGCAGCTGCTGCAACTGGCGGTTGGTGGCCAGGAGGGGCTGGGAATCCCAGAGCCGGATGTTTCGGATCGTGGCCTCGCTGCGGGCCAGATCGGCGCGGGTCAGCCGGGGCCTCGGATTGACGTTGAGGGTGCGGATGCGATCGAGCTGGAAGGCGGCACGGGTGGCGGCGATCGAGCGCTGCAGGAAGGGGCGTTCGCGCTCCAGCTCCCGGGGGGTGACCACCAGCAGCTGCAACAGGGGCGAGAGCAGGGCCTCCAGCAGGGGCAGCAGCAGCAGCAGGCCCCCGCCCACCGCGACGCTGGGCATTCGCCAGCACCGGCGGGGGAGTGGCAGCCATGCCATGGCAGCGGTGAGCAGGGCCAGCACGGCGGCAGCCGTGCGCAGGGGGAGGGCCAGGTGCACATCCACCCAGCCAGCTCCGGGCACACTGCCATTGGTGCTGAGGAGCAACTGGTGGCGCCCCAGCCAGAAGGCTGAGGCCGTGCCCACGGCTGCCAGGCCCAGGGGAAAGCGCAGGGCCCGCACCTGGGCCTCGCTGAAGCCGCCAAAACGACCGTCGCTGAGCTGGGGAGAACGGGCCAGCTGGCCCCAGAGGGCTGCTGCAGTGTGCAGCGTGAGCAGGGGTAGGGCCAGGGTGAGCAGCAGGGTCAGGGCGGGAAAGCGGGCCAGAGCGAAGCTCACATCCGCGCCGAGCAGCGGTTCCCGCAGGCCGGCTTCCGGGGTGAGCAAGGCCAGTGACCAAAGCCCCCAGCCCCGGGCGACCGCCACAGCGGCGGCCAGGGAACCCGCGCCCGCGAGGGTGCGAGCCGTGGCCTGGGGGCGCCAGAGCAGGGCCAGGCCCACCACCGCCAGGGCGCTCAGCAGTGCCAGGAGGCCTGGGAATGAACCGTCGAACAACAGCACGAGACCGTGCAGCCGGCGCGGATCGAAGGGTTGGCTCAACAGCCGCCGCGCCAGCTGCAGCAACAGCACCAGCGGTAGGAGCTGGCCCGCCAGCAATAGGAGCAGGGAGCAGGCGTAGGGCATGGGCTCAAGGGGGAAGCGGCGTGCACCGCCACCCCCCTCCCCGACTCTCCAGAACCAGCTGAGGCAGCGCTGCAGCACCAGCCCCAGGCCCAGGGCCGCCAGGCCCAGGACCAGCTGGAGCCCGAGCCGACGCAGCAGCACCGGTCCCCACCCGAACTGCTCAAACCACTGCCATTCCACCCAGAGCCGGGATGCCGCCACCACCCCGACCCCTAGGCCAGGCAGGGCCATGGGCCAGCGAACAATCAGGCTGCGGCGCATCGGCACGCGAAACCGGTATCAGGGACCACTGGCGAGGCTAGGCAGGGCGCGCCGTGGCGCCAGGGTTCGGCGCCGATTCCAACCGCAATCCCCCGGATCAATCGAGTCATTGCTTAGCCGATGCTGCTGGTCGGAATTAATTTGCTCGACCGGTCGCCGCTGTTAGCCTTCGCAAAACCTCGGTTCAGGCCGTGACAGCAACCCTTTCCCGCGCCACCTTCTCGGGGCTTCGCTGCAAGGAATGCGGCCATGCCTACGAAGCCGGTGCCCGCCATGTCTGCGAGGACGTCTGCTTCGGACCGCTGGAAGTGGTGTACGACTACGAGGCCATCAAAAATCGGGTGAGCAGAGCCAAGATCGAGGCCGGTCCCGCCTCGATCTGGCGCTATCGCGAATTCCTGCCGATCGAGGGTGACCCCATCGACGTGGGCACCGGCTTCACGCCCCTCCTCAAGGCCGACAATCTGGCCAGGCGCCTTGGCCTGAAGAACCTCTACATCAAGAATGACGGCGTGAACATGCCCACCCTGTCCTTCAAGGATCGGGTCGTGAGCGTGGCCCTGACCCGGGCCCGAGAACTGGGCTTCACCACGGTGAGCTGCGCCTCCACCGGCAACCTGGCGAACTCCACCGCCGCCATCGCCGCCCACGCCGGCCTGGAGTGCTGTGTGTTCATCCCCAGCGACCTGGAGCTGGGCAAGGTGCTGGGAACCCTGATCTACAACCCCACCCTGATGGCGGTGAAGGGCAACTACGACCAGGTGAACCGCCTCTGCTCGGAGGTGGCCAACACCTACGGATGGGGTTTCGTGAACATCAATCTGCGCCCCTACTACTCCGAGGGCTCCAAAACCCTCGGTTATGAGGTGATTGAGCAACTGGGCTGGGAACTGCCCGACCACATCGTCGCCCCCCTGGCCTCCGGCTCACTGTTCACCAAGATCCGCAAGGGCTTTGATGAATTCATCAAGTGCGGCCTGGTGGAGGAGAAGGCCGTGCGCTTCAGCGGTGCCCAGGCTGAGGGCTGCAGCCCGATCGCCCAGGCCTTCGCCGAAGGCCGCGATTTCATCACCCCGGTCAAGCCCAACACGATTGCCAAGTCGATCGCCATCGGCAATCCGGCCGACGGCCCCTACGCCATCGACATCGCCAACGCCACCAAGGGCACCATCGCCGCGGTGAACGATGACGAGATCATCGAGGGCATCAAGCTGCTGGCTGAAACCGAGGGCGTGTTCACCGAAACCGCCGGCGGTACAACGATCGCCGTGCTCAAGAAGTTGGTGGAGCAGGGCAAGATCAACCCCGAGGAGCGCACGGTTGCCTACATCACCGGCAATGGCCTCAAGACCACCGAGGCCGTTGCCTCCGCCATCGGTGAGCCCTATCTGATTGAAGCCCAGCTCGACAGCTTCAACAGTGCCTGGCAGCAGGCCCAGGCTGTCCATGCCAAGGGCTGACCCCCTCTCCCCGCCAATCTCATTCCCCCATACCCCCGATGCCCGTTCAGGTCCTGATTCCCACCCCCCTGCAGAAGTTCACCAACGACGAAGCCAGCGTGAGCCTGGATGCCGCCAATGTGAGCTCGCTGGTGGATGCCCTGGAGGCCCGTTTCCCGGGCATCAAGGCCCGTCTCTGCGATGACAGCGGCAAGCTGCGCCGCTTCCTGAACATCTACGTGAACAGCGAAGACATCCGCTTCCTCGATAACGAGACCACTGCCCTCGCCGATGGGGATGAGGTGTCGATCGTGCCCGCCGTGGCTGGGGGGTGATCACACCCCACCCAGTTGCTGGCTGGCCCGTAGCCGATGTGGCAGATCGACAGTGGCGGCCTGCAGCTCAATAGGCTCCATTCACGCTCATCAGGTTCGAACCGGGAGCCCATCCCATGACCCAGGCCCCGCTTCAGGCCACCCCCACCCCGACGGACTGCTCCGACCCAGCGTCCGCTGCGCCATCCGACTGGCAATCCGCCGCCCTGGTGTATGACTACCGCCAGGCTGCTAACCCGGTGCGGGCAGGGCTCACCGAACCCATTCCCTACCACTGCTGGCGACCCGAGCTGCATCAGCAGGGCCCCACCCGGGTGATTCCCCTCGATCTCAGTGAGGTTCTGGGGTGCCCTGGACCTGCCACCAGTCCTGGCCTGGCCGCCCACTTTCTGCGCATTGAGGCTGGCGAGGGACTCAAGGCCGCTGCCCAGGCCACCAGTTCGCTCTTCTATGTGTTGGAGGGTGCCGGCCGACTGCGCTGGAACAACCGTGAGTTGGCCTGGGCCAGCGGCGATCTGATCGTGCTTCCCTCCGGGGATACCCCCCTGCTGGATGCCGACACCACCAGTGTTCTTTACTGGGTCCACGATGGCCCCTTGCTCCAGCACCTTGGGGTGCAGCCCAGCACGGCCCGCTTCACGCCCTGCCACTACCCGGCAGCCTTGCTTCGCCACAACCTCGACCAACTGCTAGCGGATCCCTCGGCCGCCCGCAGCAACCGACTCAGCATCTTGCTGGCCAATGCCGATCTGCCCGCCAGCCGCACCGTCACCCACACCCTTTGGGCCATGCTCGGGGTGGTGCCCGCGGGGATGGTGCAGCCCCCCCACCGCCACCAGTCGGTGGCGCTGGATCTGATTCTCGACTGCCCACCTGGGTGTTACACCTTGGTGGGCACCGAGCTGGATCGCGATGGCCGGATTCGCAATCCGGAGCGGATCGATTGGCAGCCAGGAGGCGCGTTCATCACTCCGCCCGGCCACTGGCATGCCCATGTGAACACCAGCGATCGGGCTGCTTACTTGCTGCCGATTCAGGACGCGGGCCTACACACCTACCTGCGCAGCCTGGATATCCGCTTCTGCGGTGGGCTTGGCGGTTGATGCCTCGCTGATCGGACCACTGCCGGAGCTCCCAGGGCCCAGGCGGTGCTCCCGTGCACGCTCGGCAATGTCCACTAGCGCGCGGAACTGGTCGCCATCCAACGTTTCCTCGCTGATCAGCCGCTCCACCAGATCGTCCATCAAGGCCCGGCGAGGTGCCAGCAGGCTGACAGCCTGATCGAGAGCATGGCGCGCAAGCTCACGCACCTGGGCATCAATCCGGCTGCCGGTTTCCTCTGAGTAGTGGGGTTGGGCACGCAGCCAGTCGCGGCCGAGAAACACCTCGGGATCGGCGCCCTCCAGCGCCTGGGGACCCAGGTTGGAAAAGCCATAGCGGGTCACCATCTCGCGGCCGATGCGGGCCACGAGCTCCAGATCTCCACTCGCCCCCTGGGTCACCTCATTGGCGCCGAACACCACGAGTTCCGCTGCCCGTCCCCCCATCGCCACCACCATGCGGGCCAGCAGGTAGGCCTTGCTGATCAGACCCGAATCCAGCACCTCCTCATCGGGCATGGTGCGGGCGAACCCGCCCACGCCGCCTGCGCGCGGCAGCAGGGTCACCTTGTCAAGCCGGTCGGCGTGGGGCACCAGCGTGGTGAGCAGGGCATGGCCCACCTCGTGATAAGCGATCAGGCGTTTCTTGGCTGAATCCTGGAGCGGGGCCACCGACAGGCCCATCGTGATCCGCTCGAGGGCATCAGAGAGGGCGTGCTCGTCGATGGCGCTCTGCTGGCGGCGAGCGGTGAGGATGGCCGCTTCGTTGAGCAGGTTGGAGAGATCCGCTCCGGAGAACCCCGGTGTGCGAGAGGCCCAGGTGCTCAGCGAAACCTCCTCGGCCAGGGGCCGGGTGCGGGCATGGACAGCAAGGATCTCCTCCCGTCCGCGCCGGTCGGGGAGATCCACGGTGATGCGGCGATCAAAGCGGCCAGGTCGCGTCAGCGCCGCATCGAGCACGTCGGGACGGTTGGTGGCCGCCATCAGAATGACCCCCGAGTTGTCGGCAAAGCCGTCCATTTCCGTAAGCAGCTGATTGAGCGTCTGCTCCCGTTCGTCATTGCCGCCGCCGATGCCGGCGCCCCGCTGGCGGCCCACCGCATCGACCTCGTCAATGAAGATGATGCAGGGAGCCTTGGCCTTGGCCTTGCGGAACAGGTCCCGCACCCGGCTGGCACCCACACCCACGAACATCTCCACAAATTCGGAGGCTGCCATCGAAAAGAAGGGCACGCCAGCCTCACCGGCGATCGCCTTGGCCAACAGGGTCTTGCCGGTGCCGGGCGGACCCACCAGCAACACCCCCTTGGGGATGCGGGCTCCGATGGCCGTGTAGCGCTCCGGCGCCTTGAGGAAAGCCACCACCTCCTGCAGCTCTTCCTTGGCTTCGGCGATTCCCGCCACATCTTCGAACCGAACCGCCACCGTGCCCTCGGCTTGGAGCCGGGGCTTGCTGCTGCCGAAGCCCATCGCCTTGTTGGCGACCTGGGCGGATCGACGCAGCACCATCGCCAGACCGGCGAGAAGCAGCAGCACCAGCAACCCGTTGGACACCAGCGATGCGGCAGCGGCATCGGCGCGGTCGTCGCGCACGGTGAGCGGCACCCCAGCGGCTTCCGCCGTGCGCAGCAGCTGTTGGTCGTCGTCGAACACCGGTACCTGGGCTTGCTTGCCGTCCTGGAATGTGACGCTGACCGCCCGCTGCCGCGGGGACAGTTCCAGCTCCTTGACCTGGCCGGTCCGAATCTGCTCGAGCAGAGCGCTGTAGCTGGGGGCAGGGGCCGGCCGTTCCAGGAGTTGGCGCAGGGTGGGGGGCTGTCCACTGGCCGCTGCGGAGCCGGCCGCTGCTGGGCTGGCTGGAGAGTCGCCAGCGGGCCCGCTGTTGGATCCACGCTCTTCAGCAGGAGCTCCAGCACCAGGGGCCAGGGCGATTGCCTGGATTTTGGTTGACGACTGCGAGGGGCTGGCGCTCACGGCAATCCGCCTTTGTCTGGAGCTTAGCGATTTGACGAAAGGCAAGTCGGCAGTGGAAGATCATGGTTTGGTTGTGAAACGGGGATGGCTGTTCCCAAGAAGAAAACCTCCAAGGGCAAGCGCAATCAGCGCCATGCCACCTGGAAGGCCAAGGCTGCCGATGCCGCCCAGAAGGCCATGTCCCTCGGCAAAGCCGTGCTGAGCGGCCGGGCCCAGGGTTTCGTGTACCCGATTGCCGAAGAGGACGACGCGGCAGAGAGCTGAGCGCGCCATCAACCCGCCGGATTGAATAAACCGCAGGTTTGATTCTCGATTTTCCAGCCCAGGCTTCCTCCCAGAGTTGCCCCTTGGGTGCGACATCTTCCGGTTGTAACGTCAGCTCCCATTCGGCAGGGAAGCTCTCGTTCGGCATCGAGCTCGCCGCTTGGGTAGCCAATCTCTCAGCTCCCAGGGATCATTCGATTCCTGGGCTTTTTGTTGGCCCGCACCGGCTTTCAGCCGGTGGCCCCGCCAGGGAGATCAACCGACGTCGGCTGTCAAGCACTGCCGCGGCATCCGCCCACTGGAGCAGTGGATCCTGGTAAAGGTGTGGCGGCAAGCTGCACAGACTGGCCCGTACCAGCTCGTCCAGCGCGGCTCCCGGCAGGGTCGCTCCACCCCGTCGTCGCTGGGCCACCTCCGCCTGAAACCGCCAGCGACGGGGCCAAGCCCAGCACTGCGGGCGCAGCAACCAGAGCCCATCACAGCGGCTCCAGAGCGGCTGGTAGGCCCGCAGAGCCTCGTCCCAGCGGGGTAGCCAAGCCCGCTCCTCGGGCCGCAGCTGCAGTGCTGGCGGCAGGTCGATGCCCTCCATTGCCGCCAGAGCGGTCTGCAGATCCGCCCCAAGTGGTTCACAGCCCAGCAGCCAGCCCTCCAGCAGCAGGGCATCGGCGGCCCCGCCTACCCAGCCTGCGCGGTCCCCTTCCCCCTGGCGCAGGGTCTTGTCAAAGCGAGGAAGCAGCAGGGTCTCGCCCCGCCGCCAGCGGTCGATCAGCCGGCAGAGCAGGGCGGGGTCATGGCTGCCCGGGGGTACCCGCGTCACCCCGAAGGGATTGCCCACCAGGGCCTGCCGGCGCCGCTGCCAGGGCAGGTAGCCATCGTCGATCGAGGCCACGGCCAGGCGCAGCTCCAGCACGGGCGCCAGGCGGCTGAGCAGGCGCGAGAGGGTGGTCTTGCCCGCGCCCACCGGAGCATTCAGCATCAGCACGGGCCGGTGGCCCCCGCTGGCCAGCAGCCGCAAGCGCTCCAGCAAGGGCAACGCGAACTGGAACAGCAGCTCCGGATCGGCCGGCAGTTGCAGGGGCTCCCCTTCAGGGGGCCAGTGGCGCAGGCGCGCCTGCCACAGCTCTTGCCAGGCCTGGACATCGCCCACGCCGCAATCACCGAGCAGGCGGGACAAGGGCAGCTCGCTCACGTGCCCAGCTTGAAGGCCTCCAACACCACCGCATACACCAGGCCGATGCGCAGGTTGTCGAGCAGCCGCCACAGCAGGGGCGGATCGCCCCTCACAAGCCTTCCGCGCACCCGCACCACCAACTCCAGGGCCAGCACCACGGCCAGCACCATGGCTGGGCGTCCGCCGGGGAACCGGGCCAACACGTAGGCGGTCATGTTGCCACCGGCATAAAAGCCCAGCAGCAGGGCGAGAAGCACGGCACTGCGGTTCTTCCAGCTGCCTCGCAACTGGCCGATCAGCGTGCTGCCGAGGGCGTCGCTGACGCGCTGGAAGCGGGTGGACTGCAGGGGACTCACAACAGGGACTGCAGATAGGACAGCGTGGGCGAGCCCGGCACGCAAGCAGGACCTCTGAGCACCCGGTCGTCCGGACCCAGGCCGCTGAGCACGGCTCTGGCGGCAGCGAAGCGCTCCAGCGGCTCCAGGGCGCCGTAATGGCTGCGGGTCACCACACAGGCCAGCCCGGCGGCGCTGGCCGCTGTCAGACCGGCCGGTGAGTCTTCCAGCACCAGCAGCGTCTGGGGCGGCAGGCCCAGGCGCTCGGCCGCATGCCGGTAGGCCTCGGGATCGGGCTTCTTGGCGCGCACATCCTCGCCACAGACCCAGAACGCAAACCAGTGGGTGCCAGCCGGCAGCGCCTGCTGGAGCAGCGCCTGCACGGCACGACGGCCACTGGTGGTGACAATCACCTGTTGCAGCCCAGCGGCCCCGGCGGCAGCCAGCAGCGCTGCCACCCCGGGACGCAGTGCCAGCCCGCCGCTGGCCAGCAGGGCGGCGTAATGCTCCTGCTTGCGGGCCTGCAGGGCCTGCACCCGGCTTGGATCCGGTTCCCTGCCCTCCAGCTGGTGCAGGGCTGCCTGGATGCGCTCCCGGCCTCCCGCGATGGCCAGCCAGGCGGCGTAGGCGTGCTCGTCCCAGTGGATCGGCACACCGGCCTCGGCAAAGGCCCGGTTGAAGGCCAGGCGATGGCCATCCCGCTCTGTTTCCGCCAGGGTGCCATCCACATCCCAGAGCAGGGCTTCAAGCGCCATGGATCTTCGGCAGCCCGCGAGGGGTCCAGGCTAGGGCGCGTCCTGGCCAGGTCCCGCACAATGGGGGCGCTTACCGCCTCCGGCCCTTGCTTCCAGCCCTCGATGCGCAGCGCTGGCACCTGCCCGCTCCCCTCGGGAAACTGGCTGAAGCCGGTGCCCTGGAGCAGCTCAACCCTGGCGGTCACCAGCCCCTGCCCCTGCCCCTGCTGGCCCTGCTGGCGCGCCGGGGGTACACCACCGCCTCTGCGGTTCAGGCCCTGCTTGATCCCCCGGTGGCCCCGCCTCCCAGCGACCACTTTCCCCAGTTATCGCCAGCGGTGGAACGGTTGGTGCAGGCCTGCCAGCAGGGGGAGCCTGTGGCGATCTGCGGCGATTACGACGCCGACGGCATGACCAGCACGGCCCTGCTGGTGGGCGTGCTCGAGCGGCTCGGAGCCCAGCCCCTGGCCGCCATCCCCAGCCGCCTGGAGGAGGGCTATGGGCTCAACGCCGCCATGGTGGAGCGGCTGGCCTCCCAGCAGGTGCGCCTGTTGGTCACCGTCGACAACGGCGTGTCTGCCCAGGAGGCCCTTGAGCGGGCCGCAGCCTTGGACGTGGAGGTGATCCTCACGGACCACCACACCATCCCTGAGCAGTTGCCGCCCCACTTGGCGCTCCTCCATCCCGCCCGCACGCCCGAGCATTCGCCCTATCGCGGGCTGGCCGGGGTGGGGCTGGCCTATGTGCTGGCGACCCAGCTGTGTGAGCAGCTGCGCCAGGGTCACACCCTGCGCGTGGCCCGCGACCTGTTCTGCATCGGCACCATCGCCGACATGGCCCCCCTGCAGGGGGTCAACCGCCGCTGGCTGATGGACGGCCTGCCAGAACTGGGGGGGAGTGGTCTGGTGGGTTTGCAGGCCCTGCAGCGCCTGGCAGGGGTGGATGGGGGGCGACTCGATGCCCAAACCGTGGGTTTCCAGATCGCCCCCCGCATCAATGCCGTGGGCAGACTGGGCGATCCTTCCCTGGTTGTGGAACTGCTCACCACCGCTGAGGCCGACCGGGCCCTGGAGCTGGCGCGGGAGTGCGAGACCCTCAACCGCCACCGCCGCGAACTGTGCGAGGCGATCGAAGCTGAGGCCCTGGCCCTGCTGGAGGCCGATGGCGACCAATTGCCCGCCTTTGTGGTGCTCGCCCAGAACCACTGGCACCACGGGGTGATTGGCATTGTGGCCGCCCGGCTGGTGGAGCGCCTGCACCGCCCCTGCGCCCTGCTTGCCGGCGAGGGCAACGGGCGGCTGCGGGCCTCCGTGCGAGCCCCACGCGGGTTTGCGGTGGATCAGGCTCTGAAGAGCTGCGGACATCTGCTGGAGCGCTTCGGCGGCCATCCGGCCGCGGGAGGCTTCACTGTGCGTGCCGAGCAGCTGGCCGAACTGCAGCTGGGACTGGAGGAGCTGGCGCAGGCATGGCTGGCGACCCGCGGCTGTGGCCAACCCGTGGAACCGGAGGCGCTGGTGCACCTCGGGGCCATCAACCGCGATTTCCTGCGGCAGCAGCAGCGGTTGGAGCCCTTCGGCATTGGCCATCCCCAGCCGGTGTACTGGAGTGCGGCCTGCGACATCGTGCAGAAAAAAATCCTGCGGGGCGGCCATCTGCAGCTGGAGCTGGACCAGCAGGGCGAACGGCGCCAGGCCATCGGCTGGCGCTGGCCTGGTGATCCCGGCCAACTACCCCGATGTGTGGATGTGGCCTATCGGCTGCAACGTAACGTCTGGCAGGGCCAGGAGCGCTTGCAGCTGGAGTTGCTCGGTCTGCGTGCCAGCGCCGGCGATGAGGTGGTGCTGGAGCGGCAGCAGCGCCTGTATTGGTGCAGTCGCCAGGGGGATGCCCTGGTGGTGCGCAATGCCGCAGGCGAGGAGCTGCGCAGCGACAGCCGGCCTGAGCACCCCTACCTCAGAGCCCTGCTGCAGGACGCGGCGATGGCCCTGGGCGTGTCGGCCTGAACCCGCGATGGAGCGGCCCAGGGAAGTGAGGAAAGCCCGGCCCCTCAGGCGCCGCGACCTGCCTGATCTGGCCAGGTTTCTCCTGCTGGGGGCCCTGGTGGGCCTCACCTGCTGGCCGCTCAACCTGGTGGATGGTTGGCAGGATCGACTCCTGAAGCAGCTGCCGGGATTCCATGGCGGCCCGTGGAGCTGGCCCAGCCTGCTCCTGGCGCTCTCACCGGTGGTGGTGGTGCCGCTGCTGTTGTCGCTCCAGCGGGGCCCCTTGGCCTGCGGCGCCGGCTCCGGCATTCCCCAGACCATGGTCAGCCTCGAGGATCCCGCCCGGGCCGACACGCTGCTGGCCTGGCGCCCCACCGCCGCCCGGCTGGCTCTCTGGACCGTGGCCAGCCTGGTCCTGCTGCCCCTGGGACGGGAGGGCCCTCTGGTGCAGCTTGGAGCGACCGTGGCCCAGGCCCTGCGCCGCCGGCTTCCCGGCCTGAGAGCTCGGATCCGGCCGGGGTCCATGCTGGCGGTTGGTGGGGCGGCGGGACTGGCCGGAGGCTTTAACAGTCCCTTGATGGGGGTGTTGTTTCTGGTGGAGGAACTCACCGGCAGTGTCCACACCAGCCTGGTCTGGCCCGCGCTGGTGGTGTGTTCCAGCGCAGCCCTGGTGAGCAACCTGGCTGGAATGCCCCTCTTCCCCCTGGGGATGGTGTCCACCCAGGAGCCGGAGTGGCAGCAGGTGTTGTGGGCGCTGCCCATCGGGCTCGGCGGGGGACTGATCGGCGGACTGTTCGCCTCTGGCCTTCTGCATTGCAGCCGCTGGCTGAAGCCCAGGCTCGCCCATCAACCCCTGGCCTGGGGCCTGGCGATCGGCCTCTCGCTAGCCGGCATGGCGGTGTTGAGTGGCGGCTGGAGCGCTGGCGATGGCGAGGTGTGGATTCGCCAACTGCTCGAGGGGCGTGGTGCCCTGCCCGTGCCCGGTTCACCCCTGGGAATCGCTGGCTGGCTGTCGCTGCTGGCGACCCGCTGCATCGGGCCAATTCTGGCGTTGGCCTGCGGGATTCCAGGGGGACTGATCGACCCCGCCTTCAGCATCGGGGCGCTTTTCGGAGGCGGCACGCTCCATGTGCTGGGCGCGGATGCCCAGCTGGGAGTGGCTTTGGGCATGGCAGCGTGCCTGGCCGGGGCCACCCAGCTGCCCCTGATGACTGTGGTGTTCGCCCTGCGGCTGGCAGGCGACCAACAATGGCTGTTTGGCCTTCTGCTCAGCGCCGCCTTGGCGGCCACAGTGGGACGCCGGCTGCAGCCGCAACCGATCTATCACGCACTCGAGGCCGACCTCAGCGCGCCATCCAGCCGCCAAGACCGGAAATCTTCGGGCCCGAGAGACGCCGAGATGCCGTTCTGATCCGAACGGTTCTGATCAGATCCGTTTTGATCAGATCCGTTTTGATCAGATCCGTTTTGATCAGAGCCGCGTTGATCAGAACAGCCTGACTTCAGAGCGCTCCGCGGCGGTAGAAAAGAATGAAGATCACGGCCGGGCCGGCCAGGGTGATCAGGGCGAGGGCGGCGAAGTTGGCGATCAGATGAATGTCGATGCCCATGGATGGCCGCGCAGAGACGCAAATCACTGATCGGCAGCCTAAGGCGCCATCCCCTCCAGCCCGGCGCTCGGGCCACCACTGTGACGCCCCGTTACAGCGCCAGCGCCTGCCCGCTGCTGCAATGCTGAGGGGTGTGATTGCGGTTGCCAGGTCATGGCCCACCCCCCCCATTGGCAGTGCATTGCTGGTTGCGGGGCTTGCTGCCGATTGGATCCAGCACTCCGCCAGGATGCCCTCGATGCCCTTACCCCCGAGCAGCGCCAGACCTATCTGGCGATGGTGGGGGGGGATGGCTGGTGCATTCACTACGACACCGGTGGACGCCGTTGCCGGATCTACGCCGAGCGGCCCGACTTCTGTCGGGTCAGCAATCTGCTTTCGCTGTTCTCCCCGGAGTTGCCCGCCGCCGAGCCGGACGACTGGAGTCCTGAGGCCCACGCGCTGGCCAGCAGCTGCTGCCGCCAGCAGATCCGCAGTGAGTACGGAGGCCGTGGCAAGGTGATGCGCCGATTTGAACGGGCGATCCGCCGGCCATGAGCAGCGAGTCTTCAAGCACGGCCGAGCATCCACGCCGGGCCTGGTTTACGGCCTTCATCACCACGTTCACCACCGTGTTCCTTGCGGAACTGGGGGACAAGACCCAGCTGGCGGCCCTCTTGCTCTCGGCCCAGTCTGGCCGGCCTGTGCTGGTGTTTCTCGGGGCGTCGCTGGCCCTGATCTGCTCCAGCCTGGTGGGGGTGTTACTCGGTCGCTGGCTGGCTAAGGCCATGCCCCCCCACCAGCTGGAACGGCTGGCCGGTCTGCTGATGGTGGCCCTTGGCCTGTGGTTGGGTCGCCAGGCGGTGGTGCACCTCACGCCGTTGCCCCCCGAACTGCCCCTGGGCTGATCGGCGCGAAGGAAGAATCCCCAGCCAAGTTTCGCCCCCGCCACGGCTCCACCAATCCCCATCTGAGCAACGCCATGGATTTCGCCCTGCTGGCCTCCACCTTCGTCACCGTGTTTCTGGCGGAGTTGGGCGACAAAACCCAGCTGGCGATTGTCACGATCAGCGGCACGTCGAGCCGCCCTGGTGCCGTGTTCGCTGGCAGCTCGCTGGCGCTTGTGCTGGCCAGCCTGCTGGGCGCAGGGGCTGGCGGTTCGCTCTCGGCGGTGATTCCCACCGATGCCCTGCAGTTGGCCGCATCGGCTGGGTTTCTGGTACTTGGCCTGCGCCTGGTGGTCAAGGCAGGGGCCGCCGAAGGCCCGGCGGAATCGGACGTGGAGGTCTAAGCAGGGGCGCCACCCCAGGGAAGGAGACGATCACTGATTAGAGTTCCTGCGCAGGGAGATGGCAGTCGTGGGCATCGCTCCGAGCCCGGACCAGCCGCTCCCCCTCGCTCTCACCGCCCGCCCCTAGGGGAATTCCCCGGCGGCCCCCGCCAACCAGCTGCCAGCCCCGATGAAGTTCACGGTCGCCGACCTGCTCGACCAGCTCTCCACCCAGGAGCCCCTCCCCCAGCCCAAGCTCGAGAAGGCACTTGGCCTCAGCACGAAGCCTGAAAAGCAGCAGTTGCGCATCGGCCTCGATGCGCTCAAGCGGCTGGAGCTGGTGCAGGACAGCGAGGCAGGTCTGTTACGCCGTGACAATCCCGACCTGATTCCCGCCCGTCTGCGCTGCTCCAGCAAGGGATTCTGTTTTGCCCTGCGGGAGGATGGCGGTGAAGACGTCTACATCCGCGAACATCAGCTCAACCACGCCTGGAATGGTGATCGGGTACTGGTGAAGGTGACCCGGGAAGGCGGACGGCGCCGCTCGCCTGAAGGTGGTGTGCAGTGCATCCTCGAGCGCCACACCACCAGCCTGTTGGCCCAGGTGGAGCAACAGCAGGAACGGCTGGTGGCCACACCGCTCGACGACCGCTTGCTCACCAGTGTGGAACTGCCCGAAGGCGACGCTGAGCATCTCGATCCCGAGCAGCAATCGGTGGTGGAAGTGCTGGTCGACCGCTACCCGGTCGCCCAGTTTTCCCCCCAGGGCCATGTGGCCCGGCGGCTGCCAGTGAACGGCGGTGACAGCGCCGATCTCGACCTGCTGCTCACCAAGCACCGACTCAACCAGCGCCCCGGCGCCCCGAGGGCCACCCTGCGCACACCCGAGGCCAAGGGGCGCACAGACCTCACGGACCAGGCCGTCCTGCTGCTGGAGAGCTGGACCGGCAAGGACGCTCCAGCCCTGCCAGCGCTCGGGTTGGATGCCCGCGAGGCTGGGGGGTTCACCCTCTGGCTGCACAGCCCGGCCGTGGCTGAGCGCTTCAACCCTGGCAGCAGCCTCGATCTATGGCTGCGTGAGCAGGCCGATGCCCTGTGCGTCGGCCGCCAGTGGCTCCCCCTCCTCAACAGCGCCCTGGGTAAGGCGGCCGCCTTCAAGGTGGATGAGGAGCAGGCGGCCGTATCGGTGGCCCTCGACCTGACCAGCGAAGGGAAACTGGAGAGCTATCGCTTCTGCCGCAGCCAGATCCGGCCCACGGCCAGCGCCGACCTTGCGGCCCTCACCGCCCTGGCCGAGCGCAAACCGAAGAGCCGCACCGTGCCCGCCGCTCTCAAGCCGCTGAAGAACCAGCTCGACCTGCTCGGCGGTCTGATCACGGTCAGCGAACTGCTGCGTCAGCAGCGCCTGGCCCATGGCTCGATTGAACTCGATCTGGCGATGCCGCCCATCGAAAGCCTCGGTGATTTGCGGTCGCCTGCTCCCACGCCAGCACTCCAGGGCTGGCTGGACCATCTGCCGGCCCATCATCCGGAAGCGATCCTGCGGGAAGCGGTGCTGCTGGCCGATCGGGCCCTGGGCAGCCACCTTTCGGCCCTCTCCTTGCCTGCGATTTACCTCCAGAACCCCGCCGCTGACACGGCCGACCTCAACGACGTTGCCCGGGCAGCCCTGGCCCTGGACATTCCCCTGGAGCTGGGAGAGGAGGGTCACGCCAACGCCGCCGAACTGGCCGTTGCCTTCGCGGCCACCGATCGCTGCCGCGCCCTGCAACAGCAGTTGAGGGCCGTGTTGCCCCAGCAGCAGCTCTCCACCAACCCCGGAGATCACTGCATGGCTGGGGTGCGCGGCGAGGAGGCTGCGCTGGCCCCCTGG
>JBILNZ010000032.1:0-34391 GCA_044374745.1 Prochlorococcaceae cyanobacterium | reverse complement strand
GGTGATGCCATCACTGCTGCCGGATCCATGAACTCGGCAATACAGGGCAATGCTGCTTGATCGCTCAGCGATGAGCTGTCAGGCATGCAGTCCTGCGGAGCACGGTCCCGCCCCCTGAACGCATACCACTAAGGTAATGCCTGCCCTTGAGGATTGTCTGGGACTGGGATGAGCATGAACTGGGATGGTCGTGAGCTCTACGGCATCAACCCAACGGAGCACACACCATGGCTAACTGGGGTCGCGGTACCCGTCAAGGGCCAGCTTCCCTGTGCATCCAGCTGATCCAGTCGGCCGATATCTGCTGGGGGCACACCGCCTCGCATTCCAGCTGGCTGCTGCAGCCGCCGAAGCCCTCGGCCGCCATCGCCGCCTGCATCGCCCCGGCGCGGCGGGCCCGCTCCGGCTGGCCCTGGGGCAGCTGGGCCAGGTGGACCAGCTTGGCCGCCACAAACAAACTGGCCGAAGCGTTGCGGCAGCTGGCCACGCAGGCGCCGCAGCCGATGCAGGTGGCGGTGTCGAAGGCCGAGCGGGCCTGCTCCTGGCCCACCAGGATGGCGTTGGCCTCCGGCGCCTGGCCCGTGCTCACCGAGCAGTAGCCGCCAGCGATCAGCAGCCGGTCGAGGGCGCTGCGCTCCACCGCCAGGTCCTGGATCAGGGGAAACGCCCGGGCCCGCCACGGCTCCAGTGTCAGGGTGGCGCCATCAGCGAACTGGCGCAGGTAGAGCTGGCACACGCTGGTGGCCGCCTGGGGCCCGTGGGCCTGGCCGTTCACCAGGAAGCCGCAGCTGCCGCAGATGCCCTCGCGGCAGTCGTGCTCAAAGCTCACCGGCCGCTCGCCGGCGCTGATCAGCTGCTCATTGAGCCGATCGAGGGCCTCCAGCAGCGAAAGGTCGGTGCTCACGTCCTCCAGCCGGTAGCTCTGGAAGCCACCTGCGGCCTCGGGGCTCTCCTGGCGCCAGATGCGCAGGGTGAGGGAGATGGTGCGCGTCATCGGTAGCTGCGGGGGCTGGGAAGCAGGGCGGTGAAGGTGAGCGGTTCGCTGTGGCGGATCGGCTCACGGCCCTCGCCCGTGTGCTCCCAGGCGGCGATGTGGGCAAAGCGGGCGTCGTCGCGGAGGGCCTCGCCATCGGATGTCTGGTGCTCCTCGCGGAAGTGGGCGCCGCAGGATTCCTCGCGGGCCAGGGCATCGCGCAGCATCAGCTGGGCCAATCCGAAGAAATCCGCCACCCGCAGCGCCTTCTCCAGCTCCGGATTGGGCCCCTTGGCGCCACCGGGCAGGCGCAGCTCGGCGTGGAAGCGCTGCTCCAGGGCCGCCACCTCCTCCAGGCCCGCGCGCAGGCCCTCGGCCGTGCGGCTGATGCCGCAGCACCCGATCATCACCGCCCCCAACTCGCGGTGGAAGGCGTCCACCGGCCGCTCGCCCCGCACCGCCAGCAGGCCAGCGATACGCGCCTGGGCGCGAGAGCGGGCCTCGCGGCAGGCCGGGTGGTCGGCGTCGATCGCCGCGGTGGGCGTACCCGCCAGCCAGGCCGTGACCGTGGCCGGGGCGATGAAGTAGCCGTCGGCCAGGCCCTGCATCAGGGCGCTGGCGCCGAGGCGGTTGGCGCCGTGCTCGGAGAAATTGGCCTCACCCAGCACGAACAACCCCGGGATCGAACTCATCAGGTGGTAGTCCACCCACAGGCCTCCCATCGTGTAGTGGGGCGCCGGGTAGATGCGCAGCGGCACGGCATAGGGGTCGTCGCCCGTGATGCGGCCATACATCTCCAGCAGGTTGCCGTAGCGCTGCGCAATCACCTCGCGCCCCTGCTCGGCGATCGCATCGCCCAGATCGAGATACACCGAACGCCCGCCCGGGCCCACGCCGTGGCCGGCGTTGCAGAGCTCACGGGCGCGGCGGGAGGCCAGATCGCGCGGCGCCATGTTGCCGTAGCGGGGATAGAGGCGCTCGAGGAAATAGTCGCGCTCGGCCTCGGGGATCTGGTCGGGGGGGCGGCGGTCGCCAGCGATCGCCGGCAGCCAGATGCGGCCGTCGTTGCGCAGGCTCTCGCTCATCAGCGTGAGCTTGCTCTGGCCCGGATCGCCGCTGGGGATGCAGGTGGGGTGGATCTGGGTGAAGCAGGGGTTGGCCAGCAGCGCCCCCTGGCGGTGGGCGCGCCAGATGGCCGTGGCGTTGGATTTGAGCGCGTTCGTGGAGAGAAAGAACACATTGCTGTAGCCGCCGGTGGCCAGCAGCACCGCCTGGGCGGTGTGCACCTCCAATGCACCGCTGAGCAGGTGGCGGGCCACCACGCCCCGGGCCACCCCGTCCACCGTGATCAGCTCCAGCACATCGCGGCGGGGCAGCAGGGTGACGCGACCGGCCGCCACCTGGCGCAGCAGGGCGGCGGTGGCGCCGTAGAGCAACTGCTGGCCGGTTTGCCCGCGGGCGTAGAAGGTGCGGCTCACCAGCGCCCCCCCGAAGCTGCGGCTGGCCAGGGTGCCGCCGTACTCGCGGGCAAACGGCACTCCCTGGGCCACGCACTGGTCGATGATGGCGCTGCTGAGCTCGGCCAGGCGCATGCAGCCGGCCTCGCGGGCGCGAAAGTCGCCGCCGCGCAGGGTGTCGGCGAACAGGCGCTCGGTGCTGTCGCCATCAGCGGCGTAGTTCTTGGCGGCGTTGATGCCCCCCTGGGCCGCCACCGAGTGGGCCCGCCGCGGGCTGTCGTGATAAGTGAGCACCGTGACCCGGTAGCCCTGCTCGGCCAGGGTGGCGGCGGCCGAGGCGCCGGCCAGGCCCGTGCCCACCACCAGCACGTGCAGCTGGCGCTTGCGCAGCGGGCTGATCAGCGGCAACTCGGCGCGGGTGCGGCGCCAGGCGTCGGCGATGGGCCCGGTGGGCAGGCGCGGATCGGGCAGGCCGGCCATCAGGGGGGGCCTCCGGCGAGGGCCAGCGCCGGCAGGGCGAGGGCGAGGGTGACGGCCAGGAAGCCGCCGCCCACCAGCAGCGCCAGCAGGCGGGCGGCGGCGCGGATGGCGCTGGCGTTGGCCGGCTGCAGCAGCCCCAGGCTGCGGTGGGCCGCCTCGCCGCCGTGGAACAGGTGCAGGGCCAGCGCCCCGGCCGCCGCCAGGTAGAGCGCCAGGCTCCAGGGGCTGGCCAGCACCGCCGCCAACGCCGCCAGCTCAGCGCCCGCCGGCGGCCGGGGCCAGCGCAGCTGGGCCAGGTGCACCGCCAGAAACAGCAGCAGCAGCACACCGCCGGCGGCCTGGCTGCGGGCGGCCAGGGCCGCCAGCGGCGCCAGCGGGCCCGTGCGGCGGCTGCGCAGGGACGCCTTGGCCATGCCACCGCCGGCGGCGCGGTGGTTGGCGGCGGCGCGGGCCAGGCTCAGGCCCAGGTGCGCCACCGCCACCGCCAGCAGCGCCAGCTCGGCGACCGGCAGCCAGGCACTGCCGTGCAGGGCGGCGGCGTAGGCCTCGAAGCGCTGCGGCGCCAACGGCGCCAGGGCCACCCCCGCCAGGTGCAGCAGCAGAAAGAACACCAACAGCAGGCCGCTGGCGGCTGGGGCGGTGCGCAGCCAGGCGGCGGTGCCGTTATGAGCCTGCATCTGCACCCCGGGCGCCCAGCCGTGAATCCGTTGCCCATTGTATGAAGCGGGGCCGGGGATCGCCCGAGGCGGGTGCTCAGCGCGGGCGGGGCTCACAGCTGCGGGCAGGGGCCTGGCCCTGCTGCCAGGTGGCCCGATCCCCCTTCACCCAGAAGCTCTGCTCGCCGTCGCTGTAGCGGGCGCCGCTGGCACTCACCGTCTGCGGCAGGCGCGTCGCCCCCTCCCCCTCCAGCAGCACCACGGCGCTGGGGGTGCCGTTGAAGAAGAAGGCCGTGATCGCACTGGCGTCCAAGCGGCCCTTGCAGAGGTAGTCGGCGCGGATGCCGGCCTCGGCCCAGGCCGCAGCGGGCAGCGCCGCCAGCAGGGCAGCCACCAGGGCACGGCCCACACGCACGCCCATCCACCCCGCCATCGCCCAAGCCAGGTCAACCAACCCGCCCAGCCTGGCAAGCGCCACCCCCACTCGCCAGCGTCTAGTACAGGCATACTGGTGGCGGACTTGGATCGGTTGGGCGATGGCGCTGGACACCAGCCTGGAGATCGTGCCCCGCGGCGAACTGAACGCTGCCACAGAGGCAGCCGTTGCAGCCCTGCTGCTGGGCCAGGCCGATCCGCTGCGCCCACCCCGCTACCAGCCCCTGCCCCTGGCCGGCACGGCGGTGGCGGCCGGCTTTCCCAGCCCCGCCGACGACTACATCGAGAGCCGCATCGACCTCAACGACGTACTGATCCGCCACCCCAGCAGCACCTTCTTCCTGCGGGTGAGCGGCGACTCGATGCGCGATGCCGGCATCCTCGATGGCGACCTGCTGGTGGTGGACCGGGCGATCGAACCCCGCGCCGGCCGGGTGGTGGTGGCCGTGCTCGACGGCGCCTTCACGCTCAAACACCTCAACCGCCACAAGGGCCGCTGGCGGCTGGAGGCCGCCCACCCCGACTACCCGCCCCTCGACCTGGCCGATTGCGATGACGCCCGCATCTGGGGCGTGGCCATCCACGCCATCCACAGCCTCTGATGGGCCCCACCCCCACGGGCCGCCAGGCCGCCCTGCTCACCGGCCGCCAGGCCAGCGTGCTGAACGGCCGTCAGGCCACAGTGCTGATCGACGGCAACAACTTCTACGCCTCCTGCGAGGCGGTGGTGGATCCGGCGGTGCTCGGCCGCCCCCTGGTGGTGCTCTCCAACAACGACGGCTGCATCGTGTCGCGCAGCGCCGAGGCCCGCGCCCTCGGCATCCCCATGGGCCAGCCCTATTTCCAGGTGCAGCGCCAGCTACAGCGCCAGGGGGTGCTCGTGCGCAGCTCCAACTACGCCCTCTATGCCGACATGAGCCAGCGGCTGATGGCCGTGCTCGAGGAGTGGGTGGAGGCGCTGGAGATCTATTCGATCGACGAGGCCTTCGGCCTGCTGCACCGGCCCAGCCCGGCCAGGGATGGCAGCGGCGATCTCACCGCCTGGGGCCACGCCCTGCGCCGCGACGTGCGCCGACGCATGGGGTTGCCGGTGGCGGTGGGCATCGCCCCCACCAAGGTGCTGGCCAAGCTGGCCAACAAGTGGGCCAAAACAGCCGCGAAGGGCGGCGGGCCGCCACCGGCGGTGTTCGACCTGGGCGCCTGCACTGCCCCCCAGGCCGAGGCGGTGCTGGCCGCCACCGCCATCGAGGACGTGTGGGGCATCGGCAGAAAGCTCTCGCGCTGGTGCCGGCTGCGGGGCTGCGCCGACGCCCGCGCCCTGCGCGATCTGCCCACCGGCGAGCTGCGCCACCGCTGCGGCGTGGTGGGGGTGCGGCTGCAGCAGGAGCTGCGCGGCCACGCCTGCCTGCCGCTGGAGCTAGTGCCACCAGCCAAGCGCGAAACCTGCGTGAGCCGCAGCTTCAGCCAGCCGGTGGCCAGCCTGGTCCAGCTGAAGGAGGCGGTGGCCACCTACACCAGCCGGGCGGCGGAGAAGCTGCGGCGCCAGGGCCAGCGCGCCGGTGCGCTCACCGTGTTCGTGCGCAGCAGCCCGTTCAACGGCACCAGCTTCTATGCCAACGCCGCCACGGTGCGGCTGCCGCTGGCCAGCCAGGACACCGCCGTGCTGCTGGCCGCCGCCCTGCCCCTGGCCGAGGCCCTGTTCCGCCCCCACAAACCCCTGCAGAAGGCCGGCGTGGTGCTGCAGCAGCTGGAGGACGAAGCCCTGCTGCAGCACCACCTGTTGGTGCCGCTGCCGCCGGAGCAGCAGCGGCGCCGCAGCGCCCTGCTGGCCGCCGTGGACAGCCTCAACCGCCGCTACGGCAGCGGCACGGTGCAATGGGCCGCCTGCGGTCTGGCCCGCCCCTGGGCGATGCGCCGCAGCCAGCTGTCACGCGCCGCCACCACCCGCCTGGCGGACATCCCGGTGGTGTGGGCCTAGCCGTGTTGCAGCAGCTGCAGGCAACCGGAGCGCTGGCTGAGCAGCAGCACCAGCCGCTCACCCGCCCCCACCAGGCCGGTCTGCAGGCGCAACTGCTCCAGCGGCACCAGGGCCAGGCCGCAGGTCTCCACCAGCAGCAGCGGCAGGGTGGCGGCCGTGCCATGCATCGCCTGCAGGTCGAGGGCCTGCTGCACCGCCCGGCCGCTGCGCTCCAGTCCCAGCCGCTCCACCAACTCGGGCCACAGATGGTTCACCGGCGTGAAGCGGGCCAGATCCAGGCGCGGGCCAAGGTTCGGTTCTGGCATTGGTTCTGCCATTGGTTCTCCCATCGAACCAACCTCAGCCATCGACTCGACCTCGGGCATCGGTGGGAGCGGGGGGCAGATCGGCGAGGGCGGCCTCGATCATCGCCGCCGTGACCGGGATCGTTTCCAGTTCATCGGCGTTATCGAGGAAAGCGTCGAAGGAGGCGTAGCGACGGATGCAGGGGTCTGCGCCGGCGGCGCAGGCCGCCTGCCAGTCGCCGTCGTCGGGCCGCACCAGCGCGTAGCCCTGAAGGGCCTCCTCCAGGTCAGCGCCATCGCCGATGCCGTCGCCGTGCCAGAGCACCTCGTAGAAGCCCATGGCTCGCCGAAAACCGCGAAATCAAAAATAAGGTTAGGTCCAGACCAAAGCAGGCCAGACCAAGTCCAGGCCAGACCAGACCAACAGGCAGCAACAGCCAACAGCAACAGTGCCAGGTCCGCTCACCAGACGCCGAACAGGGGCGGCCCGAAGTCGTCGAAGGGCTCCACCTTCCACTCGGGCGCGGGGCCGCCGGCCTTGGGCGGCCGGGGCGGACCGGACAGGCTTTCCGGGTTGATGCCCGGGATGGGGGCCGGCCCGCAGGGGCACTGGCAGGTGCCGTCGGGGCCGATGGTGCCCAGGGTGGGCTCGCCGCAGTTGCAGCCGCACTCCTGGGCCCGGACAGGGGCGGGAGCCGGGCCCAGCGCCGCCAGCGGGCCAGCGAGCAGAGCCAGGGGCAGCACCAGGCGGGCGGGGGACAGCAAGGGAGCGCAGCCAGGGAGAGTGGAACGCTAGAGGAACTGGTCAGGCCAGAGCAGCACCAGGGACGCTCAGGCCGCCGCGCCGTAGCCGGCGCAGCGCTGGGCATCGAGCTGCTCCAGGTAGCGGCGCTCGCCGTAATACAGCTCCTGAAAGCGGAGCGCATCGGCGTTGAGCTCGCTGAACAGGGCCTCGATGCGGGTTTCCATGTCGCGCACCACCGGCTCCAGGCCGCCGGCCGAGGAACCGGCCGCGCTCTGGCTGGAGGGGGTGTCCGGTTGCAGCAGGCGGGCGATGCAGCGCTCCAGGGTTTCCAGCCGCTGGCCGCTCCAGGCATCGAGCAGGTGGCGGCAGCGCTTGAGGCACTTCTGCCGCTCCAGCACCGCCGTGGCGCCGCGCAGCTGCTGCAGCGGCTGGGCCAGCTGCAGCAGCTGCAGCTCCGAGGGCTCCAGCAGCGGCGTGAGCCGGGAGAGCAGGGCGCTCTGCTCCACCACCAGCTGGTCGCCCAGCAGCCGGGGCAGATCGAGATCCCCCAGCTCGTGGCCCGGGTCCTGGCCGCGGTTGATCGCCTCCAGCCGGCCAGCGCCCAGATTGTCCTCCTCCAGGGCGCTGATCGCCCCCCACAGTTGGCGGTGGTGGGCCAGGGCGAAGTCGTCGAGCTCGCGCTGGCGCAGCTCGGCACGGATCGCCCCCCGCTGCTGGGGACAGTGCAGGTAGAGGCGCAGCACCTCGGCCTCGGCCCGCTCCCGCAATCCCGCCTCGCCCGGCTGCTCCCACTTCTGGGAGCGGCCATGCCAGCGCTGGCCCTTCACCTGCTGGCGCAGGTCGTCCTCCAGTTGCAGGGCCAGCCGCGCCTGGCCGCCGCTGAGGCGCTCGGCCACCTGCTGCAGGTAGCGACTGCGCACGGCGCTCTGGGGCAGCTTGCCCAGCAGCGCCACCAGGGCGGTGACGGCCTGCTGGAACTGGTCGGCCTTGCCCAGGTCACGGCCCGCCAACACCTGGTCGATCTGCCAGTCGAGAAACAGTGGGGCCTGGTCGAGCAGGGCCCGGTAGTCGCCGGCACCGTGCTCCACCAGGAACTCATCGGGATCCTTGCCGGCCGGCAGGTGGAGCACCCGCAGCTCCAGCTGCCCCTGCAGCGCCAGCTGCTCCACCTCGCCGATCGCCCGCTGGGCCGCCCGCACGCCGGCCCCGTCGGCATCGAAGTTGAGGATCAGCCGGCGGCTGTCGGTGCAGCGGCAGAGCTGGGTGATCTGCTGACTGCTCAGGGCCGTGCCCAGGGCCGCCACCGCGTTGGTGATGCCGGCGGCGTGCAGGGCGATCACATCGAAGTAGCCCTCCACCACCACCGCCCGGTCGTCGCGGCGGATGGCGTCGGCCGCCCGATCCAGGCCGAACAGGTGCTTGCCCTTCTCGAACACCTCCGTTTCCGGGGAGTTGAGGTATTTGGGTTCAGCGCCGTCGAGGCTGCGGCCGCCGAAGCCGATCACCCGGCCCTGGCGATCGCGGATCGGCACCATCACCCGGCCGCGGAAGCGGTCGTAGAAGCCGTCACCCCCCTTGCGCGGCACCACCAGGCCGGCCGCCTCCAGCAGCTCGGGGGCGAAGCCATGCACCTGGCCCAGGTGCTGCAGCAGCCCGTCCCAGCGGTCGGGGGCATAGCCCAGCTCGAAGGCCTCCAGGGTGGGCTCGCTGAGGCGCCGCTGCTCGCGCAGGTAGGCCAGGGCCGCCGCCCCCTCCGGCGCCCGCAGCTGGCTGCGGAACCAGCCCGAAGCGAGGGTGAGCACCTTCTGCAGCTGCTCGCGGCGGGAGAGCTGCTTGCGCAGCCGCTCCTGCTGGGGACCGTCGAGGGTCTCCACCGGCAACTGGTACTTGCGGGCCAGCTCCAGCACCACGTCGCTGAAGCTCTGGCGCTGCAGCTCCATCAGGAACTTGATGGCGTTGCCGCCAGCCCCGCAGGAGAAGCAGTAATAGAACTGCTTGGCCGGCGACACCGTCATCGACGGCGACTTGTCGTCGTGGAACGGGCAGATCCCCACGAACTCCCGGCCCTTCTTCTTGAGCACCACGTGCTCGCCCACCACATCGACGATGTCGGCCCGTTCCTTGACGGCCTCGATCGTGCGGGGATGGAGGCGGGGCAGGCTCAAGGGGCAGGGGCCCGGGGTGGGGTTGATTCTGACGCCAGCGCCGGGATCCGCCAGCATGCCCACCGCTGCCGCAGGGGCCGATGACGGTGAGAAGACCGGTGCTGGCAATGGTGGCCAGTGCCTTGAGCTTCTCGCTGATGGGCGTGTGCGTGAAACAGGTGGGCGGCCGCATCCCCGCCGCCGAGGTGGTGCTGGCCCGCGCCTTGGTGAGTGTGCTGTTGAGCTGGCTGCTGGTGCGCCGGGCGGGCCTCAACCCCTGGGGCCAGCGGCGCGGGCTGCTGGTGCTGCGCGGGGCGATCGGCAGCGTGGCCCTGCTGTGCGTGTACGTCGCGCTGGCGGAGCTGCCGCTCGCCTCGGCCACCGTGCTGCAGTACCTGTATCCCACCTTCACGGCCCTGCTGGCCTGGCTGATGCTCGGCGAGCGGATCGGCCGGCGGGTGCTGCTGGCGGTGCTGCTGGGCTGGAGCGGGGTGCTGCTGGTGGCCCGCCCGGCCGAGATCATGGGGAGTGTGGCCAGCCTGGCCGACAGCGCATCCCTGGCCGGGCCGGCGGTGCTGATCGCCGTGGCGGGAGCCTTCTGCACCGCCCTGGCCTACGTGAGCGTGCGCTCCCTGGCCCGCAGCGAACACCCGCTGGTGATCGTGTTGTATTTCCCGCTGGTGGCGGTGCCCCTGAGCCTGCCCCTGGTGCTGCTCAATCCGGTGCTGCCCACGCCGCTGGAGCTGCTCTGGCTGGTGGGGGTGGGGGTGTTCACCCAGCTTGGCCAGGTGTTTCTCACCTCCAGCCTGGTGGCCCTGCCGGCGGCACGGGCCACGGCGATCAGCTACGTGCAGGTGGCCTTCGCCGGGCTGTGGGGCTGGCTGCTGTTCGGCGAATCACTGGATGGCTGGACGGTGGCCGGCGCCGCCCTGGTGCTGGCCGCCACCCTGATCAGCCTCAGCCCGGGATCGGCAGGGGGTCGGTGATCCAGGCCTGGGTGCTGCCGTCCGGGCTGCCGCTGGGGCGGGCCAGGCGCCAGCTCTCGCCGCGGGCGCCCCGCTGCAGATAGAGCTCGAACGGACTGTCCACCCGGATGGGATCGCCGGGCAGGCGCCAGTCGAAGGCGCCGGCCAGCCGCCAGCCCGGAGCCTCGCCGATACGGATCGCCTGCTGCTCCGCCACCCGCACCCGGCTCACCTCGGGCGCCCCACCGGCCTCCAGCTCCAGGGCCTGGGCGATCGCCCCCTGGGTGAGCTGGATCTGCAGGGCCAGGGCCTGGAGCAGCACGCTGCGGGGTGGCTGGCCGCCATTGCCGCAGGCGCCCAGGGGCAACACCAGCAGCAGGGGCAGCAGCAGGGGCAGCACCTTGGCCAGCAGCCGCCGGGCGAGGGCCCGCCCCGGGGTGGAGACGGAGGACGGCTGGGCAGGGGTCCGCGGGGCGGGCAGCATGGGGGCATTCGAGCTGCACCCATGATCGGCTGGCTGCAAGGGGAACTGGCCGATCCGTGGCAGCAGGACAAGCGCTGCGGGCTACTGCTGGTATGCCACGGCGTGGGCTACGAGGTGCAGGTGAGCCAGCGCCAGTGGCAGCGCCTGCCAACGGCCGGCAGCGTGCTGGCCCTGCACATCCACCAGGCCGTGCGCGAGGACGGCTGGACCCTGTATGGCTTCGGGGCGCGGCATGAGCGAGACCTGTTCCGGGAACTGGTGGGGGTGAGCGGCGTGGGGCCCCAGATGGCCCTGGGGCTGCTCGGCTGCCTGGAGCCGGAGGAGCTGGTGCAGGCGATCGTGCAGGCCGACCTGCGCCGCCTGTGCGGCGCCCCGGGCGTGGGCAAGCGCACGGCGGAGCGGCTGGCGGTGGAGCTGCGCACGCGGTTGCAGCAGCGCTTTCTCGGCCAGTTGCTGGCGGCCGAGCGCGATGCTGAGCCAGGCGCCGGCCCGGACCTGGAGCACGGGCAGCGCGATGAGGTGCAGCTCACCCTCTCGGCCCTGGGTTACGAGGCGCTGGAGGTGCACCGGGCGTTGCGGGCCGTGGCCGGCGGCGGAGAGGTGGCCGAGAACTGGCAGGCGGACGACTGGATCCGGGAGTGCCTGCGTTGGCTCTCCCGCGAGGCGGCCTGACCTCGCCACGTTAAAGTGGCTGTTTGCTCCGCAGACAACCGGGCCGGTTGACTCCCGGCTGCGTTTCGTCCTCCCCCACCTCCATGCCGCTCACCACCTCCCAGAAGCAGGACCTGATCAACAGCCACCAGACCCACGGCACGGATACCGGTTCGGTGGAGGTGCAGGTGGCGATGCTGAGTGAGCGCATCAGCCAGCTCACCGGCCATCTGCAGCAGAACAAGCACGACTTCTCCTCCCGCCAGGGGCTGCTCAAGATGATCGGCCGCCGCAAGCGCCTGCTCAGCTACCTCAAGGGTCTGAGCCAGGAGCGCTACAGCCAGCTGATCGCCAAGCTCGGCATCCGCGGCTGACGGACAGGATTCCCAATGGCGGCCAAGGGCAATCGGCCGAAGTCCAGCAGGAGCCAATCCAGCAGGACGACGGCCAGCAACACAAAGCCCAGCAATACAAAGCCCAGCACCAGCCAGGCCGGCAAGGGGCCAGGCCGATCATCTGCGCGCGCCCGTGAGCAGGTGATCCCGGAGGCCGTGGCCAACCGCATGGCCCGCCGCGTCGCCTTCGCCACCGGCATCCCCACCCTGCTGGGCATGGGGGTGTTTGTGGGCAGCTATCTGCTGGTGAGCCGCCAGATTGTGGACATCGCTCCCGGGCTCACCCTCACCGCCTCGGGGGCCTGTTTTTTGCTGGGTCTGCTGGGTCTGAGCTATGGCGTGCTCTCCGCCAGCTGGGAGCCCCAACCCGGCAGCCTGCTGGGCACAGAGCAGCTGAGGCTGAATGTGAGCCGGATCAAGCAGTCGGTTGCCGCCATGCGGCAGCGCCGCGACGCCTGACGGGCTAGCAGCTCAGGCCGCCAGCAGCGGTGAGCTGAGCCGGGCGCGGAAGTCGGCGGAACTGAGGGTGGTGAGCGCGGCGGCCGGATCGGCCACGCAGAACTGGGGGCCGAGGCGCACGAAGCGGGCCTGATCCCCCTGGCGCACCAGGGCCACCACCGGCACCCGCGAACCCACCTCATCCTGGGGCGGCCGGTGGCGCTGCAGGCATTCGCGCAGGCGGTGCTGCACGGCGATGTCGGCCGCCTGCTCGGCGGGAATCTCCACCATCAGCAGCTGCAGATCGTCGATCGAGCGGCAATCGTCCACGATCAACTGCACCCGCTCATCGCGGCGGTCCACCGACCCCCACACCAGCAGCCGCGCATCCACCATCAGGTGATCGGCCAGGCGGGCGTAGGCCTTGGGAAACACCACCGCCTCGCAGCTGCCGGTGAGATCCTCCAGCTGCAGCACCGCCATGCGGTCGCCCTTGCGGGTGGTGACCTGGCGCAACTCGGGCACCATCACCACCGCGCTCACCTTGGCCTTGTCGGCCTGCTCCTCCAGGGAACCCAGGGCCAGCGGGGAGAGCAACTTCACCTTCGGTGCCAGCTGCTTGAGCGGGTGGTCGGAGAGATAGAAGCCCACCAGCTCCTTCTCCAGGCGCAGTTTTTCGGTGGGGGGGTAGTCGGCCACCGGCGCCGCCTTCGGCGCGGTGCTCAGGGAGCCGGAGCCGCCGCCGCCGCTGGCCGCCGCAGCCGCCGGGTCGGCAGAACCGCCCAGGCCGCCCAGCAGATCGAGCAGATTGCCCTGGCCGCTGGCCCGGTCCTTGGCGCGGGAGCTGGCCCAGTCGAGCACCAGATCCAGGTCGGCCATCAGCTGGGCCCGGTTGGCCTTCGGCTCCAGGGCGTCGAGGGCCCCGGAGTGGATCAGCGCCTCCAGGGCGCGGCGGTTGAGCTGCTGGCCGGGGATGCGGTCGCAGAGATCGGCCAGGGAGGCGAAAGGGCCATCGGCCTGGCGCACCTCGATCAGCTGGCGGATGGCACCCTCGCCCAGGTTGCGCACGGCTGAGAGGCCGAACAGGATGCGATCACCCACCGGCGTGAAGTCGATGCCCGAGGCATTCACATCCGGCGGCATCACCTCAATGCCCATGGCATTGCAGTTGGCGATGTAGCGCTGCACCTTGGCGGAATCGCCGGCATTCACGGTGAGCAGCGCCGCCATGTAGGCCACCGGGTAGTGGGCCTTGAGGTAGGCGGTTTGATACGTCACCGCGCCGTAGGCGGTGGAATGGCTCTTGTTGAAGCAGTACTCCGCGAACAGCACCATCTGTTCAAAGAGCCCCTCGGCGATCTTCGGATCCACACCCCGCTCGGTGGCGCCCTTCACGAAGATGCTCTGGTGTTTCTCCATCTCGCTCTTCTTCTTCTTGCCCATCGCCCTCCGCAGCAGGTCGGCCTCCCCGAGCGAATAGCCGGCCAGATCCTGGGCGATCCTCATGATCTGCTCCTGATACACCATGATCCCGTAGGTTTCCTTGAGGATCGGCTGGAGCTTCTCGTGGGCGAAGTCGATCGCTTCGCGGCCGTGCTTGCGGTTGATGAACTTGGGAATCAGGCCGGCATCGAGCGGACCCGGCCGGTAGAGGGCGAGGATCGAGGAGATGTCCTCCAGCGATGAGGGTTTGAGGTCGCGCACGATCTGGCGCATGCCGCTCGATTCCAGCTGGAAGATGCCCTCCAGATCACCGCGGGCCAGCAGGCCATAGGTTCCGGGATCATCCAGGGGGAGCGCATCGGGATCCACCGTTTCACCAGTGCTTTCCTTCACCAGATCAATGGTTTTGTCGATCATCGTGAGGTTCTTAAGACCCAGGAAGTCCATCTTCAGCAGGCCCATCGACTCCACGTCTTCCATGAAGTACTGGGTGATCACCTGGCCGTCGTTGTTGCGCTGCAGCGGCACCAGCTCATCGAGCGGATCGGCGGCAATCACCACACCGGCCGCATGCACGCCGAAGGTCTTGTTGGTGCCCTCGATGCGCATCGCCATGTCCACCCAGCGCCGCACCTGGGGGTCGTTCTGGTATTTCTCGCGAAATTCCGGCGCCGGCGACTCCTCGCCGATCATCTCCTTGAGCTTGGCGGGCTTGCCGCGCACCACCGGGATCAGTTTGGCCAGCCGGTCGGCATCGCCGTAGGGGATGTCGAGCACGCGGGCCACATCCTTGAGCACCGCCTTGGAGGTCATGCGGTTGAAGGTGATGATCTGGGCCACCTTCTCCTCGCCGTAGCGGCGGGTGACGTACTCGATCACCTCACCGCGGCGCTCGATGCAGAAGTCGGTGTCAATATCCGGCATCGACTTGCGCTCCGGATTGAGGAAGCGCTCGAACAGCAGGCCGTTGGTGACCGGATCGATGTTGGTGATCCCCAGGGCATAGGCCACCAGCGAACCGGCTGCCGAACCGCGGCCCGGCCCCACCGGGATGCCGTTGTCGCGGGCGAAGCGGATGTAGTCCCACACCACCAGGAAGTAGGTGGGGAAGCCCATCTGCTCCATCACCTGCAGCTCGAAATCCAGCCGCTCGCCATAGGTGGCCTCAAACGCCGCTCCATCGGCTAGCCCCAGCCGCGCCCGCAGCCCCTGCTCACTCACCTCGCGCAGGTAGCTCACCGGCGTGTGGCCCTCCGGAATCGGGAAGCGGGGCATCTGGTAGCGGCCGAGGATGTCGTAGTCCTCCACCTTTTCGGCCACCTTGGCCGTGTTGGCCACCGCCCGCTCGATCACCTGGCGTTCCAGGTGATCGCCGAAGAGCTGCAGCATCTCGGCCTCGCTCTTGATGTATTCGGTGCCCGTGTAGCGCAGGCGCTTCTCATCGCTGATCAGCTTGCCGGTGAGCACACACAGCAGGGCATCGTGGGCCTCCACATCACCCACGCTCAGGTAGTGGGCATCGTTGGTGGCGATCAGCTCGATGCCGAGCTCGGCGCCGATCTCCGCGATGCCGGTGTTCACGATGCGGTCTTCGATGCCGCCGTGGTCCTGGATCTCCAGGTAGAAGTCGTCACCGAACACGCCCTGATACCAGCGGGCCACCTCCCGGGCCGCATCGGGGCGACCGCGCAGGATCGCCTGGGGGATCTCGCCTCCCAGGCAGGCGGTGGCCACAATCAGCCCTTCGCTGTGCTTCTCCAGGGTGGCCTTGTCGATGCAGGCCCGGGCGAAGATGCCCCGCCCGCGCATGCCGCGCAGGTGGCTGATGCTGGTGAGCTTCACCAGGTTGCGGTAGCCCACCGCGTTCTTGGCCAGCACCACCAGGTGGTAACGGCGCTCTTTCTTGGGTGGGTTGGGGTCATCCAGCGAGCCGTTGATGACGTACATCTCGTTGCCGATGATCGGCTTGATGCCCGCCTGCTTGCAGAGCTTGAGCAGCTCAATAGCGCCATACATGACGCCGTGGTCGGTGAGGGCCAGGGCCAGCATGCCCAGCTCCTTGGCCCGTTCCACCATCGCCGGCAGCTGGCTGGCCCCATCCAGGAGGCTGTAGTCGCTGTGGTTGTGGAGGGGAACGAAGGCCACCGGTAGCGGCAGAGGCGGCTTTACCTTAGGCGGAGCCCCCCAGATCTGGTGCTCGCTCTGGCCTCAGGGCACCAGGGCCGCTTCAGGCCTGGCGTCCATCACCCGGGCCGCCTGCTCGTAGTGGTGGGCCACCTGCAGCAGCCGCTCCTCCTGCAGCACGCCGGTGATCAGCTGCACACCGATCGGCAGGCCCTGCTGGTCGAACCCACAGGGCACGGAGATCGCCGGCAGGCCAGCCATGTTGGCTGGAATGGTGAGCAGGTCGGCCAGGTACATGGCCAGGGGGTCGTTGGTGTGGGCCCCGAAGCGGAAAGCGGTGGTGGGCGAGGTGGGCGTGAGCAGCACGTCCACGGTCTCGAAGGCCCGATCGAAATCGCGGCGGATCAGGGTGCGCACCTGTTGGGCCTTCTTGTAATAGGCGTCGACGTAGCCGGCCGAGAGGGCATAGGTGCCGATCAGGATGCGACGCTGCACCTCGTCGCCGAAGCCCTCGGCCCGGCTGCGGGCGGTCATCTCCGCCAGGCTGGCGGCGCCCTCGGCCCGGTGGCCGTACTTCACGCCGTCGTAGCGGGCCAGGTTGGCGCTCGCCTCCGAGGGGGCGATCACGTAATAGGTGGCGATGCCGTCATTGAAGCGGGGGCAGCTCACGTCCACCAGCTCACAGCCCAGGGCCTGCAGCTGCTCGGCGGCCGCCAGCACCGAAGCCTTGACGACGGGATCGAGACCCTCGGCCTCCAGGCACTCGCGCACGATGCCCACCCGCAGGCCGGCCACGGGCTGCTGCAGGGCGGAGCGGTAGTCGGGCACCGGTGCCTTGAGGCAGGTGGAATCGCGGGGATCTTCGCCGGCGATCACCTGCAGGAGCTCGGCGGCATCGGCCACCGAAGTGGTGAACGGGCCCACCTGGTCGAGGGAGCTGGCGAAGGCCACCAGCCCCCAGCGGCTCACCCGGCCGTAGGTGGGCTTGAGCCCCACCACCCCGCAGAAGCTGGCGGGCTGGCGAATCGAACCGCCGGTGTCGGAGCCCAGCGAGGCGAGACACTCACCAGCCGCCACCGCGGCCGAGCTGCCACCGGAGCTGCCGCCTGGCACCCGCTCAGGATCCCAGGGGTTGCGGCTGGGGCCGAAGTAGGAGGTCTCGGTGGAGCTGCCCATGGCGAACTCATCGAGATTGGTCTTGCCCAGCAGCACGGCCCCGGCCTGCCAGAGCCGCTCGGTGACCGTGCTCTCGTAGGGGGGCACGAAGCTCTCCAGCATGCGACTGGAGCAGGTGGTGCGGATGCCCTGGGTGCAGAGGTTGTCCTTGATCGCCAGGGGAATGCCGGCCAGGGGGGGCAGCTCCTCGCCAGCCGCGCGGGCGGCATCGATGCGATCGGCGTCGGCCCGGGCCCGCTCGGCGGTCACCTCCAGAAAGGCATGCACGGTGCCATCCACAGCCTCGATGCGGGCCAGGTGCCGGTCGGTGAGCTCCCGGGCGGAAACCTCACCGCGCTGCAGCTTTGCGCGCCATTCGGCGATGCCCATCCACCCACTCACCAGGTGATGGCGACGCTATCAGTCAGGGCCCACCGGTCAGGGCCCAGCCAGGCAGGCCCCGGGGATCGGCATCCCTCACTCCACCTCGGTGAGCGGTTCGCCCCGGCGGGTGCGCACCAGCTCATGGTCCAGGCCAACCGGAGATTCGGCCTGGATGTCACTGAGAAAGGCCGGCAGGGCCTGCTCCAGGGTGCTGCGGCGCACGAAGGGCCCGAACCAGTAGGTGACTGCGGGGGACTGGGTGCGCACCCGTGCCCACCAGGCCAGGCCCAGTCCGTTGGCGCAGCGGCGAACGGGCCAGAGCAGCGGATTCATGCAGCGGGATTGATCACCACTCCATTGTGCCCGGCCTGGGCTGTCTGAGCATCCAATCGCATCAGAGCTGTACGTCCGCCTCGAACCCCCTGGGCTGGGGGGGCGGAAAGCCAAGCGCGATGCCCTCGGCGGTGGGCATGGGCTCCTGGGGCTGGGCGGCGCTGGCCGCCACTGGCTCCTCGGGGTCCTGCTGAGCAGGCTCAGACAACACCGGGGGCTCCTGCAGAGGCGGTTCAGGCTGAGGTTGCGAGGCTTCTGGCGGAGCCGGCTCGAGTTCGGGGAGCTGGGGGCTGGGGAGGGGATCAGGATCCTGGATCGCAACCGCGTCGAAGCCAGGCTGGATATCCCCTTCCAACCCGGTCTCAGCGCCTGGTTGCCCATGGAGCTCCTGGGCAATCTCCAGCGGCGATCCGTCTTCAGGCGCCAGCGAAGCAGCCGCACTGGGCAGCTGGGGGCGCACGATACGCGGGGCTGGATCCCCGCCGCGCAGGCCCTTCATCCAGCCCCGCCGCGCCACCTCATAGAGCAGCAGGGCCGTGGCCACCGAGGCATTGAGGCTGGGGGTCACGCCCCGCAGGGGAATGCTCACCAGTTGGTCGCAGTGCTTGCGGGTGAGCATGGAGAGGCCATCGCCCTCGGAGCCGGTCACGATCACCAGGGGGCCGTCCAGATCAACCTCCTCCAGGCTCAGCGTGCCCTCAGCCGCCAGGCCCACCACCCGGTAGCCCTCCTGCTTGAGGCTGTCGAGGGCGCGGTTGAGGTTCACCACCCGGGCCACTGGCAGGTGCTCGAGGGCACCGGCCGCCACCTTGGCCACGGAACCGGTGAGACCGGCGCTGCGGCGCTGGGGCAGCACCAGGCCATGGGCCCCGAGAGCCTCGGCACTGCGGGCGATCGCACCCAGGTTGTGGGGGTCGGTGATGCCATCGAGGGCCATCAAAAGCGGCGGCTCACCCAGCTCGCGGCAGCCCTCGATCAGACTGCCCAGATCGAGGGTGTCGGCGGCGGCGGCCTGGAGCACGATGCCCTGGTGCACGGCACCGGCGGTGAGCTGGCCCAGGCGTGCCCAGGTGACCTCCTCCACCAGCACGCCGGAGGCCTTGGCCTCGCGCAGCAGTTGCAGGAAGGCCGGGCTGAAGCGCATCTCGGCGGTGCACCAGATGCGGTGCACCGGCCGGCCGCTCTCCAGGGCCGCCTGGGCGGCATGGCGCCCCCAGATCAGGTCGCTGGCTGGACTGTCATCGGCGTGCACCCCCTGGAGCGCTTGGGGCGGCGCGCTATCCACGGCCACCGCCGGCGGCCGGCTGAAGCGGGAGGGCAGCAGGCGGCGCGGCGGGCGGCTGTCGTCGCGGCGCGGACCCGTGCGCGCGTAACCACTGCGCTCACCCACGGCGCGCACGGGCTCGCGGCGGCCGTCCCGCCGGCCGTCGCGGGGGGTGCGGTTCCAGTCGCCACCAGGGGTGCGCTCGCGCTCGGGATTCCAGTCCCGGCCGGAGGGCCGGAAGCGATCCCCAGGCCGGCCGGAGGATCGGCCGCGCTCTGGAGAACGCTCAGCAGCAGCCCCGCGCTCGCGGCCCTTGTCCCACTCGCGGCCCTTGTCGCGGTCGCGGTCGCGGTCGCGGTCGCGGCCCTTGTCGCGGTCCCGGAATGAACTGGTTGGGAATCCCGGACGCGCGGGCTTTCGTCCCCCGGCTCCAGCCCACTTGTCGGGGCGGCGTTCAAATCGAGGGCTCATGGCAAAGGCTGGTTATGGATCGATCTCCTCCAAGTGATCTAGCAGTTCGACCAACCGGGGGGGATCGTGGAGGAACAGCCAGCCGAGTAGCGCCTCAAAGCCGGTGGCAAGGCCATAGGCCGCCGCATCCCCCTGGCGGGGCCCCCGGCCGGCCCGGTTGCGGCCGCGGCGCACCAGATCGCGCTCGCGCTGGTTGAGCAGGCCATCGAGGCGCTCCAGGGCCCTGGCCTGGGCATCGGCCCGCACAGTGGCAACCACCTGGCCATGCAGCGCGTGGGAGCGGGCCGGGGTGCGGCAGCGGCGCAGCCGCTGGTGCAGCTCCCACACCGCATCCCCCAGCCAGGCCAGTTGCAGGGGGCCCAACTCACCGCTGGGCAGGGATGGGGCCAGCCCAGCCAGCCAGGCGCTGCTGCAGGCGGGCGGTTGACGGCCGGCGGGGTTCCGGGCAGCCGGCTCAGGCGGCGAGGTTGGCAAGGGCGGTCTCCAGGTCGGGCTGGAGATGCAGGAATTCCTCAAGCCGCACGAGCTTCACGGTCTGCACCACGCGGGCGTTGCCCACCACCAAAAACTGCTGGCCGTCGGTGTTGCACTGCTTGGCGAGCTGCACCAGGGCGCCGAGGCCGGAAGAGTCGATGAAATCGATGTGGGAGAGATCGATCACCAGGGGCTGGCTGGGGCTGCGATGGGAGGCGATGAACTCCCCGAACTGCTTGTCGGAATAGGCGTCCAGCTGGCCCGTAAAGCGATAGAGCTGGCAGCGCGCCTGCTGCTCGAATCCCCCACGCAGGGACACCGTGAGTCGCTGCAGGTCGTTGATGGCTCTCGCCCCCATTGCGGATCTGCGGGGAGTGTAGGGATCGCAGCCCGGCCTGCAGCGCCTGGGGCAAAAAAGGCCGGGATCAGTAAAATTCCGGGGAGGCGGCCATGGCCAGAAGCCTCGTCCAGGCCATCTCGTCCAGTCCATTTCATCCAGACCGATTCGTTCAGATTGCTCACCTGGCCCCAGGCAAGGGGCAGGATCCGTTGCCAGACCCACCGCCCGCTTGCCGCGGGGCTCAGGCGCGGCGGGCCGCCATCAGGGCGGTGAAGCGGGCGAAGTGGTGGTCGGCGTCGTGGGGCCCGGGGCTGGCTTCCGGGTGGTACTGCACCCCGAACACCGGCTGATCCGGCAGGGCCAGCGCCGCCACGGTGCGGTCGTTGAGGTTGAGGTGGGTGACCTGCACCCGCTCCGGAAGGGAGTCGGCCGCCAGGGCGAAACCGTGGTTCTGGCTGGTGATCTCCACCTGGCCGGGACTGCCACAGGGGTGGTTAAGGCCGCGGTGGCCGTAGCCCAGCTTGAAGGTGGAGCCGCCCAGGGCCAGCCCGAGAATCTGATGGCCCAGGCAGATGCCGAACAGGGGTAGGTCGGGCTGGGAAAGCAACTGGCGGGCCAGGGCGATGCCCTCGCTCACCGCGGCCGGATCGCCGGGGCCATTGGAGAGAAACACCCCCTCCGGCTGCAGGGCCCGCACCTGCTCCAGGCTGGCGTCGGCAGGCAACACCGACACCGCACAGCCATGGGCCACCAGGCGGTCAAGGATGGCGCGCTTGATGCCGAAGTCGATGGCCACCACCCGGTAGGGCCGCTCCGGCTGGGGCTGCAGGCGGGCGTCGAAGGCGGCACTGCACGGCTGCTCCCAGGTGTAGGGCTCGCGGGTGCTCACCGCGGCGGCCAGGTTCAGGCCCTGCATCGAGGGAGCCGAGCGCACCCGCTCCAGCAGGGCCTGGGGGCTGGCACCATCGCTGCTGATCGCGCCATTGATGGCGCCGCCCTCGCGCAGGTGGCGCACCAGGGCACGGGTGTCCACCCCGCGAATGCCCACCACGCCATGGCGCTCGAGCCAGGCCTCCAGCGTCTCCTCCGCGCGCCAATTGCTGGCGGTGGGCGCGAGCTGGCGGGCGATCACGCCACGCACGTGGGGCTGGTCGGCCTCCTGATCGTGGGCATTGACGCCGGTGTTGCCCAACTCGGGGTAGGTGAAGGTCACGAGCTGACCCGAATAGCTCGGGTCGGTCATCACCTCCTGATACCCGGTCATGCCGGTGTTGAACACCACCTCGCCGATGGCGGTGCCCCGGGCCCCAAAGGCCTCGCCGCGCAGCACGGTGCCATCGGCCAGCACCAGCAGGGCTGCGGAGGTGGACGGATGCACGGTCACAGCGGCAGCACTGGGCCGATCATCCCCCAGCGGGGGACTGCAGGGCCGCCCGCAACTGCTCCAGGCGGGTCCAGGCCTCCCCGGCGGCCAGCACCTCGGCCGCCCGCTGGTAGCCGGCAGCCATGTCATCCACCAGGCCGGCAGCCCAGAGCACCAGGGCCGCATTCAGGGCAACCACTGCCGCCTGGGGCTGGCTGCCCCGGCCCTGCAGCACCGCCTCCAGGATCGCCTGGTTGGTGGCCAGGTCGCCACCGGCCAGGGCGCTGATCGGCGCCGTGGCAATGCCCAGGCTCCCGGGATCCAGGAGCTCCTGGCTCACGGTGCCTTGCTCCACCAGCCGCAGCTGGCTGACACCGGCCAGGGAGGCCTCGTCGAGGCCGCCACAGCCATGCACCACCACGGCGCGCTCAAGCCCCAGCCGGACCAGGGCCTCCGCCATTGGATCGAGCAGGTCGGCTCTGGCCACACCGAGCACCTGGGCCTCCGGCCGCAGGGGATTCACCAGGGGGCCCAGCAGGTTGAACACCGTGCGCACCCCCAGGCTGCGGCGCAGGGGCGCCAGCCCCACCAGGGCGGGATGCCAGCCAGGGGCGAACAGGAAGGTGACGCCGGCGGCAGGCAGGGCGGCCAGCACCTGCTCCTGGGGCGCCTGCAGCTGCACGCCGAGGCCCTCCAGCACATCGGCCGAACCCACCCGGCCACTGGCGCTGCGGTTGCCGTGCTTGGCCACATGGGCGCCACAGGCGGCGGCCAGGAAGGCCACCGCCGTGGAGATGTTGAAGCTGTCGGCCCCGTCGCCGCCCGTGCCGCAGGTGTCCACCAGGGGCAGGTCCGGGCGACCGGCCGGTTGGGGACAGGCCTCGCGCAGCACCCGGGCCATGGCCGCCAGTTCTTCGCCATTAACCCCCTTGGCGCGCAGGGCAGCCAACAGGGCGCCGGTGAGCACCGGCGGGATCTCCTCAGCCAGCCAGCCGCGCATCAACAGGCTGGCGACATCGCCGCTGAGGGCCTCGCCAGCCAGCAGGCGCTCAAGCAGGGCGGGCCAGCTGGGGGACTGGGCATCAGTGGCCATGGCCACGTCTCCGGAAACCGTGGGATTGGCCAATTCAACCCTGCACCGGCTCCCTGCGCTCAAAATCTGGCGCACAAAAAAGCCCGGGTGCAATGCACACCGGGCCGGGTGATGGGGACGGGTCCACTATCTCCTGAAACGGGCCAAAAGGCGAGAACAGCGTCAGCCGTCCTGATCGGCGGTGTCGAAGCCGGATCCCACCGCCTCCTGGCCTGGGCCGGCCGGACCGGCGGGCCCAGGACGGAAGCCACTGGCCCAGATCGCCCGGGTGAGGCTGTGCAGCTCCTCACGACTGAGGCCCCAGAGGCGCAGCACCTTCTCCAGGTCGTCCTGCAGGTCGTGGGCACCGGGGAAACCCTGGTAGCGCATCAGCAGACGGGCGGTATCCACCAGCTGGGCGTCACCGGGGGTGTGGGCCGCCAGCAGGGCGTCGAGCACGTCCCGGTCGAGGGCGTAGAGGGGGTGGCTCTGCTCGGGCACGGCTGAGCCGGAGGGCGTGGAAGAGGCGGGCACGGCCGGAGGGGACGATCCTTAGGTTGGAGCCATCTTCGTGCAGGCGGCGTGGGTGCCCTGAGGACCGATCTGATCCTGCGCTACCTGAGGCCCCACCGGCGCGCTGTGCTGCAGGGCATGGCGGCGCTGGTGGTGGTGAACCTGCTGAGCGTGGCCATCCCGCTGCTGGTGCGACGGGTGATCGATGACCTGCAGGATGGCTTCGAGCTGCGCGATGTGCTGCTGCAGGCCCTGTTGATCGTGGTGCTGGCCACGGTGATGGGCGGGGTGCGGCTGATCTCGCGGATGCTGGTGTTCGGCGTGGGCCGCCAGGTGGAGGCGGATCTCAAGCAAAAGATCTTCGACCATCTGCTGCTGCAGGAACCCGGCTGGGTGCAGACCACCGGCAGTGGCGAAGTGATCAGCCGCGCCACCAGCGACGTGGAGAACGTGCGCCGGCTGCTGGGCTTCGCCGTGCTCAGCCTCACCAACACAGCCCTGGCCTACGCGTTGACGCTGCCGGCGATGCTGATGATCGATCCCTGGCTGAGCCTGGCGGCTCTGGGTCTCTACCCGCTGATGCTGGTGACCGTGCGGCTGTTCGGCGGCCGGATGATGCGCCAGCAGCGGCGTCAGCAGGAGGCCCTGGCCCACCTGAGCGACCTGATCCAGGAGGATCTCTCCGGCATCAGCGCCATCAAGATCTACGGCC
The DNA here is from genome assembly GCA_044374745.1 of Prochlorococcaceae cyanobacterium. Classification (GTDB taxonomy): domain Bacteria; phylum Cyanobacteriota; class Cyanobacteriia; order PCC-6307; family Cyanobiaceae; genus NIES-981. The sequence continues at coordinate 10,658 of JBILNZ010000032.1, read as the reverse complement.
AGGAGGCCACCGAGCAGCAGGCCTTCGCCGGCCGCAACCGGGTGTATCGCGATGCCGCCCTCGGGCTGGCACGCACCCGCAGCACGCTGTTTCCACTGCTGGAGGGCATCTCCTCCATCAGCCTGCTGCTGCTGCTGGCCCTGGGCAGCGGCCAACTGGAGAGCGGCCGACTGAGCATCGGCGACCTGGTGGCCCTGATTCTCTACGTGGAACGGCTGGTGTTTCCCACCGCGCTGCTGGGCTTCACGCTGAACACCTTCCAAACGGGCCAGGTGAGCCTGGAGCGGGTGGAGCAGTTGCTGGTGCGCAGGCCGTTGATCCAGTCGCCCGCCCAGCCCGAGCCACCGCCGGCGCGAGCGCGGGGCGCCCTCGAGGCCCGCGGCCTCACGGTGCACTATCCGGGGGCGGCGCGGCCGGCCCTGGAGGATGTGCACTTCCGGCTGCAACCCGGGGAACTGGTGGCCGTGGTTGGACCCGTGGGCTGCGGCAAGACCACCCTGGCGCGGGCCCTGGGGCGGATGGTGGAGCTGGGGGAGGGGGAGCTCTTCCTCGATGGGGTGGACGTGACGCACCTGGAGCTGGATGAGCTGCGCCGCCGGGTGGCCCTGGTGCCCCAGGAGGGCTACCTGTTCACCGCCACCCTGGCCGACAACCTGCGCTACGGCGAACCGGAGGCCAGCCAGGAGCGGGTGGAGCAGGCCGCGGCCCAGGCCCGCTTGGAGGGGGACATCAAGGGCTTCCCCGACGGCTACGCCACCCTGGTGGGGGAACGGGGGATCACCCTCAGCGGTGGCCAGCGCCAGCGCACCGCCCTGGGCCGGGCCCTGCTGGTGGACGCGCCGCTGCTGGTGCTCGATGACGCCCTGGCCAGCGTGGACAACAGCACCGCAGCCTCGATCCTGGCCACGATCCGCGGCCAGGGCAGCCAGGGCCGCACGGTGCTGATGATCAGCCACCAGCTCTCGGCGGCCGCCGCCTGCGACCGGGTGCTGGTGCTGGAGGAGGGCCGGCTGGTGCAGCAGGGTCCCCACCGGGAGCTGGTGGAGCAGCCCGGCCTCTACCGGCGGCTGTGGAGGCGGGAGCAGGCCAGCGCCCAACTGCAGGCCCCCGTTTAGGGGCCGACCACCCGTTTGGTGGGGAGCGGAAGGGCCGGTGTTGAATCGCCGGTGAACTGCCGAACAGTTGTTGCGAAGGGCAGACAGCCCGCGCCGGCCCGGCTTAGGTGGGGACACAGCCCGTCCACCCACCCCGAGCGTCGTCCCGCCATGGCCAACGACAGCGCCCCCGCAGGGGCAGCCCCCAGTGCCCTGCTGCCAGCCCAGGGCTTCAACCTGCGCTGCACGCTCACCTTCGGCGACATCTACGCCCAGATCCTGATCTGGATGGGCGTGATCTTCGCCAGCCTGGCGGCAGGCCTGGCCCTGATGGGCACCAGCAAACCGATCGTGGCCTTGATGGGCGTGGGGCTGATCCTGGTGCTGTCGCTGCCGTTTCTGCTGTTCGCCTTCACCACCACGCTTCTGAACCACATCGCCCTGGATCCCCGCAACGGGCCGGGGAGCGATGCGGCCTGACTAGGCTCGCGCCAACTGCACAACACCGGTGTTCGGACTGTTCCAGAGCCAGGGAAAGGCGGCCGAGGCCACGGGCGGCCAGGAGCTGCACGCCGTGCTGGGCACGCCGATCCGCCAGGCTCCGGGTCCGCACCAGGCGGAAGCGCTGTTCGGCTGCGGCTGCTTCTGGGGGGCGGAAAAGGGGTTCTGGCGGCTGCCCGGCGTGGTCACCACCGCCGTGGGCTACGCCGGCGGCAGGGTGGCCAATCCCAGCTACCAGCAGGTGTGCTCCGGCGGCACCGGCCACGCCGAAGTGGTGCGGGTGGTGTGGGACAACAACCGCCTGCACTTCAGCGACCTGCTCAAGCTGTTCTGGGAATGCCACGACCCCACCCAGGGCGACCGCCAGGGCAACGATCGCGGCTCGCAGTACCGCTCGGCCATCTACGTGACCAGCGCCGAGCACCTGCAGCTGGCTGAGGCCAGCCGGGCGGCCTATCAGCAGCTGCTGAGCGCCGCGGGCTATGGGCCGATCACCACGGAGATCGCCGAGCAGCCGGACTTCTGGTTTGCTGAGCCCTATCACCAGCAGTACCTGGCCAAACCGGGCAGCCGGCCCTATTGCTCGGCCCAGCCCAGCGGCCAGCTGCTCGGCGACTTCGCCGGCGCCGCCTACCAACTCGACGGGCGGGTGTGGCAGCACTACGACTGGACCATCAGCCACTGCGTGCTGCGGGGCGACAATGGGCCCATTGCGATCTGAACCGTGCCGCCCGCACCGCTGCTGCTGGCTCTGACCCTGGTGGCCCAGTTCTCGCCCTGGTGGGAGCAGTACGACAGCCGCGAAACCTTTGTGTGTCCCCGGTTGGGCCGGGTGGTGGTGGAGCGCAATGATGCCCAGGCGGCCCTGATCGCCGGTGGCTACCGCAGCACGGGCTTCCGAGACAACAACGGCCTCAATGGCATCCGCTACCGCAACGAGCAGATGACCCTGATCCTGCGCGGCGACCTGCTCACGATCGAGCAGCGGCCCAGCCGGATCGAGTGCACCCGCTCCGAACAGGTGTAGTGACCCAACGCCTCGTGCCGTGATGAATCCCTTGCCCGACCGCGTGGTGTTGATCGGCCTGATCGCCACGATCGGCCTGTGCTTCGCCCTGGTGTTCTGGACCGTGAAGCTGCAGCCAGGCCCCCAGCAGCAACTGCAGTGGCGCGACAGTCCCAGCCGCCCGGCAGAGCGCTTCCTGTGAGCCAGAGCGGGCCTGAACCCAGCGAACCGGCCAGGGCCCAGCAGGAGCCCCGCCAGCTCCACCCCCTGCCCCGCGGGTTGGTGGAGCTCTATGGACTGCTGGCCGTGCTAGTGGTGCTGGTGCCGGAGTGGCTGGCCAGCGGCGCCCTGGAGGGCCTCACCAGCCAGCGGCGCGGCCAACTGCTGCCGCCCAGCAGCCTGGCCTGGCAGCGGCTGCCCGAGCTGCGGCTGGCCAGCATGACCCTGGCCGAGCTGCGCCAGCTGGCGGCTGAGCAGCGGCTGGGCGGCTATGGACGGCTGACGCGCGACGGGCTCAGTGCCCGCCTGCTGCGCCGGCTGGGGCGCCGCAAAGCGCTGTGATAGCTTGACTTAGCCGGCATCGACCGGGGCGTAGCGCAGCTTGGTAGCGCACCACTTTGGGGTAGTGGGGGTCGTGGGTTCAAATCCCGCCGCTCCGATTCGACCAGTCCAGCAACTCCGACAGACAGCCGCTTCCCACGGGAGGCGGCTTTTTTGTGGAGCTGCCAGGCGGTTGATCAGGGATTGAGGCGGGTGATCACCCCAAATCGCTCCAACCAGCGGTTCACTCGCCGCCGCAGCCGCGGCGGCACCTCGGTGAGCAGGGAGCCGAGCTCCTGGGCCGCCAGCCGATGCATGGCGCGCACGTCCACCCGCCAGAGGCACTCGGCCTCCCGGATCAGCCGCGCCCAGGTGCGGCTCACCTGCCAGCTGGACAGGCTGCGGCGCAGAGGGTCGGAGGAGCGTGGGGGATCAGGCATTGGCCAGGCTGAGGCCACGGTGGATCGGTCGTTGCCATCAGCCTGGCGAGCGCAGCCTCGGATGGTTAGGACGCCTTGAGGAGCTTCAGCAAGCCGAAGCAAATCCAACGACCCGGCGCCATTCCGTCCAGCCGTTCAGGCTGCCTCCAGGGGCTGAACGGTGAACGGCAAGGCCGCCGCCTCCCGCTCGCTGAGGCGGCGACTCCAGGCACCGCGCACCGGATCGTTCCAGCGGAAGCCGGCCTCCTTGGCCTGTTGGCGCTCGCTGTAGGAGAGGCAGGCGCGGAACAGGCGGCGGGGCTCCAGCGCGGCCGCCAGCAACTGGTCGAGGTCGGAGCAGCGCTCCAGCACCTGGGCCAGGTAGATGCAATCGGTGAGGGCGCGGTGGGCGGCCCACACCGGCACGCCGTAGGCCAGCGCCAGGTCGCGCACCGAGGGGCTGGAGCGCAGGTGGCGCTCCGGCGGCCAGCGAATGTCCTCCATCGAGCAGATCCAGGGTTTGGTGATGGACGGCAAGGGGCCGTGGCCGAACCACTGGCGATCGAAGGCGGCGTTGTGGGCCAGCAGCGCATCGGCCGCCTCCAGCATCGCCTCGAAACACTGGAGGCCGGCCTGCCAGGGCTGGGGCAGCTGGGTGATCGCCGCAGCGATGCCATTCACATGGGCCGCGGGGTTGCTGGCGGCCGGGAGGAGAAACGACACCTGGGCCAGCACGGCCCGCTGGGCCACGTGAAACAGGATTGCCCCCACCTCGATGCACTGGCCCTCGTCGGGGGAGAGCGCGGTGGTTTCGGTGTCGAGGATCAACAGGGTGGCGGGCGCCAGGGCAGCGCTGGCGGCCGGGCTGGGCTGGGGGGCCGGTTGGATCGGCGGCAGGGAGGGGGAGCTTTTCACCGCAGCGGCGGGCGGCAGGGGATCGGGAGTGGGATCGGCAGGGTGTTGGATCTCGGCCACCGCTGCCGGCGGGGGAGCCACCTCCAGGCCGAACAGATCCTGCTGCTGCCAGGGGGAACTGGTTTCGGCGGGATTGGCAGTCACGGGCAGCACGGCGAGCCGGCCCGTCCATCTTCCCAGGCGCGAGCGGGAAGGAGCAACGGCGGCCACTGCCGATTCCTAGGGTTGGAGCACCCTTTCCTGCCTGCTTGCATGGGCCTCGGCGCCGGCGACACCGCCCCCCTGATCGACCTGTCCGATCAGCACGGCCAGCAGCGCCGCAGCGACCAGCTCGGGGGCCGCGCCCTGGTGCTGTTCTTCTATCCGAAGGACGACACCCCAGGCTGCACGATGGAGGCCTGCGCCTTCCGCGACAGCTACGGCGAGCTGCAGGCCCTCGGCGCCGAGGTCTGGGGCGTGAGCGGCGATGACGCCGCCAGCCACCAGCGCTTCGCCCAGCGCCACAGCCTGCGCTTCCCCCTGCTGGTGGACCGGGGCAACAACCTGCGCAAGGCCTTCGGTGTGCCCAATGTGCTCGGCCTGCTGCCCGGGCGGGTCACCTACGTGATCGATGGGCAGGGCGTGATCCGCCACGTGTTCAACAACCTGCTCGATGGGCCGGCCCACCGCCGCGAGGCCCTGGCAGCGCTGCAACAGCTGGGGCAGGGCTGAGCGCCATGGCCCGCTGGCAGCAGAGCGGCGCCCTGTGGGTCGTGGAGCCGGACCCACGGACGGACCACCGCCAGGGGCAGTCGATCGCCTTCATCGGCGGCAGCTACCTGGCGGCTGCCCCCCAGTTGAGCTACCGGCGCCTGCTCGAGGCCCTCGCCCAGCGGGGCTGGCGGGTGTTGGTGTGGAGCTACGTGCCGGGCTTCGACCACCAGGCCCAGGCCAATGAGGCCTGGCGCGCCTTCCGCAACGCCGGACCCACCAGCCTGCGACTGGGCCACAGCCTGGGCTGCAAGCTCCACCTGCTGGCTCCCGATGGCGGCCGGGGCTGCGACGGCCTGGTGGCCATCAGCTTCAACAACTTCTCCGCCGAGCGCTCGGTGCCCCTGCTGGCGGAGCTGGGACAGCAATTCAACGTACGCAGCGAATTCAGCCCAGGCCCGGAGGAAACCCTGCGGCAGGTGGGCAGCAGCTATCGCCAGCGCCGCAACCTGCTCGTTCGCTTCGATCGCGACGGGATCGACCAGAGCGGACGGCTGCTCGGGGTTCTGCAGGCCCGGGCCGACGACCGCTCCGAGCTACTGGTGCTCCCCGGCGACCACCTCACCCCCGCCAGCGGTGGCCTCCGCCGCCAGGTGCTGGGTGCATGGGCAGACGATCCCCGGCGGCAGCGGGCGGTGGAGAGCATTGCCGGAGCCATCAGCCACTGGGCCCGGGGGCCCGCCACAGGAGATGATGAATTGCCAGCCGGGCCATCCCGGGGATCTTGACGGGGTCACCCCCACCATGGCGGAACCGCAGAGCTGGGTCCGGGTAGGAGCATCAAACCTTGCTGGCAGCTGCGAGGCCCTGGCGGAGGCCCTGGCGGGTCTTGCCCTGGAGTGGAGGCCACGGCTGCTGGTGGTGCTCGCCGCGCCGCGCTACCAGCTGGAGGTCGTGGCCCGCGAGCTGGCCCTGCAGCTGCCGGACACCGCTGTGGTCGGCTGCACCACGGCCGGGGAGATTGCCGGCGGCCACGCCCTCAGCGATTCGCTGGTGCTCTGGGCCCTGGGCGGCACCGGCGTGCGGGTGCAGACGGGTCAGGGTCTGGGCACCGGCCCCGACCTGCGCGAGGCGGCCCTGCGGGCCGCCAGCTGCCTGGAGCAGCTGGAACGGCGTAAGCACACGGTGATGCTGCTGCTCTCCGATGGCCTGGGGGGCGATCAGATGGAGGTGGTGCGGGGGGCCTACGACGCCACCGGCATCGATGTGCCCTTGATCGGAGGCTGCGCGGGCGACTACCTGGCCATGCGCCAGACCCAGCAATTGCACGGCCAGGAGGTGTTCAGCGGGGCGGTGGTGGCCGCCGCGATCAGCTCCGACCGTCCCCTGGGCGTGGGCGTCAGCCATGGCTGGACCCCCTGCAGTGAACCGATGCTGGTCACCGAGAGCCGCAGCACCCTGCTGGGCAGCCTGGATGACCGGCCGGCCCTGGAGGTGTACCTCGAATTCTTCAACGCACCGGAGAGCGTGCGCGAGGACCCCCAGGCCTTTGCCGATTTTGCGGCGGTGCGCCCCATCGGCATCCGCCGCCGGGATCGCATCGAGATGCGCCACGTCTCAGGCTGTGATCGTGAACGCGGCGCCCTTGTGATGGTGGCGGAGGTGCCCCAGGGGGCCCTGGCCTTGCTCAGCCGGGGGGACTATGCGTCGGTCCTGCAGGCAGCCGGCGAGTCTGCCTGCACGGCCGTGCAGGCCTTGGGGGATGCGCCACCGGTGGGCCTGCTGCTGTTCGACTGCGTGTCCCGGCGCTCCATCTTCGGGCAGCAGCACCTGCAGGAAGAGACGGAGCTGATCGCGCGCTGTGCCGGGCAGGTGCCCACGGCCGGCTTCTACACCTACGGGGAGATTGCCCGCACCCACGGCGCCGGAGGCTTCCACAACCAGACCCTGGTGACCCTGGCCATCGCCTGATGGAACCGTCCTGGTCCCTGCATCTGCTGTCCGAGATCCTGTCAGCCTTCTCGACTGACGATCCGGAGAATCTGCGCAATGTGGTGAACCGGGTGGCGGAGTCGGTGGAAGCCGAGGTGGCGGTGATCCTCGGTGAGCAGGGCATCACCTGGTCGATCGGCCTGAACGCGGCGGAGCGGCAGCTGCTCCTGCAGCAGGCGACCGCCCGGCCGGGGCAGCTGGCCGTTCAGGCCGGCTGCCTGAACAGCTACTGGGCCCCGCTCGGTGGCACCAACCAGCTGATGGTGGGGCGGCTCGGCGACCCCTTCGACCTGGAGGAGCGCTCCCTGCTGCGGGCGATGGCCCGCAGCATCGAACTGAGCTTGCGGCTGCTGGAGGCCATCTCCGCGGAGCGGCAGGCCCGGCTGGAGGCCTCCCATGAGGCCACCCATGACCCGCTCACCGGCCTGCCCAACCGGGTGCTGGTACTGGAACGGCTGGCCCGGTGGCTGCATCAGCCCCCGGATCGGGACCACCGCACAGCCGTGCTGTTCATCGACATCGACCGCTTCAAGTGGGTGAACGATGCCCATGGCCATGGCGCCGGCGACGAACTGCTCGTGCACATCAGCCGGATCCTGCTGCGCTCGGTGCGACAGGACGACCTGGTGGGGCGACTCTCGGGGGATGAATTCATCCTGATCACCCGGGTCTCCAGTGCCGATTCGGCGATGGAACTGGCCAGACGGGTGATCAGGTCGATCCGACAGCCGGTGCGGGTGGCGGGCGTGGAGTTGAGCCATTCCGCCTCCGTTGGCATCGCCATGGCCGAGCCCGGCCAGCCGCCCTCGGAGGTGATTGAGAACGCCGACATGGCGATGTACCGCGGCAAGGGCCTGGGGCGGGGGCGTTTCGCCCTGTTTGATCCGGCCCTGCGGGTGGAGGCCCGGGAGCGGCTGGCCCTAGAGGAGGCGCTGCGGCTGGCGGGGGAGGACGGACAGTTCACCTGCTTCCTGCAACCGATCATGCATCTGGAGCGGGGCAGGCTGGTGGGTTTCGAGGCCCTGGCCCGCTGGCAGCACCCCCAGCGGGGCCTGCTGGAGCCGGCGGCGTTCATCACGGCCGCCGAGGACTGCGGTCTGATTCAGGAGATCGATCTGCAGGTGATGGCCATGGCCTGTTCGGCCCTGGGGCGCTGGCAGCAGCGGCCAGGCTTGGATGGCTTGCGGTTGTCCGTCAACGTCTCGGCCCGCACCCTCGGGGCCAGCGACCTGGTGGAGCGGATCGAGCCGATCCTGGGCCAGAGCGGCATCAATCCTGGCCAGCTGTTTCTGGAAATCACCGAGACATCCCTGGTGGAGGACATCCAGTCGACAGCCAGCACGATCGAAAGGTTGCAACGGATGAACCTGCAGCTGGCGATCGACGACTTCGGCACCGGCTATTCCTCCCTGCTCTACCTCAAGCGCTTCCCCGTGGGTCTGCTGAAGATCGACCGCTCATTTGTGACCGATCTGGGCCCCAGCTCAACGGATGGCGAAGATGAAGCGATCGCCCGGGCGGTGATCTCGCTGGCAGCCGGACTGGGCGTGCAGGTGGTGGCGGAAGGGGTGGAGACTGCCGAACAGGAAATGAAGCTGCTGGAGTTCGGCTGCGACTTCGGCCAGGGTCACCTCTACGGACGCCCCCAGCCCATCGAGGCCACGGCCCAGCAGTGGTTGGTCTGAACCGCGGCGGCCCCTCCGGCTTGTAAACGCACACCAGCGGTTGACGAACGCGGTGGCACGGCGCACCCTGCACGGGATGACATGTTCAGAATGAACAACCTGATCGCGGCCTTCACCGCCGCCTGGCAACGCAGCTTCGACTACACCGGCCGCTCCAACCGCGGCGACTACTGGTGGTATGCCCTGGCCAACCTGATCATCAGCGTGGTGCTGCTGATCCTGAGCGCTGCCTCTGACTTCTTCGGCTGGATTTATTCGATCTGGGCCGTGGCCACGATCGTGCCCAGCCTGCCGGTCACCGTGCGCCGTCTGCGCGATGCCGGCAAGCACTGGGCCTGGATCTTCATCGGCCTGATCCCCCTGCTGGGCAGCATCTGGCTGATCTGGCTGCTGGTGCAACCCTCGGCCGCCAGCCTCGGCTGAGCCTTACACCCGCAGCTGGTCGAGCACGGAGCGGTCCTCCAGGGTGGAGGTGTCGCCGCTCACCTCCTGGCCCGAGGCCAGGGAGCGCAGGATCCGACGCATGATCTTGCCGCTGCGGGTCTTGGGCAGGGCGTCGGTGAACTTGATCAGGTCGGGCCGGGCGATCAGCTCGCCCTACCTATCGCTAATCCCAACCTAGCCAGCAGGGGGAGGCTCCCTGAGACCCGGTGCTCTTGGATCACTCCACGCCAAATTCCTCATTGCGCAAGCATTTCTGAATAGAGAGGCGGTTGTGCCGGAGCTAAAGTGAAAGGGGTCCGTCTGGCCTAGCTATCCGCGCGTGCAACATCCCGGCCGTCGGGCCTGCAACGCCCTCTTGCGAATGCTCCGGCTCCACCCCAGGGCTACGCAGGTTCCGAGCCAGGGGAGGGGTCCCGGCACAGGGGTGGTGGTCCGTGTCACGTGGAGGGTCAGTCATCGGCATCCTCGCCCGACCCCCATGACCAGACGTAGACGCCGGGGTTGATGCCCAAGGTTGCCAGAGTTTCTCCCTGGAAAATGGCCGAGGCATTAAGCGGTGCTCCTGATTGGTAGCCCATGGGGACCCAGATCTCCGGACCGAAGCCAAAGATTTGCACAGGACCGAACGGCTCGCCACTGCCATCGCCAAGAACACCAGAGCCAGAACCAAAATCAGTAGGGAAGGAGATTGTTCCAAAGAAAGCATCAACCCCTGAAAGCGTGCCCAGCAGAAATGAGCTGAGCGATGGATACACGAATGACCCGGGGCTGAGATCAGTGACGGGGCCTTGCAAAGCCGCGAGGTTGAGCGAGCCGGAGCCAGCCATGGTCACATCGGCACCTACCTCCATCATTGTGATCGTGAGTGCCTGCGCCGATGGGGTAGGACTGGCCAAAGCAAGCGCAATACCTGTCAGCAGTGAAAGCGGAGCTACCCTCATATGTAGAATTTGACTGGAAATCATGAGTTTGTCAAACCTTTAACCGAAAAAAAGACTGCGAAAACAGGTTTGCGTACGTGTGCACAAGCCCAGAAGCCATAAACGTCGCATCACCCTATCTAAAATTAAGCTAACAACAAACGAAAGCCCCATGTGGTAGCAGGGGCTACCGCATGGGGCTGGGTCTGACATTAAAGACCACAATTCACAAGGCCCGCGTCAGTAAATGATTGATTTTCGGGACGACCCATTTACCTAGCACCACAAACGGACAATCGCTGTACTAAGCATGATCGAGTGAGGACCTAGGAGTTTGTCGTCCGTAGCGCCCAGCAGCAGTAAAAGCGCCAATCGGGAGCTCAGCGGGAGTGCCGGTGGCTTGCTTCTTGAGCGACGTCGAGGTGGTGTGATGCGGCGGGAGGGTGAGTCCG
>JBILNZ010000060.1:0-11218 GCA_044374745.1 Prochlorococcaceae cyanobacterium | reverse complement strand
TATCTACCGCCGCCATGGAAGACAGATGATTCCATTGGCAAGCCCGTGATTGGTGTAGATGCTGCAGTAGATGTGAAGGCTTGCGGACGTTGTCTGAGTAGAAGCGACACTTCGAACAAGCCCCTCGGGTGGACAGGCCGCCATCAATTCTCTGCTTCGCCACTCCAAACTCCCTGCCTGCCACTCAGGGGCAGCGTTGGAACAACGAAAGACTGATCCAGCGATCCGAGCTCTCCAAAGCGTCCTGCGCTCATCGTCTCCCACCCCCCTGAGGCCTTCCAGCAGCTCTCGAACCGCCGCCAGAACGACCTTCAACCCGATCCCAACGCGACCGGCGCCATCACACCTGGAGAGGGGTGCAGGGCAGCACGCGTTCCATCCCACTGAAGCCCTCCTTCAGCACCGTTCCCGACACCCACCGGAAACAAGCCGCCCAGCAACACCCCGCTCAGCTGAGCGGATGTGCCTTTTGTTACGCCCAGGCGTATCACCTGGTCGGTGAGCGCCTGGGCTGGTGGATAGAACGGGTCTCAACCCGCTGTTCAGCCGTGAGGCGCAGCCCTTCCGCCGCCATTTCAGCTCCTACGGCCTGCACGCCAGTCCTCGATTCGGCGCGCCTCACTACCGCTATCCGCCCCCCCGTTCCCTTGATGAGCCAGCCTCCCCTCCTGCAGATCGAGCAGCTCAGCCGCCGGTATGCCGGCGAGACGGCGGCGGCGGTGGACGGGGTGAGCTTCTCGCTGGCCAAAGGCGAACTGCTGGCCCTGCTCGGCCCCTCCGGCTGCGGCAAAACCACCACCCTGCGCCTGATCGCCGGTTTCGAGCGGGCCGATGGAGGCGTGGTGCGCCTCAATGGCCAGGAGATCACCCACTGGCAGCCGGAACAGCGCGGTTTCGGCCTGGTGTTCCAGGACTACGCCCTCTTCCCCCACCTCACCGTGGCGGCCAACGTGAGCTTCGGGCTCCATCGCCTGCCCCGCGGCCAGGCGCGGGCCAGGGTGGAGGAGATGCTCGAGCTGGTGGGGTTGGCCCACCTGGGCAAGCGCTATCCCCACGAACTCTCCGGCGGCCAGCAGCAACGGGTGGCCCTCGCCCGCACCCTGGCACCGGCCCCAGCCCTGGTGCTGCTGGATGAACCCTTCTCCAATCTGGATGCCGCCATGCGCGTGCAGATGCGCCAGGAGGTGCGCCAGCTGTTCCACCACACCAACACCGCCGCCATCCTGGTGACCCACGACCAGGAGGAAGCCATGGTGATGGCCGATCGCCTGGCCGTGATGGAGCGGGGCCGACTGGTGCAGATCGGCCAGGCCGATGCCATCTACCGCCAGCCGGCCACCGCCTTCGTGGCCAACTTTCTGGGCCGCGCCAACGTGCTCGAGGGCAGGGCCCACGGCGAACAGGTGGACACCATCCTGGGGGCCCTGCCGCTGCTGGAGCCCGCCGAGGGCTACACCCAGGTGGCGGTGCGTCCGGAGCAGATCCGGCTGGTGGCCGATCCCACCGCCGCGGCCACCGTGGAGGTGCGCGAATTCCGGGGCCACGACCAGCTTTACAAAGTGCGCCTGGGCGAGGAAGCCCTCACGGTGATCACCCCAGCCCAGCCGTGCCTGGCGGAGGGCTGCCGGGTGCAGCTGCAGGTGCACGACCGGGTGGTGGCCCTGGCCGCCTGACACTCACCAGCAGTGCCAGCAGGAACCCTGTGAACTGCACGATCACCACGCAGGGTCCGGAGGGCAGGTTGGTGAGGCCGGATGCGAGCAGGCCCACCAGGGCACACACCCCGCCAAGCAGCGACGCGCCCAGCACATAGAGGGGCAGGCGCCGGCTCACCAGGCGGCTGGCGCAGGCGGGAATCACCACAAAGGCACTGATCAGCAGTACCCCCACCGCCTTCACAGACACCGCCACCACCACCCCCAGCAGGATGATGAAAGCCAGGCGATGGGCGTTGACACGCACGCCGAAGGCTCCGGCCAAGTCGTCGTCGAGGGTGAGCAGCACCTGGGCCCGCAGGCTCACGATCACGTAGCCCGCCGCCAGCACCAGCAGGCCACCGATCACCCACAGATCGCTCCAGCTGATGCCAAGGATGTCGCCGAACAGGAGTTGCTGGATGCCACCCCGGTAGCTCTCCACCAGGCTCAGGGCCACCACGGCGAAGGCCAGCGAACTGGAATAAACGATGTTCAGCAGGGCGTCGGTGGGCAGGCGGCTGCGCTGCACCAGCTGATTCACCAGCAGGGCGAACAGCACCGCGAAGGGAATCAGAACCAGGGTGGGGTTGAGGTTGAGCAGCACGGCGATGCTCACCCCGAGCAGGGCCGAATGGCCCAGGGCATCACTGAAGAAGGACAGCTGGCGCAGCACCGCGAAACTGCCCAGCAGGCCGCCCAGGCAACCGGTGAGCAGGCCGCCGACCAGGGCCCGCTGCATGAAGGGTTGCTGCAGGGCCGACTGCAGGGCGTCGACACCGCTCATTGCGGCAGTGGGGAATGGTGGTGGTGGTGGTGCCGGTAGGCCACATAGCCGGGGCCGTAGAGCTCCGCGAGGCGCTGGGGGCGGAGGGCATGTTCGGGGCTGCCGCTGCAGCGCAGCTGGCGGTTCAGGCAGAGCACCTGGTCGCAACTGCGCCGCACCATCTCCAGGTCGTGGGACACCTGCAGCACGGTCCAGCCCTCCTGGCGGCGCAGGTCGAGCAACAGCTGTTGGAAGCGCTCGCTGGAGGGAGCATCGAGACCAGCCTGGGCCTCGTCGAGCACCAGCAGACGCCGGGACCTCACCACACAGAAGGCGAGCTGCACCCGCTTCCATTGGCCGCCGGAGAGTTCGCTGATCAGGCGGGTGGCGAGCCCGCCGCAGTGGGTGCGCTCCAGCGCCCGGGCCACCGCCTGCCGACGGTGGCGGCGATCCCCTTGCCAGGGCCAGCGCGGGCCGGCCGGATCGAAGCCGAAGCCCACGAAGTCGGCCACGGTGAGCGGGAAGCGGCCGCGCACCGCCAGGCTCTGGGGCAGGTAGGCCAGCTGGCTGCGGATGGCACTGGGCCATTGGCCCTGGGGGCCGAGGGGCTGGCCCAGCAGGCGCACCGCCCCACTCTGCCGTGGCAACAGGCCAAGCAGGGCCGCCACCAGGGTGCTCTTGCCGGCGCCGTTGGGGCCCACCAGGGCCGTGTCGCTCTCCGCCGGCAACTGGAAGCTCACGTCTTCCACCACGGGCACGCCGTCGCGAATCACCCGCAGGTTCTCCACCTCCAGCACCAATTCAGCCATGGGCGCCCCGCTCAGCCACAGGCACTGTGCCCATCCTGCCAACCTTCAGCCACCGAGCACCCCCAGCAGATGGAACCCACTGATGCGGATGCCCAGATCTGACACCAGCGTATTGAAGGAGCGGTCGCCCGCCTGGGGCTCCCTGGGCAGATCGGCCGGGGAGGGATTGGGCTCAGGGGCATCCACCAGCAACCGGCTGATGGCCAGCAAGGGGGTCAACACCTTGGGATCACCTGCGGCCTGACCTCGAGCAGGGGCAGTTCGCCTCTGCCACAGCGCCAGGCCAGCGCAGCCCACCCATGTGCCGGCCCATTGCGCCACCATCGCCCCCATGTCCCGCTTTTGCCCAGGCATGCAGCCCATGGCTACCGCGGCCCGCATTCGGCCCACTGCTGCGCTGGCCAACCCCCAGGTCAGCAGCGGCGCTGTGCCGGCGCCGCACACCAGCGAGGTCGGGGCAGAGAAGGCCGCCCGCCTGCACTTCAACGGCACGGGCGCCCACCGCATGGGCCCGTACTGGATGCCCTGCGAGCATCAACTCGCCCGCTGATCAGCGCACCTCTCTCCAGTGCTCGTTCCGGTCCGACTGAACACCGCCTGGGCCCTCTTCCAGGGGCTCCTGCTGGAGGCCCTGCCCTTCCTGCTCATCGGCGTGCTGATCGCTTCCCTGGCCCGCTGGTTCAGCCCGAGCGGCGCCTGGCTGCGGCGGCTGCCGTCCCACCCGGTGGCCGGCCCCCTCAGCGGCGCTGCCCTGGGCTTTGCCCTGCCGGCCTGTGAGTGCGGCAACGTGCCTGTGGCCCGCAGGCTGCTGGTGGGCGGGGCGCCGGTGGGCACGGCCCTGGGGTTTCTGTTCGCCGCGCCGGTGCTCAATCCGATCGTGATCGCCAGCACCTGGGCCGCCTTCCCCGACCAGCCCTGGCTGCTGCTGGCCCGCCCCCTGGGGGCGGTGCTGGTGGCCCTGGCCCTGGCCCTGCTGTTGCGGCTGCTGCCGGAGGGCGAGCTGCTGCGGGCCGACCTGCTGGAGGAGCGGCGGCTCAACCAGCCCCTGGCGGCGGTGAGCCTGCTGGAGCGCCGCAGCGGCCTGATCGGCCTGGCGGAGGATCAGCCGCCGGCGCTGGCCCCGCAGCTGCGCCCGGACTGGCGGGAGGTGCTGCAGCACGGCAGTCGCGAATTTCTCAACCTGGCCCTGCTGCTGGTGGCCGGCTGCGCCGTGGCCGCCCTGGTGCAGGCCCTGCTGCCGCGCCAGTGGCTACTGGCGGTGGGCGGCGCCCCCACGCTCTCGATCCTGGCCCTGATGGCCCTCAGCCTTGTGCTCTCGGTGTGCTCCAGCGTGGACGCCTTCCTGGCCCTCGGTTTCGCCGCCCAGGTCACCCCTGGTGCCCTGCTGGCCTTCCTGTTGCTGGGGCCGGTGATCGACATCAAGCTGGTGGGCCTGCTTGGGATGCTGTTCAAGCCCCGGGGGCTGCTGCTCACCGCCGCCGGTTCCATGCTGGTGGTGTTGCTGATCGGCCAGTGGGTGAATCTCTGGCGACTGTGATGGTGCAACCCCTTCTGCGAGGTTTGGCCCTGGCCCTGTGGGCGGTGGTGCTGTTGCAGAGCAGCGTGGATGGACGGCTGGATCTGCTGCTACGTGCTGCGTTCCATCCCCTGGTCAGTGCCGCCGGCGGGGTGCTGCTGGTGCTGGCGGTCCTGCAGGTACTGGCCGGACTGCAGGCGGGCGAGGCCCGGGGCGAGCTCCAGCGGGACGGACGCCTCAGCCTGGTCACCGCCGTGATCGCGCTGTTGGTGATCGCCTGGCCGCCCAACCCCTCCTTCGCCGACCTGGCCATTCAGCGTCCCGGCGACGACACCGCCGCTGAACGCCTCAGCTTCGTGCTGCCGCCGGCCCAGCGCAGCCTCACCGACTGGGTGCGCCTGCTGCGCAGCCAGCCCGACCCCCAACTGTTCGACGGTGATCCCGTGCGCATCAGCGGTTTCCTGCTGCCGGTGCCAGGCCAGCCGCCCCAGATCGCCCGGCTGCTGGTGCGCTGCTGCCTGGCCGACGCCACCCCGGTGGGCCTGCCGGTGCGCTGGCCCAGCGACCAACCCCTGCCCCAGGCCGACCAGTGGCTGGCGCTCGAGGGCACCATGGCGGCGGAAAACGACCAGCTGGTGGTGGTACCCACGGTGATCCGGCCCATTCCCCGGCCAGCCCGGCCCCTCGAACCATGAGCCCCAACCAACCCTGGTTGCTGGCATTGGCGTTACCCAGTCTGCTGGCCCTCATCCAGCAGCAGATCCTGGTGCGCCAGCCACCGCGCCTGCAAACGCTGCAGGCGGCCGTCGCCAGCGCCGGCCCTGCAGCCTTGCAGGCCCGCTTCAGCCGGCCGATGAACACACCGAGCCTGGAGCAGCGGAGCGCACTGAAGCCCCCCCTGTCCCATCGCTGGCTCGGCAGGGGCGACAGCCTGATGTTGAGCTTGAACGGAGGCCAGCGGATCAACGCACCGCTGCAACTGCAGATCAGTGGCCAGGACGGCCGGGGCCTGGCGCTGCCGCCAAGCAGCTGGCACTGGGACCCCCGTCCCCGGATCCTGGCGGTGGTGAGCGTGGCGGGCGGCGAGCAGGTGCAGCTGCGCGACCACGACGGCCGCTGGCAACCGCTCAGCCCTGTGTGGCCGGAGATTCCCCTGCTGCTGCCCCTGGGCGACGGATCGGGCCTGGCCACAGCCAGCCGCCAGGCCGATGGCCAGCTGCGGCTGTGGCGGATTCCCCTGCGCCAGCACAATCTCATGGCCGTCCAGCCAGGCGTCAGCAACAAGCCCGGCCCCGCCGTGGCCAGTGCGCCAGAGCCCCTGCACGGCGCGCCCGTGCTGTTCGCCCACTACAGCAGCAACCGGCGCGGCGACCTGCTGATCCAGAGCGGCCAGCTGGATCCGGGCAGCAGTGCCAGTGAGCTGCGCCGCAACGGCGGCGGGAGCCAGAGGCTGCCCTGGCCCGTGAGCGGGCCGATGCAACTGCTGCCGGAGGGCGGGGCGGTGGTGGTGCCCGACACCGAGGGCCTCCATCTGGAGGCCTTACCGCCCCAGCCTCCCCGGCGCCAGACCCTGCCAGGCAGCCGCGACCTGAGCAGCTTCTGTCCCCAGGCAGGCCGGGCCCTGCTGCTGCGCCACTGGCCAGATTTTCGTCGCTCCCTGGAACTGGTGGAGCCGGGCCAGCCCCCGCGGCAGCTGTGGCTGGGGTCGCAGGCCCTGGTAGCCAGCGCCTGCGACCGCAGCGGCGAGCGGGCCTGGGCCCTGCTGCTGGAAGGCCAGGAGCGCCCCTTGCTCAGCCTGATCACCCTCAGCCGCAGCGGCCAGGTGCTGGCGCGGCGCGACCTGCAGGGCTGGGAACTGGAGCCCGGCACCGGCTTGCACTGGGATCCCGCCAGCGGCACCCTGCTGGCAGCCCTGCGCCCCCAGGTGGCAGCCAGCAGTCCAGCCCCTTCCCAGGCGGCTCAGCCCGTGTTGATCGACGGCGGGAGCCTGGAGCTGCGCCCTCTCCAACGGCCAGTGCGCCAGGTGCACTGGCTACCTGCGGGCTAGAACAGCTCACCATGAATCAGCTTGTGGTGGAGGCCAGCGTGAACTCCAGGCTCAGTGCGCGGCAGGAGCAACTCCTACAGGCACTGAACGCTGCGACCAGCGAACTCTCGGGGCAGGATCTCCACGCCCAGCTGCGACACAGCAGCACACCCATGGGATTGGCCACGGTGTATCGCCACCTGCGTCAACTGCAGCAATGGGGCCTGGTGCGCTGCCGCCACCTGCCCAGCGGCGAAGCCCTGTTCGCCCCCACCGAGCGCGACGACCACCACCTCACCTGCGTGGACTGCGGCAGCACCAAGCGGCTGCCGCACTGTCCGGTGCACGATCTGGCCCTGCCCAGCGGGGAACTCGAGGGCTTCCTGCCCCTGTTCCACACCCTGGAGTTCTACGGCCTCTGCGCCGCCTGTCAACAGCGTCAGCAGCGGTCCTAGCCCACGGCCAGCCCGACTCGCCTGGGCCGCGCCGCGCCCTGGGCAGCGTTCGCGGAAACCCTATGGTCTGGGAACGATTCCCAGCACTGCCATGCCCGACACTGCGGCCCCCACGGGCCTGCCCGTCACCATCCTCACCGGCTTTCTGGGTGCGGGCAAAACCACCCTGCTCAACCACATCCTCACCAACCAGCAGGGGCTGAAAACGGCCGTGCTGGTGAACGAGTTCGGTGAGATCGGCATCGACAACGACCTGGTGGTCGCCACCGGCGACGACATGGTGGAACTGAGCAACGGCTGTATCTGCTGCTCGATCAACGGCGAACTGCTGGAAGCCGTGTATCGGATCCTGGAGCGACCCGAGAAAGTGGACTACCTGGTGGTGGAGACCACCGGCCTGGCCGATCCCCTGCCGGTGGCGATGACCTTCCTGGGCAGCGATCTGCGCGAGGCCACCCGGCTCGACTCGATCATCACCCTGGTGGACGCCGAAAACTTCAGCGACGAGCTGCTGGAAGGCGAGGTGGCCCGGGCCCAGATTGTGTACGGCGACATGCTCCTGCTCAACAAGTGCGACCTGGTGGCCGAGGAACGACTCAGTGCGCTGGAGGAACGGCTGCGGGAGATCAAGGCCGACGCCCGCATCCTGCGCGCGGTGAAGGGAGAGGTGCCCCTGCCGCTGCTGCTGAGCGTGGGCCTGTTTGAGAGCGACAAGGTGGTAGCCGGGCAGATCCATGCGGATCCCGCCCACGACCACAGCGGCTGCGACCACGACCACGGCCACTGCGAACACGAGTCCAGCCACACCCACGCCGGCCATGACCATGGCAGCCACGGCACGGCTGATCACCATCACCACGACCATGCCGAGCACGCCGCCATCGAAGGTTTCACCTCCCTCTCCTTTGCCGCCGATGGTCCCTTTGCCCTGCGCAAGTTCCAGAACTTCCTCGACAACCAGCTGCCCGAGGGAGTCTTCCGGGCCAAGGGAATCCTCTGGTTCAACGAGAGCGAGCGCCGCCATGTGTTCCACCTGGCCGGCAAGCGCTTTTCCATTGACGACTCCGCCTGGCCCGACAGCCAGCGCAAGAACCAGATCGTGCTGATCGGCCGCAATCTCGACCACGCCCGCCTGCGTCAGCAGCTGCAGGCCTGCGTGGCCAAAAACGCCGGCAAGGGTTTCGCCTGAACGGTGCCGGGGCGCCGATGGCGCTAAGACTGGGGCGGGTTCTCCGGATTCAGCCCGGAGAGGTAACGAGGAAAGTCCGGTGCCGGGAGGTTCTCTCCCCACTCCGGCACTGTCCCGCAGCTGTGATGGCCGGCTCCCCTCCCCGACCCCCGCACGGGGAAGGGGCCGGCCTCAGTCAGAACGCTCGCCCATCCCGTTCACCTTCTCCGCCGGCGCGGACCGGCCCACCCATGTCTCTCCCCGTTTCCCCCAGTTCTGCCCGGCCCCGCTGCCTGCGTCAGCTGGCCCTGCCCGCAGCTGCCGGGCTCGGCCTGAGCCTGCTTTCGACCCTGCCGGGCCATGCCCACGGCAGCGCCGATGCGGGCTTGCTGGCCGGCGCCAGCCACCCCCTGTTGGGCCTGGATCACCTGCTGCTGCTGCTCGGCGTCGGCGGCGTTGCCGCCTACGTGAGTGGCAGTGTGCTGCTGTTCGCCCTGGGCGGCGCCCTGGTGGGCGCGGTGCTGGGCTCGTTCGGGGGCGATCTGCCCGCGGCGGAGGTGTGGGCGGCCCTGGCCGTCTCGGCCCTTGGCGTGCTGCTGCTGGCGTTGCAACGCAGCCAGCGTTCACCCCAGCTCGGCCTGGTCGGCGGCGGCGTGGCAGCGGCGGTGGCCGTCCATGCCCTGCTGCATGGCCAGGAAGCCAGCGGCACCACGGCTTGGTGGCTGGGGGCCGGACTGGCCTCGGCGGCCGTGGTGGGCGCGACCGTTCTGCTGCTGCGCCGGCTGAGCAGCCGCTGGAGCCTCACCCTGGCCGCCGCCCTCAGCCTGACCGGGCTGGTGCTGGCCCTGGCACCGTTGGCCTGACCGGCAATCCATGGGGATCCCACGGCCAGATGGGATCCCAACCCCGAGATGCATTCGCTACACCACAGCGATGGATTGCCGCTACGGTGACCTCAGCTCAAATCAAGCCATGGCTGAACTGCTGCTGTTCATCGGTGTGCTGGCAGCCTTCGGCCTGGCCTTCTGGCTCACCACCGACTCCGACGATGACAATGGCGGCGGTGGGCTGATGCAGCCGGTGCTCGTTCCGGTGCGCTCCACCCAGCCCCGGCGCTGACCCCACCCTCCGAGCCTTCTGTCCTGCCCTCCCGGTGCAGTCGCCCTGGCCCTGTGGGCCTGCCCAACCCGGGGGAGTCAGAAACCCTGGCCAGGGGGTCTTTGGGTTTCTACACGTCCCGGCCCTTGCTGAAACGACGCCCAGCTGGTGCCTGCACGCTTGTTGTGGTGGCCATCGCCCACCCGCTACGGCTGTCAGCCTCCGAAACGCCTGGCTGCGGTTTCGATCCCCGCAATCATGGGCTGGGTGGGCGTGAATCCCAACCCTTCATCCCCACCACCAGGCTGCGGGTGGAGGCCAACTCCCTTGTGGGCGGCACCCCCAATTTCGTAGCCCCCCTGGGCCGGAGCGGTGATGGCGAGGGGGGGGCCCCCAACCAGACCACGTCCAGTTTCGATCTGCGACTGACGGTTGACTCAAGCGTGACCGGCCGTGACCTTGTGCGCACGCGCCTACGCGCCGGAAACACCGCCCCCCTGCCTTTCGGAAGCAGCGCCCAGATCCTCCGGCTGGACACCCCGAGTTCCACGGCTGGAGACCTGATCGTCGACCGCCTCTACGTGAGTGTGCCGATCGGCGACGCCATCCAGGTGAACGGCGGTGCGCTGGTGCGCAACACCGGCCTGCTGGGGTTCATTCCGAGCGCCTACAACTCCAGGGTGCTCGATTTCTTTCAGCTGGCGGGTGCATCGGGCACCTACAACCGGGCGGTGGGCAGCGGCCTTGGCATTCAGCTGAACCATCCACGCAAGGCCGACGGCTCCACGATCAGCTTCGATCTCAACGCCATTTCTCAGCATGGCTTCGCCGATTCAGAGACCGGCGTTCTGTCCTCGGCAAGCGGCATCAACGTTCTCGGCCAGCTGGGCATGCGAGGCGCCAGCTGGGGCGCGGCGGTGGCCTATCGCTTCGGTTCGCGGCATTCCTGGATCAGGGACCCCAACTTCAGCCCCCGAGCGGTGGGGGCTGGCCAGCAGAGCAACAGTGTGGCCATCGGCGCCTATTGGCAGCCGATCGACCACAGCTGGCAGCCATCGATCAGTGTGGGCTACGGAATCAATGCCGTGAGCAGCGGCTCGATGCCCCAGTCCCAGTCGTGGATGGTGGGATTGCAATGGGACGGGTTGTTCAGCGGCGGGGATGGGGCAGGACTCGCCATCGGCCAGGCTCCATTCACCCGGGAGCGCAGCAGTCAGAGCTGGCTTGTTGAATCGTTTTACCGCATGCAACTCAGCGATGCAGTGTCGATCACCACTGCGCTGTTTTATGCGAGTAGCTACAGGGAAAACCAATTCGGACCCACCTGGGGAGGCCTGATTCAGACCAGCTTCCGCTTCTGAAGCCTGGGCGGCCCCGAGGGTTCGTACAACGCCACGGCAACCGGGGAACGCATGCCTGTGACATTTATCACGGGCAATCGTGACCTGGCGTCGGCGACCATTGGTGGCCAACCGATAGAACCCCTCTGCCCGACTGATTGATCTCGGCTCGGTGCCACTGAACTCAAGTTGTGAGGAGTTTGATGTCCCCGTTCTCCAAGCTGCTGCTGGCCCTGGCCGGCACCGGCCTGCTCGCCCCTGTGGCCGCCACTGCCCAGGACGGCGCTGCCCAGGACGCCAGCGCCATCTCCAGTTCTGCCGCCATCAACGCCTACATGGAGCAGCA
>JBILNZ010000031.1:0-35168 GCA_044374745.1 Prochlorococcaceae cyanobacterium | reverse complement strand
GATGCCAGGTAAAACAATTGTCTCCAACCAGAAGCAGCGCAAGCTGCTGATGAAAAAAGCCACCGCCTAGGTGGCTTTTTTTGTGCCCGGAGGGCTTCCCCAGGGGTTCGTATTTCTCCAGGGGGGCGTATGGTGATTGGACTGATGGCCGAGTGTGTTGACGCGTGATCCTGGAGATTGTCTGATTGTCGCGCTTGATGGTCTGGGGCCTGAGGCGGCATTTCAGCTGGTTGATTCGATTCCCCGCCTGCGCTGGGTGAAAGTTGGGCTGGAGTTGTTCACCCAGGCTGGTCCAGCTGTTGTTGGCCAGCTGCGTGAGAGGGGCCTGAGGGTTTTCCTCGATCTCAAGTTCCACGATATTCCGGCCACCATGGCCGGCGCCTGCCGTAGCGCGGCTGGCTTGGGTGCCAAGTTGATCACCGTTCACGCTTGTGCCGGGACGGTGGCCCTGCGGCAGGCCCAGCTGGCAGCCGAGGCCGGTGCAGCTGCCGCTGGGCTTGGCGAGGCTCCTACCCTGCTCGCCGTGACAGTGCTCACGAGCTGGGATGAGGAGCGTTTTCGCCAGGAATTGCAGCTTGCCGGGCCCATCGCCAAGGCCGTGGAGCATCTCGCTGACCTGGCTGTCGATGCGGGGGTGGGGGGCTGCGTCTGTTCCCCCCACGAGGTGGCGGCTCTGCGCAACCAGCATCCTGAGCCGTTTTTGCTGGTGACTCCAGGGATTCGGCCAACGGGTCGAGATCCCGGTGACCAGGCCAGGGTGATGACCCCAGCCGAAGCGCTCGCTGCGGGGGCCAGTCGGCTGGTGATCGGCAGGCCGATCACTGCTGCGGAGGATCCGGCTGCGGCTTTTGCTAGCTGCTGTGCAGGGTTGGCTGGCGGTTGAGGCTTGGCTGGAGCAGGTCGTGGTACAGCGCTTCGAGGGCATCGATGGCCCCGTTGAGGGTGTAGCGCTGTAGGGCCCGCTCCCGTGCTCGCCGACCCAACTCGGAAGTCAGTACAGGTTGGTCGCGGAGAACGGGCAACAGCGTGCGCAGCTGGGTGGTCACTCCCTGGGTGCTGATCACAATGCCAGCGCCGTCAGCAAGGACTTCGCCGTCAGCTCCGGCGTCGGTGGCCACACAGGCCGTGCCGCTGGCCATGGCTTCCAGCAGTGACAGGCTGAGGCCCTCCACCAACGAGGGCAACAGGAAGACCTCGGCCACCTGGAGCAGAGCCAGGCGCACGGATGCGTCTGGTTCATACCCCCACCACACCAAGCTTGGATCGCTGTAGGTGGCCTCCAGCGAACTGCGCAACGGACCATCTCCCACGATCACCAGCACACAGCCTTCGGGGCGTACCAGTCGCCAGGCACGCAGGAGCGCCTCCACATTCTTTTCAGTGGCAATGCGCCCCATGTACAGAAACACCCGGCGGTTCTGGACGCGGTGGCTGATCTTGGCGTGCAGGGGGGTCAGGGTTTCGGCCGGCTGCCAGTTTTGGGTGTCCACGCCATTGGGGATCACGGCCAGCCGTTCCCGGCGCACGCCCAAACGCTGCAGTACCTCTGCCTGTAGCTCTGAAAACACAATCACCCGACTGAACCTGGCTAGCGCCGGGGCGTAAAGCTGGTAAGTGAGCTGTTGGGTGCCGGCGGTGAGGTTGCGCAGGCCAGCATCAAAGGGTGGGTGGAAGGTGGCCACCAGGGGGAGGCCGAGCTGTTGGCAGAGCTCTGGCAGACGGAAATCGAGGGGTGAAAGGGTGAGGCTGGCATGCACCAGATCGGGCTGGAGCCGTTCCAGCGATTCGCGCAATTCCCGCAGGGCCCCAGGCGAGGGGATGGTGTACACCTGCGACTTCACCAGGTAAGGAAGGGCCACCTCCGGTGATTCCCATCCCCGCGATGGCAGCTCGCCCTGATTGCCCAGGGCAAGCTCCCTTGCGGCCAGGGTGGCGGAGGAGTGCGGCTGACCGTTGGGCGGGGTGTCGAAGTGGATGAAGCTGATGCCATGACCGCGGCTACGCAGGGCTTCAGTGGTGGTCAGTCCGTAGGTGACGTTGCCGCAGAACGGCGATTTCTTGCCCAGCCAGGCAATATGGGCCACCAGCCCTCGTGCGTCAGGGAAGCCAAACTAACAGCGGCGCCAGGGGCGCTCGGCCAGGGCCGCTGCCAGGGCAATTCCCGCCAGCGTCCAGAGCACCGGTAGTAACCCCCAGCGGCTCACCACCGCGCCGGCCAGAACCAGTGGAAGGCTGAGGGCGATGTTGATCAGGTTGTTCTGCAGGCCGAACACCTTGCCTCGCAGTTCTTCGGGTGTGTCTTCCTGGATGGTTGTCTGAGCCGGGATGGCCAGCATGGCGGCCCCCACCCCGAGTACGGCACACAGCAGCAAGGTGAAGGGAAGGCTGCCGCGGAGCTGGCCAAGCAACACCAGGCTCCAGCCAACCGTGCCGAGGCCAGCTGCGGCCAGGTGCCGACGGCTGAAGCGATGTCCCAGCTGGGCTACGGCCAGGGCGCCGGAGGCCAGTCCGAGGCCGCTCATCGCCAGCAACAGCCCGAAGCGGGTGGGCCCGAGGCCGGGCACAGCGGCGGCGAGGCTGATCGCCAGCACATACAGGGCCGCCAGCAGGCTGTAGAGGAGCACCAGCTGGACCATGGCACGGGTAACCGCTGGCCTCTGCCGCAGCACCCTGAGCCCTTCGCCGATCTCCTGCCAAACCGAACTGAGGCGGGGCGGCCGGCTGGCCTCTTGCCAGCGGATGCGGCTGATGGCTAGGGCAGCCGCGCCATAGCAGAGTGGCAGAAGCACGAATTCACCACCGTTGATGCCCACTTGCGCCAGGCCGTGTTGCAGCCCGCGCAGGATCGGATCTCCCAGGGCGAAGCCCAGGATCGTGGCCGCCATGCTCGTGGCTTGGTAGAGCGAATTGGCGGCCAGCAGCCGGTCGGCCGGCACCAGTTGGGGAAGGGCAGCCTGCTCCGCTGGGGCGAAGAACTGGGTGAGTACCGACTCCAGAAAGGTCATGGCCACCAGGCCCCAGTAGCCCCAGCTCAGGCCCAGCCACTGGGGCCCGGGCAACAGGCAGAAGGGCGCCAGTAACACCAGGAGGCCCCGTAGGCCATTGGAGGCCACCATGACGGCCCGCTTGGGCCAGCGGTCCGCCCACACGCCGGCCACGGTGCCCAGCAGCATCGCCGGCAGCGTGTTGGCCACGTAGATGCCGGTGGCCAGCAGGGTGATCATCTGGGCCCGGGTCTCGGGCAGATCGAGGCGGATGGCTGAGGCCGCCTCGGCCAAGGCGGGATTGGCCTCCGGGGTGCCCTTCACCCAGGTCTGGGCGATCAGGAACACCATCAGCACGATGTAGAACTTGTCGGCCAGCTGGGAAAACACCTGTCCCAGCCACAGCCAGCGGAAGTCCCGCAGGCTGAGCACCGCCCGCAATCCTGTGGCTGGAGGGGCCAGCCGCGCCCTGGGGTTCAACCTGCCACCTGTTCGTCCTCGGCTGGTCATGATGCACCAGCCCAGGCGCCGCGCAGCAGGCGGAAAGACCGGGGACGACGCCCCAGGTGTTCGTCGCACCACCGGCCCACCAGCTCGAGTAGATGGAGCCACACCTGGGGTGGGCCCATCAGCTCACCATCACGCCGGCGGGGCAGCACCGGCCGCACCAGCCGCTGCAGCAGGGCTAGTTCGGAGGGATTGAGCATCAGAGGAGCCCCGGGGATTGCGCCGATCACGAGGCCCTCGCTGCTGATCAGGCTGCAACGCCACTGCCATTGGCCAATCGGCGGATTGAGGGGCTCGCCGCTCCGGGCGCAGTGGGCCAGAGGCAGGGCATAGCCCCCCAGGGCCAGCAGATGCACGCTGGCCTGCACGGCGATCGCCAGGGCCTCGATCTGGCAGCCCGGCTCCCGCACCAGCGCATCCAACCGGCCCAGCTGCATCAGCACATTGGCCAGCATGCCGCAGGCCGGCGCCTCCCCGGGCACCATCGCGAGGCAGAGCTCCGCCACGGCCTGGGCGGCGGCCAGGCACTCCAGCTGCTGGGCCAGGCCGCTGTAATTGCGCAGCACCCGCAGCTGGCGGACACGCCGCAGACCGCGCCTGCCGCCCACCTGCAGCTGGAGGTGGGCCAGGGGGACGGCAGCGGCCAGGCTGCTCTTCGGCCGGCGGGCGCCCGGCACGGCCAGGCGCAGCAGCCCATGGCTTTCGGTGAGCAGGGTGAGGAGCCGGTCGTGCTCGCCCAGGGGCTTGCAGCTCAGGGCCAGCCCCTCCAGCATCTGGCCTTCAACGGGGTGGCCACCTCGCTGGGAGCCATGGGTCGGCGGGGCATGGGGTGGCGAGTCGCTCACCGTTGCTCAGGCGCGCAGAGCCTGGATCAGGCTGACGCCATGGCTGGTGCCCAGCCGGGTGGCGCCGGCCTCCACCAGGGCAAAGGCCAGCTCCGGGCTGTTGATGCCGCCGGAGGCCTTGATGGCAGCGCGGCCGCGGGCGAGTTGGCGCAGCCGGCCCACCTGTTCGCTGCTCACCGCTGGCCCGAAGCCGCTGCCGCTCTTGAGAAAGCGTGCGCCGGCATCAATGCTCACCTCCACCAGCAGCTCCAGGGCTTCGGGTTGCAGGCGCCCTATTTCCAGGATCACCTTCACCGGCAGCCCGAGGGCGCAGATCGGGGCCAGGTCGGCCAGGAGCGAGCCGTGGTCGCCGTCGGCCAGGGCGCCAAAATCTGGTACCACGTCCAGCTCATCGGCGCCGTTGGCGGCGGCCGTGTCCGCCTCGGCCAACTTCACTGGCGCCGGCACGGCGCCGAACGGAAAACCCACCACGCTCACGAGCTTGGGCACCGCCCCGCGACCGCTGTCCTGGCTAGGGAGCAGCTCGCGGGCCAACCCAATCCAGCGGGAGGCCAGGCACACGCCGGCAAAGCCGAAGTGCCGGGCCTCTTCGCAGCAGCGTTGAACCGCCCCTCGACCCTGGTGGGGGTCGAGCAGGGCGTGGTCGATCAGCGGGGCCAGATCGGGCAGGTCGGTACTCACGCCGGCTTGGCCTGGATCACCCCGAAGCCCCCGTGGTTGCGGTGATACACCACTTGCAGCTCGCCGCTGTCCGCGTCACGGAACAGGAAGAAGTCGTGATCGACCATCACCAGCTGGTGCATCGCCTCATCCAGGCTCATCGGCGGCATGTCGAAATACTTGCGCCGCACGCCGCGGCTTGGCAGTTCGGCTTCCTTGCCGTCGGTGAGGCTGGCCCCCGGGGGGGGCAGGGTGGCGGCACCAGCCTCCTCGTCGCGGGCGGAGCGGTGCACCGGTCCATGGTGGCGCTCATGCAGGCGCTCCTTATAGCGGTTGAGCTGGCGGCTGAGCTTATTGGCCACCAGGTCAATGCTGGCGTAGAGGTTGTCGCTGCGCTCCTGGGCACGGATCACGGTGCCGTTGGCGAACATCGTGACCTCGGCGATCTGCTGCGGCACCCGCGGGTTGCGGGCCACCGACAGGTGGACGTCGGCTTCCTTGACCATGCCTTCAAAGTGGTTGAGGGCACGGGTGAGCTTGGTTTCTGTGTAGTCCCGGATGGCGGGAGTTACGTCAAGATTGCGGCCATGAATCAGCAGTTTCATCAGGTGGGAGCAGCCTCCGTTGCTCTCTGCACCAACGCTAGGTAGGCCGACCCATGCCACCCCGGCTCGATGCAATCCTTTTTGAATCCCCCGGGCCGATCTGTTTTGAACGGGGCTGGCGCGCCCAGCAGGCGCTGCAGCGACGGCTGCTGGAGAACCCCGAGGGTGCGGATGGGGTGCTGCTGCTGGAACACGAACCCTGCTACACCCTGGGCCGGGGGGCCAGCACCGCCCACCTGCGCTTTCCGCCCGAGGCGCCCCCCCTGCCGCTGCTGCGCATCGATCGGGGTGGCGAGGTGACCCATCACGCCCCAGGCCAGCTGGTGCTCTACCCGGTGCTCAACCTGCAACGCCACGGGGCGGATCTCCACCTCTACCTGCGCCAACTGGAGCAGGTCGTGATCGACCTGCTGGCAGGGCTGGGTCTCGCGGGCGAGCGGATCGAGGGCCTCACTGGCGTGTGGCTCGAAGGCCGCAAGCTGGCGGCGATCGGCGTGGGCGCCCGCCGCTGGATCAGTCAGCACGGCCTGGCGCTGAACGTGGACTGCGACCTGGCGGGTTTTGCGGCGATCGTGCCCTGCGGGATCGCCGAGCGGCCGGTGGGCCGGCTTTGCGACTGGCGACCGGAGCTGACCGCCGCCCAGCTGCGGCAGCCGCTGCAGGCGGCCTTTGCCCAGCGCTTCCAGCTGCGGCTGCGCCCCCCCCATCCCCACGAGACCCTGGAGGGGTGGTAACCGTTGGGCTGGTTACGCCCGCGCTGATGGCCCTCGCCTCAATTCACTGGACGGCCAGCCGTCGCGACCGCCAGGCCTTGGCCCAGCGCCATGACTGGGGCTCGCTGACGGGGTTGGAGCAGCTCTGGCCGGAGCTGGCCCGTCGGCATGGTGATGGCATGGCGCTGGAGGCCCCCCATGCGGCCGAGCCAGAGACATTCAGTTACCGCCAGCTGCACCAGGGCATCGAGCAGGTCGCGGCAGCTTTCTGGGCCCTGGGTGTGGCCGCGGGGGACGTGGTGGCGCTGTTCGCGGAGAACGGCCCCCGCTGGCTGCTCAGCGACCAGGGGCTGATGCGGGCCGGTGCGGCCGATGCGGTGCGGGGCAGCGCCGCGCCGATTGAGGAGCTGCGCTACATCCTCCAAGATTCCGGCGCCGTGGCCCTGGTGGTGGAGTCGGCGGCGCTGCTCAAGCGGCTGGCCCTGGATGACGAGTTGGCGGCCTCCCTGCGTTTTGTCGTGGTGCTGGAGGGAGATGCCGGCCCTGCGGATGGCGTGCCGCCCTGCCTGGGCTGGGCGGACCTCCTGCGCTGCGGGGCCGATGCTCTGGCGGAGAACTGCTCGGCTCCCCAGCCCCCGGCGGACCCGGAGCGGTTGGCCACGATCCTCTACACCTCCGGGACCACGGGCCAGCCCAAGGGGGTACCGCTCAGCCACGCCAACCTCCTGCATCAGCTGCGCCACTTCGGCGTGGCCGTGGCCCCCCAACCTGGCAACCGGGTGGTGAGCGTGCTGCCGATCTGGCATTCCTATGAGCGCAGTGCCGAATACTTCCTGCTCTCCTGCGGCTGTCGTCAGACCTACACCACCTTGAAGCAGTTGCGAGCTGATCTGCAGCGGGTGCGCCCCCACTATCTGATCAGCGTGCCACGCCTTTGGGAGGCCCTCCTGTCCGGGTTTGAGGGGGCCTTGGCTGAGATGCCGGCCACACGGCAGCGTCTCCTGCGGGCGGCCCTGACGAACAGCCGTGCTTACGCCGCATCCCGGCGCCGGGCCCTCGACCTCACCCTGTCCCCCGAACCTGCCGGGGCCCGCCTGCGGGCGGCCGGCCAGGCCGCGTTGCGCTGGCCGCTGCATGCGCTGGCGGACCGGCTGTTCTGGCCCAAGGTGCGCCAGCAGCTGGTGGGAGGCGCCCTGCGGGCGGCGATCAGCGGCGGCGGTGCCCTGGCCCTGCACGTGGACGGCTTTTTTGAGGCGATCGGCATCGATCTGCTGGTGGGCTACGGCCTGACCGAGACCAGTCCCGTGCTCACCTGCCGGCGCCCCTGGGCCAACCGGCGTGGCAGCGCTGGGCAGCCGTTGCCCGGCACCGCCATCCGCATCGCGGATCCGGAGAGCCGCCAGCCCTTGGCAATCGGCGAGCGGGGGCTGGTGCTGGCCCGCGGTCCCCAGGTGATGGCGGGCTACTGGCGCAAGCCGGAGGCCAGCGCCAAGGTGCTGGACGCCGAGGGCTGGTTCGATACCGGTGACCTGGGCCTGCTGCTGGCCGATGGCACGCTGCTGCTCACGGGCCGCGCCAAGGACACGATCGTGCTCAGCAGCGGCGAGAACATTGAACCGGCCCCGTTGGAGGAGGCGCTGCTGGCCAGCCCGCTGATCGAGCAGGTGATGCTGGTGGGGCAGGACCGCAAGCAGCTGGGGGCGCTGATCGTGCCGCGGCCCGAGCCGCTGGCGGCCTTCGTGGCGGCGGCGGGCCTGCCGGCCAGCGCGCTGCCGGAGATGGGCCTGGCCGAGGGGGTGGATCCGGCTTTGCTGCGGGCCCTCACCCGCGACTGCAATCGGCTGCTGGCCTCCCGTCCCGGTGCCCGTCCGGATGAGCGGCTGGCAGGGGTGGCTCTGGTGGAGCCGTTCACCCTGGAGAACGGCCTGCTCACCCAGACCCTCAAACAGCGCCGTGACCGGATTGCCACCCGTGACGCGGCAGCGATCGAAGCGATCTACCGCTGAACCGGGCTGGGATCGAGGCTCCGCTCCTCGCCCAGTTCGTCCGCCAGCTCGGCAAAGAAGGCCCGGTACTCGCGGGGGCCGCCGGGGAACAGGGCATCGAGACGTAGTGGGTCGTGGGGATCGCTGAGGCCGGCCAGGCTGCCGTCGGCGAAGGAGGGGCGGCATACTTCGCCGCCGCTGCTGTCCACCAGCGCCACCCGGTTGGGGCGATCGAAGGCCGTGCCGAGCTGCTGCAGCAGGGTGAGGAAGCCCCGGTCGCTGCCGCCACGCTGCCAGCTGCCCGGCGTGGGTCCGGGCCGGGAGGTGATCGTGTCAGCCACGCCCACCAGCCGGGGCATCAGGGCGGCGGGGATGCGGCTGGTGGCCAGCTCGAGCAAGGCCGGTAGCTGCCGGGGGGCGTTGCGCACGTGGAAGTCCGCGCCCAGGGGATGGTGGCCGTGGTGGCGGCCGATGTGCTCGTTGATCAGCACCAGCAGACCCGCCTCCTTCACCGCTCCGCGCAGCATTAACTGCACGTCGGTGGTGCCCAGGCTGCCGGCGCTGGCCCACACCGGCTGCTCCTGGCCGTCGGCGTCGAGCAGGCTGGGGGCGATGTGCAAGTAGAAGCTGTCGGCCAGTCCGGCGCGCTCGGCCAGCCCCAGCAGCCCCTCCATCTGCTCAAGCAGGGCTTCCTGCAGGCCCACGGCCAGGTGGCGGTCGGGGTCGCGCTCGGCGATCCAGGCGAACAGGCCGTTGAGGTTCACCGTGGGTGAGAGGGGATTGTCAAGCACGGCCAGGCGCAGCTGACGCTCCAGCTCCGGGCCGTCCAGCTCCGGCAGCAGCCGCGGCAGCCAGGTGCCCAGCTCCTCGGCCATGCGGGCGGGAAGGGCCTGTAGGAAGGCCAGCTCGGCGTCGCTCACCCCCGGGGTGGACACGGCGCCATAGCGGTTCTGCAGCTGCACCCCACCGGCCGCCAGTCCCGGCAGGTAGAGCCCCTCCTGGGCAGGGTCGGCCTGGCCGGCCAGGGCCTCCTCCACCAGGCGGTTCACCCCCCGATAGCCCGCATGTTCGCCATTGGTGAGCACCGCGAAACGGCCGTCGAGGCGCCTGGCCTGGCGCACGTAGCGGGGCTCCAGCTGCCGCTGCAGGGGATCGCGGACGAGCTCCATGCACACCCCGTCGAGGTCCTGCACCAGCAGCAGGTCGCTGGGGTGCCCCCGGTGGTGGCGTAGGTCGGCGAACAGCTCGGCGGGGAGCATCCGGGCGGGGCGCGGAAGGCCATACCCTGGCAGGAGGGCGGTTGACCAGGAGCGTGCCGGCTGACACGCTGAGGTTTGATCTTCCCGACCCATGGCCGACGGCACCCTTCAGATCAAGCGCACGATCAGCGTGCGGGCCGTGGTGACGCCGCGCTGGAAGGAGGACGCCGAGCGGGAGCTGAGCAACGCTGTGAGCAATTCCGATGCCCAGTTGGCCCAGCTGGAGCAGGAGGGTCAGCAGGTGATCGACGAGATTCGCCGCCAGAGTGCCAACCCGCTCGACCCGCGGGTGCAGGACCAGGTGGCCTCGGTGCAGGAGCAGGTGGGGGCCAAGCGCGCCGAGCTGGAGCAGCAGCGCCGCCAGATGCTCGACCAGCAGCGCCAGGTGCGTGAACTGGAGATGGGGCAGATCGTGGAGCAGGGGCAGCTGGAGAGCGTGGTGGAGGTGCGCGTGGGCGACAACCTGGTGGAGAAGCTGCAGGCCGCAGTGCTGGTGCGCGATGGGGTGATCGAGGCGATCGAGGGCGCACTCTGAGCGCACGGACAGACCGGCCGCGGCGCGCCTCGTAAAATCCGCACCACTGCTGCGGCGCACCCGTTGGCCACCCACGAAATCTTCATGCCCGCCCTGTCCTCCACCATGACGGAGGGCAAGATCGTGGAGTGGCTGAAGCAGCCCGGCGACCGCGTGGAGCGCGGTGAGTCGGTGCTGGTGGTGGAGAGCGACAAGGCGGACATGGACGTGGAGGCCTTTCAGGAAGGCTTTTTGGCGGCCGTGCTGATGCCGGCCGGCGGCACGGCACCGGTGGGCGAAACGATCGGCCTGATCGTGGAAACCGAGGCGGAGATTGCCGAGGCGGCGGCCAAGGCCCCGGCCGCTCCGGCCACAGCAGCGCCCCCAGCTCCTGCTGCCCCAGCCCCTGTCACGCCCGCTCCGGCGCCTGTCGCCACCGCGCCCGCTCCGGCGCCTGTTGCAGCCCCCGTGGTGGCGCCGGCCTCCACGGCCAGCGGCCGGGTGGTGGCCTCGCCCCGCGCCAAGAAATTGGCCTCCCAGCTGGGTGTGGATCTGAACGCTCTTCGCGGCAGCGGCCCCCACGGCCGCATCCAGGCCGAGGACGTGCTCGCCGCCACCGGTCAGCCGATCACGGTGCCGCGGGTGGCCGAGGGCAGTGGCCCTGCGGTGGCCGCGGCCGCCGGTGGCGGCAATGGGGCAGCCGCGCCTGCTCCCGCTCCGGCTGGCGATGCCTTCGGACGGCCCGGCGAGGCCGTGGCCTTCAACACCCTGCAGAACGCGGTGAACCGCAACATGGTGGCCAGCCTGGCGGTGCCCTGCTTCCGGGTGGGCTACACAATCACCACCACCAAGCTCGACGCCTTCTACAAGCAGGTGAAAAGCAAGGGCGTGACCATGACCGCCCTGCTGGCCAAGGCCGTGGCCGTGACCCTCGCCCGCCATCCCCAGGTGAACGCCGCCACCAGCGCCGATGGCACGGCGATGGCCTACCCGCCCGCCGTGAATGTGGCCGTGGCCGTGGCGATGGAGGACGGCGGCCTGATCACACCGGTGCTGGCCAATGCCGACAAGACCGACATCTATTCCATGGCGCGCACCTGGGCCGACCTGGTGGCCCGGGCCCGCAGCAAGCAGCTGCAGCCGGAGGAATACAGCACCGGCACCTTCACCCTCTCCAACCTGGGCATGTTCGGGGTGGACCGCTTCGATGCGATCCTGCCGCCGGGCACTGGCGCCATCCTCGCGGTGGCCGCTTCGCGCCCCACCGTGGTGGCCGGCAAGGATGGCGCGATCCGGGTGGCGAATCAGATGCAGGTGAACCTCACCTGCGACCACCGCACCATCTACGGCGCCCATGCCGCCGCCTTCCTCAAGGATCTGGCCCAGCTGATCGAGGCCAATCCCGAGAGCCTGGCCCTCTGACGCGGGCCCATCGCTGACCGTTGGCCACCCCGCTGCTGCATCGGCTGTTCGGTCCGCCGATTCCCCGTTACGCCGCCGCCACCGAGCGGCTGGGCAACGCCCAAGCCTTGGCGGTGCTCTCCTCCGACGCCCTCTCCTCGGTGGCCTACGCCACCCAGGAGATCCTGGCGGTGCTGGTGTTGGCGGGGAGCGCGGCCCTGGGGCTGTCGCTGCCGATCACCCTGGCGATCGTGCTGCTGATCGGCGTGGTGGTGCTGTCGTACCGCCAGACGATCCGCGCCTACCCCCAGGGTGGCGGCTCCTACACCGTGGCCAAGCAGAACCTGGGCCGGCCGGCCAGCCTGGTGGCCGCGGCGGCCCTGCTGATCGACTACGCCCTCACCGCCGCCGTGAGCCTGATGGCCGGCACGGATGCGTTGGTGTCGTATGCGCCGGGGCTGCTGCCCTGGGAGGTGCCGATTGCCCTGGTGCTGCTGGTGGCGGTGGGCTGGGCGAACCTGCGCGGGGTGCGCGAATCGGGCCAGCTGTTCGCCATCCCCACCTTCGCCTTCGTGGGGATGGTGGCGCTGCTGGGGCTGGCCGGTGGGCTGGATCTGGGGCTGCACCACGGCCTGCGGCCCGACCCACCGCCGGCGGTGGCACCGCTGCAGCCCCTCGGCCTGTTCCTGATCCTGCGGGCCTCCGCCTCGGGCTGCTCGGCGATGACCGGCATCGAGGCGATTGCCAACGGCGTGCAGGTGTTCCGGGCACCGGAGGTGCGCAACGCCGGCTTCACCCTGCTGGTGATGGGCTCACTGCTGGCGGCAATGCTCCTCACGATCAGCGGCCTGGCCTGGCTGTACGGCATCGGCGCTGATCCGAATCGCACCACCATGGCGCTGCTGGGGCTGCGCCTGTTCGGTGCCTCCAGCCCCCTGTTCGCCCTGCTGCAGCTGTTCACGATGCTGGTGCTGGTGTTGGCGGCCAACACGGCCTTTGCCGATTTCCCCCGCCTCGGGGCCCTACTGGCGGCCGACCGCTTCCTGCCCCAGCAGCTGGCCTGGCGCGGGGACCGGCTGGTGTTCCATAACGGGATCCTGATGCTGCAGTTGCTGGCGGCGCTGATCATCGTGTTCTGCCGGGGCAGCACCTCCCTGGCGATCCAGCTCTACGCCGTGGGGGTGTTCCTGGCCTTCACGCTCTCCCAGGCCGGCATGGTGGTGCACTGGCGGCGGTTGCGCGAGCCGGGCTGGCAGGCCCGGGCGGCCATGAATGGCATCGGCGCCCTGGCCACGGCGGTGGTGCTGCTGGTGATCCTGATCAGCAAGTTCAGCGAGGGGGCCTGGGTGGTGGTGGTGCTGATTCCGCTGCTGGTGGCGCTGCTGGCGGGGATCCGCCGGCGCTATGTGCAGGTGGGGCGGGCAGTGGCCCTCGATCCCTCCCGACCGCCACTGCCGGGCGAGGCGATCCGGCCATGCTCCCGCGCTGCTGGTGGCGGCCGGCCGGCGGCGATCGTGTATGTGGGCCGGCTGGGGATGGGGGAGCACGGCCTGTCGGCGCCGGTGCTGGATGCGATCCGCTACGCCGCTTCGATCGCCGAGTGGGTGGAGGCGGTGCGGGTGCTGGCCCCGGGTGAAGATCCCGGTCCACTGCGGGCCGACTGGGACCGCTGGGTGGGGGATGGGGTGTCGCTGGTGATTCTGGAAGCTCCCTACGCCTCCTTCATCCAGCCGTTCGTGGCCCATGTGGCCAGCGTGGAGCGGCAGCATCCCGATCGCACCTATTCGATCGTCACGGCCGATGCCATCCCCCGGCGCTGGCTGGACAACCTCCTATTCAATAAGGGGC
This sequence comes from Prochlorococcaceae cyanobacterium, assembly GCA_044374745.1. Taxonomy (GTDB): domain Bacteria; phylum Cyanobacteriota; class Cyanobacteriia; order PCC-6307; family Cyanobiaceae; genus NIES-981. The sequence continues at coordinate 21,847 of JBILNZ010000031.1, read as the reverse complement.
TGCTCGAGCTGCGCCAGGCGCTCATCCAGCAGCACAGCCGGGTGTTCACGCTCGTGCGCTACTACTTACCGGCTTGAGCTTGTCGGCCTGAGCCGGTGATTGAGGCCAGTGGATGGGGATGAATGACCAGGATGCGGCCGATCGGCGGCTGTCGAGTTACACCTTTGCGCTGCCCGAGGAGCGCATCGCCCAGCGGCCGGTGGAGCCCCGCCACAGCGCCCGGCTGTTGGTGGTGGACCCGGCGGGTGTGGGGCCCGCGCCCCATGCCCGGCACCTGAGTGTGTGGGAGCTGCAGCAGGAGCTGCGGCCCGGCGATCTGCTGGTGGTGAACGACACCCGCGTGCTGCGGGCGCGGCTGAAGGCCCGCCGGCCCACGGGCGGCGCTGTGGAATTGCTGGTGCTGGAGCCCTGGCAATCGCCCGCCGCTGCTGGGCGCTGGCTGTGCCTGGCCAAGCCCGCCAAGAAGCTGCAGGCCGGCGACTGGATCGAGGTGGTGGCCGAGGGCCAGCCGCCCCTGCCCGTGCAGGTGCTGGGCAGCGATCCCGAAACGGGCGGGCGCATCGTGCAGTTCCCCGCCCACTGCTTGGATGCGGCGGCCCTGGAGCCGCTGCTGGTGCGCTACGGCGCCATCCCCCTGCCGCCCTACATCCACGAACACGACGAGGCTGACAACGAGCGCTACCAGACCCGCTACGCCGCCCGCCCGGGTGCGGTGGCCGCGCCCACGGCCGGCCTGCATCTCAGTGACCCATTGCTGGCGGCGATCCGGGAGCGGGGCGTGGCGATCGCCAGCACCACCCTGCATGTGGGGCTGGGCACCTTCCGGCCGGTGGAAACCGAGGATCTCAGCACCCTGCAGCTGCACAGCGAGTGGGTGGAGGTGACGCCCGCGCTGGTGGAGGCGGTGGCCGCCTGTCGGGCGCGGGGCGGGCGGGTGATCGCCATCGGCACCACCTCGGTGCGCAGCCTGGAGGCGGTGGCCCAGCTCCATGGCGGCGAGCTGCGGCCCCACACCGGCCCGGTGAACCTGGTGATCCAGCCTGGCTACCGCTTCGCTGTGGTGCAGGGCCTGCTCACCAACTTCCACCTGCCCAAGAGCTCCCTGCTGCTGCTGGTGAGCGCCCTGATCGGCCGCGAACGGCTGCTGGAGCTGTATGGCGAAGCGATCGCCCGCCAGTACCGCTTCTTCTCCTACGGCGATGCGATGTGGATCGCGCCGGAAGCGGTGCTCAGCTCAGCGGCGCCAGATCCGGGAAGGTGCTGACCACCGGGGCGAAGGTGGGTCTGGGCCTCCTGCCCATTCACGGTTTGGGTTGGCAAGGGCGATTGGCGGCAACAAAAAGCCCCCGCGGCCGGCTGGCGCGGGGGCTGGGGAGCGGTGGACCGGCGAGCGGCGGCTCAGGCGGCGGCCAGGTTGGCGGCTACGAAGTCCCAGTTCACCAGCTTCTCGAGGTAGGTGGTGATGTAGTCGGGGCGGCGGTTCTGGTAGTCGAGGTAGTAGGCGTGCTCCCACACATCCATGGTGAGCAGTGCCGTCTGGCCGTGGGCCAGGGGCAGGTCGGCGTTGGCGGTTTTGGTGACCTTGAGGGTGCCGTTGTCGAGCACCAGCCAGGCCCAGCCGCTGCCGAACTGGGTGGCGCCGGCGGTTTTGAACTGCTCCACGAAGGCTTCAAAGCTGCCGAAATCGGCATTGATCTTGTCGGCCAGGGCGCCGCTGGGCTGGCCGCCGCCGCCGGGCTTCATGCACTGCCAGTAGAAGCTGTGGTTCCACACCTGGGCGGCGTTGTTGAACACGCCGGCCTTGGCGGCATCACCAGCCACGGCGGTGATGGTGTCCTCGAGGCTCTTGCCCTCCAGGTCGGTGCCGGCCACCAGGTTGTTGAGGTTGGTGACGTAGGCGTTGTGGTGCTTGCCGTGGTGGAACTCGAGGGTGCTGCGCGAGATATGCGGCTCGAGCGCGTCGAGGTCGTAGGGCAGCGCGGGCAGCGTGTGAGCCATGGGACGGGATCGGGTGCTTTTTGTTGCCGGCCGGAGTGCCCGTCGGCCGCGGCATCCTAACGATCGCTAAAGGTTTCGAAATTCCCGCCGGGGTGGGGGTATCCGGCGGGATTTGGGGGTGTTCCCGCAGGGGGTGGGCTGATCAGCCGCGGATCTCCAGCAGTTCCACCTCGAAGATCAGGGTGGCGTTGGGGGGGATGACGCCGCCGGCGCCGCGCTCGCCATAGGCCAGGTCGGCGGGGATCACCAGCTTGCGCTTGCCGCCCACCTGCATGCCGGCGACGCCCTCATCCCAGCCCTTGATCACGCGACCGGCGCCCAGGGGGAAGGAGAAGGGGCCGCGGCCGTAGCTGCTGTCGAATTCCTTGCCGCTCTCGAGGGTGCCGCGGTAGTTCACGATCACGGTCTGGCCGGAGCGGGCCTCGGGACCGTCGCCGATCACCAGGTCGGTGATGCGCAGGCCGCTGGCGGTGACGCGCTCCTTCGCCGCCACCAGTTCACCGCCGAGGGCGCTGGCCTGGGCCAGATCGCTGGCGGAGTCGGCGCTGGTGCTGTTGGTGTCGCTGGCCATGGTGAAGAGGGATGGGTTGGGGTCTTCGGGATCGAGTTCAAAGGCGGCCCGGGCGGGTGCCGCCGCCGCCGGTTGGGCGACTGCCGCCCTGCCCGCCGCAAACGCTTCGGCTGCACTGTTGCGTGCGGCTGCCCCGGCTTGGGCCGGATCCACAGTGCCCATGGCGGCGGTGACGCTGGTGGGGCTCACCAGCTGGCTGATCAGGGCCAGCAGCAGGCAGGCCAGGCAGACGCCGCTGCTGATCAGGATTTCACGCATGGCTGAGCCGCAACTGGGGGCGATTCTTGCTTAGCCCGTGACTTCAGACGCCGCTGGCGGGGGTGCCAGGACCGGCCTCGCTGGCCTGGCGCTGGCGCAGGGCCTGCTCGAGCCGGTCGATGCGGCCGCGCAGTTCGTCGAGTTCGCGCTGTTGGGGCAGGCCGAGGTCCTGGAGGAGCTGGTCGCGGTTGCGCTCCAGCTGGCGGCTGGCCTGCTCCTCGAGCCCCGGGGTCTCGCCGCGCAGGGCGCGCAGAACGTCTTCCACCAACACGGAGGCGTGGCTGGGGTCGAGCTTGCCGCTGCGCACCCATTCCTGGCTCACATAGCGCAGTCGCTCGGCCACCAGGGAGCCGGTGCCCAATCCGCGCAGAAGGAGTTGTTGCAGGGGGTTGGTGGGATCCATGGCAGGGGCGGCTGTCGCGGCGGGGTCTTCTTGGCTCAAGCCTGGCGCTTTCTACGCTGGCTGGCTATGGGGGATCGACCGAACCTGGCCAGCTGGCTGCCGGCCCTGCTGGGGGGCGCCCTGGCGGGCTGGGCGATGGCGCCACCGGCCTGGGGGCCGCTGCAGCTGGCTGCGGTGCCGCTGCTGTGGCTGGCCCTGGCCCTGCTCTGGCGCCAGCAGGGACGGCCCGGCGCCCGGCGTCGTTCGGCCCTCTGGGGCGGCCTGGCGGTGGTCGTGAGCCACCGCTGGCTGCTGGCCCTGCACCCGCTCGACTGGATCGGCGTGCCGCTTCCCCTCAGCCTGCCGCTCTGCTGGTTGCTGCTGCTGGTGTGCGGTGCTCTGGCTGCGGTTTTGCTGCTGATCTGGAGCAGTCTGGCCCAGCGCCTGGGGCCGCGACAGCTGGGACGTGCCGTGCTGCTGGCCGCCCTGTGGGGGCTGGTGGAGGTGTTGTTGGCGCGCGCACCGCTGTTCTGGTTGGGGCTGGGGGGCGCCGCCCTGCCCGGCAATCCAGCGCTGGCGGGTGTGGCGGCCCTGGGGGGCTCGGGCCTTGTGGCGGCGCTGCAGGTGTTGATTGGCTGGGGGCTGTGGCGGTTGCTGGAGCAGCGGGCCACCGTGGCCCGCTGGAGCGCGGCGGCGCTGTTGCTGGTTGCAGTCCATGCCGTAGGGGCACTGCAGCTTCAGGTGGGTGGCCCGGGGGGCTGGATGAAGGCTGTGGCGATGGCGGCGCCGGAGGGTCGAAGCCAGCGGGTGCTGCTGGTGCAGCCGGCGGTGCCGACCCGCGAGAAGCAGCAGTGGCAGGCCCGGCGGCGGGTCGAGCGCCAGCTGCGGGACGCCCTGGTGGCCGCGGAGGCGGCGGATGCCGATCTGGTGCTGCTGCCGGAGGGTGCGTTGGGGCTGGAACCGGTGCTGGCGGAGCCGGCAGCGGTGGAGCTGATCAGCGGCGGTTTCCGCTGGCCGCCGGCCGACCTGCCTGGGGCCAGCGGGGAGGTGGCAGGGCCGGAGGCGCAACGCAGCGCCCTGCTGCGCTGGGCCCCGGGGGAGCGCCGCTTCAGCGGCGCCCTGGACAAACACCGGCTGGTGCCGCTGGGGGAATGGGTGCCGTTCAGCGGCCTGGTGGGCTGGAGCGGCCTCTCAGCGGTGGGCGGTGTGCAGCCGGGCGAGGCCTCGCGCCTGCTGGAGCGGCCAGAAGGACCCGTGGCCGCGGCCATTTGCTACGAGATCGCCGATGGCGTCGGCCTGCGCCAGGCCGTGCGCCAGGGGGCCGGCTGGCTGCTGGCCAGCGCCAACCTTGACCCCTATCCGCCGCTGCTGCAGCGGCAGTACACGGCGCTGGCGCAGTTGCGGGCGATCGAGGCGCGGCGCTGGCTGGTGAGCGTGGCGAACACCGGCCCCAGCCAGCTGATCAACCCCCAGGGCCAGGTGCGCTCCAGCCTGCCGCCAGGGCGGCCAGCCACCGGACTGGTGGTGGTGCCCGTGGGCGAGGGGCTCACGGGTTACGGCCGCTGGGGCGAGCTGCCGCTGCTGGCACTGGCGCTCACGGGGCTCCTGCTGGGCCGGCGAGGGCCCATCCCTTGACGCCTGGTATCTGCCTGCCTGCCTGCGTGGTTGCGTCGGCGAGGCTGCGTAGTTCTATGGTTGTTGGGCCTGTGCGCACTCCCATGCGAATTACGCAGTGCGATGACCAGGTGCTTGTCGCCCTGAGCCGCCGGGAAGCCTCACGGCTGATGGATGCCTGCGCCATGGTGGTGCTGGCCGCTGAATCGGTGCCTGACACTCGCCTGCCAGCGGATCTGGCGCAATTGTTGTGCGATCTGTTCCAAGGTCTGAAATCCCCAGCAGACCAACCCCAGGGCGCTCCTTAACCCCTCGGCTCATGAAGGTCACCCACCACGGCGACGAACACCTGCTCTGCCTCACCTCTGAGGAGGTGTCCCTGCTGGTGGATCTGTGTCACGCCGGCGCCTTTTCAGACCTGTTGCCCCGCTCGCGCCGCAAGCGCCAACGGCTGGAGGGATTCCTGGGCGATGTGCGAGCCACGCTGATGCGCACGGCCCAAGGGCAGCGAAAGTCTGCGAGAAAGGCATACTCCTGAGAAGAGTTCTTGTGAAATAAACCATCTGCGAGGGTTGTTGCATGTTCACATAGTTGCGTGTGTAAGGCGTCCCTATGGGCTGGCATTCTGGGGGTGTAGATGTCATTCTTTAGGATAAAGTTCTCGAGTCTGTGATTGGTCTTTGGAATTTGAGTTGGATCCGTATTTTGGTGTTGATCGTTGGGCATTGTGTTATGAATTGTCGTCTGAAAGTCTTTAGGTGTTTCTCTGGAGGTCCCACTACTGGCTACATGACTTGGCTCTCTTGTCGAGAGGTATTGACTAAACTCATGCTGTTGGTTCCGGGGCCAGGCCGGTGTTTGGTGAGGACGCTCGGCTAGTCGGTGCCGGTGTTTTGGGTGGTTGAGAACGGGTGTCTCTTTGTGTCACGCGGAAGGGTTGCGACAGAGTTATTTCCGGCTAATCAGGCCGGCTAATCAGGTTTCGTGTCAGCTGCCCTCCGGTCTGCTTCGCTGCGCTTGACTGTCAATTGCTGGAATGTTTGTCGTGACGCCTGAGTATCATGTGAATCTTTTTCTGTCTTCTTTTTTAGTCTTTTCTCCCGCAGTTCATTGATTTAGGGCCGTCATCGGCCTGCTTGGGCCCGTCTTCCAGGGTGAGATGGGCAATACTCACCATTGGTGATGTGGTGTGAATGGGCTCCCCGATCACGACCAGGGCCTGCTGAAAGGGTGGCAAGGCTTAAAGGGGCTCGAGCGGTTAACCGCGGTCGAAGTAGCGCTTGCCATCCACCCGTTTGTACCCGGTGCGCCGTGCTGCCTGTCGTGTGAACTGGCTCACGCTGGGGTTGGAAACCAGGGGTTGAACATGGGCCACCTGCTGCCAGAGGTCCCTTGGTGCCCAACGGACATCATGGCGGACCTTGTCATGCCTAACGACGTGGCACCATCTCGAGCAGCCGCAGTCTGGGCAGAAGAGCTCCTCCAGCCATTCGTTGCTCAGAACCAAGACTGGATGTGCCTGGATGACTAAGCGAGCCCGCTTGTCACTCATGCCCCGCTGCTTGAGCTCCTCCGGTTGCAGAAGGTGTAGAAAGTATTTCTTGCCGTTTCCCCCAATCTGGGTGTCTTGGTGGACGGGACAAAACAGCTGCCGCCCCTTGGGCCGGCCACGCTTTCGTTTGCGGGGGCGAGCAGGGTTGGAGGGTTGGGAGGTTGACGAGGCGGGGTCAGTCGAATCAGGAGGGCGCACTGTTCGTGAGGAACTTGTTACCCAGTATCCACCTCACAGATTAGCATCCCTCTCAATGATTGGAACCGTTAACCACGCTGCATTGTTGGTTTACTTCAATTTACCTCCTCTCGGCCCAGAGTTCAGCCATCATAGGCTTTTGAACGTATTCGAACGCTAGCTGGGTTGCTCCGCCTTGCCTGCAATGCAAGGTGAGTAGTTAAAGTTTCAGGATGGGGCTTCCGCCCTATTGCTTGCCCTTCGTCCACCTGCTAGCTCCATTTCTTTCTCCTTCAGCGATGGGTGCCTAATCAAGCCCTGAAACTTTTTGATGTCTGTTCTTGTTACCGGCGCAGCGGGCTTTATTGGCTTTCATCTCAGCCGGGTGCTGCTGCAGAGGGGCATTCCTGTGATTGGTTATGACAATCTCAACTCCTACTACGATCCTGCTCTCAAGCACGCTCGGCTGGAGAATCTCCATCAGCTGGCATCCCGTAGCGGCGTCCCCTTTGACCTGATTGAAGCTCACCTCGAAGACCCTGTGGCATTGTCGGCCGCTTTCGGCGGCCGTACCGTTGACGGCCAGGCCCTTGCTTCGGGCCCTCCCCGACGGGTGGTGAACCTGGCCGGGCAGGCTGGTGTGCGTTATTCAGTTGAAAATCCCTCGGCCTATATCCAAGCTAACCTGGTGGGTTTTGGTCACATCTTGGAGGGCTGTCGACAGCACGAAGTGGATCATCTCGTGTATGCCTCTAGCAGTTCAGTGTATGGCGGTAATACCAAGCTGCCATTCAGCGAGCAGCATAGTGTCGACCATCCAGTCAGCCTCTATGCTGCCACCAAAAAAGCTAATGAGATGATGGCACATGCCTATAGTCATCTCTATGGTTTACCTGCTACTGGAATTCGATTTTTCACTGTGTATGGTCCATGGGGGCGTCCTGACATGGCGCTCTCCTTGTTCACACGGGCCATCCTTAGAGGAGAGCCCATCCAGGTCTTTAACAATGGCCAGATGATGCGCGACTTTACCTATATCGATGACATCAGTGAAAGCCTTATTCGAGTGCTTGACAAGCCTGCGACGGCCGATCTTGGCTTTGACTCTGCCCAGCCGAACCCAGCCAGGAGTTGGGCCCCACATCGGATCTTCAACATCGGTAACAGCAATCCTGTGCCACTGATTGCTTACATCGAGGCCCTTGAGGCTTCTCTCGGTATGGTCGCTGAGAAGCATTTCCTGCCCCTGCAGCCAGGTGATGTGGTGGCAACTGCAGCCGATACATCGGCCCTCGAGGACTGGATTGGCTTTCGGCCAGGCACTCCAGTGGAGGAGGGAGTCGCTCAATTCGTGGAATGGTATCGCCATTTCTATTCTCTATGATTCTGTTCTCTGTGAACGAATTACCAGTGAGGCTTCCGCCATTATGCAGGAATCTGAAAATACAACTCAAAATCGGCAGGCTTATACGAGATGACTTGCTGTAGTATTTCCACCCAACCTGAGGTTTTTAAAAAGAAAAATTATAGGCTCAGTTATTTGTCAAAGAGTAAATGAACGACTAGAGATGTCCTGAAATGGAGCCAAGCGGACTCGAACCGCTGACCCCCTGCATGCCATGCAGGTGCTCTACCAGCTGAGCTATGGCCCCTTTTGAATAACGCCAAACCGACAGGTCGCTGGTCGACTGTCCTGGCCCGAAGGCCCCGTCTGGCGTGCATAAATCTTACACCTTGGCAGCCTCACACCTGGCGCCAGACCGCCACGAGCTTGCCCTGCACCGCCACCTGCTCGGCCGGCAGCTCGATCGGCCCATAGGCCGGGTTGGCCGCTTCCAGGATCACCGTGCTGCCTTTGCGCTGGAAGTGTTTCAGCGTGGTGCCGCTGCCGGCCACCAGGGCGCTCACGATCGTGCCATTGCGCAGCTGGGCCGGGTCGTTCACCGGCTCCATCAGCACCACGTCGCCATCGGCGATGTGGGCGTCCACCATCGAATCGCCGTTCACCGTGAGGGCGAACAGTCCGCGGGTGGCCAGCACCGGCCCCAGGTCGAGCCGCTCCTGGACGTCGTCGAAGGTCTCCACCAGGCCGCCGGCGGCCACAGCCCCCAGCACCGGGATTACCGGGTTGCTGGCGCCTATGCCGAAGGCCTGCGCTGCACCGCCCAGCAGCTGCAGGGTGCGGGCCTGCCCCTCCTGCCAAGTGAGCCAGCCCTTCTGTTGCAGGTGACGCAGCCGGCTCTGGATCGGAGCCGGGGAGCGAAGCCCCATGGCCTCCATCATCTGGCGGATCGAAGGGCTGTGGCGGTGCTCGCCGATGTAGCCCTCCAGCCAGTCGTAGAGCTCTTGCTGGGCAGGGGTCAGCTCCTGTTGCGGTTGACGCACCTGGGGCTGATGGACGGGCATGGCAGACAAAGGAGCCAGGATTGCTAATACAGATGTACCGCCTGGCTGCTGTTTTGTCCAGCCTTTCGCCCTCAGTTGGGGGCCAGCAGGGCGGCCAGCAGGGCCTGTTGCGCGTGCAGGCGGTTCTCCGCCTGGTCGAACACCCGGCTGCTGGCCCCCTCGATCGCGCCGGCGCTGATCTCCAGCCCGCGGTAGGCCGGCAGGCAGTGCAGCACGATCGCCCGGCTGTCGGCCTCGGCGATCAGGCCCTCATCCAGGCACCAGCCGGCGAAGGCCCGCTCGCGCTCGGCCTTCTCCTTTTCCTGGCCCATCGAGGCCCACACGTCGGTGTACAGGGCGTGGGCGCCGCGCACCGCCGCCACCGGCTCGTGCAGCACCTCCACAGTGGTGCCGCTGGCGGCGGCCAGCTGGCGTGAGCGCTCCAGCACTCCCGCATCCGGCTCGAAGCCCGCCGGGCAGCCAATGCGCACGTTCACCCCCAGCAGGGCGCCGCAGAGCATCAGCGAGTGGGCCACGTTGTTGCCGTCACCCAGATAGCTGAGGGTGAGCCCCGCCAGCCGCTCCAGCTCCAGCGCCCCGCCCGGGCCTGCGGCAAAACACTCCGCCAGGGTGAGGTAGTCGGCCAGGGCCTGGCAGGGGTGCTCCAGATCGGTGAGCGCGTTGATCACCGGGATCGTGGCCCAGTGGGCGTACTCCTCCACTTCGCTCTGGGCGAAGGTGCGGATGGCCAGGACGTCGACGTAGCGGCTCAGCACCCGCGCCGTGTCGGCCACCGGCTCGCCGCGGCCCACCTGGGTGACCTGAGGATTGAGGTCGAGGGTCTGGCCGCCCAGCCGCGCCATCGCCACCGAAAAACTGACCCGGGTGCGGGTGGAGGCCTTCGTGAAGATCAGGCCCAGCACGCGGCCACCCAGATCGATCGCCGCCCGGCCGGCCTTGAGGCCGGCGGCCAGCTGCAGCAGCTGGCGGGTCTGGTCAGCGCTGACGTCAGCGGAGGAGAGGAAGTCCTTTCCCTTCAGGGCAGCCAGGGCAGGGAAGTCATCGAGGGCAGCCATCGGCCCATGCCAAACAACCCTTATGCGGGATCGGGGGGGCTGCCGTCAAGGGGGGGATGGGTTGCGGCCGGACCCCCTGCATTCAGCCATAGCCGCACCATCAGACGCGGTGCGCGCGGATCATCCAGGTAGGCCTCCCGATCGTGGGCGAGTTTATGGTTGTCGATGAACAGCAGATCTCCTGCCGCCAGCGGGAAATCGTGGCGGAACGTGGGATCGTTGAGCGTGGCATCGAGGGTGTCGAAGGCGTCCAGATCTTCCCTGCTGAGAGGCTTGCTGAGACGCTCGTGACCCTTCTCAATCCAGTAGCGCATGTAGCGCAGGGTTGGACCATCGCTGCTCTGGCTGAAGATCGGGAAGTGATTGGCCTGGATCAGGGCCGGATCGGGCTGGCTCCCCGGCGTGACGATGTCGCGGTGGAAGCGGTGGTGCAGGCGCTCAAGCTGGCGCGGGTGATGGGTCGCCAGATGGTCGTGGACCGCGACGGCGGAGACCAGGCGGGATCCGCCTCCCACCGGTGCCTGCCGGACGCAGGCGAGCCCCACCCAGCGGGGATGGGTCTCAAGCCTGGAGCTGTCGGTGTGAATGGTGGTGGCGGCCCTGGTCTGGGAGACCGGGATCGCCTGGTTGAGATAGGAGGCTCCTGAGTCGATGACGTCATACAGCTCGCCGTAGGTGGTGTCCACGGATCCGATGCCCCTGCCGATGCGCAGGAACAGCCCGCGCAGCTCGCACTCCTCCAGCGTGCCCAGGCCGCGGATCCAGGCCGCCCCCGAACCATGGCGGAGCTCTTCGAGGACAGGCTCCAGCCAGGCGAGCAAGGTCGGTGGCGCCGCATCGCTGAGGTGGGGATCGGCGGGGAAGATCCAGCGGTCGCTGCCGGCGAGATTCTCGGCCCGCCAACCCCGGAATCGACCTGGCCGCGTCATCGCTCCAGCCGAAAGAGAAGATGCAGCGGGATCCCCGCCAGCGGAGTGAAGAAGGCCGGGTCGCGTCCCAGATCCTCGGGCCGCACCCCCAGCTCCTCCACCATGGGCAGGCGATCCCAGCCAGCCGCGCAAAATGCCTCGAAGTAGTCGGCCACTGTGCGGTGGATTGAGCGCACGGGATTGCTGACCCCGTCACGCCGCCAGATGCGTCCCTCGAACAGGGCATCGCGGCTGTGCAGGTAGGCGTGAGCGCCGGGATCGAGGAAGAAGGGAGGCTCCTGGCGCCGCAGATAGGGCAGCGAAGGATGGGGCACGCAGAAGAGGAAAAAGCCGCCCGGACGGATGGACTCCCGACAGTGCCTCAACACCCCCACCATGGCGTCCTGGCTGAGGTAATTGAACAGGAAGACCGCGATGGCCCCATCACAGTGGCCCTGCGGGTACTGGGCTGGATCCGAGAGATCAGCCTGGCGGAAGTGGAGTGGCCCGCCCTCTGCGGCGGCCAGGGGGCCAGCCTGCACCGTGGCGGCCTCCACCATCGCCGCTGACAGATCGAAACCGTCAATCCGCGCAGGGCCCAGCCGGGCCAGCTGCCGACTCACGTAGCCCTCGCCGCAGCCCAGGTCCCACAGATGCAGGCCCGTGATCGCTCCGGCGGCCTCGATGAGGCGCGGTCGGGCTGTGAAGTCGCTCAGCAGGGTCGGCTCCTGGCGGGCCCAGTCGCGGGCGGCGCCGTCGTAGAGCTCACGGGTGCTGATCGCCATGGGTGTGGGCGTTCCGGAGGGATCAGGGTTGGGTGGGCGTCGCTGGCATGGCCAGAGCCCTACCATGCAGTCAGCTCAGGACGCTGTCCCGCAGGGCCAGGGCCTTGTGCATGCCACGGGCCAGGTCCGCCCGGCCGGAGGCTGTGGTGGCGAAGTCACAGGCGATAGCCCGCAGGGTGGCCTGATGACGATCGTCAACAAGGGTATGGAGAGGGAAGAATACGGTGTCCCGTGGAGACAGGGTGCCGAGCCGCTCAATCGCCACCAGGAGGGGTTGATAGAACTGCGGCACAATCGCTTCGGTGCCGGGGCCGAGGGCGCCGACCGCCTCGGCCGCTGATCCACCCGAGAGCACGGAGAGCAGCAGCTCGCGCCAGCACACCACCTCCAGCTCCTCCGGCGCCGCGTCGGGCGGGAGATCGCCCATCACGGCGAGGAGGAACCGCTGGAACAACTGCGGATGGGGGATGCCCACGATCCATTCGGGGCGGATGCCATGGCGTCCGAGTTCCTGCAGCTCGGCTGGGTCGTAGTGGCCCGATTCCTCCGTGAGGTTCTCGAGCAGGGCCTGACGATGGGCAGGGGTCTCCAGGCGGGAGATCAGGGCGGTGAGATAGCGGGGAAAGTGTTCGGAATAACCGAGGTAATGGCAGGCGAAGTCGGCAAGAGCTCCCTGGGGATCCGGAAGGGTTCCCGCGGCCAGGGCCCGCAGGTGGGGATGGGTCAGGGCTCGATGCTGCAGGGCGATGCGGATGAGTCCATCCACATAGGCGGCGGGGGCATCGGATCGGGGCGGATCCATGCCACCAGATGTCTCAACCTTGCCGGTACCACTGACCTTGGAGGCGGATCGTGGGATGGTACCGCGATTGTCTTGGGTCGGGATCATGCCTGTGGCTGTGGGCTGCGGGTCCCCGGGCTCCCTGTCGTGCCAGGGAGAAGCCCGAGCAACAGGCCAAGGGCGGCCGTGAAAGCGGTGGGACTCGCGTTCTGGATGAGATTACGGGAGGTCTGCAGCTCTGCTCCTGCGGGATCTGGATCCGGCGAACTGCCGATTCAGCCGGGTCGACCCGAGACATGGGGCCCTGAGCCGTGGATTGGAATCGGGCTTGGAGCTGAGGAGGGTGATCTCGAATCCCTCAGACACTCGGCAGCTGCAGCTGTGAAGTGGGGGATTCGAAAAGCCCTCCCGTTGAGAGAAACATCCCAACGCTCCCATGGCTGATGGGGTGCCAGGCCGGAGGCGGTGCCCCATCAGGATCGGGATCGGGATTGAGATGGGATGAGAGGCGGACCTGATGATCAGGCCGCCAGCTGGGCCTCCTGGGGCATGGCGCTGCTGGCGAGCAGTTCCTTGAGTTCGTCGCCCTCGATCACCTCCTTGTCGAGGATCTCCTGGGAGATGCGCTCCAGCAGGTCGCGGTTGTGGTGCAGGATCGCCAGGGCCCGCTCATGGGCCCGGTCCACCAGGCCGCGCACCTCACGGTCGATCGCCTGGGCGGTGGTGTCGCTCACCACCCGGCGCGGGTTGCTGGCGCCACCCAGAAAGCGGCTGCCGCCCTGTTTGTCGTAGGCCAGCGGACCCAGCGTTTCACTCATGCCGTAGGTGCCCACCATCTGCTCGGCGATGTCGGTGGCGCGCTGCAGGTCGTTGGCGGCGCCGGTGGTCACCGCCCCGAACACCACTTCCTCGGCGCTGCGGCCGCCCAGCAGGGTGGCGATCTGGCCCTCCAGATCCTCCTTGGAGTTGAGGAAGCGCTCCTCGGTGGGCAGCTGGAGCGTGTAGCCCAGGGCGCTCATGCCCCGCGGCACGATCGAGATCTTGGCCACCTTGCTGCCGCCGGGCATCAGGTGCCCCACGATGGCGTGCCCCACCTCGTGATACGCCACCACCTTCTTCTCGTCCGGCTGCAGCACCCGGCTCTTCTTCTCCAGGCCGGCCACCACCCGCTCGATGGCCTCGTTGAGGTCGCCCTGTTCCACCGCGTTGCGCTTGGCCCGGGCCGCCAGCAGCGCCGCCTCGTTCACCAGGTTGGCCAGGTCGGCACCGGCGAAGCCCGCGGTGGCCTGAGCGATGCGATCGAGATCCACCCCATCGGTGAGTTTCACCTTCTTGGCGTAGATGTCGAGGATCGTGCGGCGGCCGGAGAGGTCGGGCCGATCCACCAGCACCTGGCGGTCGAAGCGGCCCGGGCGCAGCAGGGCGGCATCGAGGGTTTCGGGCTGATTGGTGGCGGCCAGCACGATCACCGGCTTGTCCTTGGCGGCGAAGCCATCCATCTCGGTGAGCAGCTGGTTGAGGGTCTGCTCCCGTTCATCATTGCCGCCCACCACGCCCATCGAGCCGGCACGGCTCTTGCCGATGGCGTCGAGTTCGTCGATGAAGATGATGCAGGGCGCCTTTTTCTTGGCCTCTTCAAACAGGTCGCGCACGCGGGCGGCGCCGGCACCCACGAACAGCTCCACGAACTCCGAGCCGCTGATGATGAAGAAGGGCACGCCCGCCTCCCCGGCCACCGCCTTGGAGAGCAGGGTCTTGCCGGTGCCGGGAGGGCCCACCAGCAGCACACCCTTGGGAATGCGGGCGCCGATGGCGGCGTAGCGCTCCGGTGTTTTCAGGAAATCCACGATCTCGGTGAGTTCCTGTTTGGCCTCATCCACGCCAGCCACATCGGCGAAGGTCACCCGTGATTCCTCGTCGGGCACATACACCTTCGCCTTGCTCTTGGTGAAGCTCAATGCCCCCTGGGCGCCTCCCATACCGCTGCGGCGGGCGAAGAACTGCAGCACCAGGATGAAGATCAGCGGCGGCACCACCCAGCTGAGGATGGTGGTGAAGATATTGGGCTTCTGGGGCGGGGCGGCGGCGAATTCCACCCCGTGCTGCTCCAGGCGCTGGGGCAGCTCCATGTCGAAGATCGGCGTGGTGGCCAGCACCGAAGGCGCCCCCTCTTCCGGTGCTTCCTTCAGTTCGTAGCGGATCTGGTCGGACGTGATGTAAGCCCGGCGCACGTTGTCGTCATTCACCTGGTCGATGAACAGCGAGTAGGGCACCCGCGGCACCTGGCTCGCCGGATTGGGCAGGAAGTTGCTGAACAGCAGCAGCACGCCGAAGCCGATCAGCACCAGGTTGATCAACCCGAAGCGCCGGCTGGGGCGGTTGTCGTCCTGGCGGATGGGCATGGCGCGCGGCCGTTGCGGTTCGACCCAGGCTAGGGGTGCCGTTCCGCCTGCCGCCCCCCTGGCGCAGGACGATCCGGGGTGGGAAACCGAATGGCTGCCCCTGGTGGCGCCAGAGTGGGCGAATGTGTGGCCGCTATTCGCTCACCACCGCCATCGATCAGCTGTTGCCGCGGCTGCAGGGGGAGCTGCCGCCCCAGCTGGCCGAGCACTATGCCCCCCGGCCGCTGATCCGGCCCGGCGAGCCGTTGCTGATCCAGCGCCAGCAGCAGGGTCGCCTGGAGGTGAGCTTCGCGGTGTGGGGGCTGCTGCCCGCCTGGCTGAAGGATCCCGCCGGCGCGCGTCGCCCGATCAACGCCCGCAGTGAAACCGTGGCCGAGAAGGCCAGCTTCCGCGGCCCCTGGCGCCACCACCGCTGCCTGATTCCCGCCGACGCCTTCTTCGAGAAGGGCCAGCGCATCGCCCGCCGCGATCGGGCGCCGTTCTGGCTGGCGGGCCTGTGGGAGCGCTGGCTGGGGGCCGACGGCAGCCAGCTGGACACCTGCTGCGTCCTCACCAC
The DNA here is from genome assembly GCA_044374745.1 of Prochlorococcaceae cyanobacterium. Classification (GTDB taxonomy): domain Bacteria; phylum Cyanobacteriota; class Cyanobacteriia; order PCC-6307; family Cyanobiaceae; genus NIES-981. The sequence continues at coordinate 6,402 of JBILNZ010000031.1, read as the reverse complement.
CCGCCCCAACGCCCTGATCGCGCCGATCCACGAGCGCATGCCGGTGCTGATCCCCGATGGCCTGGAGGTTGCCTGGCTGGCGCCGGTGCACGGGCCCGAGCTGCGGGCTCTGGAGCCGTTGCTGGAGCCCTGGGATCCGGCCGACTGGCAGATGGAGCCGATCGCCGCCACACCCGCTGCGGCCAAACCCCCCTCCGCCCGCCCGGCTGCGGTAGACAGCCCCCAACTCAGCCTCAGCCTGGAGCCGCCATGACCGCCCAACCGCCGGCCGCCGAGCCCGTGGCCGCCTATCCGCGGCCGCCGGCCCTGGTGGCCAGTGGCGAGCACGTGCGGGTGGAGGCCCTGGGCCAGCAGCTGGCCGACACCCACCGCTCCCTGCGGGTGCTGGAAACCTTCCATCCCCCCACTTACTACCTGCCGCCCGAGGCGCTGCGGCTGGAACTGCTCCAGCCCGCCCCGGGCCGGAGTTTCTGCGAATGGAAGGGTGTGGCCCGCTACTTCGATGTGGTGTGCGATCCCGGCGGCCCCGGCGAGCGGCGGCTGCGGCGGGCGGTGTGGAGCTACCCCGATCCCACACCGGCCTTCGCCGCCCTGGCCGGTTGGTATGCCCTTTACCCGGCCCTGATGGATGGCTGTTGGGTTGACGACGAGCGGGTGATCCCCCAGCCCGGCGGCTTCTACGGCGGCTGGATCACCTCGCGGGTGCAGGGCCCGTTCAAGGGTGATCCGCGCCATCCGGAGCTGGTGTGAGCGGGTTGGCTGTCAACAACGTGCGGGTGGGGAAGGGCATCGACGCGCCCTGGCGCTCCACCACCTCGCCGATGCCCAGCAGCAGCGCCTGCTGCAGGGCCCAGGCATCTTCCACTTCGTGTCCCGTGCTGTGGCAGAGCAGGCGCAGGTTGAGGCCGCTCTCGCCATAGCCCGTGAAGTGCACGGCCCGGGTTTTGTGCTGGGCTACCCCCGGGTGCTGGGCCAGGATCTCCTCCAGCTCGGTCACGATCGCCCCAATCTGCGGCCGGTCGGCGTAGCTCACACTGAAATCGATCCACACCCGGCGGTTGTCGACTGCCGTGTTGTTGATCACCGGTGAGCGCGTGAAGATCGTGTTGGGCACATACACGGGCTGGCGATCGCGGCTGCGCAGGCGCGTGTAGAACCAGCCATTCTCCTCCACCGTGCCCGAGAGCTGTTCGGAGGGGATCTCGATGAAGTCGTCCAAGATGAACGGGCGGTTCACGTAGAGGCTCAGGCCGCTGAGGGAATTGGACACAATTCCCTGGGCGCCGAAGCCCACCGCCGCCGCCCCGAAGCCACCGGCCGTGACCAGCACCGCCGCTGACACGCCCACCAGCTGCATCAGCTCGACGATCACGATCGCCCACACCGCGATGCTGATCAGCTTCTGGATGACATCGAACAGGAAGTGCCGGTCTTTCTCGTTGAGGCGCGGCAGGATCTCCTCGGCGTAGCGGTCGCGGTTGCGGCGCAGCTCCTGGTGCCAGCGCAGCAGGGTCCAGGCCACACCGATGGCCACCAGCAGCTCGCGCACCTCGTGGCCATCCCGTTCCAGGTCGAGCACCAGCGGGTCGAGCTGCAGGGCCAGCCACCAGCCCAGCCCCGCCAGCAGGCAGGTGAGCGCCACGCTCAGCCGGCTGGTGAGCAGCAGGCCGCGCAGCAGCGAGCGGGCCCGGCAGCGGCGCCCCACCACCTCCAGGCCCAGCCAGCTGAGCAGCGCCAGCAGCAGGCCGCCCAGGGGGATCTGTAGATCCAGCGGCAGCACCAGCTCGGCCGGGATGGGGATCTTGGGTGACAGCACGGGCGGCATCAGGGGCGAATGGGGTGGCAGCTTGGGTTGGGGTGACCGGTGCATGCCTCAGGCTGGCTGAGCTGCCAGAGCAGGTCGGGCCCGAGGGCCTGACGGGCAGAGGTGGGCCAGGTGGGCACCTGGGCCAGGGTCTCCAGCTCGAGATCGCCCATCGGGGTGCGGGCCAGGCTGCCGCCCAGCAGCTTGGGGGCGATCACTGCCGCCAGCTCCTGCACGCAGCCCTGGCGCAGCGCCGCCGCAGCCAGCTCCGGGCCGCACTCCCACAGCACCTGGTTGCAGCCCCGACGGGCCAGTTCCTCGAGCAGGGCACTTGGGCCGCAGTTGGCCAGCACCAGCCGCTCCACGCCGGCCCGGTCGAGGCGGAAGCGGGCCTGGCTGGGGGCGCCGTAGCCATGGGCCACCAGGGTGGGGGCCTCCTGCTGGCGCCACAGCCGGGCCCCGGCCGGCAGATCGAGGCCGCGGCTGAGCACCACCCGCAGCGGTTCCGGATCGCGGCGGCCGCGGCTGGTGAGCAGCGGGTCGTCGGCCCGCACGGTGCCGCCCCCCACGATCACCGCGTCGCACCGGGCCCGCAGCTGATGCACCCAGGAGCGGGCCTCCGGGCCGCTGATCCACTGGCTGGCGCCATTCGGCAGGGCGGTGCGGCCATCGAGGCTCATCGCCCACTTGAGGATGCCCAGGGGCCGGCCCGTGCTGATCCGGTGGCAGAAGGGACGGTTGAGGGCCCGGGCCTCCGCTTCGGCCACGCCCGTGATCACCTCGATGCCCGCCGCCCGCAGCTCAGCGATGCCGCCGCCGCCCACTTGGGGGTTGGGATCGGCCATCGCCACCACCACCCGGGCGATGCCGGCGGCGATCACCGCCTGGCTGCAGGGGGGCGTGCGGCCGTGGTGGCAGCAGGGCTCCAGCGTCACCAACAATGAGCCCCCCCGGGCCCGCTCGCCGGCCTGGGCCAGGGCGCCCACCTCGGCATGGGGCTCACCGGCGCGGGCGTGGTAGCCCTCGCCCACCAGCTGGCCGGCGCCATCGAGCACCACCGCCCCCACCAGGGGGTTGGGGCTGGTGCGGCCGCGACCCAGCTCGGCCAGCTGCAGGGCCCGGCGCATCCAGGGCAGCCAGGGGGCTGAGACGGGGTGGGGCATTGAAGAGATGAACGCCACCGTTCAGGTTCAACCCTCCATGCTGGCTTACCAGGCCCTGGGGCGGTTTTTCTCGATGGACCCACCAAATCTGCCCACCAGAGCGGAGCGACCGCTGCCGTGCTGGGTTGGAGCCTCACCGCCTTTGTCGTGGCGTCAGCGGCTCTCCTGGTTGATCTCGGCCTTGCTGGGCACGGTGGACATCGTGGAAGAGACGGCCAGGTTGCGAGACGAAAACCCCAGGTACGACCCCTGGATCGCGAAACGCAAGATCCTCCCGCGTAGTCAGGGCGATCAGCTGCTGTCGACTGTTGCTGAGGGCAAGGTCTGGGCAGTGATTGTGGACCGCTACTCCTGAAGACGAACGTCCTGCCCTCCGGGTGGACTTGCTCCGGGCCTCTCCAGGCTGGGGCCCGGCGGGGATCGGTCCCGTCGCTGCGCCGCTCTCCGTACGGTGTCCGTACGTTCTGGCGGGTTTCCTGCCGTGACCAGCGCCAAGCCGCCTGGCCGCCGGCCAGCCAAGACCAGCCGCATCGAGCTACGGGCCACAGAGGACGACCGCGACCTGCTGGATCGGGCCGCGACTGCCCTTGGCACCGAACGCAGTTCCTTCCTGCTCGCCCAGGGGCGCCTGGCCGCCCAGCAGGAATGGGAGCGGATCAACAGCCGCCCGGCCCGCAGCCTGCCGGGCCTGACGCGCCTGCTGGAGCGCCCCTCACCCTTTGCTCAACCCACGGCGGATCAGCCCCAGGCATGAGCCGCTACAACCCGCCGGAGCTGCTGGCAGCCCGTCACCAGCTCGCCGGCTTCCGCTGCCGCTCAGAAGAGCAGACCACCTGGCTGGTGGAGTTCGCCAAGCAGGCCCATGGAACCGGCACCACCCGCGTGTTTGCGGTCACCGAGATCGATCAGCCCACTGTGGTGGCCTACTTCGTCTGGTGCATGGCGAGCGTGGGCATCACAGACCTGCCGGAGCGGCTGCGCCGTGGCGCCGGGCGCTACCCCCAGCCCATCGCCCTGCTGGCCCGGCTGGGGGTCGACGAACGCCATGAAGGCCAGGGACTCGGTTTTGGCCTGCTGCTGGATGTGATCAGCCGGGTCGCCAGCCTCAGCGACGCCATCGGCTGCCGCGGCTTGCTGGTGCACGCCGAATCCGAGCAGGCCAGGGGCTTCTACGAGCACTTGATCCCCGAGTTCGAGCGTTCACCAACCGATCCCCTGCACCTGCTGCTGCTGCTCAAGGACATCCGCCGCACACTGGGGCGTTGAAGCAGGCTTCATACCCCCCGCGGCCAGAGCAAGCCGCTGGTGGGGCGGGCTGACCCGGTCCCCCTCGTTGCCTCCGAAGGTCTTGAGCGCCCAGCCGAACCGAGGGGGTAGGGATCGGGATCAGCGCCGCGGCTGGGGATCCTTGGTTCAGCTAGCCGAGCAGGCTGCGCCACTCCGCCACCACGTAGGGCGGCACCGGCAGCTCCACGAACACCCCCGGCAGCTGCAGGCGCAGGGGCCGGTTGCGGTCGAGCTCGGTGAGCAGGGGGGCCAGGTTGAATTCGGCGGCGGCGGCGCGGCCGTCGCTGGCCAGCTTGGGGTTGGCCAGGGTCACGTCGTCGAGCTGCCACTGCAGCCGGCCGCTGCGCACCAGCAGCGGCGTGGGGTGATCCAGCCGCACCTTGCCCGGGAAGCCCACCACGCGCAGGCGGAGTGGGCCGCCGGGCGGGCCTTCGCGGTAGGCCACCAGCTGCCAGCTCTGGTAGTCGAGATCCCGCAGGCTCTCCAGGCTGCGCAACACCGGAGTGCCATTTTCATCCGGGTGGTTGTGCAGCAGGGCCTGGGCCGGCGCCGGCTGGATCAGCGCCACCAGCAGGGCGAGCAAGAGCGCCACAAGCCTGCCCATGCTCATGGCTGTCGCTCAGCACCCGGAATCGGCTGCCAGCCGGTGTGGGTGGCCCACAGGGCCCAGATCGCCATCGCCCGCAGGTAGTGGCAGGCGCGGAAGGTGCGGGCGGCCGTGATCGCCTCCGGGGTGCGGAACTGCAGGCCGCCGCTGTACACCTGCTCCACCACCGCGCCGGTGATCGCCAGGGCCGTGGTGGTGTCGCCCATCAGCCGGTAGTAGGCGGCCAGACCGAAGTTGATGCCGGTCCACACCTCCAGGGGGTGGGTGCCGTTGGGATCGAGGGGGGTGCCGTCGCGGCGCAGGCCGTTGGCCACCCCCAGCCGGCCGCCCTCGAACCGCTCGAAGCAGGCCTCCTTCACCGCCTTCAGGCTGCTGCGGGCGCGATCTTCGGCCACCACCGCCGGCAGCCCCAGCAGGCGGGCGTAGAAGTCGCCGCAGAGCTGGTCGGCCATCACCACCGGTGTGCCGCTCTCGGCATCGATGTTGTAAAACTCGCCGTTCCAGAGCAGGCGGTCGAAGTTGGCGCGGCTCTGCTCCAGCCAGCCGCTGAACTGCCGCTGCTCGCCGCTGGTGTCCAGCCCCAGCTCCAGCTGCAGCCGCTGGCCCATCGCCAACGCCGCCTCCAGCGCCGCGATCCAGAGGGCGCCGCAGTAGGCGCTCACCCCTTTGAGCGGCCAGTCGTCGAAGGTCTGGTCCGGCGCGCCGCCGTTGTCCGGCAGGCCGTCGTTGTTGGCATCAAATGTTTTGAGATAGCGCAGGGCCTGCACCGCCGCCGGCCAGCAGTCGGCCAGGAACCGCAGGTCCTCGCCGCTGGGGGCCAGTTTGAAGGTGCGCCACACCTGCAGCACGAAGTCGCTGGCCAGGTCCTTCCAGAGGTTGCAGTCCTGATAGGCCGTGTAGTTGCTGGCATCCCAGGGGCGCTCATTGGGCGCGCCCAGGTCGTGGGGGGTGGCGCCGGCTACTTTTCGCGGGGCCTCGACGCGGCCCTTGCCCTGGGTGAAGTACCAGCCGATCGGCCGCGGCGTGGGGTCGGCGGCGGGGATGGCGCGGGCGAAGCTGCGCAGCACCGATTTGTCGAGCTCCGGCCAGAGCTGCAGCAGGGCGAAGGAGCCGTAGAGGCGCACGTCCAGGCTCTCGTACCAGGCGTAGTCGAGGCACTCCAGCACCCCGAAGCGGCCCACCGGATCCTCCGGACTGGCGGCGCTCCAGAGGCTGCCACCGGAGGCCAGGTCGTAGAGCTCGTTGAACAGGGCCATGCGCAGCGGCTCGGGCAGGTCTGAGCGCTCCAGCACCGGCTGCTGCCAGGCCTCGATCGCCGTGTGCCAGTGGCGCCAGTTCGCCAGGCCCTCGGCGGCGATGGCGGCGGCGTGGGTGCCATCGCCGCTGAAGAAATCGGTGTAGCGGCGCAGGCAGCGCGTGCCGGTGGCGAAGGCGGTGACCGGCAGGTCCCAGCTGATCACCAGCGGGATCTCGATCGTGTCGCCCGGCTCCAGCCGGCAGCGCACGGCCAGGGCGGCGCTGGCCGGATCCTGCTCGCCGCT
>JBILNZ010000009.1:0-90496 GCA_044374745.1 Prochlorococcaceae cyanobacterium | reverse complement strand
CCGGTACATCTGCAGCGTTCAGCAATTGCAGCAATCGTTGATTGCCCAGTACCAGGCCAGTCTATCGGGTCTCGATCGCTGAAACCAGTTGCGCCGCAGTTGATCTGGTTTTTTCAGGAGTCCCCAAGTATGAGGAGGTGTACCTGCATGCCTACAGCGATGGCTGGGAGGCTGAGATCAGCCTGGCCAGATTCCTGTGGAGGTACTGCCATGTAAGGCCACACAGCTCTCTGGGAGGCAGAACTCCCCATGAGGTCTACACTGAGACCGAACCCTGTTCCTCCCGCGCGGAGTTAACGATGTCAGGGGCAGGAACTGTCCAGTAGAAGGCATCCACCTCAGCTAGTGGATCTTGATGGCAGTCAAGGCCTTTTCTATCGCTCTTAGCTAGCTAGTAGGTCTTTGGCTTTGTGTAGTAAAAAAGCCAGATCTCGACTTGGGCCGTATTGATTCATTACGTTATTCAGTGAAACCTGCCCAGAGCAGGAAGGCTCGCGCCCATCCGCATGAAGCATGGACTTGGCAAAGGGAGCCGTTCTTGCGTCACAGTCGTTTTAAGATTGGCGCCCTTACCGCCCAGAGTTGCTTGAACAGCACTCCCGGCCATCAGCGATGGAGCTAGAGACAGTTCTGATGCTAGCTCTTCTCGAGGAGGCAAGCTCAAGCTCTTCTCTCAGCTGCAGTTATGATGCTTGAGCATGGGACCGATTGTAGCTGTGAAAATTCCTCTCAGAAGTGATTTGCGGGGGCTTTCAGATTTTGTCTCTTACTATAGGCACTCGCGGTCAGTTACTACTCCGGCTGAGCGCATTGTTCCCGGCAATATCAAAAAATTTCTTGCCGAGGAGCTGAATCATATCATTGAAAAGGGAGACTTGTCCGAAACTTTTAGATCCATCATTAAGGACTTTCAGGGCAGCCGTAATAGTTATGTACATTCCAGCATGTCTTCCCAGTCTAAGTTAGAGGCCGCGAAGCTGATCGGAAAAGAGCTTTCTGAAGATGAGAAGCGTGAACTAATGGCGGTCCTTTTGAAAGACAAGTCTTGGGTTCTATGAATATTTGGCTTCGTTTCTATCGACTGACTCCCTCGAAGAGGCACAAGCGCTCTTTCCTGCGCCGAGCTCTCCACGACCATATTGCCAAGCTTGAAAATAGCTACGGAAAGAATGTTAAATATAGCATCCGCTCTGACACTCTTGATGTGCACAAGCTTTTGGTGCAGAATCAGATGATATCCTCAGCCATCGAGCTTTTAAATCTTGCTCTTAGTGTGGCTCCAGACGCGAAAAATCTCCGCGATGCCAAGAAAGAAATGATCAGCCATCATATTAAAGGGCTTATCAGTTCAGGAGAATATGACACAGAGGATGAAGAGTTTGCTTGGAACAGCCTTTACCTCAGCTCCCTTCTGCAGGAGGGAACGTCGAAAGATTAGTCCCTCTTGGCGGGTAACAGTGCTGGCGGAGCCAGCAGCGACCTTGTCTTAAATCCTTTGCGGCTTCTCAGCATGCTGATAATCTGCGTGGCTTGGCTAAGAAGCAACTGAGTTCTATTGAGGCGCCGCACGGCCTTTTCTTTGTCTGCTCCTAGTTCATTTGCAATGGCCTCCAGCTCCTTGATACGGATATCCTTCATTTGACTTGAATGATATGTTCGTTGAAGTTCTTCTTGCAGTTGCTGCACTTGCAGCGAAGATAGCTGCGTCTCTTCTTGGTGTACTAGCAGTTGCTGCTGGAGTTTTGTTAGGCTATCCGTTATATCTTGTATCTGCTTGTGCAAATGCCTGGCTTCTGCCTGTGAACTGGCTAATTGCTTATCCTTGCTGCGTAGTTCTTCTTCCAATGATAGCCAAGTCTGCAGTAGAATCCCGGTATCACATTGTTCGCGATAGCGTGAAATGCAGCCACTATCTGCTGCTGTAGTGGCTAATTCAGAGCGGAGTTCAAGATCTAGATACGATTCCCGAAGGATGGGCTGACTGTCCAGCAACTGCAATGCGAGCACAGCCCCAAGTGATGATGGCCGCGGTTCAGAAGCCTTGAAGCCCGCAGGCAGTAAATCTCCCAATGGTTGAGCTTCGCGCAGCCATTGCAACAGCACAGCCTCTGGAATGGCCATAAATCGCCAGCAACTCATCAGGTGGGATGCCGGGATGGCCTTGCCCAATTGCCGATATCCCTCCACGATCTCGTTGGTGGAGAGCTTGATTCCTGCCTCAGCGGCAGCCATCAAGACCTGATCAGGCGCATCGTAAAGACGTAAGCAAGCAGCCTGAGGCGGTGGATCCTGAAGCTGCTCCAGACCAAGTCGCTCAAGCAGCTCGCGGCAGCGCTGAGGCACGGGGAAGGGCGAGGTCCAGTGATCCAAGGCAGCATGGGGCCAGGTAGCTACACTAACCCTTGATGGCGTCGTAGTGGTTTGTACGTCAACGCTCGTCTCTCCGTTCCCCTAGCGGCACGCTAGTCATGACTGGCCACTTTAAGGTGTACGTTGGAGCTCAACCTTATCTTGATGGGCCCGTAGAACCAGTTCCAACGCTCGTTATTGATGCCGATTCCGACAAGCTTGTCGAGGTATCTGCACACCATGCATCAATTTCCTCCCATCATCCCCTATCTGTTGTTGAGGCTGTTCTTGCATCCACGGATAAGGAGATTCTGGCCTGGTATCAATTTAATGACAGCAGGTTGAACGGTAGTTTGGATCTAGAGACATGGAGCCACATATACCCTAATGTCACTGTTGTCAATCAATCTGAGCGAGATGCTAGGGCGCTCGACTCTTTATTAGATGAGTGGCAGATCAGGCAAGTGGCTTTGCCCCCTTATGGAAAGATTGTGCTCTCTCAGGGGGATCATGTTAAGTCACTTTCGGGGTTGGTAAATTGGGAATCAAGGATTATTTCTATGTCTGTTTGTGGCCCTTCCGCTGAACAAATATGGATATCTCGATTAAATCCAATGCTCAGCTCAAGAGGATTTCAGTCGGAAACGGGCGCAGCACACTGGCAAAAAGATCCCCTCTTATCTGCCCTCCGAGAGAATCAACAGCTAAAAAAAAAGCTTGAATGTGCCCAGCAAATTCTTGACAGCATTCTTTCTGGTTTGCCAGGCAACTAGGCACGATAACTAATTACAGCTGATTCGAAAACGATGAGCTGTCGCTAATGGCATCTGTGATCTTGCATATCCACTCACATTGTCAAGCATTCCTGACGTCAAAGGCATGGAATAGTTTGGTATGACAACCTCTGACATTGACAACTGCAGGTGACGAATCGTTTGCGCCGCCAACGATTCCAGCAAGGAATCGCTGATGTTTTCAATGTTTGAATGGCTATCATATTCGAATTCGGAAAGCGCGTAATAATGTCCATATTCTCGCCACGTATCTCGTGAATAATTTGCTAAATGCCAATCATGTGAAATAAGTGGCGGGCAGAAACATGAGATCTTAATGCCAAGACTGTCAACACGCATTGGCAGCAAGTAATCCCACCATGGCACACCTAGAGCATAAAGATGATCATGCTCTCTGTTGAAAGACTCAAAGACAGATTGCCATGTCGTAGAATTTGCCAGTAGAAAGTCGAAGCCAAAGATGTATTGTTCTCCATTGATGATGGCGGGGATGCCGGCCGCCGCATGTTCGCATGAAATCTGATCAAGAGGATTCGTGATGTCTAACCTAGATGAAACATAAAGATGATCGTCTGACGATGATGCAAGATCCCTTAGAACTGTCTCCATCCCAGACCGGTGTATAAACTTGACATCTGAATTAATAATGGCAGAGGCTCCAGGTAATGACTTGGCGATGGAAAGAACTTCCCTTATCGGCACATAGGGTTTCCCAAGCTTTTGCTTGAGTGTGGCTGAAGGTTCTCTAAATTCAATGTCGGGGAAGTGATTAGCAAGCAGCCCTGTCTCGGCAAGATCATTTATTGAGATAACTCTAAATCCATTTTCAATCCAAGTGGTAATAGCGTCCTGTTGGGCGATAATTCCCCGCGGGGAAATGCTTGTTAGGAGGGTGATTGGATTAGCTTGTGTCGCCCTTAGACCCATCATTGAGCCAGCATGCATTGAAACATTGAGAGATTCATATTTATCTTGCATCTCCAGACTTGATGAATGTGAGCTTTCATTCGACTGCATCTCAATTGCTTGCTTGACTTGCTGAATATACTTCTCTCGATGAATGACACTTCTCTGCTCGCCATGCTGCCTGAATCCGCCAATCAGTCGAGGAAGCTTTACGATCGAAGTATGCTCGCTCATCCTTAGCCAAAGATCAAAGTCTGCCGCTAGATCTATTTCACAATTAAGACCCCCTACTAATTCCCAAACTTCTTTTGTGAAAAATGTAGACTCTTGTTGCATATAGTGAGCAGGTCCATCTGGATTAAACTCCCTAAAATATTGATGTGACCAATCAGGGCTTTCACGGCGGACCATTCTCAGGCGATCGGATTCATCCCATATGCATGGATAGCCGGTGAAGAGATGTTTATCAGGGTAATTTGATATGGCTTCTGCCATCGATAAGAGTGCGCCTGGATGAAGCATGTCATCCGAGTTGAGCCAAAAGAAGATCTCCCCACGGGCGTGCTTAAATCCGTTATTGATAGCCTTGTATTGGCCCCCGTCCGGTCCCTGTGCTACATAAGAAAAGCACTCTCGATAGCGACTGATTATTCTTGCTGAGTTATCAGTGCTACCACCATCCATCAAAATAATCTCTATGGATTTAAATGACTGATTAAGAATCGAGCGTATGCATGCCTCTAAATAGTAGCCCTGATTGTAGTTTGGTATGACAATGGAGATGAGTGGCTTGGCCGTTGACATCAACTATTTATCTATGGTGAAGGAGTTTGAAGTAATAATACTGAAGAACGGCAGGATCGTTGACGTATCCATGGGAATGTGCGGAACGTGGATCCTCAAGAAGTGGTGGAGATTGCGCAGTGATACCGTATCGATCGGCGACTGGCTTAACGAGCTCAAGTGCGTATCCTAAACCATCAGCCTTACGGGACATTTTATCGATATACTCGATAGCGAAATGAATATCCTGATAGTAAAGACGGGAGATCAAAGCGTAAACTCCTGAGTTTTCGACAAATGTAGGAAGTAACAGGCGAGTTGAGGTAATCGCGGACTCCAGCACGGCACCCAAATAACGAGTCTCTAGGGGTTCTTCGTCTTCCAACTCTATTATTTGACTTGGATGAAGGCCGTAAAGAATTAGGGTTGATCCATAGCTGCCTAGTACTTTCAGGCTGTATTGATCGTGGCCTGAGCTCAGACGAGTTAGGTTATCGAGTTGCGAGGGCAATAGGCTCAATCGCTCTCGTTCTATATCGGATGCCTTGCGGAGCAACTCTATGTCTAGGCCGGATAGATAGCCATAATTACTTATGATATAATGCAGGCAGTGAATCACTCCTTGGGGGAGCCCGGCTATCGTGAATGTTTTAACAAGATTTGAGATTCCAACCAACTCGCGACCGCCTTGGCAATAAACTAACGCACCTTCAATCTGTCCCCGCAAGGAAGGATAAATATAGGACAGAAGAGTTTTTAGTTTGAGGATATTTGATTTTGGTGAAGCATTCACGTGTTTATCCTAATTCAAAAAGCAAGGCAGATGGAGTTTTAATATCTAACTATTTATCTGTTTTTAAGTTCCAGCAATCTATGCTGCACTCCGATGCACTGTCAAGCGGCGCTCCAGGCCTCTTGGACCATCGCCCACCAATAGTCCAGTGATAGGCGGGACGCCAGAATGTGCGGACTTGGGCGTTGCGCAGCAAATCGCAGTAGCATTACCTCCATTTCTTTTCTATTCATCAGTATTTCCGTCCAGTCATTAATAATCCACACGGGTAGTTCCCTAAAGCATTCATCCATCGGACTAGATTTGATGATTGGGATTGCCCCATGCTGCAAGCTCTGAAACGCCTTTGGGCATGGATCAATTCCGCCACCCTTTACACAGCAAACAAATGCTGACTCATCAAGCATAGATGCATAGGCTTCTTTTGATAGTTCATCGCGCATAATAATCGCTGAATCAAGTGCAGCTCGTTCAAGAAGTTCCGAAACATATCGCCTCTCATCCCATTGAGGGCCTTCCCGCACTCTATGGCAACAAAACAGAGTCATCTTTCTTTGGTCTAATGGTTTGCCAATGGTTAGCTCTGTAGGCTGTTGCGGTATGGCTTGATCGCAGACGTATCCCAGTGGCAATGGTGACATCTTGGGCGAAATACGCGCATCAAGATTCTCGGCAAACCAGTGAATTAAGAATGCGGACTCCAGGATGCGTCTAATCGATTCCTTTATGGCCTCGGTTGCTTGCGGCCACCGAAGATCTGTTTGATATGGTATTGTAAAATCTTCGGAGCCTGTTATAAGAACATACTGCCTCTTAATTCGGCTTAGAATCGTCCTTTCGAAAAACCCAATTGCTTCCAGCCCCCCTCTCAAGGAAAGGAACACAGTTTTGGGCTCTGCAATTCCAGCCTGATTAATGAATCGGTATCGAGGTTCCCCTACATCACTAAGCAGCACCCAATCACAACGTGCCGCGATGCCTGTTGGCTGAACCTCTAGACACCCTCTGCCTTTGGGGAATAGTCTTGTGTTGTGCGGACTAAAATAGATTGGCGCCAATGACCCAAGGAGAGGAAGGTGACTTTTGTGCTAGGAACTTTCGTCTTAGTCTAAAATCGCAATCATAATCTATTGCTATGAGCCGTTTCGTTTCAGTGCTCACAGAAGTGGCTGACGCATTAGTTCCTCCACAGGGTTTGATCCGTTGAACTTCGACCTCACTTGAATCAATGCCAATCATGCTAGAAACGCTTCGCCAAATATTTGACAGCCCATCGCTTAAATCATAGACATGACATGAGTCCATGATGAATTCCGCGGCCGGTCTTAAATGATTGTCATACACATAAGGATTCTCCAGCCTTTTTCCCCTGACCGCGAGATACCATGAATCAAAGGGTTGATTATTGATATCATTTCGTTGAATGCGCATTGTATGCTCACTCAGAAGTCGGCAGAGTGGATCTCTGATGATTGTAAATATGAAGTCAAATCTTGCTAGATTGAATAGCCGGGCTAATATCTCTGCGTGAAAATGCTGTGGAGAACACACAGCGGCGGCATTAAATGCGTTGTCTGGGCCTATTTCAAGGCAATGTATGCTCGAGCATTGGGGATGCATCCCCAACATGGTCTCAACCGAAGTTCCGGCAGCTTTGGGGATATGGATAAATAACACGAGTTTGTCAGCGACCCGAAAAATTGGCATGGGTCAGTATTTATAGATTTCCACTGAATCTAGATGCAGACAGCCGAATTCTGGAAGTGAGAACCTAAAATATTTTCCTTTGGATCCTGGCAAGATTACTCGTAGTGGATTGCCATCAATGCCCCCTATGTCGTTATCAGCAGATAAGCCATCATACGCCGTCCACCAGTTAATTGCTTCGGAGGAGACTTCGATCGCTAGGTGTCTTGCCTTCTCGGCATTGCAGTCGAGCCGATTGAAAACAACAATCTCGTCAAAGTCCTTTGGCCTGTCTAGTCTTATGATGAGCCAAGGTCTGTCTTGGTTGTCGGTGTGGAAGGAATAGCTTCCAGTGCGATTTCCATTTACGATTTCATTTGTCTCGTGGTAGATTCCAGGAGGATAAAACGAGCTTTGATAGCAATTGGCTTCGAGTGCAATATTTGTGCCTTCAAATACCAGGTGTCCGTCTGGTTGCTGCACTGCTTGCGTCAGCTCTGTCGGTTGGCTCACTTCTGGACTGGTCAATGGACTCTTGGGCTTGTTAGGCTCGATTATATGCTCTGCCGCAAAGGTGTGGCTGTTTTGACTTTCTCTTGCCTGTCCACTGTCGCCGAGCCCTGAGCATGAAGGACTCACTGCAGCCTGTCAGGATTATCCACCACTGGGCATGTAGCGGTGGGACTGTTATTAGCCGGAGTATTGCATCACTCCCTAGGCTTGTATTTTTTAGCGAGATACACCCGTACGCTTTCCTCCGTTACTCTGATCCCGCAACTCCCTATGCCCCCACTGACCTGATCCGGCATGTGAGCGGACTCTCAGGTCGACGAGACATCACGCTGTGTGCCAAGGCCTTTGAAGGTGCAATCCTTGCCATTCATCAGGAGCTTGATCTCAGAGGAGAGATGATGGTATTGCGCTCTCATAGTCATATTGATTTCTTTATGGGTGCTGTTAGCGCTTCAGAGCCTGCGATCAGCAGCCTGCTTCTCAAGCATCTACCCCTGCTCGAGCTGCTTACTGTGCGGCATCCATTGGATTCATGGTTGTCACTGGAAAACAACCATTGGGATAACCACTTTCGTTTCAGTAGTTTTGATGAATATTGCCGGCGTTGTTTGTTGATGCTGGATGCCTGTGCCCATATGCCGATGATTAAGTATGAGCATTTCTGCCTTGATCCGGGCGCTACCTTGGCTGAAATATGCGTTCATTTAGATCTCAACTATGATCCGGCCGTTGTGAAAAAAAACCATCCCGTACTCCTGACAGGTGGCAGCGGTCGAGGTGGTGCGCAAATCGCTCCCCTCACCCGTCGTGAATGGCCTGACGCGTTGGCTGGTTGCCTTTCTCAATCGATGTTCTATGGTCAGTTATGTGAGCGACTCGGTTACAATCCCGACCCCCTAGCCCAGTATCCTTATCAAAGCATTTCTTCGATGGGAGCTGTGTGATGTCAGGACCAGCGGATTCAAGTTCACCTCCGACGAGGAAATCTGAGATGAAGGTCAAGGTTTTACAAGACCGTATCATCCAACTTGAAAGAGATATTCTTGATCGTGAGCAGGCAGCCTATGAGCGCCTTGATGCTATCGCGAAATCGTCTGAGGCTCTCCAGTCTCACTATCACCGTGCTATTGAAGAGCAGACCGTTTTAGCAGCGGCCTTAGAGCAGAGTCATGCCCAGGTCCGTGTCCTGCAGCAAAGCCTTGACCTTTCTGGCAGTCAGTTGGATGATCTGCGAATAGCCTACTCCACAGTTTCTTCTCGCTTAGAAGATCTGCGTGCCGGGTTTGATCGTGAAGTGAATGAGAAGATGCAGCTGGTTGAGGAGTGTGAGGATTTACGTAGCCAGTTATCTGATTTAGCTGGTGTCAATGATTTAAATTCGCGGCTGCTGCTGTCGATCCGCGATCTTGATCAGGTTGTTGGTCAGGCGGAGGCCCGGTGTAAGGCTTTGCCGCCGCTTAGTACTCTCAATGATGTGCATCATCTTCGAGAGATGTTGTCTGAATCTGAGCTGCGGATTTCAGAGTTGTCGATTTCGATGGAGAGTGAAAGAAGTCACTTCGATTCGGAACGTGACAGTCACCTGCAGGAACTTGATGGCTTGCGTTCCTCCCTTTCTGCTGCAGAAAGAGACTACGGAGAGCTTTTGCATAAGTTTCAGGCTCTTGAGTGTCAACTTCAAGAGAAGAGCCAATTGGTTCAGACTCTCTCTGCTGCAAACCAGTTGCTCGGTGATGATGCGCGTACCCTCGAAGACCAGATTTCAACTCGTGACACGGCCATCAAGAGCCTTGAATTGAAGCTGGAAGAGGCGAGCCGCCTCTTGCAGGATCACCTGGCACTTGATGAGGCACACCAACAGCTGTTGCAGACTAATCATGCCCTGGCAGCTCAAGTTCAGTCTCTTTCTGGTCGAGAGAATGACCCCCTCGAGGAGATCCGGGATCTTAACGCTCACGTTATTGCCCCTCAGCGGGTCCGACTTGATCAATTGGAGGCCACCATCGCAGAGTTGAGCTCAACGATCACTCGGCTAAATGGTGTGGTAGAAGAGAATCAGAATCTCAAACGTGAAATGGAGCTTTTGAGAATTGATTCTTCAATTAATGAGCAGGCATTGGACCAGCAGCTTCGTCTGACTGAGGCTCAGCGTCAGTCGGCCGAGACCCGTTGCCACGAGATCTCGCTTGCCTTGGACCAGGCCAACCTGGAAATTTCCACGCAACGTGATTCTTTTCATCAATTCCAGGATGGGTTGAAAGATCAGTTGTTGAGCCTTCGCGAGGCCCTCAGTTCTGATTCATAGTCGACGGATTGGCGCTTTAGCTCTACCCTGGATGTGAGTCATGGCATGTGATCTGTACATGGCTACTGTTCTGTCTGAATAGCGCTTCTATCTTGCGCTGTTCCCCTTCTTTTTTGCATGTCCTTTATGCTTGAAGAGTCGCTGCTGCGGTCTTTGGATGCTGCTGCATCAGGCGCTGCACGTCGGCCGCGTGATAGCTGCTGCGCGTGAGAGGGCTGCTCACCACCTGGAGGAAACCCAGCTCTTTCTCGCCGTACAGGCGGTAAGCCTCAAATTGGTCGGGCGTGACGAATCGAGCCACTGGAAGATGCTTGGGCCCTGGTGACAGGTATTGGCCGACGGTCACGATGTCAACTGCCTGCCGACGCAGATCTGACAGCACCTCACGTATTTCGTCGTCGTTTTCGCCCAGGCCCACCATCAGGCCGGATTTGGTATAAGCCTGCGGCCAGCCCACGTGCACTCGGCTGAGCAGTTCAAGTGATCGTTCATAGATGGCCTGGGGCCGGGCTTTGCGATACAGCCGCGGCACCGTCTCGATGTTGTGGTTCAGCACGTCTGGCCCTGCGGCCATCACGGCGGCCAAAGCGTCCCAGTCGCCGCAGAAATCCGGGATCAGCAGTTCAATCGTGGTGAGCGGCGAGCGCTTGCGTACAGCCTCCACGCATGCCACGAACTGGGAGGCGCCGCCATCGGCCAGGTCGTCGCGGTTCACGGCCGTGATCACCACATGGCTCAGCCCAAGCCGGTTGACGGCCTCTCCCAGGCGTTCCGGTTCACTGGGGTCGAGCGGCCGCACGCTCTTGTCGAAGTCGATATCGCAGTAAGGGCAGGCCCGCGTACACCCAGGCCCCATGATCAGGAAGGTGGCGGTGCCGCCCGCAAAGCACTCACCAATGTTGGGGCAGCTGGCCTCCTGACACACCGTGTTCAGCTTCAGGTCGACCAGGAGGTCGGCCACGGCACCGATCCGTTCACGCTGTGGCGCCTTCACGCGCAGCCAGTCAGGTTTGAGCACAGCGGTTCAGGACGCCGAACAACTCGGCCACGCTTTCAAACTCCAGCTTAGAAATCCGCAGGATGCGCTGGTCTGCCCTTTCCCAACCAGCACCCAGGCCCTGCAACACCCCAACGGGGCGATCCCGTAAAGTTGGTGGATCGGGATGTAGCGCAGCTTGGTAGCGCACTTCGTTCGGGACGAAGGGGCCGCAGGTTCGAATCCTGTCATCCCGATTTCAGGTCAGTTCAGCCCCTGGGTATCCCCTTGGCGTCACCACCCAGCCTTCCGCGCTGCGGGTGCTGCTGCTGCCCACCAACACCAGGGTGAGCATGTCCACCTGGTGCACAGGCAGTTCCGAGAGGGTGTGGAGGCTCACCTGTTCCCCCTCGCGCCCCAGCTGGCGGGCTAGCACCACCGGCGTGCTGGGTGGTCGTCCCTGCATTAGTAACTGGCGAGCTCGCTCCAGCTGCCAGTCGCGGCCCAGGGAGCGCGGGTTGTAGAGCGCCACCACGAAGTCGCCGCTGGCGGCGGCCCGTAGCCGCCGCTCGATCACCGCCCAGGGGGTGAGCCGGTCGCTCAGGCTGATCGTGCAGAAATCGTGCATCAGGGGGGCTCCAGCCCGAGCCGCCGCTAGCTGGAGGGCCGAAATCCCTGGATGTACGGAAAACGTGGGGCGCCCGTCGGCCGGCTGGGCCAGCCACAGCTCCAGGGCAAGGCCGGCCATGGCGTAGATGCCGCTGTCGCCGGATGACACCAGGGCCACCGACAACCCCTGGTTGGCCAGGTCGAGGGCCAGCTGGCAGCGCGCCCTCTCCTGGGTGAGCTGGCCTTCGCAGCGCAGTTGATCGGGGCGCCGCAGTGGTTCCAGAAGGTCGAGGTAGAGCCCGTAGCCCACCCACACGCTGGCCTCGGCCAGCGCACGCCTGGCATCCGGTGTGAGCAGGTCGAGCCGGCCCGGTCCACTGCCCACCAGATGCAGGTACCCCCGAGTAGGGGCCCATTGCTCGCTTGCCTGGGCGATGGCCAGGGTCGCCGCTCCCCGTTCCGTTGCTTGCCGGTGTTCCACCCGCTTGGCCAGCAGCAGGGCCGCCTCCGGTCCCGCCGCCAGCAGGGCCGCTGCTTCCGCCACGCTGGCGGTGCCCATCTCCGTTTCCACGAGGGCTGACGGGGTGGGAACCGGCACGGCCTTCAGCGCTTCGGCGCTGAACCAGCGCATGGGCCACTGCCTCTGTCTCGCCAGCTCCAGCAGGGCCGGTTCGTCGGCCTTTCGGTCGATGCTGGCAATCCCTGCCACCGCTTCGCTGGCCAGCCCGGCGGCCTGCAGCTGGCCATCCACGAGCCGCTCCAGCAACGGCAGGCTGGTGTCGCGTTCGCAGCCGATCCCCAGCCACAGGCAGGGAGGATGCCAGCGGCAGCCTGGTCCCCGGCGGGCACTCACGACCAACGGGGGCCGTTCGCTGGGGTCGGGCTCCCAGTCCACCAGTTGACCAGCCGCCTCCAGCGCCCGCCAGCGGCGACTGCCGGCTTCCTGCAGAACGGGCAAGGGGGCGCTGCGGCGGGCGGCGTGCTGCATCAGGGCGTTCCAGTCGCCGTTGCTGCTGGGCCTCCAGCCCCAGCTCGCTCCAAAGCTGTCCAACGCCAGTCGGCCCCGGCCGCTACTGCTGCCTGTGGCCACCACCGTGCTGCCCAGAACGGCCGCCACCCGCCGGCAGACCGTCTCGCCGCCTGCTCGGTGGGCACCAAGCAGCGGGATCGCAAAACGGCCCTCAGGGTCGAGGACCACCACGGCAGGGTCCAGGGCTTTCCCCTGAAGCAGGGGTGCGATCCTGCGCACGACCAGGCCACAGGCGGCCACCACCACGAGGGCCTCAGCTCTGGCCCAGCACTCCTCCAGCTGGCTGTTTTCCAGACAGCCATCCACCACGCCGGCGTCCTCCAGCTGGGCCAGCAGCGGCTCCGCCGCAGCGCTGAATCCCAGTGCCCACACTCCCTGACGTGCCAGGGTCTGGTTGCTGCTCATGGCCGCAGTCTGGCGGTGAGTCCGCTGAGGGGGCCCGCTTGCTGGTCGCGAATCAGCGACCCGTCCTCGCGCACCTGTTCGCGGGCCGTGCCGATGAGTTTGGTGCGGGGTTGGATGCGTTCGGTTTGGACTGCGGAGCCCGGTGCCGGGGGGGCGGACGCCAGCTCAGTCGTTTCTTGGCCCACATCCGATGCCTGGTCTGGTTCCGGTGCGGCCTGAGGTTCTGGCGTGGCTTCCGGGGCCGGCTCGGCAGGGCTGTTTTCCTGCTGGGGGTCTTCCCGGTCTGCAGTGGGCGGGAGCTCATCTCCTCCCCCAGCCTGTGGCGGCAATGGATCGCCTTCAGGATCGGCTTCCTCCTGCCCATCAGCTGCTGACGCTGCTTGCCTCTGGGTGCTCAGCGCTTCCTCGCCGATGGGTTCGGCCGCCGGCTTCAGATCGAAGGACTGCGGCTGGCTGGGGCGGGGCAGCTCCTGCTCCTCCCTTGGGGCTTGACCCAGCAGACGGGCCTCATCCGTTGGGCTCAATTGTTCGTTGAGCCAAACCGGCCGGGGGGCCCCGGGTTGGATCACAATTTCGCGCACCAGGCTGTTGAAGGGCGCATTGAGTGGTTCGCCCAGTCCATCCAGCAGTTCCATCAGCAGCGCGTTGCTGCCGGGCTTGAGGCCGCGCAGCCACAGGGGCGTGTTCTGGTTCACCAGGAAGCTGTCGCCATTCACGCTGATCCGCAGCCGCCAGCGCTCATCACCTTCCCGCAGGCCCTGCAGGGGCGCATCCCGCAAGAGCCAGTCGATCAGCACAGGCTCGCTCTGGCTGAGGGAGTCCTGGCTCACCGCCAGCAGCTGGGCACTGCCGGGTACCGGTTGGCTGATCGGATTGGCCGCTACCCGATCCACCCGCAGCTGGGCTGAGGCTCCGGGTCGTTTCACCGCTTCTCCCCAGGGCAGCGCGGCATACACGCTGATGCGGTGACTGCCAGGTGTCAGAGCCGCCATCGGGACTGTCAGCTGACCGCTGGCGGCGTCGCCCTGGCTCCAGCCGCTGACCCGCTCGGCTGGACCCCCGTCCACCTGCACAACCAGGTGGGGGCCGAGGCCCAGGTCGGAGTCCTGCACCAGGGGCCAGTCTTCCAGCTGTAGGCCCAGCTGCCAGGGGCCAGCGGGGAGCAGGGCACCCTCTGCAGGGCTGGTGATCTGCAAGCGCGGTCGTCGGTCGGCCAGCCTCTGCTGGAGCTGTTGGACAGCCCCTGGCGGAGGCACCTCCTGCAGCCGGCCCGCCGGGGCCCCAGCCCGCCCTGCCTGGGTTGGCGGAGCCGTAACCCGCCGTTCACATCCACTTGCCAGCACTGTCAGGGCAACCAGGGCCATGGCCAGCAGGGCAACGACCCTGATCTCGCCCCACCGCCTCCGCCGGAGTTGCGCCACCGTCACCTCATTCACCCGCAGCCTGTGAGCGGCATTCTGCTGGCCTGTGCGACGTGGGCCTGGGACGGGAGATTCGATGGGCGAACGGGGCCATTGGCGAATAAGTTATAAACGAGTGGCAAAAGAAGTGGGTTTTGAGGTGTTGCTTACTGGCCTTCAGACCCCAGCGCTGGCCTGGCGACTCGCCGGATTGAACCTTTGTAACTGAGGCCCGAAAACGATTGAATGCGGCCCCTATACTTCGCCGAGCGGTCCCCTATCTGGGGCCCAAAGCTCCAGTCGTGGCAGTCGGTTTCATGGTTTCCGTCCGCGGTTTCCTGTTGCTCCGCCCGGCTGGTGCCCATGGCCGGTCCCGGGCTTGTCCGGGCCCGGCCATGGGGCCCACCGTCGGTGCTGTCGTAGTTGCCCCGCAGCTGCGCCTGTCCCGTCCACAGGGGTGGACCACCACCTCGACCCCGTCCCTCGAGGAACGTCTCGATGACCATCAGCCCACCAGAGCGTGGGGAAAAGGCCAAGGCCATGGTCGACCGGAACCGCGTTCCGGCCACGTTCGAGCTTTTCGAAAAGCCCGGACATTTCGACCGCACCCTGGCCAAGGGTCCCAAAACCACCACCTGGATTTGGAACCTCCACGCCAACGCTCACGACTTCGACAGCCACACGAGCGACCTCGAAGAGGTTTCTCGCAAGATCTTTTCGGCTCACTTCGGCCATCTGGCCGTCATCTTCATCTGGCTGAGCGGTGCTTTCTTCCATGGCGCCCGCTTCTCCAACTACACCGGCTGGCTTGCTGACCCCCTGCACGTCAAGCCTTCAGCCCAGGTGGTCTGGCCCGTATTCGGCCAGGAAATCCTTAATGGCGATGTGGGTGCCGGCTTCCACGGCATTCAGATCACCTCCGGTCTCTTCCACGTGTGGAGGGCCTGGGGCTTCACCAGCGAGTTCCAGCTTCTGTGCACCGCCATCGGTGCCCTGGTGATGGCCGGCCTGATGCTCAATGCCGGCGTCTTCCACTACCACAAGGCAGCTCCCAAGCTGGAGTGGTTCCAGAACGTTGAGTCGATGCTCAACCATCACCTGGCAGGTCTGCTGGGTCTGGGATCCCTGTCCTGGACTGGACACCTCCTGCATGTGTCCCTGCCCACCACCGCCCTGATGGATGCCATCGACGCCGGCAAGCCGCTGGCGATCAATGGCAAGACAATCGCCACCTACGGCGATATCCCCCTGCCGCACGAATTCCTCAACCAGGACGTGCTGGCGCAGATCTTCCCCGGCTTCGGCGCCGGCATCTCCGCCTTCTTCACCGGCAACTGGGCCGCCTACAGCGATTTCCTCACCTTCAAGGGTGGTTTGAATCCTGTGACCGGCAGCCTCTGGATGACCGACATCGCCCATCACCATCTGGCGATCGCGGTGCTGTTCATCGTGGCCGGCCACATGTACCGCACCAACTGGGGGATCGGTCACAGCATCAAGGAGATCCTGGAAGGTCAGAAGGGTGATCCCCTGCTCTTCCCGGCTCCCAAGGGTCACGATGGCCTGTTCGAGTTCATGACCACCAGCTGGCATGCCCAGCTTGGCGTGAACCTGGCCCTGCTCGGCTCGCTGACCATCATCGTGGCGCATCACATGTATGCGATGCCGCCCTATCCCTATATCGGGATTGATTACCCCACCCAGCTCTCGATCTTCACCCACCACATGTGGATCGGTGGCTTCTTGATCGTGGGTGCCGGTGCACACGCCGCCATCGCCATGGTGCGTGACTACGACCCCGCCAAGCACATCGACAACGTGCTTGATCGGGTGCTCAAGGCCCGCGATGCCCTGATCAGCCACCTCAACTGGGTGTGCATCTGGCTCGGCTTCCATAGCTTCGGCCTCTACATCCACAACGACACCATGCGTGCCCTGGGCCGTCCCCAGGACATGTTCAGCGACTCCGCCATCGCCCTGAAGCCCGTCTTCGCGCAATGGATCCAGGGTCTCCACGCCGCTGCCGCCGGCAACACCGCTCCCAACGCCCTTGCTGGTGTGAGCGAAGTGTTCAGCGGCGCCGTGGTGGCCGTGGGCGGCAAGGTTGCTGCGGCCCCGATTCCGCTGGGCACCGCTGATTTCATGGTGCACCACATCCATGCCTTCACGATTCACGTGACGGTGCTGATCCTGCTGAAGGGTGTGCTCTACTCCCGCAGCAGCCGTCTGATTCCCGACAAGGCGAATCTTGGCTTCCGCTTCCCCTGCGACGGCCCCGGCCGTGGCGGCACCTGCCAGGTGTCGGCCTGGGACCACGTGTTCCTGGGTCTGTTCTGGATGTACAACTCCCTGTCGATCGTGATCTTCCACTTCTCCTGGAAGATGCAGAGCGACGTGTGGGGCACCGTCAACGCTGACGGCAGCGTCCAGCACATCACCAACGGCAACTTCGCCCAGAGCGCCATCACCATCAATGGCTGGCTGCGTGACTTCTTGTGGGCCCAGGCCGCACAGGTGATCAACAGCTATGGATCCAGCAGCAGTGCCTATGGCCTGATGTTCCTGGGTGCCCACTTCATCTGGGCCTTCAGCCTGATGTTCCTGTTCAGCGGCCGCGGCTACTGGCAGGAGCTGATCGAGTCCATCGTCTGGGCTCACAACAAGCTGAAGGTGGCCCCGGCTATCCAGCCGCGTGCACTGTCCATCACCCAGGGCCGTGCCGTGGGCGTCGCCCACTACCTCCTGGGCGGCATCGCGACCACCTGGTCGTTCTTCCTGGCCCGCATCATTGCGGTCGGCTGACCTTTCCTGACCTTTCCCAATGGCAACGAAATTTCCTTCGTTCAGCCAGGGTCTGGCACAGGACCCGACAACCCGCCGGATCTGGTACGGCATCGCCACGGCTCACGACTTCGAGAGCCACGACGGCATGACCGAGGAGCGGCTTTACCAGAAGCTGTTCTCCACCCACTTCGGACACCTGGCCATCATTGGCCTCTGGGTTTCGGGCAACCTGTTCCATATCGCCTGGCAGGGCAACTTTGAGCAGTGGGTCGCCGATCCCCTGCACGTGCGTCCCATCGCTCACGCGATCTGGGATCCCCACTTCGGCCAGGGCGCCATCACCGCTTTCACCCAGGCGGGCGCCTCCTCTCCGGTGAACATCGCCTATTCCGGTCTGTACCACTGGTGGTACACGATCGGCATGCGCACCAACGCCGAGCTGTACCAGGGTTCCATCTTCATGATGATCCTGTCGGCCTGGGCCCTGTTCGCCGGCTGGCTCCACCTCCAGCCCAAGTTCCGGCCTTCCCTGGCCTGGTTCAAGAACGCTGAATCCCGGCTCAACCACCACCTGGCTGTGCTGTTCGGCTTCAGCTCGATCGCCTGGACCGGTCACCTGGTTCACGTGGCCATCCCCGAGGCCCGCGGTCAGCACGTGGGTTGGGACAACTTCCTCTCGGTTCTGCCCCACCCCGCCGGTCTGGCTCCGTTCTTCACCGGCAACTGGGGCGTCTACGCCCAGAACCCCGACACCACCTATCAGGTGTTCGGCAGCTCAGAAGGCGCGGGCACCGCGATTCTCACCTTCCTGGGTGGTTTCCATCCCCAGAGTGAGGCCCTCTGGCTCACCGACATCGCCCATCACCACCTGGCGATCGGCGTGATCTTCGTGATCGCCGGCCACATGTACCGCACCAACTTCGGTATCGGCCACTCGATCCGCGAGATCCTGGAAGCCCACAACCCGCCCAAGGGCACCCCTGGTGACCTCGGCGCCGGCCACAAGGGTCTCTACGACACCATCAACAACTCGCTCCACTTCCAGCTGGGTCTGGCCCTGGCCTCCCTCGGTGTGGTCACGAGCCTGGTGGCGCAGCACATGTATTCGATGCCGTCCTACGCGTTCATCGCCAAGGACTACACGACTCAGGCTGCCCTCTACACCCACCACCAGTACATCGCCATCTTCCTGATGTGCGGTGCCTTCGCCCACGGTGCGATCTTCTTCATCCGTGACTACGACCCCGAGGCCAACAAGAACAACGTTCTTGCTCGGATGCTCGAGCACAAGGAAGCGATCATCAGCCACCTGAGCTGGGTGTCCCTGTTCCTCGGCTTCCACACCCTGGGTCTCTACGTCCACAACGACGTGGTGGTGGCCTTCGGTACCCCTGAGAAGCAGATCCTGGTGGAGCCCGTGTTCGCCCAGTTCGTGCAGGCCGCCTCCGGCAAGGCCGTGTACGGCATGAACGTGCTGCTGTCCAACCCAGACAGCCTGGTGAGCAACGCCCCTGGTCCCGGTGCCGTCTGGCTGCCCGGTTGGCTGCAGGGCCTGAACGCCGGTAACAACAGCCTCTTCCTCCAGATCGGTCCTGGCGACTTCCTGGTGCACCACGCCATTGCGCTGGGTCTCCACACCACCACCCTGATCCTGGTGAAGGGCGCCCTGGATGCCCGCGGCTCCAAGCTGATGCCCGACAAGAAGGATTTCGGCTACTCCTTCCCCTGCGACGGCCCCGGCCGTGGCGGCACCTGCGACATCAGTGCCTGGGACGCCTTCTACCTGGCTGTGTTCTGGGCCCTGAACACCGTGGGCTGGCTCACCTTCTACTGGCACTGGAAGCACCTCGCCATCTGGCAGGGCAACGTGGCCCAGTTCAACGAATCCAGCACCTATCTGATGGGCTGGTTCCGCGATTACCTGTGGCTCAACAGCTCCCAGCTGATCAACGGCTACAACCCCGCTGGCACCAACAACCTGGCCGTCTGGGCCTGGATGTTCCTCTTCGGGCACCTGATCTGGGCAACCGGTTTCATGTTCCTGATCTCCTGGCGTGGTTACTGGCAGGAGCTGATCGAGACGATCGTGTGGGCCCACCAGCGCACTCCGCTCGCCAACCTGGTGGGCTGGCGTGACAAGCCCGTGGCTCTCTCGATCGTGCAGGCACGTGTGGTGGGTCTGGCCCACTTCACCATCGGCTACTTCCTCACCTACGCCGCCTTCCTGATCGCCTCCACCTCCGGCAAGTTCGGCTGAACTCCGAACAACCCCTTGAGGGACGACCGACACCCCGGCCCCACGGCCGGGGTTTTTTGATGGCCGCGTTTCATCGACAGTGAATGGCCCAGCTCAGCCTTCCTTTGCCCTCAATCGGGTTTGAGGTAGGTCTGGCGCACGTAATTCCAGTCCTCACAGCGCAGCTCATCACCGCCCGTGATCGCCCGCTCGGCTTGTAGGCAGTCGACGGTGGCAGCATGCCCTTGACGAATCAGTTCGCCTTGCATCGCTTTCCAGCCCTCCACGCGGCAGCCCCCCAGGGCGATCAGCAGCAGCCCTACCCCTCCCACCAGCCCAACCCGATCGACTCCTCCTGGACCCATGGGGCTGGTGGTGACAGGGGTAGGGCTGGTGGGGTTGTGACTGTTCAGGCGCGGTGCTCTGGGTTGGTCCATGGTGTTGGCTGGTCTCCGTCCGATGAGGGCTGTCCGCTTAAGGGAGGATGGCATTCCAGCAAGCCGCTGGCTCGAGGCCTGCTCCCTTTGGCATGCCGGCGCTGGTAGACAACAAAAAAACCCCACCTGCGGCGGGGCTTGGCCAAGCGGCCGGAGTTTGTTGGATCCCGATTGGGTTGCGGCGCTGCTTACTTGACGCTCCAGACGCCACCGGCGATGTTCACCAGCGGGCTCACCAGTGCGGTGCCGCACAGGAACCAGGCGAAGGCGGCACCACCGCAGCCGCCCAGCCAGAAACCACTGGCGAATTCAGCCCAGCCAGCTTTGGTGAACAGATCTGCGGGGGGATTGCTGATCGTGGCGTCGGCCGGTTGGACGTTCGGGCCGTTGCCGGCGGTGCCGTAGATCGACAGGCACACCGTGAGGATCGAGACCAGGCCGATGGTGGCCAGGAGGCCAGCGGTGCTGGCGTATTCGGTGAGCCGAAGCGGGCCGGTGATCGCAAAGGGGCCGTAGAGGAAGAAACCGTGGGCCATGCCCACTTCCAGACCGCGGCGATTGGGGGATAGGGCCGGACGGTAGGCCGGCAGGGCATTGAGAAACGCCCGGGTGAAGTAGCTGCTGTTGACGGGGGTGGCCAGATTGCCGACACAGGGGTCGGCCACGGGGGTCACGGTCATGGGGGGATGGAAGAGGGGGGCTGAACGGAAGGGCGCGCCGGCCAAGCGGCTCAGTCGCGGGCTTCGATCACGTTGAACAGCAGGGCCATGGCCACGGCTGGGCCAAGGATGCCCACCAGGGGAACAAACACCGAGGGCATCCAGGCAGCGACAAATTCTCCAGTCATGGCACAGGCCAATAGCAAGCGTCGGTACTGTAAGGAGCCTCTCCAGGCAAGCCTTTCGGCCCTGTGGGGGGCGACATAAAAGTTCAATCCATGAACCCCACGCTCCTTGGGGGCGCCGCATCCCTGCTGCTGCTCGTGCTCTGCTGGTCTGGCCGCTGCAGGCCACGGCAGCTGCTGCGCTCCACCGATGCTGCCGCGATCGCGGCTCTGAATCGCGCCCAGATCGCCGCACTTCGTCGGCCTTCTGGGCCCGCCCTCCAGGACGCTGGGAGCGAGAGCCCTGGCCCCAGCTGCCAACCCATGCGGTTCGCAGCCCCTGGAGAAGCTGTGCCCCCCGCTGTTTTGCTGCGGCGTCTGGCGGCGGCCATGACCCAGGAACCCGCCATTCGTCTGGCTGCTTTGCGCCATGCCCGCGCCTGGGGGCATCGCTCAACGGTGCCGCTGCTGCTGCGTGGCTTGCGCGACAGCGATCCGGCCGTGGTGCGGGAGGCAGTGCTAGCGCTTGAGCGCTTTCGTGGCCGTCCAGCTCCAGCTACAGGAGCAGATCAGGCGTTTGCCGTTTCACTTCCCCGGAACGTGGCTCTTACCCGGTAGATCGGACGGCCCTGGCTCTCGTGGTAGGTGCGCATCTGCAACTCCGCCAGCAGGCCGAAGCAGAACAGCTGAACGCCGGCCAGCAGGCAGAGAACGGCGGCCAACAGCAAGGGGCGGTTGCCGATATCCGCACCCAGCAACACTTTTTCGCCCACCAGCCAGAGCCCCACGAGCCCACCCGCAACCATGGCCACCAGGCCGGCCAGGCCAAAAACATGCATTGGCCTGGTGAGAAAACGCTTCATGAACCACACCGTGAGCAGGTCCATCAGCACCCGTGGGGTTCGGTCGAGGCCGTAGTTGCTTCGTCCATGGCGGCGAGGATGGTGGCGAACCTTGACTTCGCTGATACGCGCTCCCTCAATGGCGGCAAGGGCCGGTAGGAAGCGATGCAGCTCGCCATAGAGATTGAGGTCGTCCACGACCTCGCGGCGATAGGCCTTCAGGGAACAGCCGTAATCATGCAGCCGAACCCCGGTGACCCGGGCGATCAGGCGGTTGGCCAGGTGGCTGGGGAGCAGGCGACTGGCGGCCGCATCCTGGCGCTGGTGTCTCCAGCCGCTCACCAGGTCATAGCCCTGGCCGATCTGTTCCAGGAGCAGGGGAATGTCGGCGGGGTCGTTTTGTAAATCGCCGTCCAGCGTCACGATCACCCTTCCGCTGCTGGCATCGAAACCGGCTGCCATCGCGGCGGTCTGGCCGTAATTGCGCCGCAACAGCACGACCACCAGCTCGGGCACTGTGGAGGCGAGCTCAGTCAGCATGGCGGGGCTGCCGTCCCGGGAGCCGTCGTCCACGAGCACGATTTCAAAGCTCAGCTCCAGGGGCCGGACCGCTGTGAGCAGTTGCCCCACCAACGGGGCCAGGTTGGCCTCTTCGTTGTAGAGCGGCACTACGACGGAAAGATCCATGTCCTGGCTGCGCTGGGTGCGAACTTAGGCCGGCAACGGACTGCCATCGTGGCAGTGCATGACCCGCCCGGCCCCGCGCAACTCCCGTCGGTAGTGGGACGCCACAGGGTGGCTGTTGTGGGGATTGAGGTCATCGATGCCCAGTCCGTTGCGGCCGTGCTCCCGGCCCGAACTGTGCAGGTAACGACCCCCGCCCAGATGCAGCCCCACATGGGTGCAGCGCTGCGCAGAGCCGAAGAAGATCAGATCCCCCACTTCGAGGAGCTGACTCTGGCCTGGCCTCACGGCCACTGGCATGCAGAAGCGCTCCTGCAAATACGCATCGCGAGGCAGCCAGATGCCCGCGGCGGCATAGGCCGTCTGCACCAGGCCTGAACAGTCCAGATCAGGGCCGATCGTGCCGCCCCACAGGTACACGTTGGTGCGTTCCATCCAGCTCAGAGCGAGGGCCACCACGCTGGGGAGCCGTTCGCTGATCTGGTGGCGCTGCAACAGCTGGGGGCGGGGCGGCTCGGCGGCCACCGCTCGGCCGATCAGGTCATGGGGCTCCAGCCAGCCCGGATAGCCATCCTCCAACAATCGTGCCCGCAGCCGTCCCTGGGCGCGCTCGCTGAGCACCTGCAGAAAGCGACCGGAGCTCGCCTGGGTGGCCAGCCCGCTGCCGCCCGCCCGGCTGTAGAGATTCAGGGGCCACTCCAGCCGCCAGACGCTGCCTGGCTGGAGCAGCTCCAGGGCGGCATTGTCGGGTGTGGCGGTGGTGGAAGCCAAAACAGAGGGGAATGGGACCATGCCTAATCTCGCCGCATTGGTTGCCTGCAGCGATGGCGTTCTACAGCCCCGATCCGGCACTGGCTCAGATCCTGGCCGATCTCGTGCGGGCGCTCGAACTGGACGGACGCCCCGGCCTGGCCCAGCGTCTGGCCCTCACCTGGGTGCGCTACCCCCGTTCCCTGTTGGATGGAGCCCAGGATCCTCCGCTGGGCCGCGGTGCCAGTTGGGCGGGAGATCGCCTCTGCTATCCCGCCAGTGTGGTGAAACTGGTGTATCTGATCGCCGCTGAGGCTTGGCTCCAGCGCGGACTGCTGGAGGAGGATGCTGAGTTGCGCCGAGCGCTGGCCCTGATGATCCAGGATTCCAGCAACGACGCAACCGGTCTGGTGGTGGACCTGCTCAGCGGTACCACCAGTGGCCCGGCCTTGCCTCCCCAGCTGATGCGCGGTTGGTGCGAGCAGCGCCAACTGGTGAATCTGTGGTTAGGGGGACTGGGTTGGCCTGAACTGGAGGGGGTGAATGCCTGCCAGAAGACCTGGGGCGATGGACCCTTTGGCCGGGAGCGTGCGTTCTATGGGGCCCAGCTGGAAAACCGCAACCGCCTCAGCACCGATGCCACCGCTCGTTTGCTGGAGGCGGTGATGGCCTCCCGGCTGGTGTCCCCCCCCGCTTGCAGCCGCATGCGGGCCGTACTCGCCCGCAGCCTCAACCGCGATCAACGGGCTGCCGATCCTGAAAATCAGGTTGACGGTTTTCTCGGCGAGGGACTGCCAGGCACGGCCCAGGTGTGGAGCAAGGCTGGCTGGATGAGCCAGGCTCGCCACGATGCCGCCTATGTGCAGGCGGAAGGCCATGATCCGTTTCTCCTGGTGGCCTTCAGCGAGGGCTCCAGTTGCGCAGAGGACGCCACCCTGTTGCCGGAGATTGCCCGCCAGCTGAGTGAGGCCTGCAGGGTGGAGCCCCAGGTCTGTTGATCGGCATCCCTTGGGGAATCACGCCGGCCCCATGGAGGCCTTGGGGTGAATCATCTGGGTGCTGCCGCGTTCGACTGGCTGGCCCCTTGATGCCCGTGGTTTTGATCGCAATGGGCGCCGGCACTCGAACTGAACACCAGGCTGGCTGTGGCCAGGGCAAGGAGGAGAAGGCGCTGCATCGGCTAGGAAAAACTGCCCTCAGGTTATGGGAGTTGCACCAACCCATGGGGAGTTGTGACCTGCTGCTCACCCTTGGCCGGTCGTCTGTTTCAACGGAGTGACCGTAGGGCAACCCTCAGGTGCAACGGTCGAGACCGATGGGCGACATAAACCCAGGTCTGAGAATGGGATCTCTGGAAAATCCAGATTGACCAAGATCTTGGTTCAACGGAGAGGGAGGGATTCGAACCCTCGACAGAAGTTGCCTCCTGTAACTCCTTAGCAGGGAGCCGCTTTCAACCACTCAGCCACCTCTCCAGTGGTGGGTTGAGCTTATCAGTGCGCCGTGCTGAAGGGAGCCTCGCTCAGGCGGGGAAGCCGGTGCTTGAAGCCGCAGAGGATCTCCCAGGGAATCGTGCCGCAGCGCTCACTCCAGTCGCAAGGGCCAATCTCCTCCTGGCCATCGCGGCCGAGCAGCGTCACAACGGACCCCACATCCAGCGCGGCACAGTCAGTTACGTCCAGCACAAGCTGGTCCATGGTGATGGCCCCAACCTGGGGCAGGCGCTGGCCCTGGAAGAGCACCTCCAGTTGGTTGGAGAGCTGCCGGGGCACCCCGTCGGCGTAGCCGATGCCCACCACCGCCAAGCGACTGGCACGGCTGGTGCGGAAGCGATGGCCATAACTCACACCGACCCCAGCAGCCACCTCCCTCACGAGGCGCACCCGGGCGTGCAGCTGCAAGGCAGGGCGCAGGTCGACCCCATCGCCGAGATGGTTGGCCGGTCTCTGGCCGTAGAGGGCGAGGCCCACCCGCACCATGTCGTAGTGAAGTGCGCGTCCACGCAGGGTGCCGGCGGAGTTGGCCAGATGGCGGCAGCCACCATCCAGCCCCCGCTCATTCAGGCTGCAGAGCACCGTTTCGAAGCGCTGCTGCTGCTGCTGGGTGAGGCCGTCATCGTCGCCATCGGGCAGGTCGGCGCTGGCCAGGTGGGAGTACACGCCCACGAGCTGAACGGACTCAAGGGCCTGAATGGCCTCCACCAGACGGGGCCCCTCCTGCCAGTCGGCGCCAAGCCGGGCCATGCCGGTATCCAGCTTGAGCTGCAGCGGCATCGGGCTGCCCTGCCCGCTGGCCAGGTTCTGGCAGAGCAGGGCCTCGCGCATGCCACTGATCGTGGGCATCAGCTGCCAGCGCAGGCAGCCCCGCAGTTCTTCGGCCTGGGTGAGGCTGCCGAGCACCAGCACCGGCGCCTGGATCCCGGCCTGCCTCAATTCGATGCCCTCCTCCAGGGTGGCCACCCCGAAGGCGTCGGCTCCGCCGGCCAGGGCGGCGCGGGCAACGGTCACGGCCCCGTGGCCATAGCCGTCGGCCTTGACCACGGCCATCAGCTGGCTACCCCTGTCCAGGCAGTGTCGCAGGGTCCTGGCATTGCTGGCGATGGCGGCCGCGTCCACCTCCACCCAGGCGCGCTGGCGCTCCAGCCCCTCAGGCTGGTCGTCAGCTGGCCGCCAGGCTGGCATGGTGGCCTGGGTCACGGAATCGCCCAAGAATTGCCCCTAGCATGCCGCGCAGGGCTTTTTTTGTCGCGGGGTTCGACAACCATGGGCCAGGTTCTTGTGCTCAATGCGTCGTACGAACCGCTGAACATCACCAGCTGGCGCCGGGCTGTGGTGATGGTGCTCAAGGGTAAGGCTGAGGGGCTGGAACACGACGGGGGCCGGCAGATCCGCTCAGACCTGATGCAGCCCACCGTGATCCGCCTCCGCCAGTTCGTGCGCGTGCCCTATCGGCCTCTGCCCCTCACGCGCCGCAATCTTTTCCAGCGGGATGGCCATCGCTGCCAGTATTGCGGCAGCCGCCAGGAACGGCTCTCGGTGGATCACGTGCTGCCCCGCAGCCGCGGCGGCATGGATACCTGGGAGAACGTGACGACAGCCTGCCTCTCCTGCAACGTGCGCAAGGGCAACCGCACGCCTCGTGAAGCTGGCATGGTGCTGGCGCGTCCGCCCCATCGCCCGCTCAGTGGACCCGGCTTTGAGGCCACCCGCCTGATCCGTTCCGGCCACCACGGGGAGTGGGCCAAATACGTGATTGGCGTGGACGTGCTGGAGTTCAGCGCCAACACGCCTGGAGAGTGTCTGGCCGATCAGCTGCCGGCCTGAGCTGCCAAGGCCTCGAGCTGGCGCCCCTGCTCGGCGGCGATGCAGGCTCCAATCAGATCGGCCAGTTCGCCATTCAACACAGGCTCCAGGCTGAAATTGCGGCCTAGTCGGTGGTCTGTGGCCCTGTTGTCCTTGACGTTGTAGGTGCGGATCTTTTCGCTGCGGTCGCCGCTGCCCACCTGGGCCAGGCGGGCCGAGCGCTCTTCGGCCTGGGCGGCCGCCAGTTCCCGCTCATAGAGCTTTGCGCGGAGGATCTCCATGGCCCGCTCGCGGTTCTGCAGCTGGGAGCGTTCCTGGGTGCAGAACACGCGGATGCCGGTGGGCTTGTGCAGCAGGTCCACCGCTGTTTCCACCTTGTTCACGTTCTGGCCGCCGGCTCCACCGGAACGGGCCGTGCTGATGTCCAGATCGCCTGGATCGATCTGCACCTCCACCGGGTCGGCCTCTGGCATCACCGCCACCGTGGCCGTTGAGGTGTGTACTCTTCCCTGGCTCTCCGTAGCCGGCACCCGCTGCACCCGGTGCACGCCCGCCTCAAATTTCAGCTGGCTGTAGACCCCCTCGCCCCGGATGGCCAGGATGAGTTCTTTGTAGCCGCCCAGTTCCGCCTCGGAAGCGCTCACCGGGTCCACCCGCCAGCCCTGGCTTTGGGCGTAGCGCTCGTACATCCGCGCCAGGTCTCCCGCCCAGATTGCCGCCTCATCCCCGCCAGCGCCGGCCCGAATCTCCAGCATCACGCTGCGCTCGTCCCGCGGGTCGCGGGGCAGCAGGGCAATGGTGAGGCGCTGCTCCAGGGCGCCGATCTCTTGCTCCAGGCTGGCGAGCTCGTCGTTCGCCAGCTCTTCCATGGCTGGGTCGCCCCGGTGCTCCCGCAGCAGTATGCGGGCCTCTTCCTGCTCCTGCTGCAGCTTGCACAGCCGCTGATGGTCGAGCACCAGGGGCTCCAGACGCGCCCGCTCCCGGGCGATCGACTGCAGCTGGGCTGGGTTGGCCGTAACAGCGGGATCGGCCAGCTGGCGCTCCAGGCTGGTGAAGGTGCGCTGCGCCGTTTCCAGACGCGCGTGCAGCAAGTTGGGATCCATGGGCGGGATGCTCGCACACAGAAAAGCCGGATGCCCCTGGAGCATCCGGCGGTCAGGACCTTGAGGTTGGGCCTCAGGCTTGAGCCTTGGACTCTCCCTTGGTGTCGTCCTTGCTGCCGGAGGAGGCACCGGCCATGCCGTACTTGCGCATGAAACGGTCGACCCGTCCCTCGGTGTCGAGGATCTTTTGGGTACCGGTATAGAAGGGATGGTTGCCGCTCCACACGTCGACGTGGATTTCGGGAGATGTGGAGCCAGTGGTCATCACCACCTCTCCATTGCAGATCACCTTGGCATCGGGATACCAGGTGGGGTGAATGTCGGCCTTGGGCATGGCTGGAAGGAGCTGGAGGGGTAGAGGCGCAATCAGCGCTTCGAGAATTGGGGGGCCTTACGGGCTTTCTTGAGTCCGTATTTGCGGCGCTCCTTGGCGCGGGGGTCGCGGCTGAGGTGACCCTCGGTCTTCAGGGGTTTGCGATTGTCGCTGGACAGTTCGCAAAGGGCTCGGGCTGCGCCTTGCTTGATGGCATCGGCCTGGCCGGTGAGACCGCCACCGCGCACATTGACCAGAAGGTCGTACTCGCTAGCCAGCCCGAGAGTGTTGAGAGGGGCTTTCACAGCCGCCAGGTAGACGGGGTTGTAGTTGAGGTAATTGTCGCCGGGACGACCATTAATGGTGACGGTGCCGTTGCCGGGCACCACACGCACGCGGGCAACAGCGGTCTTGCGGCGACCAGTGCCCCAGTAGACAACTTTGGTGGTGCTCATTGGGCGGCTGCGGCGGGATCGAGGGTGAGAACCTGGGGTTGCTGGGCGGCGTGGGGATGGTCACTGCCCTTGTAGACCTTCAGCTTGCGGAAGAGCTGGCGGCCGAGCGCGTTGTGGGGAAGCATGCCCTTCACGGCCTTTTCCACAATCCGCTCAGGGATGCGGGCTTGCAGGTGGGCGAAGGTTTCAGTCTTCATGCCACCAGGACGGCCCGAGTGACGCCGATACAGCTTCTGGGTGGGCTTGTTACCGCTGACCCGGATCTTGTCAGCGTTGATCACGATGACGAAATCACCCGTGTCGAGGTGGGGTGTGTAGGTGGGCTTGTTTTTGCCTCGCAGCACGGAAGCCACCTCGCTGGCCAGTCGGCCGAGGGTCTGATTCTCGGCATCCACCAGGTACCACTGGCGCTGGAGAGAATCAAGGGAGGGCAGGGGAGTCTTGTTCATATCGCCTGGTCAGGCACCGGCAGGCCGTAGGGGGCTGGGCTGGTGGTCGTGGGGTTCGGGCAGACACGGGCGGGCAGTGCCAAGTGGGCAGTGCCGTTGTGTCGGTCGCAACCTCTTGACCCTACCGCTTGGCCGGTTGAGGGCCTGCGGATGATCGTCGGGTTGGCCAGCCAGAATGCTCTCCCGTCGGCAGCCACCGCCTGGCCGGTTGGTCACCGGAGCTCAGGATGTGGAGGCGGCTCGGAGAGTTCCAGCTGAAACCGCGGTTGGCAATCATACCAGGCGACTTGGGGAAACACTGGCTGCGGGTAGCCCACCCGCAGCAGGCAGAGCCCATGGGCCGGGGCCGCTTCCTTGACCTCCGTCCGTTGGCGTTGCCGCCAGCGCTGCTCAAAGGTCTCCAGGGCCAGTCGGCCCTCCGCCACTGCGACCAGTTGCCCCATCACCAGCCGCACCATGCCGTAGAGAAAACCGCTGGCCTGGAGTTCCACCTCGATCAGGTCTCCCCTCCGCTCCACCTTGACCTCTTGTACGCAGGTGCGGGAGTGGCTGCGCCGACTGCCGGCCCGCTGGAAGGCCGCAAAATCATGTTCGCCGAGCATGGACTCGAGCGCACGCTCCATCAGGGTTTCATCAAGGCGCAGGCGGTAGCGGTGCCAGCACCAGGGAGCGAGGAACAGATTGGGACGTTGGCCGTTGTAGAGGGTGTAGCGATAGCGCCGGTAGGTCGCCGAAAAGCAGGCGTGCCAATGGTCCGGCACCTCGGCCGCTGCCCGCACCCGCACAGTCGCGGGCAGTGCGCCGTTGAGCGCCTTGGGCCAGCGCTGGGCGGGGATCGGACCTGCGCAATCGAAGTGCACCACCTGGGCGGCGGCATGCACGCCAGTGTCGGTGCGCCCCGCAGCCATCGTCTGGCCAGTGCTGACGGGATCCAGCCTGCGGATGGCGCTCTCCAGGGTGTCCTGGACGCTGGGCGCATTGCGCTGGCGCTGCCAGCCATGGAAGGCGGCGCCGTTGTACTGGAGGCAGAGGGCGATGCGCCTGGGCGGGGGGCAAGTGCTGGGGACAGGTCGGTCACCCGCGCCTGAAGACGAGGCCATGCCGGCTTAGGGGGGAAGCAATAAAAAAAACCCGTGGCAGTGGAAGACCGCCACGGATTGGAGGACGAAGGCTGATGGCTCAGCGCCAATGGGGTGGGCACAGGATCTGGCCTGGCATCCAGGGCGTAGCGATCAAACCAGCTCGATGATGGCCATTTCAGCGTTGTCGCCTCGGCGCGGCACCGTGCGGATGATGCGGGTGTAGCCACCCTGGCGGTCGCCATAGCGCTCCTGGGCTTTGTCGAACAGGGCGTGAACGAGCTGCTTGTCGTAGATGTAGCCGATCGCGCGGCGGCGGGCGGCCAGGCTGCCCTCCTTGGCCAGGGTGATCATCCGCTCGGCCTCATCGCGCAGTGCCTTGGCTCGGGCCTTGGTGGTGGTGACCCGACCTTCGCGGATCAACTGGGTGGTGAGACCACGCAGCATGGCCTTGCGTTGGTCGGCTGGGCGTCCCAGTT
This sequence comes from Prochlorococcaceae cyanobacterium, assembly GCA_044374745.1. Classification (GTDB taxonomy): domain Bacteria; phylum Cyanobacteriota; class Cyanobacteriia; order PCC-6307; family Cyanobiaceae; genus NIES-981. The sequence continues at coordinate 60,211 of JBILNZ010000009.1, read as the reverse complement.
GGGGGACTCGGCATTGGTGACGCATGGTCTTGGTGCTCTTGGGGGTGAACGACGGAGGGAGGGAGGGCCGCCGATCAGGCGCTGGTGCGGCTCTGGGGCAGGGTGATGCCGATGCGCTCGAGCGCTTCGATCACCTCATCGGCTGACTTGGAGCCGAAGTTCTTGATCTCCAGCAGATCTTCGTAGCTGAAGCCCATCAGGTCGCTCACGGAGTTCACCTGGGCGCGCTTCAGGCAGTTGTAGGCCCGCACGGAGAGATTCAGTTCCTCGAGGGGAATCTGGGCCTCTGCGGATGGTTCGGGCTCCAGACCGGGTTCTTCGACAGCCGTAAGGCTGGCGAGGGGTTGGAACAGGGCGATCAGCTGGTTGGCTGCCTGGGCCATGGCGTCATCGGGGCTGATGCTGCCGTTGGTCTCGATTTCCAGGCGCAGACGTTCGCGGGCTGAACCGCCTTCGCCCACGGCGGTCTCATCCACCGTGTAGTTCACCCGCCTCACGGGTTTGAACACGGCATCAATCTGCAGGAGATCGATGGCACTGGTGTCCTCGCTGTGGCGGTCGACGGGGCGATAGCCAACGCCACGCTCCACGTGCACCTCCATCTCCAGGCTGTGGCCGTCGGCCACGGTGGCGATCAGGCGATCGGGATCGATCACCTGCACCTGGGAGGAAAACTGCAGATCGGAGGCGGTGACAGTGGCAGGGCCACTTACAACAAGGCGACCGATCTCCAGTTCCCGGCTGCGACTGCTCACAGACACTTGCTTGCAATTGAGCAGAATGTCGAGAACGTCCTCGCGCACGCCGGGGACTGTGGCGTACTCGTGGTTCACGCCAGCGATGCGCACGGCCGTGATCGCACTGCCTTCTAGGGCGCCGATCAGGACCCGTCGCAGGGCATTGCCCAGGGTTGTGGCCTGGCCGCGATCAAGGGGACCAATCAGAAAAACACCGGTCTGGGAACGGTTTTCACTGACCTGATGCTCGATCCGGTCAATTTGGTAGTGCAGCACGGTCTGAGGCTCGGAGGGTTGGCGGATTCCCGTTGGGGAAGGGACGACGGATCAGACCCGACGGCGCTTGGGACGGCGGCAGCCGTTGTGGGGCAAGGGCGTCACATCGCGAATCAGAGTGATCTCCAGGCCTGCGACCTGCAGGGCACGGATGGCTGTTTCACGGCCGGACCCTGGCCCGCGCACTAGCACTTCGATCTGGCGCATACCTTGCTCGAGGGCACGACGAGCAGCGGCTTCAGCGGCGGTCTGGGCGGCAAAGGGGGTGCCTTTCCGGGCTCCTTTGAAGCCGCTGGCCCCGGCAGAGCTCCAGGAGATCACCTCACCAGATGTGTCGGTGATCGACACGATGGTGTTGTTGAAAGTGCTTTGAATGTGGGCAACCCCGTTGGGGACGTTGCGCTTGGCCTTTTTGGGACCTGATTTCTTGGCTGGCTTTGCCATGGCGTTGACACTGCCGAAGCAGTAAAGGTGATCGGGGAACTGGGGGGAGGCTCTGGTGACGGATTCCGCAAGGCTTGCCGTCTGCGGGGAGACGGACTGCAGCAGAACCGGCAGAGCACGGGTGCCATCCCTTTACGGGGTATGGCTGGGCAATGCGCTGAAGGGGGAGGGGGCCAGCGACTGCTGGATCTCCACAGGCCTACTTCTTCTTGCCGGCCACGGTCTTGCGGGCGCCACGCCGGGTGCGGGCGTTGGTGCGGGTGCGTTGACCGCGCACAGGCAGGCCCATGCGATGGCGGCGGCCACGCAAACAGCCGATGTCCTGCAGGCGCTTGAGGGCCATGCCTTCCTGGCGACGCAGGTCGCCTTCCAGGGTGAAGCTGTCAGCGGCGCCGCGCAGCTTTTGCACGTCTGCGTCGCTGAGATCTTTCACGCGGATGTCGGGGCTCACCCCGGCCTTGGCGAGAATCTTCTGGGCACGGGTGAGACCGATGCCATACACATAGGTGAGGGCGATCTCAACCCGCTTGTCGCGAGGGATATCGACGCCTGCAATCCGAGCCACGTGTTAATCGCTTCAGGGGGTCAGTGGGGCTCACCGTCTGCACTATTTCCGGGAAGGCCGGAGACAGTCAGGTGACTGGTGAGGGAGAGGACGCTGGGCTGATCAGCCCTGGCGCTGTTTGTGCTTGGGGTTGGTGCAGATCACCATCACCCGGCCGTGGCGACGGATCACCCGGCACTTGTCGCACATCTTCTTGACTGAGGCACGCACCTTCATGGGAGTTGTGCTCTCCGAATTTGCAAACCGACAACCTATCACATCGGTCAACCGTCTCCCTGCGGTCGCCGGTCAGCCGAGCTCGGCTTCGATGCGTGCGGCGATCTCCTCCACACTGCCGTCCGCTTCCACGGCCTGCAACAGGCCCGCATCGCGGTAGTAGCTGATCAGCGGCGCCGTCTGCTCCCGGTACACCTCCAGTCGGTGTCGGATAACGGCCTCGTTGTCGTCGGCACGACCGCGGTTGAGCAGCCTCTGGAGCAGCACGCCATCGTCGAGTTCCATCAGCACCACCAGTTCGATCTGCTGGCCCAGCTCTTCCAGCAAGGTGGCCAGGGCATCGGCCTGGGCCACATTGCGTGGAAAGCCATCCAGCAGCCAGCCGCTGCCGCCTGCGGTGCTCTGCTGCTCCAGCCTGCTGCGCACGATGGCGAGCACCAGGGCATCACTGACCAGTTCACCCCTGGCCATCACTGCTGCAGCCTCCTTGCCAAGGTCGCTGCCAGCTGCCACCTCGGCGCGCAGGAGATCGCCGGTCGAGAGGTGAAGCAGGCCATGGCGAGCGGCCAGCTGTTGGGCCTGGGTGCCTTTGCCGGCACCGGGTGGACCGAGAAAAAGAAGACGTTGTTTCATTGCTGAAAAGAACAGGGGAGAGCGGGGCGAGCCGCCAGGGTGAAGGGGGGTGGATCTCCCCAAAGGGCCCGCAGAGCTGAGGAATCCGTTTCAGCAGGTCGCCTACTGCCGCACCATGCCCTCATAGCGCTGGGAGATCACATAGGTCTGTACCTGCTTTGCCGTGTCGATGGCGACGCCCACCAGGATCAGTAGGGACGTGGCCCCCAGCCCCTGGAAGGTGCGCACCTGGGTGGCGCCTTCCACGGCTGAAGGAATGATTGCCACTGCTCCCAGGAACAGGGCTCCGAGCAGGGTGAGCCGGTTCTGAACGCCACTGAGATAGCTGGCGGTGGCAGAGCCCGGACGTACCCCAGGAATGGCCACGCCGCCCCGTTTGAGGTTGCTGGCCACATCCACCGGATTCACGGTGAGTGAGGCATAGAAGAACGAGAAGCCCACAATCAGGGCAAAGAAGAGGAGGGCATAGAGCCAGGGCGTGCTGCTGTTTGGGTTGAGGTAGCCCGCCAGCTGGATCAGCCAAGGGGACCCGGTGAGGTTGGCGATCGTGAGGGGCAGAAACACAACGGCCGAGGCGAAGATGATCGGCATCACGCCGCCGGCGTTGAGCTTGAGGGGCAGGTAGCTCTGGCGAGCTGCCAGAACCCCGGCTCCACCGACCTGGCGCTTAGCGCTCACGATCGGGATGCGGCGGCTGCCTTCCTGCACGAAGATGATGCCCACGATCGTGACCAGGAAAACCAGCACCAGCACCACGATGCCGGCCACGGTGGCTCGGTCTCCGCTCTGGGCAAGTTCGATGGTGGAACCCAGGGCCTTGGGCAAGGTGGCCACGATGTTCACGAAGATCACCAGGGAAGCCCCCTGGCCTATGCCGCGTTCAGTGATCACCTCACTGATCCACATCACCACCATTGAGCCAGTCACCAGGGCCAGGGCGGTCTGGATCACGAACACGGGCTCGGCCAGTCCTTGGGTGGCGTATTGCTGCAAGATCAGGGCAAACACGGTGCTCTGCAGGATGCCCCAGCCCAGTGCCACATAGCGGGTGAGCTGGGCCAGCTTGCGGCGTCCTGCCTCGCCCTCATTTTTTTGCAGCTCCTCCAGCTGGGGCAGGGCTGCCGTGAGCAGCTGGATGATGATCGAGGCGTTGATGAACGGCAGGATCCCCAGGGCGAAGACCCCCAAAGTGGAGAGACCGCCACCAGTGAAGATGTCGAGGAACCCGATCAGCTGGCCGCCGCGGGCCAGGAAATCCTGAAAGGCCACCCGGTCAATTCCTGGCACCGGGATGTAAATCCCGAGTCGCACCAGCAGCAGCAGACCCAGAGTGGTGAGCACGCGGTCGCGCAGGCCCTTGGACTGGATCAGTTGACTGACAATTTCGCCGGCGCTGGGATTGCGTCCCCGACTGACAAGCATGGTGGCTGGGGAGATGAAGTGTGAGGGGAGGGATGGGAGGAGCGGGCTGGTCCCATGCGAAAAGCCGTCCGCCCGGTGACCCTGGCGAACGGCTCAGACCCTAGGCCGGAGGGCCGCCAGCCGAATCAGACGATCTCGCAGGTGCCGCCGGCGGCTTCGATTTTGGTACGGGCGCTCTCGGTAAAAGCAGCGGCCTGCACCGTGAGCTTCACCGTCAGCTCGCCGCTGCCGAGCACCTTGAGAGGGTGCTTGGGGCTGGTGACGATGCCATCCTTGACGAGGCTGTCCAGAGAAATGGTGCTGCCTGCCTGGCAATCGGCCAGTTTGGCCACGTTGATCACGGTGAATTCCTTGCGGTTCACCAGCTCGAAGTGCTTGAGCTTGGGGATGCGGCGATAGAGCGGCATCTGGCCGCCTTCAAAGCCGGGGCGGGTGGGGCGGCCAGAGCGCGACTTTTGACCACGCATGCCGAAACCGCAGCTGGCGCCCTGGCCGGCGGCAATTCCTCGGCCCTTGCGCAGCTTGCGGCGGCGGGCGCCAGGGTTGGCTTTCAGCGATTGGAGATTGATGCTCATGGCGAGGCCTCAGGAGTAGATCTGCTCGAGGGAGATACCCCGCTCCTTGGCGGTCTCCTTGTGGGTGCGCAGGCCGGCCAATGCATCCATGGCGGCACGGGCGTTGTTGAGAGGGGTCTTGGATCCCAGGCGCTTGGCGAGCACGTTCTTGATGCCAGCCAGTTCCAGGACCGTGCGGATCGAACCGCCGGCGATCACCCCGGTACCCGGGGCGGCGGGGCGGATCAGCACGCTGGCGGCCCCGTCACGACCATTGCCCACCGTGGGGATGGAGCTGTGGCGGGTAAGGGGCACCTTGACCAGGTGCTTCTTGCCATCGGCCACGCCCTTGCGAACGGCACCGATCACATCGCCGGCTTTGCCGACGCCCACGCCCACCTGGCCTTTCTCGTTGCCTACGACGACGATGGCCCGGAAGCTCATTTTCTTGCCGCCTTTCACGGTCTTCGAGACACGGCGGATTTGCACCACGCGCTCCTGCCATTCGGAGTCGCGCTCCTGTCCGCGGCGGTTGTCGCGGCCACGGCCACCGCGGCGATCGCCACGGCCGTCGCCGCGCCCACCACGGCGCTCCTGCCCTTCCGCCGCTGAGGGAACGTCAGCGGCGGAAGGGATGTCGCTGGTCTGAATCTGGTCGTTGGTTTCGGTCATGGTGAGAGCAGGGATCAGAACTGAAGGCCCGCTTCCCGGGCGGCGTCAGCCAGGGCCTTGACCCGGCCGTGGTACAGGTTGCCGCCACGATCGAAGACCACCTGGGAGATGCCCTTGGCGAGGGCGCGCTTGGCGACCAGCTGGCCCACGGCCACGGAGGCATCGCAGGTGGCGCCGGTCGGCACGCTGGTGCGCAGCTCCTTGTCGACCGTGGATGCCGAGCAGAGGGTGCTCTGGGCGTCGTCGTCGATGAGCTGGGCGTAGATGTGATTGTTGGAGCGGAAAACGGCCAGCCTCGGTCGGTTGGCTGTGCCGGTGAGATTGCGACGCAGACGCCGATGGCGTTTCTGGGTCTGCTGCTTGCGGGAGAGAGTTGACATGGGAATACAGGGTAACGACGCTCAGGCAGACCTCATTTCTTACCGGTCTTACCGGCTTTGCGCAGGATGCGTTCGCCCTCGTACTTGATGCCTTTGCCCTTGTAGGGCTCAGGCGGACGAATGGCCCGCACCTTGGCAGCTTCGTTGCCCACCACTTCCTTGTTGGCGCCGGACACCAACACGGTTGTGTTGTTTTCCACCGCAAAGCTGACGCCTTCGGGGGGCACCATCTCAACCTGGTGGCTGTAGCCGGCACTCACCACCAGCTTCTTGCCCTGCACGGCGGCGCGGTAGCCCACGCCCACGATCTCGAGCTTGCGGGTGTAGCCCTGGCTAACGCCCTCCACCATGTTGGCGACGAGGGTGCGGCAGAGCCCGTGCCGTTCGCGGGAGCGACGGCTTTCACTGTCCGGACTCACCACCAGGGCGTCGCCCTCCTGCGCAATCGATACCCCTTCGGGCAGGGTGCGACTCAGTTCTCCCTTCGGCCCCTTGATGGTGACTTCGAGACCCTTGAGGGTCACAGTGACGCCACCAGGGACTGGGATGGGAGCTTTACCGATACGTGACATGGAACGACCTCGCGAATCAATAGACGTAGCAGAGCACTTCGCCGCCGACGCCCTGCTTGCGGGCATCGCGGTCGCTCATCACACCTTTGGAGGTGGAGATGATCGCCACTCCCAGCCCCCCCAGCACCTTCGGCAGCTGGCGGTTGTTCTTGTAGATGCGCAGACCAGGCTTGCTGACGCGTTGCACAGAACGGATCGTGGGTTGGCGGTGCTTGCCGCTGTACTTGAGCTCAAGCACCAGTTCTTTTTTGACGCCATCACCCTCTTCGCTGATTCCGGCGATGAAGCCTTCCTGCTGCAGCACATTGGCGATGTTGCGCAGCAGTCGGGAGGAGGGGATGCGGGTGGTCTCGTGACGCTTTTCACTCGCATTGCGAATGCGAGTGAGCATGTCGGAAATAGGGTCGTGATTGGCCATGGTCGGGTCCGAAGAGGGCTCAGTTGCTGCGGAACGGCATTCCCATCTCGCGGAGGAGGGCCCGGCCCTCTTCGTCGTTACGGGCTGAAGTGACGATCGTGACGTCCATGCCACGGATGGCGTCGATCTTGTCGAATGAGATCTCAGGGAAAATGATCTGTTCGCGGATTCCCAAGGTGTAGTTCCCGCGGCCGTCGAAACTCTTAGGGCTGACGCCACGGAAGTCGCGGATCCGGGGAAGTGCCAGGTGAATCAGACGCTCCAGAAATGCATACATCCGTTCACCACGGAGGGTGACAGCCACCCCGATCGGCATGCCTTGGCGGATCTTGAAGCCGGCGATGGCCTTCTTGGCACGGGTCACAACCACCTTCTGTCCGGTGATGTTGGCCAGTTCCTCGATTGAGGCTTCCAAAGCCTTGGCGTTCTGGGCGGCTTCGCCGAGTCCCCGATTCACAGTGACTTTCACCACTTTGGGGACCTCGTGGATGTTGGAGAGGTTCAGCTCCTTAAGAAGTTTGGGCTGAATCGCCTCCCGATAGCGCTGTTTGAGTGACATGACGGGGGATGGAGGGTGCGCTTCTGGGCGGGGTCAGAAGCCGTTTATGAACAGGAAGGACTGCTGCAGGACTGAAAAAGAGGACTGGCTGTTCAGGTAAGGAAACCTGATCAATCCAGCATCTCACCAGTCTTCTTCAGGCGCCGCTTTTTCGTGCCGTCCTTTTCGACGACAATTTCCACCCGGCTAGCGACCTGTTTGCTGGTGGAGTAGAGCATCACGTTAGAAGCATGCACAGCTGCTTCTTCAGTGACGATGCGCCCGGATTCTCCTTCCTGGGTGGGTTTCACGTGGCGTGTGCGCAGGTTGATTCCCTGCACTACCACACGATTTTCGTAAGGCAGGGTGCGAATCACCTCGCCAGTCTTGCCCTTGTCTTTACCAGCGATCACCTGGACGGTGTCACCTTTTTTGATGCGCATCTTGATGCGCTCAGCCGGTTTGGCTTTGGGAGTTGTTGTTGCCATCTCAGATCACCTCCGGCGCGAGCGACACAATTTTTGTGAAGTTGCGTTCGCGCAGTTCTCGGGCCACGGGCCCAAATACCCGAGTGCCCTTGGGATTGTTGTCGTTCCCGAGAATCACTGCAGCGTTGTCGTCGAAGCGGATCGAGTTGCCGGTATCGCGACGCAGGGTGGCCTTGGTGCGCACCACCACGGCTTTCACCACATCAGACTTTTTCACGCCCATGTTGGGCATCGCGTCTTTGACGGCGGCCACGATCACATCGCCCACATGGGCGTAGCGGCGGTTGGTACCCAGCACACGGATGCACTGGATGCGCTTGGCTCCGCTGTTGTCGGCGACGTTGAGGAAGGTTTCCTGTTGAATCATGGGGGGGTCCTCCTCAGTTAGTGGCAGAGGTGTTGATGACCTCGGCCACGGTCCAGCGCTTGGTGCGGCTGAGTGGGCGGGTTTCGGTGATGCGAACTTGGTCGCCCACCTTGCAGTTGTTGTCTTCGTCGTGCGCTTTGTAGCGCTTGGTGCGGCTCACCGTCTTCTTGTAGATGGGGTGAGGGAAGCGGTTCTCAACCGCGACCACCACCGTTTTGTCCATCTTGTCGCTGACGACGACGCCGACCCGTTCCTTGGTAGCCATGGGACTTGGGGGGAAAATCAGGAGGCGGTTCAGGTTGAGGCAGCAGCGGGGCTGCCGGAGCGTTGCCGCTCGCTCTGCACCGTCAGCAGGTGGGCCAGCTTGATGCGGGCTTCCTTGAAGCGGTGGGTCGTTTCCAGCCGGCGAGTGGCTTGCTGGAAGCGCAACTCGAACAGTTCACGCCGGGTGGCGTTGATCTGCTCGTTCAACTCACCATCGGCGAGTTTGCGGGTTTCGGCGATCGAGGGACGGGCCATGGTCAGGACTCCACGGTGGCGACCGCTTCGGCCGCCTGGTCTGCTTCCTGATCCGCCAGGGATAGGAACTTGGTTTTCACGGGCAGCTTGTACTGCGCCAGGCGCATGGCCTCCTTGGCGATTTCGGGGGTGATGTCGGTGCCCCCCATCTCAAACAGGATCCGACCCGGCTTGATCACCGCCACCCAGAATTCCGGGTTGCCCTTGCCGGAGCCCATGCGGGTTTCCGCCGGGCGCATGGTCACGGGCTTGTCGGGGAAGATTCGGATCCAAATCTTGCCCCCCCGCTTCACGTAGCGGGTCATGGCTCGGCGGCTGGCCTCGATCTGGCGCGAGGTGATCCAGCCACACTCCTGGGCTTGCAGGGCAAACTCACCAAAGGCAATGGTGTTGCCTCTGGTAGCAACGCCGCGCATGCGGCCGCGCTGCTGTTTGCGGAATTTGACGCGTCTTGGACTCAGCATGGTTCAGGCCTCCTGATCACTCCTGGTTGGAGCGGTCTTCGAACTGTTGGGGCTGCCGGCTGGTCCGGCGGCGGGGGGCGGCGCCTACCGGCACCTGCTCCTTCTGGCCAGGCAGTACCTCGCCCTTGAAGACCCACACCTTGATGCCCAGCACCCCGTAGGTGGTGCTGGCCAGTTTGGTGGCGTAGTCAATGTCCGCGCGCAGGGTGTGCAGGGGCACACGGCCTTCACGGGTCCACTCGGTGCGGGCGATCTCGGCGCCATTGAGGCGACCGCTCACCTGGATCTTGAGGCCAAGCACGCCGGCCCGTTGGGCCCGCTGCACAGCCATGCGGATCACACGGCGGAAGGCGACGCGCTTCTCCAGCTGCTGGGCGATGTACTCGGCCAGCAGGAAGGCGTCGGCGTCGACGCGCTCCACTTCCACCACGTTGATACGCACCTGGCGGCTCGTATCACCAACGGTGTTCTGGATGCCGGTGCGCAGCTCCTCAATCCCGCTGCCCTGGCGTCCCACCAGCACACCCGGGCGTGCGGTTTTGAGTTCCACTTCCAGCTGGTCGGCCTTGCGGGCGATCAGCACATCAGAGATACCGGCGGCGCCGTATTTCTTATGGATGAACTTGCGGATCCGGTCGTCCTCCTGGAGGAGGGTCGGATAGGTCTTGCTGGGGGCGTACCAGCGGGATCGGTGCTCCTGGGTAATCCCCAGGCGCAGTCCGGTTGGATGGATCTTGTGTCCCATCGGGCGGTGTCCTCGGGGGTCAGGCGGAAGGAGCCACAGCAATGCTGATGTGGCAGGTCTGTTTCTTGATCGCGTAGGCGCGACCCTGGGCACGGGGCCGGTACCGCTTCATGGAGGGTCCCATGTCGGCGCTGGCCTGGGTGATCACAAGGGTGGCGGGATCGAGCCCCAGGTTGTGCTCGGCATTGGCCACCGCGCTGCGCAGCACCTTGGTGATCGGGCCGGTGGAGCGGTAGGGCATGAACTCGAGCAGGATCAGGGCTTCGCGATAGGTGCGACCCCTGATTTGATCGAGCACTCGACGCACCTTGGAGGCGGAGCCTCGGATGAAGCGCCCGTGGGCCTGGGCTTGATTGGCAGTGGTGTTTGCCATGGTTTAACGGCCTCCTTTCTTGTCCTTGATGTGGCCCCGGAAGGTGCGGGTGGGAGCGAATTCCCCGAGCTTGTGGCCCACCATCTGTTCGGTTACGTACACGGGCACGTGTGATTTGCCGTTGTGTACGGCAATGGTGTGGCCGATCATCATCGGCAGGATGGTGGAGGCCCGCGACCAGGTCTTGATCACGGATTTGTCGTCGGCGGCGTTCTGCTTTTCAACCTTGCGGAGCAGGCTGTCGGCAACGAACGGACCTTTTTTGAGTGAGCGTCCCATAGCGGATTAAGCGGCGTGCAAAGCGGTGTGGTTCATCAGGAATCGCGTCCGCCACGGCTCCGCTTGGAGGTGCGGCGACGTTTCCGGAGCACAAACCGGTTGCTCGGTTTGTTCCGCTTACGGGTTTTCAGGCCCAGGGCCGGCTTGCCCCAGGGGGTGACTGGTCCGGAGCGGCCGATCGGCGCCCGGCCCTCACCACCACCATGGGGGTGATCGCAAGGGTTCATCACCGAACCGCGAACCTCGGGGCGGCGGCCCAGCCAGCGCTTTCGGCCTGCCTTGCCCAGGCTGGTGTTGCGCACTTCGGAGTTGCCCACTTCGCCGAGGGTGGCGTAGCACTCGCGGCGCACCAGGCGCACCTCGGTGGAGGGCAGCTTGAGGGCCACATAGTCGCCTTCTTTCGCCATCACCTGGGCGCTGGCCCCAGCTGTGCGCACCATCTGGCCGCCCCGTCCGGCGTAGAGCTCCACGTTGTGGACGCTGGAGCCGAGGGGAATGGCGGACAGGGGCAGGGCGTTGCCGTTCTCGATCGGTGAGTCGGGTCCCGACACCACTTGCTGGCCGATCTCAATGCCGGCTGGGGCAAGGATGTAACGCTTCTCGCCGTCGGCGTAGAAGAGCAGGGCCAAGCGAGCGTTGCGGTGCGGGTCGTAGTGGATGGCCGCCACCTTGGCCACTACGCCGTGCTTGTCGCGGCGGAAGTCAACGATGCGATAAAGGCGCTTGTGCCCACCACCGCGATGGCGGCAGGTGATCACGCCGCGGTTGTTGCGGCCTTTATGACGGTGCTTGGCCACCACCAGACCCTTGATGCGCTCGCGACCGCTGACTTCGGCGAAGTTGCTCGCAACGCGAGTGCGGGTGCCGGGGGTGATGGGGCGGTAGTTACGGATTGCCATGTGTGTTCAGACCCCTCAGGACTCAGGGAACAGCTGGATGGCGTTGCCTTCGGCCAGGCGCACCACTGCTTTTTTGACTTGGGCGCGTTTGCCGGCGAAGCGTCCGACGCGGCGCGTGCGACGGGGCGGATTCATGGTGCTCACACCTACCACCTTGACGTCGAAGAGTTCTTCGACGGCAGCCTTGATGTCGGGCTTGGCTGCACGGTGATCCACCTCAAAGGTGTACTGGTTGAGCTCGAGGGCGCGAGTGGCCTTCTCAGTGATCAGAGGCCGGCGGATCACATCCGCGAGCCTCCCTGCAAAACGTTCAGCCATCGCCGTAGACCTCCTGAATCTTCGCGAGTGCCTCCTCGCTCACCACCAGTGAACTGGCGTGGAGCAGGTCGAACACATTGAGCTGATCAGCGGCGATCAGCTTGACTTTCTCAAGGTTGCGCACGGATTTGCGCACCACTTCGCTGGGGCTGTCCAGCACCACCAGAACCTTTGATCCAGGCTGGATGCCCAGGCGGCCCAGGCCGGCCACGATTTCCTTGGTCTTGGGGGTGTCAAGGCCGGCGCCGAATCCCTTCACCACGACCAGGTCGTTGATCCGACTCATCAGCGCGGTACGCAGGGCGAGGCGACGCTCCTTGCGGTTCATCGCCAGGTTGTAGCTGCGGGGCTTGGGCCCGAACACCACACCACCACCAGGGCGCAGGGGGGTGCGGATCGAGCCTTGGCGGGCCCGGCCTGTGCCTTTCTGCTTGTAAGGCTTGCGACCACCCCCGGCCACCTCGGCGCGGGTGAGGGTGCTGGCCGTGCCCTGACGGGCATGGGCCAGCTGGCGCAGCACGGCGCGATGCACCAGGTCGGTGGCGGAACTCTCCTTGGCGACTTTCAGGTCAAGGCTGGCTTTGCCAGTCTCCTTGCCCTGCCAGTCGTGAATCACACAGTTAGCCATGTTTTCGGTCCTCCTCAATTGGCCGGCTTGGCGCCCACCCGGTTAGCCGGGCGGATGTTGAGCAGCGCGCCGGGCTTGCCGGGCACCGATCCCTTCACCACCAGTAGGTTGCGCTCCGCATCCACCTTGAGGATGGTGAGACCACGCGTGGTGATCTGTTTACCGCCGTAGCGGCCTGCCATGCGCTTGCCGGGGTAGATCCGGCCTGGGGTGGTGCCAGCACCGGTGGAGCCGGGCTCCCGGTGATTCTTCGAACCGTGGGTCATGGGTCCCCGGCTGAAGCCGTGGCGCTTCTGATAGCCGGCGAAACCGCGACCCATCGTGTCGCCACTCACATCCACCTTTTGCCCCGCCTCAAAGGCAGTGACGGTGACGGAGCCACCCAACTCGAGCCCGTCAAGGCTGTCGACCCGGTATTCCTTGAGGTGGCGCAAGAGATCGTCACCGGACTTGGCCAGGTGGCCCTGGGCCGGCTTGTTGACGAGCTTCTGGCGCACGTCGCCGAAGCCGAGCTGTACGGCGTTGTAGCCGTCAGTGCTGGTGGATTTGAGCTGGGTGATGCGGCAGGGGCCGGCCTCGATCAGGGTGACCGGGATGGACCTGCCCTCGTCGTCGAAGAACTGGGACATGCCCAGTTTCTTCCCAAGGATGCCGATGGACATAGGAGGGTTGGAAGCGCCAGCTGGACGTCCGACCAAAGTCGGAAACCGGGAGACCCGGGATGGCTGATGCCTCTCTGATCGTGGGGCCCGCGAATGCGTCCCACTTCGTGATGGCCAAGACCATCGCTCAAGTGGAGTCCTGGGCTCAGAGATCCGAACGGATCTGACAAACCGAAGGAGCTAGCGGGGCGACTGATCAGGGACTAATCAGCTGGGCCTCGAGAGCCTGACCGACAGGCCTGGTTCTTTTGGCCTGGCCTCAGGACTTGCAAGAACCGGATCAGTTCCAGCTGGGCTGGAGCGATGCGTTCAGGCAGTTTCCCGGCCGTTGGCAGAGCGCCACCACTGGCACTCTGATGCTGAGATCTGGAGGCCCGGCTAGCGGACGGGCACAGGATTCACAGCACAGCTGACAAATGTAACGCATCGGCGGTCGCAGCTATTCCCTTTCGTTGGACTGCGCAGGCCGTGGCGATTTCAGCTGTCAGACTCTCTCAAGCTTTCCCCACGTCCCATGCCCCTGCTGCTCTCCGGCCGCGGTTTCCGCCAGGCGCTGGAGCGGGCCGGGGCGCTGGCCGTGTTCGCACCGCTTGAGGGTGGTGCCGAAACCCGACTTCTCCGTCGGCTGCGTGCCCACGGCTACCGGGCTCAGATTTGCTCCGCCAGGGGATTGGGGGACCCGGAGGCCTACCTTTTCCAACTGCATGGCGTGCGGCCTCCCCATCTCGGTCACCAGAGTGTGGGCAGGGGCGCTGCCGTAGGCGAGGTGCAGCGGGTCATGCCCCAGCTCGGCGCCCTGCTGGAGGGCGATGCGCCGATTGTGCTTTGGCTGCTGGAGGGGCAGGTGTTGTCCACCGCTGAACGGGCTTCCCTATTGGCTCTCTGCCAGCGTGAGCCGCGCCTGAAACTGGTGGTGGAGATGGGCGGCTCACGCGTGCTGCGTTGGCAGCCCTTGGCCGACCTCATCTGAATCAATCACCCGGCAGCTCCGGGCCGGATCCTCCCTGCGCAGGCGTTCAGCGAGCCAACCTGCTTGCCATCTGCGTGATGGTGACTCACCCGGATGCTCAGCCGTTGTTTCTGCTCCCCAGCCGTCGCATCCCAGGCCAACCATCCTCCTTAGATAGGGAGCGTTCATCATTGCGGTGCTACCGGGCTCGCGGCCGCCGATCCCTTCGCCTGGCAGGGCGTTTGCCCGTGGAAGGCAAATTGAGCTGGGTTTGGATCGATTCGACTTGAAGAATTCAATAGTGGTGCTGCAGGAGAGCGCCAGCAGGAATTCCAGCGGATTCTCGACAACCTGCCGATCTCCTCGGTCCGCAGCCGGATTGATGGTGATCCATCGATTGCGCCTCGCTCGGTGGCAGGTGTTGGCGCCCAGCTCCAGATTGCACTGGCCAACCTGCTGCACGGTGCCCATGACGCGCTGCTGTCAGCAGCAACGGTTGCCCCCGTCCGCACCATGGTGACTATGCGCCGTGATCGGGGCGCGCTGTGGCGTGGGGGGTGGCTCACAATGGACCCCGACCTGCCGGCCTCCATGGGTGGGGCCAATCCTGTGGTCAGCTCTGAGGCCAGGCCGATGGGCGTGGGTGTGTATGTCGTGTTCACCCCGATTGAGAACCATGGGGGCAGGGCGCGCCAGGGTCGAGCCTTCCAGGCTGGTACGGCTGTGATCCTGCGCCTGCCAGCGCTGCCCACACCGCCCTCCGCTCCAGGCTCTCTGTGACCCATCAGGCCCGTGGCGATGCAGCTCTGGCGGCAGGGCGCTGGGTGAAATGGATCGGCGGTGCTTCCAATCAAGATCTCAGTGCGCTTGAAGATCTCGCTGGGGTTTACACCTTGGCCGGGGTGCATTGCCTGGATCTGGCCGCCGATGCGGCGGTGGTGGCGGCCGCGCGCCGGGGTGTGGCATGGGCGGTGGCCCGGGGCGCCGTGCCCCCCTTGGTGATGGTGAGTCTGAGTGATGGCCAGGATCCCCACTTCCGCAAGGCCTGGTTTGATCCCAGCCGCTGTCCGCCGCAGTGTCCGCGTCCCTGTGAGAGGGCCTGTCCGGCCCAGGCCATCGGCGAGGAGGCAACGGGCATGGCTGGGGTTCTGGCCGAGCGCTGCTACGGGTGTGGTCGCTGTCTGCCGGCCTGCCCCCTCGGCCTGATTGAAGAGCGCAGTCAGGTGCTCTCTCCTGAGGCCGTGCCTCCTCTGTTGCGCCAGCTCGCGCCCGACGCCGTGGAGCTGCACACCCAGCCCGGCCGGCAGCAGGCCTTTGAGGATCGCCTCAGTCAGCTCACCGCCTGCGGTGTTCCCCTGTATCGCCTTGCGGTGAGCGCCGGCGGTGATGTGGCCCCCGCCGAGCTCTGGCAGCGGTTTGTAGCGTTGCGCCGCAACGGGTTCCGCCCCCTGTGGCAGCTCGATGGTCGGCCGATGAGTGGGGATGTGGGTGATGGCACGGCCCGGGCAGCGGTGGACCTCCTGGCCCGACGCCATCACGCGATGCCTCCGGGGCCGTTGCAGCTGGCCGGTGGCACCAACCGGCGCAGCTTGCCCCGGCTGGCCGCCCAGCCCTCCGTTGCCGGTTTCTGCTCCGGTGTGGCTTTTGGTGGAGTTGCCCGCAGCCAGCTCCAGCCTCTGTTGCAGCAGGCCCAGGAGCGGGGCAAGACCTTGCTGCAGGCTGCCGACCTCTGGCCCCAGGCCCTTGCCCTGGCGCGGCAGCTAGTGGGGCCCTGGCTAGAACGGGTCTGACCCCTGCTGCCGGTTGTTCGTGGTGTCCAGCGCCGAGCTGCCGGCTTCTCGTCCCCAGCGGGTCACTGACGACCTGGATCGGCTGCTGGCGGTGCTGCCCGAAGCCGTGGCTGGGACCCTGAGCCGTGATCCCGATCGTGATCAGCTGCTGGAGGTGGTCCTGGATCTGGGCCGGGTGCCGGAAGCCCGCTATCCCGGCCGCGCGTTGAACCTGGGCCAGGAGCCGGTGCAACGCCGCGACCTGGCCGCAGTCGTGGAGCGGCTGGGGGCCTTTGGCGGTGACAACCGCGCCGGGATTGAGCGCACCTTGCATCGCATCAGTGCCATCCGTAACCGCGGTGGCGAGATCGTGGGGCTCACCTGCCGGGTGGGGCGGGCGGTATTTGGCACGGTGGTCATGGTGCGCGACCTGTTGGATTCCGGCCAGTCACTCCTGCTGATGGGCCGGCCGGGGGTGGGAAAGACCACGGCCCTGCGCGAGATCGCCCGGGTGTTGGCCGATGAGCTGCAGAAGCGGGTGGTGGTGATCGACACCAGCAACGAAATCGCCGGCGATGGCGACATCCCCCATCCCGCCATCGGCCGGGCCCGGCGCATGCAGGTGGCCCGCCCGGAGCTGCAGCATCAAGTGATGATCGAGGCGGTTGAGAACCACATGCCGGAAGTCATCGTGATTGATGAGATCGGCACCGAGCTGGAGGCCCAGGCGGCCCGCACGATCGCAGAGCGCGGCGTGATGCTGGTGGCCACGGCCCACGGCAACGCCCTGGCCAACCTGATCAAAAATCCCACCCTCGCCGATCTGGTGGGAGGAATTCAGTCGGTGACCCTCGGTGATGAGGAGGCGCGCCGGAGGCGCACCCAGAAAACGGTGTTGGAGCGGGCCGCGGAGCCCACCTTCCCCCTGGCCGTGGAGATGCACAGCCGCGAGCGCTGGCTGGTGCACGGCGATGTGGCTGCCACGGTGGATGCCCTGCTGCGCGGCCAGCCTGCCCGGCCCCAGGTGAGGGAACTGGCCGATGACGGTCGGCTGAAGGTGCAGGACGCGCCGCCCTCGCCGCCCCTCCTGCGGGCCCTGCGCCGTCCGGTGGCGCCCCCCTCGCTGGTGGCCGTACCCCTCCCGCCCGTGCTCGATGCTCCGCCGGCGGAACCCACCCCAGCCCCCGCCAATGCTCCCCTGCGGGTGTATGGCGCTGGCATTGGTCGCGGTCTGCTGGAGCAGGTGGTGCGGGCCCGCCAGCTGCCCGTGGAGGTGATGCCGAGCGTGGACGCGGCTGATGTGGTGTTGAGTGTGCGCCAACAGCTGGGCCGGGACCCCCATGTGCGCCGTCAGGCCCAGGAGCTCGGCCTACCGATTCTGGTGATCAAGAGCGATGCCCTGCCCCAGCTGCAGCGGGCCCTGGAACGGCTGGTGCAGCGTCACCGCCCTGCCGCACTGCCACCGACCCAACCCGGTAACGGCGTCTTGGACGATGCCCTTGCCGCCCTGGAAGAGTGCCGCCTGGCCGTGGAGCAGGTGGTGCTGGCCCAGGGACAGCCCGTGGAGCTCCTCCCCCGCAGCGCCGCCGTCCGCGAGCAACAGGCCGAACTGGCCGCCCGTTACCGTCTGCGCACGGCGGTGTTCGGCCATGGCGAGCAGCAGCGCCTGCGGGTGTTCCCGGCCTGAGGGTCACGCCGGTCGTGCCGCCGGCCTCCCGGGCGTTGACGAAGGGCCGGGCGCTGTGGGTAACTAGCAAGACAGCGGCACCGCCGCTGCGCAAGATCCCGGAGACCCGGTTCTCCAGGAACTCTGCAATGGGCCGTCGCCAAGTGGTAAGGCAGCGGGTTTTGGTCCCGCCATTCCTAGGTTCGAATCCTAGCGGCCCAGTTTTTTCTCCCCGGCCCTCACTTCTTCTGCGGGCAACCGCAGGTCTTTGCTGTCGCCCTCCGGGCTTGTCCTGAGTTTTTGGTAGTCCTGATGGTCACGGCGGCTCCCCTGCTGGTGTGCGATTTCGATGGCGTGCTGGTGAACGGGATGGCTGAGTACTGGTTTGCGGCCCGTCGAGCTGTGCTCGAGCTCGATGCCAGGCTCCGCTTGCCAGAGGAGCTGCCCGCTGCGTTCACGCGCCTCAGGCCCCTGATCCACAAGGGCTGGGAAATGGTGCTGGTGGCGGCCGAGCTGGCCCGAGCTGACTTTGATCTCCAGCTTTGGCTTGCGGCCTATGCCGACCAGCTCCCGCGGGCACTGGCGCGCTGGGGCTGGACCGCCGATCTGCTGCAGCGGCAGCTGGAGCGGGTCCGCCAACAGGCCATCACCAGCGATCTCCAGGCCTGGCTCGGGCTGCATCAGTTTTATCCCGGCGTGCCGGAGCGCCTGCGCAGGCTTGGCGATGAGGGCGCGAGCTGGGCCGTGCTCACCACCAAGGGTGGTGCGTTCGCCCGGCAGATCCTGGCCTCTGCGGGCCTGGAACCCTGGGCCCTCTACGGTCATGAACAGGGCAGCAAGCCGGAGGTGCTCGCCAGGCTGCTGCGGGATCAGCACCGACCCATCTGGTTCCTCGAAGATCGACGGCCCACCCTGGAGCAGGTGTGCGCCCAGCCGGAGCTGGCCGCCGTGCGTTGTTTCCTGGCCAGCTGGGGGTATCTCCTCCCCCGGGATGGCCAGGATCTGCCAGCAGAGATCCGCTGGCTTGAGCCGGAAGCCTTTGCAGACCCCCTGGCGAAATGGCCCCGACCCGCTTAGAGTACTCTTGTACTAAGCGCGGTTGAGACGCCGGCCCCCTGGTGGTGGAACTTGTTTTTTGGAGGCCGGAGTTGGGAGGTGTGACCTGCTCATTACCTCTGTCTCTTCCGTTGGCATGTGCTGTTCCGGCGGCACCTGTCTGCCGGGTCCAGAGTCCGTCAGGATGGCTGGGCGGCCCGTTCCATCGCATCTTTTTTCATGCCTGCTGATCCGAAGGCCGCAGTGTCCACGTCCTCAACGGCTTCCTCTCCAATGTCTGCCGCTTCGTCCTCCAATGCCAGTGCGGTTGGCCCCGCTGACGCCAAGGCGATGGCGGAGCGTGACAAGGCTCTCGGGCTGGTGCTGACCCAGATCGAGCGCAATTTCGGCAAGGGCTCGATCATGCGTCTGGGCGACGCGTCTCGCATGCGGGTGGAGACCATTTCCACCGGGGCCCTCACCCTTGATCTGGCCTTGGGGGGTGGCTATCCGCGGGGGCGGGTGGTGGAGGTGTACGGCCCGGAGAGTTCGGGCAAGACCACCCTCACCCTCCATGCCATTGCCGAGGTGCAAAGGCGTGGTGGTGTGGCTGCCTTCGTGGATGCTGAGCATGCCCTGGATCCGGTGTATGCAGCGGCCCTGGGCGTGGATATCGAGAATCTGTTGGTCTCCCAGCCTGATACCGGTGAGATGGCCCTGGAGATCGTGGACCAACTCGTGCGCTCCGCCGCCGTCGATATCGTGGTCGTTGACTCCGTGGCAGCCCTGACGCCTCGGGCGGAGATCGAGGGAGAGATGGGTGATCTGGCTGTAGGCAGCCAGGCCCGCCTGATGAGCCAGGCGATGCGCAAGATCACCGGCAACATCGGCAAATCCGGCTGCACGGTGATCTTCCTCAACCAGTTGCGCCAGAAGATCGGCGTGACCTACGGCAACCCTGAAACCACGACGGGTGGCAACGCCCTCAAGTTCTACGCATCGGTGCGGCTGGATATCCGCCGCATTCAGACTCTCAAGCGAGGCACCGAGGAGTACGGCATCCGAGCCAAAGTGAAGGTGGCCAAGAACAAAGTGGCCCCGCCTTTCCGAATTGCCGAATTCGACATCCTGTTCGGACGCGGCATCAGCACCCTGGGCTGTCTCCTTGACCTGGCTGAAGAAACCGGCGTGGTAACCCGCAAGGGGGCTTGGTACAGCTATGAGGGCGACAACATCGGCCAGGGTCGTGACAACACCATTTCTTGGTTGGAGCAGAACCCCGAGCAGGCCCAGTTGATTGAGCAACTCACGCGGCAGAAGCTCACCGAGGGCTCCGAGGTCACGGCCAACTCCATGAAGCCGCTGGCAGCTGCGGCCAAGGCCGCTGTGGCTGAGCCTGCGGCGGCCCTGGGCTGAGGGCTCTGTTCAGGAGATCAGTGGCCTCTGCGACTCGCTCTGGGAATCAGAGGGTCGTGGTGGCCGTTTTGCTTGATTTGGCAGCTCCGTCTGTGGGGGCAGGTTGCTGAAGCACTTCAGCCACCCGCTGCAGTTCTTGAATGGCTTCCGCGCCCTCCAGCTTCACGAGTTCATGGCCATCGCGGGATTCAACCCAGCTGATCCCGAAATCGGACACCAGAAAGCGCACCATGTGGTTGGCTCCCAAGTTGGCCACAAAGGAAGCTCCCTGGCCATTGCGACCATCACCGCAGGTGTAGCAGGTGGCCGCTAGGCCCCGGTCCTGCAGGCTGCGGGCCAGGGCCTGCAGGCTGAGCACGAGGTCGACGACCACGCTGCGGTACTGCTCCGCCAACCGAAGGAACATGGTCCTGTCTCACGCAATGAGACAAGCATAAGGTTTTCTTCAGGTTTGCGTGGGTATGAATGCCTACCGCTCAGCTGTCTGCCAGGGTCCACCAGCCTGCGGCAGGGCCGATGAAGCGCACTGTGATCCAGAAAATCACCAGGGCGGCAATGCCGATCCAGGCCCCTTTGGTGGTGAGCGTGACAAAGCGGGTGGCCTGATCGCGGCTGAGGGGCAGCCAGGAGGCAACACGGGGGCTGGTATCGCCCGGCGACTTGACCGGTTTGGCTTGCCGCGGGGGCAGTCCCTGGATCTGGCGGCGTTTGGCTTCCCCCATCGGTGCGACACACGCGTACAGCTGCCAGGAGGCTAGTCAGGCCGCCAGCCGCCCAACTGTTCCCAACAGTTGGGGATGGTGTGGTCAGTGGGGCAGCAGGCGGGTGAGGTTCAACCAGGGCTCCAAGGCCCCAAGCACTGCTTGCCCCCAGCTGCGACCCCGCAGACGGCCGTCGAGGATGGCCAACCTGCCACCGCTGCGCCGCACTCCGGCCACCGCCAGTTGCAGCCTGGTGATGCCATCGGGCAGCAGCCGCTCGCGGAACCAATCCCGTCCTTGCTGGCGTAGGTGCTGCACCTGGGCAGCCGTGAGGGGGTCTTCCAGGCTGGCGATCGGCAGCAGGGCCACAATCAATTGCTCCGGCAGGGGCAGCCGGTTTTGGTGGGCCAGCCACCAGCTCCAGCGGCAGCAGAGCACACCATTGCTCTCGGGGGCGGTGTGCTCCTGAACCACCCTGCTGCCGAATTCGGCGGCCAGGCCGCTGGCGAGTCCGAGTCGCAACGCATCGTCGTCGATCAGCACCACGCTCAGTCCTGCCTGGCCGAGCACCAGCCGTCGGCTCTGTTCGAGCAGATGCTCGCCGTAGCAGGGACTGTTCGGTAGCGGTTGGCGCATCGGTGCGTAGACCGGTAGGGGGTCGGCCAGGGGCGGGTCGCCCAGATCCACGCACACGTCTGGGTCGCGGCCCAGCAGGCCGCGTGGGCTCCAGCCCGCCCCCAGCTGGCCCACCAGCACAGTGCCCCGCCGCTCCAGGAGTCCCGCTGCTGTTGCCAGAGGGTCGAGGGGTTGGCGGTGCAGGCTCCACTGCAGCAGGTGGGGGTCGCGGCGTGCCCAGCTGGTCCAGCTGGCTTCGTGATGGCCCAGCCAGCGCTTCCAGGGTTCGGGAAGATCCCCCAGAAGAGCGAGCAACTGCCGCAGCGGCGCTTCGACCTCGCCTGCCAGGGGCACCAGCCCGTCGGCCGTGCGGGGATGGCCCAGCACCAGCCGGTTCAGCCTGCCGTGCAGCTCCAGCAGGCTCAACTCCGCCTGGGGATGGGCACGGCGCAGCTGATCCCAGTGCTCGGGATCCAGACGGATCTCAAGGGCTTGGCGCAACCCCTGTTCGAGCAGTTCCACTTCCGGGATCACCACGTGCCTGGATTCCAGCTGCCGCTCCCGCCAGGCCCTCAGCAGCTGCTGGTGATTCACCAGCCACACCCTGGCCGCTCCGGGCTCGTCACCCTCGAAGCAAGGTAGGGCCAGCCCCTGGCCAGCGGCCTGCAGGCGAGGCAGTTCCACCTGGAGCAGGCGTTGACGCAACGGTTCGCTCACCACCAGGACGAGGGGTGCCTCGCTCAGGGCAAGGGGCACCAACAGGCTGATCAGCCAGCTGGGATCACTGCCTGGCACCAGCCGCACCAGGGTCTGGTCGCTGCGGCGCAGGCTGCGGGCCACAAGCCGGCTGAGGCTGAGGTGGTGGGGCCAGCGCTCGCCCCCTTCCTGCTGCAGCAGCGCCTTGAGCTGGTGGTGGGCGCGGGCTTCGAGCATCCGCTGTCAGCCGATGGGTCCGAATCGTAGGAAGCTGGCCGGATCGCACTGCAGCAGCGATGACATCCCCCCCCGCCGGTTCCAGCCCCGAACGTGCCCTTCCGCCCTGTGCTGACGAGACTCCCGATCTCGTGGGTCCGGTGGGGATCGTGGGCCTGGGCCTGATCGGCGGATCGCTCGGGCTCGATCTGCAGCGACTCGGGCTGGAAGTGCGGGGGCTGGTGCATCGCCAGACCACAGCCGAGCGGGCCCAGGCCCGGGGGCTGGCCCAGCGGGTGTCCACCGATCCGCAGCTGCTGACCGGCTGCCAGCTGGTGGTGCTGGCACTGCCGCTGGATCGCCTGCTGGAGCCTGACCCAGCCCTGCTGGCGGCCCTGTCGGCCCAGGCGGTGGTCACCGATGTGGGCTCGGTGAAGTTGCCGGTGGTGGAGCGCTGGCAGGCCCTACACCACCGCTTTGTGGCTAGCCATCCGATGGCCGGCACGGCCGAGGCCGGTGTGGAGGCCGGCGTGCCCCAGCTCTTCCAGGGGCGGCCCTGGGTGGCCACCCCCACGGCTGAGACTGATCCTGCCGCCCTCCAGCTGGTGGAGGCTCTGGCGGCGCTGGTGGGTGCCCAGTGGCTGTGTTGCGGCGCCGCTGACCACGACCGGGCCGTGGCCCTGATCTCCCACCTGCCGGTGCTGGTTAGTGCTGCCCTGATCCACACCGCCCATCAACAGTCGGCCGCCGATCCCGCGGGCCAGTTGCCCGCGCTTGTGCGCCAGCTGGCTTCCAGTGGCTTTGCCGATACCACTCGGGTGGGTGGGGGCAACCCGGAGCTGGGCACCCTGATGTCCCGTTGCAACCGGGTGGCCCTGCGCCAGGCGTTAGCTGGCTATCGCCGCAGCCTGGAGGCCCTGGAGAGCGAGCTGGAGCGCAGCGACTGGAGTGCCCTGCAGCAGGCGCTCACCGAGAGTCAGCACCTGCGTCCCCAGTTTGTGCGGCCCGCGCAGGAGCTCAGGCCAGATCCAGCTTCTGCCCCCGCCCCGCCAGCAGCTGGCGGCAGCACATCAGGGCCGACAGGCTGACCCCGGCCGTGCCTTCACCGGGGTAGATCGCATCGCCGCAGAGCCACAGGCCGGGGATGGGGGGCCGGCTGGCCAGGCCGAACGGGCCGAACAACCGGGGCCGCTGGCCCAGTCCGCCCACGAAGCCGAAGGGACGGCCGGTCCAGCGGGCAAAGCCCCGTGGGGTGGCCAGCTCCTGGTGCAACCAGGCTCCGGGCGCCAGCCCCAGGCCCCGTTCCAGGCCGCGCCGGATTGCTGCCATGGCCTGCTGCTTGGCGCTGTCGTAGCTCTGCTGATCGCCCCTGAACCAGGGGCGGGCGGCCGTGAACACGCTGGCGATCACGGTGGCCTGGCCGGCAGGGGCCCGACCATCCCCCTCCCGGCTCACCGAGACGAATAGGGAGCCGGGGTCGTCGCAGGCGAACTGCAGATGGCCGGGGGTGTCAGCGGGCAGCTGGCTCCGGGCCACGGCCCCGTAGAACACCAGGGCGCCAGAGGGGTCGGGCAGTCCTGCCAGCCGCTGGCGGTAGGAGCTCGGCAGTGATTCCCCCAGCAGCTCAGGCAGCAGCTGGGGGGGCACAGCCAGCACCAGCTCGCTGGCCTCCTGCTGGAATACCGCGCCGCCGCCGTTGCGTTCGCCGCTCACCACCCAGCCGCCCGCTGGGTGGCGCCGCAGGCCGCTCACCCGGTGGCGGAACCGCAGCTGCCCCCCCGCCGCCTGCAGCGCCTGCTCCAGGGTTGTGCTGAGGGCCTGCATCGATCCCTCCAGGTGCCACAGACCCAGGGGTTCCTGGGCCATGGCCAGCACGGTGGCGCCGTAGAGGGCGGCTGTGCGATCCGCCGGCTCCTGGGAGTAGAGCCGCAGCTGCAGATCGAGGAAGCGCCGCAGCCGCTGGTCGCCGCCGCAGCCGCAGAGGCCGAGCAGATCGGCAACGGTGGCCGCCGCCAGGGGCGCGCTGAGCAGGTTGGCGGGGCCCAGGGCCCCAAGCAATTGGGCCAGATCCCAGCCGCTGCGGGGTGGCAGCACTGGATCACGGGCGGCGAAGCGCCAGTTGGCCTGGTGCAGCCAGGTGCACAGCTGCCAGAACCCCTCGCTGCCAGGGAACTGCCGTTGCCGCTCCTGGCGCCAGCGACTCGGATCACGCCACAGCCGCACCGGTGGCGTGCCATCGCCGAGATCCACGATGCATCCCGGGTCGAGGGGGGTGGCGGCCGGCAGGGGTACACCCAGGTGTTTGAACAGGCGGGCATGGCTGCCGCCGGGTTCCAGGCCGGCCACCTGGGTGGCACCCACGTCGAAAATGTAGGGGCCGCGGCGGAAGGTGCCGGCGCAGCCGCCGCTCTGGTGGTGGGCCTCCAGCAGCACCACCGCCAGCCCGGCGTGGGCCAACAGCGCCGCCGCCGTCAGCCCGGCGATGCCGGCCCCCACCACCACCACCGGCCCATGGTTCTCCGCCATGGCGGCATGCTGGCAGTTGGACCCTTGCACCGCGCTTTCTGTGGCGGCTGTTTCCACCCCCGCCCTGGCAGCCTGGCTGGCGCGTGAACTGGATGAGACGCTGCTGGGCGTGGCGCCTGTGGGTGGGGGGTGCATTCACAGCAGTTGGCGGCTGCGGCTGGCCAGCGGCCGCCAGCTGTTCGCCAAGACCAACACGGCTGAGCGCCTTCCCCTGCTGCAGGCGGAGGTGGAGGGTCTGCGCGCCCTGGTGGCCTGGGCCCAGCCGCCGCTGCAGCTGCCCCAGCCTCTCGCCCTCGACATCCTGGATGGCCAGGCCGTGCTGGTGCTCTCCTGGCTGGACATCGACGCCGGCGCCGGGTCCAGCGCCGGTTGGGCGCAGCTGGGCGAGGGCCTGGCCCGCCTGCACAGGGCGAGTGCCAGCGGCAATGGCGGGCGTGGTTATGGCCTGGAGCACCCCAACTACATCGGCCTCTCGCCCCAGCGCAATGGCTGGCAGCTCGATTGGGCCGGGTTTTTCCGCTCAGAGCGGCTGGAGCCCCAGCTCTGCTGGGCTGCAACGGCCGGTGAGGAGCTCCAGGGGGCCGATAGACTGCTGGATCACCTGCCCCAGTGGCTGAACGGGCATGGGGCTGAGCCCGTGCTGGTGCATGGCGATCTCTGGAGCGGCAATGCCGCCTTGCTGCGCGGCGGTGCAGGAGCCCTGTTTGATCCAGCCTGTTACTGGGCCGACCGTGAGGTGGATCTGGCGATGGCCCGGCTGTTTGGTGGATTCCCGCCGGCCTTCTTCGCCGGCTACGAGGCCCACTGGCCGCTACCGCCGGGAGCGGCTGAGCGCCAGCGGATCTACAACCTCTACCACCTGTTGAACCATGCCAACCTGTTCGGCGGAGGTTATTGGCGGCAAGCTCAGGAGGGCCTCAGCTGGATCGTGCAGCGGAGGCCCCGCGATTGATTCAGGCTCAGCCAGCCGATGGCTGAATCAGCCCAGATACTCCTGACGCAGGTGCTGCAGCTTGGCCACCACGGCGTTGCGCTTTTCGCTGGTGGTGAGGTTCTTCCAGCTCCACTGGCCCACCACCACCAGGCCGAGGAGCTCCAGCAGGCCGGGCACGATAGGCAGGAGGTTGATCGTGTCCAGCACCCCCTTGATCAGCACCTGGGCAATGATCACCGCCAGCAGGATGCCTACCGATTTGCCGATGCGGCCCATCTGGCTCCAGTCCACCTTGTCCAGGGTCTGGTTCACCTTGCCGAGGATCTCGCTGTAGCGCTCGCTGAAGTTCACACCGGCAGCATCGCCTTCGCCTGGGATGTCACCGACCGCATGGGCGGTTTGATCAACGGCGTCCTGATCAGGGCTGGTGACGGAGGTGTCGGTCATGGACCTGGGCAGCAAAGCCGTGGGAACGTTCCATAAGGTATCGGGGTGACCAGCTTCTCGCCAACTGGCCTGGCTGCTGATGGGCGCTTGCTGATCGTTCTCGGTCGGCTGCTGGTCGCTGCCCACCCCGATGAGGGCTGTGCCCTGCTGCTAGGCCAGACCGGCAGCAGCCTGTGGCGCATCCGGATGCTGTGGCCCTGCTGCAATGTGTGGCCCCAGCCGGAGGAGAGGGGTCAGCGCTTTGCCATTGACCCCCGCGAGCAGCTGGTGGCCCAGCGCTGGGCGAGGCCGCGGGGCTGGCAGGTGCTCGGGGTGGCCCATCGCCATCCGGCCAGCGCGGCTGTGCCCTCCAGCACTGACTGCCGCCTATGTGTGCCACCGGCCCTGATGGTGATCCAGGGCGAGCCGGGGGACCTGCAGGCCTGGTGGCTGGCGGCCGGGGATGGTCAGCCCCGCCTGTTGCCATGGAGAATGGAGGATTGATTGCTCCCGCCGGCCTTGCTTCCTCCCGATATCAGCGGCGTTCAGCTCAGCCCCGATGAGGTGGCCCGCTTCTCGCGCCACCTGATCCTGCCGGAGGTGGGTATGGAGGGGCAGAAGCGGCTCAAGGCCGCCTCGGTGCTGTGCGTGGGTACCGGCGGGCTGGGCTCACCGCTACTCCTCTATCTGGCCGCGGCCGGCGTGGGCCGCATCGGCATCGTGGATTTCGACGTGGTGGATCACAGCAACCTGCAGCGCCAGGTGATCCATGGCACCAGCTGGGTGGGCAAGCCGAAGATCGAATCGGCAAAAGCGCGCATCCTCGAGATCAACCCCCACTGCCAGGTGGATCTCTACGAGACGGCGCTTACCAGCGAAAACGCCCTGCAGATCATCGAGCCCTACGACCTGGTCTGCGACGGCACCGACAACTTCCCCACCCGCTACCTGGTGAACGACGCCTGCGTGCTGCTGGGCAAGCCCAACGTGTACGGCTCGATCTTCCGCTTTGAGGGCCAGGCCACGGTGTTCAACCTCGATGCCGAGAGCCCCAACTACCGCGATCTCTTCCCCGAGCCGCCGCCGCCGGGCATGGTGCCCTCCTGCGCCGAGGGCGGCGTGGTGGGCGTGCTGCCCGGAATCATCGGCGTGATCCAGGCCACCGAGGCCGTGAAGATCATCACCGGCATCGGCACCACCCTCAGCGGCCGGCTGCTGCTGTTCGATGCCCTGGGCATGAAGTTCCGTGAGCTCAAGCTGCGGCCCAGCCCGGAGCGGCCGGTGATTGACAAGCTGATCGACTACCAGGAATTCTGCGGCGTGGGCGGCACCGCCCCTGGCCAGGAAGAAGCCGGGGCCGTGCCCAGCATCACCGTGGCCGAGCTGAGAACGGTGATTGACGGCCAGATCGAGGACATCCTTCTGCTCGATGTGCGCAACCCCCAGGAGGCCGACATCGCCGTGATTCCTGGATCGGTGCTGGTGCCCCTCGATCGGATCGAGAGCGGCGAGGCGATCGAGGACGTGCGCCAGCTGGCCGCAGGCAAGAAGCTCTACGTGCACTGCAAACTCGGCGGCCGCAGTGCCAAGGCGTTGATCGCCCTCGGTCGCCACGGCATCGAGGGCGTGAACGTGAGTGGCGGGATCGACGCCTGGAGCCAGCATGTGGATCCTGAGGTGCCGCGCTATTGAGCCCGTACGGCGCTCCAGGGCGTGGGTTGGCTGGGGTGGCTCAGTAATCCACGCCCCGCTTGAGATCCACGCCCCGCTCCGCATAGTGCTTGTGGCACACCATCTCGGAGTGCACGGAGGCCAGGTCGAAGTAGGCCGGTCGGTTCTTGCAGCGGCCTGTGAGGATCACCTCGGTTTCGGCGGGCTTGCGCAGCAGGGTCTGCACGATCGGCTCCACGGGTAGGAGCTCCAGATCCACGGTGGGGTTGATCTCATCGAGAATCACCGTCTTGTAGAGGCCGCTGGAGATGGCCGCGCGGGCGATCTCCCAGGCCCGCTCGGCTTCCACGTAGTCGATCGGTTGCTGCTGGCCGCGCCACACAATCGCGTCCCGGCCCGAGCGCAGGTGGTCCACCAGGTGGGGATAGCTCTCGCGGAGGGCGGCGATGGCCGCATCTTCCGTGTAGCCGCTGCCTCCCTTGAGCCACTGCAGGATGAGCACCCGGTGGCTTTTGTCCTGGGAGATGCCACGGCCGATCGCCTGTAGGGCCTTGCCCAGGGCACTGGTGCTCTTGCCCTTGCCTTCCCCCGTGTAGATCTCAATGCCATCGAGACCCTGGGGGCCAGCCTGCTCGTCACTGTCCCCCTGGCGGCGGTGGGCCCGCATCTCCGAGTGCAGGTCGGCCAGCTGCACCAGCTGCCGCGGCGCGCCCCGGCCGGTGCAGATCACTTCCATGCCGGGGGGTTTGGCGGCCAGGGTGCGGCACACCTCTTCACTGTCGAGCAGGCCCAGATCCAGAACGGGGTTGAGCTCGTCGAGCACCACCACCGAGTAGAGATCCGAGGCGATCGCGCCCTTGGCGATGTCCCATCCCCGCTGGGCCTCCTGGCGGTCGAATTTGGTGACCTCCTCTGCGGTGAAGAAATCGCCCCGGCCGGTGCGCACCTGGTCGATCAGGTGGGGAAAGCCCTGTTGCAGGGCCTCGATCGCCCCATCTTCGTCGTACGCCCGGCCCGGACCCTTGAGGAAGCGCAGCAGCAGCACCCGGGTGCGTTTCTGCTCACAGATGCCCAGCCCGATCGTGCGCAGCACCACCCCCAGGGCAGCCTGGCTCTTGCCCTTGCCGTCGCCGTCGTACACGTGCAGCTGGCCATGGGCCCGTTCATCGCTGCCGGCGGCGGTGCGGATGCCGATCCCCCGGCCGGTGCCCCGCTGCGGCGTCTGGGTGCTGCTGGGGCTCATGGCTGGCGGGTGCGTGAGCCGATGCTATCGGGGTTGTCCCGCCCGTCAGCCGGTTGCCGCGTTTGCCAGGATCCCGCCATCGCCCCTGATCTGGGCCAGGTTGATGTTCTTTTCTCTGCTCGAGCCCCTCTCCCCTGCCCTGGAGGAGGGACTGGCCGGTGTGCGCGCTCAGCTGGCCGCTCTGGAGAGGGTGGTGGTGGCCTATTCCGGAGGGGTGGACAGCGCCCTGGTGGCGGCCCTTGCCATGGAGCAATTGGGGGCGGGGGCCGTGGCGATCACCGGGGTGTCCCCAGCCCTCGCACCCCATCTGCGCCGGGAAGCGGCTGAACAGGCCCACTGGCTGGGGATCGCCCATCGGGAGATCCCGACGGACGAACTGGCCGATCCTGCCTACGCCAGCAACCCCAGCGACCGCTGCTATGCCTGCAAGAGGGAACTGCATCAGGTGCTGGCTCCACTCGCCCGCGAGGCCGGTGCTGCCCAGGTCTTGGACGGGGTGAACGCCGATGATCTTCTCGACCATCGCCCCGGAATCCAGGCTGCTCGGGAGTTCGGGGTGCGTTCCCCCCTGGCCGATCATCGGATCGACAAGGCTGGAGTGCGCCGAATCTCCCGGGCGCTGGGGCTGCCCTGGTGGGACAAGCCGGCCCAACCTTGCCTGGCCTCTCGCTTTCCCTACGGCGAACCGATCACAGCCGCGCGACTGCAGCAGGTGGCTGCTGCTGAAGCCCTGTTGCGCCAGCAGGGCTGGCCCGAGGTGCGGGTGCGCTGCCAGGGCCACACGGCCCGCATTGAACTGCCGGCGGCCCGCTTGAAGGACGCGTTCAGCCTCTGGCAAGCCGATCCCCTGCGCGAGGCGGTGGTGCAGGGGCTGATGGGTCTGGGTTTCACCGCCGTGGCCCTCGATCTGGAGGGCCTGGTGAGCGGCAAGCTGAACCGGCGGCCGTAAGCGGTCTCAGGCCGCCAAGGCGGGCTCCCGTTCGCTGCCGGCGATGGCGGCAGGGGTTTCGCGGCGGAAGCTGGTGAGTTTGTGGCTGCTGGCACCCAGTTCGGCGGCGAGCACGGCACAGGCCCGTTCGGGCATGGTGTGGTCACCACAGGTGAACACGTCCACCGCCGCATAGCCGGATTCCGGCCAGGTGTGGATGGAGATGTGCGACTCGGCCAGCAGGGCCAGGCCGGTGACACCCTGGGGCTCGAAGCGGTGGGTGATCAGGTTGAGCAGGGTGGCACCAGCCCGTTTCGCAGCGGTGGTGATGGTGTCCCTGAGGAAGGCTTCGTCGTCGAGCTTGGAGCTGTCGCAGGCGTAGAGCTCGAGGATGCAGTGCTTGCCCACCGTGTCGGAGCTGGCGGGGTCATGGAGCTGAGCTGCCGGTGCCTGATGGAGAGGTTCGGCTGTTCCTCCTGAAACGCCTGGGGAGATGGCGGTGGCTCCGGTCCATCCCGGGTTGGGGTGGAGGCAGGGCAGGCTCTGGGTCATTGAACACAGCCGGACAAGGTGGCCCACACTACGTGCCGGTCGACGAGGTGACGCGGCCGGCCTGCATGCGAATCATCTGGCAGTGCTGGCGCCAGCCGCCCGTGAAGGCGTCCAGATGGGTGGTGCTGACCAGGCACTGGTGGCCTTCTCCCACCGCATCCAGCAGCAATCCCTGGCGCTGGGGGTCAAGTTCGGCCAGCACATCGTCGAGCAACAGCAGCGGCGGCTGGCCCACCACCTCGCGCACCAGCTCCAGCTCTGCCAGCTTGAGGGCCAGCACGAGGGTGCGTTGCTGGCCGGCGGAGCCGTAACGCCGGGCGGGTTGATCGGCCAGCAGCAGCTCCACTTCGTCCCGCTGGGGACCCACGCCGCACTGGCCGAGTCGCAGCTCCTCCTGGCGCTGGGCCCGCAGTTGGCTGGCCATCGCCTCGCGCCAGGGCTCCTCGGCATCCGGCCCCTGCAGCTGGGTGCCGCTGCGGTATCCCAGCCGCAGGATCTCCCTTCCGCCGCTGAGCCGGTTCTGCCAGGCGGCTGCAAGGGGTTCCAGGCGCAGCAGGGCACGGTGGCGGCGACGGTGTAGGCGAGTGCCGATCACGGCCATCTGCTGATCGAAGCTGTCCAGCAGGGCGCCGAGGCTGGGCCCACCCAGGCCACGGCGCAGGAGTTGGCTGCGCTGGCGCAACAGCCTCCCATAGCGGCTGAGCAGGTCGGCGTAGACCGGCTCCAGCTGCAGCACCACTCGGTCGAGCCAGTGGCGCCGGATGGCGGGTTCCCCCCTCACCAGGTCCAGATCGAGCGTGCTGAAACCCACGCAGCGCAGGGAGCCGAGCAGCTCGTGTTGCCGCTCCAGTCCCTTGCCGTTGCGGCTGGCTCGGCGCCCCCCTTGCCGCCGCAGCTCCAGCTGCAGCAGATCACCGCTGGCGGTTCGACAGCGCAGCACAGCACTGCCGTGGCCATGGCGGATCAAGTCACGGTCGCTGCCGGTGCGGTGGGAGCGCAGGCTGCCCAGTAATTCCACCGCCTCCAGCAGATTGGACTTGCCCTCTCCATTGGGGCCCACCACCAGCAGACGTGGCGCGTCAACGCTGAGCTCCAGCCGCTCAATGTTGCGGAACTGCTGCAGGTCCAGGCGTTGCAGCCGGATGGCTCTGGTGCGGTGAGCGGTTAAGGTAGTTCCATCCGCCCCGGGTCCTGTATGGGCTGTTGCCAGGCGGTTGCTCGCGATCCATCCGCCATCACCTGCCGTCGCCGCCTGAGAAGGTCCGGTTTACGGCCGTCGGCATGGGCATGTAGCTCAGTTGGATAGAGCATCAGATTCCGGTTCTGAGGGTCGGGGGTTCGAGTCCCTCCATGCTCGTCATTGGCCGGATGGAGTCACGAGATCCATGGCCCCCTTCGCTTCAGCGGAGGGGGTTTTTCATCTCAGGGTGGCTGCATGGACTCAGGCGTCCAGGCCCAGATCCAGACCCATGGCCCGGATGCCATTGGGGTCGACCACAAAGCCGCAGCGCTCGAGGGCTGTCTGAGCAGCCGGGGGGGCCGACAGCGAGATGCTGCAACCGGGCAGCTCTCTCCGCATCCGCGCGAGGGCGCCCTGCACGAGGGATTGCATCAGTTCAGGGTGGTAGGGGTCGTGGAGATCGACCCAGAGGTCCCATAGGTTGGCGTTGAGCGCCCGGTCGCTGGTGGCGCGCACGAAGCCCACCAACCTGCCGAGATCGGTTTCGATCCGCAGATGCCAGAGACTGCGCGCCAGCACTTTCTGCCAGCGGGCGCTGCCACGGGGACGTTCGCCGGCCTGGACCAGCAGCGCATCGAGGGCCTCGGCGGCGGGCAGCCCATCACTCAAGAGCTGATAACCCGCCCGCAGACGCGGGGCAGGGGTGAGGTGGCGGAAGGGAAGCAACAGGGAGCCCAGGGTGACCTCTTGGCGATTCAGCCGGTATTGCGCATGCCTGCGGCGATGCCGTTGATGGTGAGCAGGGCCCCGCGCAGCAGCTCGCTGCGGGAATAGGTGCGCCCATCGTGGCCCGGACTGCCGGGTTCACTCATCGGCGGCTGGCGGTTCTGGTCGCGGAGCCGGCGCAGCAGGGCCACCTGGAGAAAGCCCAGGGGCACGATCGTGCGGTTGCGCAGATCCACCGACAGCTGCAGGGCTGGATCCCCGTCCAGGAGGCGCTCATGGCCCGTGATCTGGAGTACCAGGTCACGGGTGAGGCTGAACTCAGCGGCAATGGTCTGGAAGATCTGCTCGAAGGCCTCGCGATCGCTGTTGCGACCCAGGGCCTGCACGTAATGGTGGGCCAGGTCGATATCCACTTTGGAGAGGGTCATCTCCACCTTGGAGATCAGCATGCGGAAGAAAGGCCAGCGCTGATAGAGGAGCCGGAGCAATTCCATCTGCGCCGGATCCCGCTCCAGTTCCTCCTGCAGGGCGGCCCCCACCCCAAACCAGCTGGGGAGCAGGAAGCGGCTCTGGGTCCAGCCGAACACCCAGGGGATCGCTCGCAGGCTTGAGAGATCCTTGGCACCGCTTTTGCGCCGGGCCGGCCGGCTGGAGATCTGCAGTTTGCTGATCTCCTCGATTGGCGTGCACTGCTGGAAAAAAGCCACCAGGTCGGGGTTGTCGTGCACAAGGGCCCGATAGAAGTCGCGGGAACGGGCGGCCAGCTTGCCCATCAGCTCGTTCCAGCTGGGTGTGTCGTCCACGGGCGTGCTCACCAGGCTGTTCTGGATCACCGCCGTGGTCACGGTCTCCAGGTTGAACAGGGCCAGTTCCGGCAGGGAGTACTTGGACGCCAGCACCTCCCCCTGCTCGGTGATTTTGATGCGTCCCCGCAGGGTGCCGCTGGGTTGGGCGAGGATCGCCTGGTAGGCCGGTCCGCCGCCACGGCCCACCGAACCGCCGCGGCCATGGAAGATCCGCAGGGCCATCCCGTGGCGGGTTGCCAGCCGCTGCAGGGCGATCTGGGCCTTGTGAATCTCCCAGTTGCTGGAGAGGAAGCCGGAGTCCTTGTTGCTATCGGAGTAGCCGAGCATCACCTCCTGTAAGGGCTCGTTCCCATCCCGGCCGGCCAACAGTTGCCGATAGAGGGGTTGCTGGAAAAGGGCTTCCATCACCGCGGGCGCCCCCTGCAGGTCTTCCACCGTTTCGAACAGGGGTACGACCAGCAGGGAGGAGCGCTGGTCCACCGGATCCACCAGGCCGGCTTCCTTCGCCAGCAGCAGCACTTCCAGCAGGTCGGACACCGTGTGACTCATGGAGATCACGTAGGTGTGGCAGATGCGGGTGCCAAATTCCGCCTGCAGCCGCTTCACCATCCGCAGCACGGCGAAGGTCTCGGCCGTGGCCTCGCTCCAGAGGCTGGCTGCGGGCAGCAGGGGGCGTCGGGTCTGGAGTTCGGCCAGCAGCCAGTCGATGCGTTGCTGTTCGTCCATCTCCCCGTAGGGCACCGGCAGCTGTAGGTAGCGGCTCAGTTCATCAAGGGCGTCGCTGTGGCGGGTGCTCTCCTGGCGAATGTCAAGACTGGCCAGGCAGAAGGTGAAAATCTGCACCTGGCTGATCAGGTGTTGCAGGGCCTCACAGCTCAGGCCGGTGCTCTCCAGGCTCTCAAGCACCAGCTCCAGGTCGCCGCGGAACTCGTCCACCGAGCTGTAGTGGAGGTCCTGGGCGCTGGGGCCGGTGCTGGCACCGAGGTTGCCACCGGGCAATGGTACGGAGGTGTTGCTGGTGTCGCACGGGGATTCCCATCCGGCATCGGCCAGCAGGCGATTGCGGGCCTCGGTGAGGCGCAGCCGCTCCAGCACATAGCTGAGTTTCAGCCGGTAGGGCTCCAGCCGGTAGCGGGCGGCCCGCTCCTCGTAGATCTCGGGGAAGCGCAGCCGATCGAGCTCAAGGGATTCCAGCAGGGCCGGACTCACCTGGCTCCACTGCATCGAGATGCTGAGTTGGTCGCGTAGATCGGCTACCGAGCGGATGTAGCGCTCGAGCATCAGCTGGCGTTGGTAACAGGCCGTGCGCCAGGTGATCTCCGGGGTCACCGAGGGATTGCCGTCCCGGTCGGAGCCCACCCAGGAGCCGAAGGTGCAGAAGGCGTCGCGGGGCACGTCCACATCGGGATAGCTCTGGGCCAGGGCCGCGCTCACCCTCTGGCGCAGCAGGGGCATGGCATCGAACAGCACCTGCTGGAAGTAGTGCAGGGCGTAATCCACCTCGTCGAGCACGGTGGGTTTGAACTGGTGGAGTTCGTCGGTGCGCCACCACAGGCGAATCTCTTCTTCGAGCTGTTGGCGCAGGTTGTGGCGTTCCAGGGGATTGAGCGCGCTGCCCTGCTCCAGCTTCTGGATCAGGCTGGCCACCCGGCGCTGCTTGTGCCGCACGGTGTGCCGCACGATTTCGGTGGGGTGGGCTGTGAACACCAGGCGCAGGTCGAGGTGGCGCAGCAGGGTTTCCAGTTGGGCCGGCGGCACGTTGAGACTGCGCAACCGCTCAAACAACTGCCGAAAGGTGGCCGGTTCAGCCTGGCTGGCCAGCGGCGGCAGGAAGGGATCCACGACCGCTGGTTCGTTGAGATGCTTGAGGCTGTCGAGATAGCTGTCCTCCTCGATGTGCTGCTCGAGGATGTTCACCAGTTGGAAGTAAAGGGAGAACGCCCTGGCGGCCGCAATCGCTTCGGCCAGATCCATGTCGCGGATCAGCTGAACGATGGCAGCGCTGGCATCGCTGCCGGGTTGGGCCAGCCCCTCTTCGGAGTCGGAGGGGTCGCTGAGATGTTTCAGCCGCAGTAGCCGTTCGGCCTGTTCAGGCGGGCACTCGCTCTGCAGCACGGTCTTCCAGAGCTCCTCGACCAGTTCCAGCCGCTCACCGAGCAGTCGGGTGGCCCTGGGGGAAGGTTCGGCAACGGGAGGCACGAACTGCCGCATGGGAGATGAACTGGCAGCGCCGGATGGGTTGATCATCCCAAAGCGTCAGTCGGGGCGTCTGTGTGGCTGGTAGCCGACTGGGAGGTTCCGGTTCGCAGCTGCTCCTCCTGGGCGGCCATGGACTGGATGTCCTGGCTGAGGATGGCGGGGATCGATTCGCCAGCCTGGTGCCGCGCCAGCCAGCGCATGGCCTGGTTGCCGTGCCGAAGCACCAGCCAGAGCGGTTCCAGGCGGGAGGCCAGCCCCTGGCTCTCGGCCAGCGGGCGCAACTCCATGAGGCTGGTCTCCAGCCAGTCGGCACAGCCCACCAGCGTCCCATCGCGCCAGTGACAGAGCTGGGCCTCGAGGCTGGCCCGGGCACTGGCCCGGTCGTTGCGGTCGGCCAGGGCTGCCAGCTCGGCGGGGGACAGCTCGCTGGCCAGCAAGGGATCCCAGTGCTGTGGATCGGCTGCCAGCTGCAGCAGGCGCAGCTCGGCGAAGGCGGTGATGGCCAGGAGCAGCAGCGGGTCGGTGACCAGGTCGCAGATCCTGATCTCCAACCGGTTGAGCAGGTGGGGACGGTCGTCGCCATTCGGCCGCACCGAGGTCCAGAGGTGGCGCACGTTCTGCATGCTGCCGATGGCGAGCTGCTCCTCCATCCAGGCCACGTAGTGCGGGTGGTCCAGGAACAGCGGCACCTCGGGCGGGGTGAGTGGGAACTGCAGCCAGCGCTGGGAGTGGGCGCCCGTGCTCTTGCCGTCGAGGAAGGGCGAACTGGCGCTGAGGGCCAGCAGTAGGGCGGCTTCGCAGCGCAGCAGCCGCAGCCCGGCAAACAGGGTGTCCATCCCCTCAAAGCCGCTGCCGGCCGTCAGCCCCAGGTTGATGTGCACGCTGGCCGTGACCACCCGGGTGCCATAGGTGTCCTCGATGTAGCTGTGATAAGGGTGCGTCGGGTCGGACCGCTCAAATCGGCCGCTGTCCCCCAGGCTGAGGGTGCTGCCCGGCAGCAGCGTGAGGCCCCGCTCGGCCAGCCAGGAACGCAGGCGTTGGCGGGGTTCCAGCAGCAGCTCCAACTGCCTGCCGTAGTCGCTGGCGGGCGGCGTGATGTACTCCAGATTGCGGTGATCCGGCTCGGTCACGAAGCCCTCCAGGGCGGCCGCGGCCTCGGCGCTGCAGCCCACCACAGTGCCGTCGCTGCGGCCTGTGAACAGCTCTACTTCAAAGCCTTTGAGTAATGCTGCGGTCATGGGCAGATGCGCCTCACTGCAGGCAGGCCAGGGCCTTGAGCATGCCCCTGGCCTTGTTGAGGGTTTCCTGGTACTCCGCTGTGGGTTGGGAATCGGCCACCAGGCCTGCTCCGGCCTGCACCTGAACCCGCCAGTCCCCCTCCCCGCTGGGCAGGACCACCATCGTGCGGATGGTGATGGCGGTGTTCAGGGCGCCGGCCAGGTCCACGGCGCCGTACACCCCGGAATACGGCCCCCGGGCATCGGGTTCAAGGGCGTGAATCAGCTGCATGGCCCGGATCTTCGGGGCTCCGCTCACCGTTCCCGCTGGGAATGAAGCCATCAGCAGATCCCACACGGTTTTCCCTTCGGCCATCAGCCCCTCCACCTGGCTCACGATGTGCATCACATGGGAGTACCGCTCGATCACCATCAGATCGGTCACGGTGACGCTGCCGGGCTGGCAGACCCGGCCCAGGTCGTTGCGACCCAGATCCACCAGCATCACGTGCTCCGCCCGCTCCTTGGGGTCGGCCAGGAGCTCGGCTTCCAGTGCCAGATCCTCGGCCTCATCCGCCCCTCGGGGACGGGTACCGGCGATCGGCCTCAGGGATGCCTTGATGCCGCCATCGGCGAGGGGATCGGCCTTCACCATCACCTCCGGACTGGAACCGATCAGGTACCAGTCGCCGAAGTTGAAAAAGGCCATGTATGGCGAGGGATTCACCATCCGCAAGCTGCGGTACAGCTCAAAGGGGTCGCGCTGGATGCGGGTTTCCAGCCGCTGGCTGATCACCAGCTGGAAGACATCACCGGCGGCGATATGGTCCCGGGCCTGGGCCACGGCGGCTTCGAAATCGCTCTGGCTGCGGTTGCTCACCGGTTGCAGCAGCTGGCCGATGGCCGCTGCCGGTGCGTCGTGCCAGCGCAGGGGCGTGACGCCGGCAGGCAGGGGTGCATGCATCCGGGCCTCCAGGTCGGCGATGCGGGCGCTGGCGGCGCGATGGGCTGCGTCGGGATCAGCGCCTGAGCTCAGATCGGCATAGGCCACAGCCGTGATCTGGCGCTTCACCTGGTCGAACACCAGCAAGCTGTCGGCCAGCATCCAGCAACCATCCGGGGGGGCTCCCTCGGCGGCAGGATGCACCGGCACGCTGGGCTCGACCCAGCGGATCAGCTCGTAGCCCCAGAATCCGAACAGCTGGCCCACGGGAGGCAGGTCTGGCACCACTCCGCTGCGCAGCGGAGCCAGACACTGCTGCAGCAGGGTGAAGGGGTTGCCGGTCATGGTCTGGCGGCGACCATCCCGCCACACCTGTTCGCTCCGCTCGCCGCGGCTGGTGAGCGTCCAGAGCGGGTCGGCCACCACGAAACTCCAGCGACCGATCCGTTCGCCCCCCTCCACCGACTCCAGCAGCACGCCATGGTCGCTGGCGGCTCCCACCTTCAGCCAGGTGGTGAGCGGAGTTTCCAGGTCGGCCGGCCAGCGCCTCCACACCGGCACGAAGGTGTGGCCTGCGGCAACCTGATCGCGGAAGGCCTGATCCGGGGCACCGGTGTCCAAGGGAAGCGGCAGCAGGCTTTGCCTTTATAGGCGCCGGGCGTATCCGAACTGCTCGAAATCATCTGTGTAGAGACGGTTCACAATCTGCCGTTCCTCGGGTCCATAGGCCTCGTCGAGCCTGGCACTGGCACCGGTGTTGGTGCCGGCCCGCACGGCCGGCCCGCCAGGCTCAACGCCGTAGAGATGCTGCAGGATGTGGCCGAGGTCGCGGTCGAGGGTCTCGACCCGGCCGATGAAGTCGAAGCGCTCCAGCGGCAGGCAGAGAATGGCGGCCTGGGGAGCCCAGTGCATGTCGAGATATAACCCCCCGGCTTCGAGATAGCGGCAGAACCCCAGGAAACTGTCCGGTTGGTTGTGGCGTGCTGCCCAGGTGAGAAAGCGCTGGCCCTGGTGGCGCTTGCGCCCCACCTTGTCGAGGTAGGCCGAGAGCACGCGGCTGTAGGGATCGCGCACCACGGTGAACACCCAGGCCTCCCGCTCCAGCCGTTCCACCTCGCGAGGGGACAGCCAAAGGGGGCGTTGAAACTGATACTTGGGATGGTGACGCCGGCGCTGTTGGGGGCGGAAGCGGGTGTGTTCGAACAGCACCTGGGTGACGGTGGTGTTCGCCGCCTTGGGGATGCGGTTGTAGAAGAAAGGCTCCAGCGGGGAATAGGCGCCGCGCGGATCCAGCTTGAACAGATCCATCGCTCCCCGATAGGGGAATCGGCGATAGAAGGGGCTGAGCAGGCGAGCACCGACCCGGCCGCCAGCCCGCAGAAGCCCTGAGCCCGGCATGGTGCCTGCCATTGATTCCCGGGGCAAGACAGCACTCCAGCCTAGGGATCATGCCTGCATGGGTATTGGCCCACCGATCCCAGCCCGTACCATCCACAGGGCTTGCGTCCTCTGGCCCCAACGCGCACCTGCCAACCCCGCCACCCCGCCCAGCCAGGCGAGGGTCGACCCCATCCCCCAACCCCATGGCCGAATCAGAGGAAAACCGGCTGCCGGCTTCTGAGGGGTGTATCCCCACTCCCGGGCAAGGCCTGCCCAAGGTGGTGGCGATCGGTTTCAACAAGTGCGCCACCCGCAGCTTGGCTCAGTTGTTTGCCCGCTCCGGCCATCGGACCGTGCATCAGAAGCTGCCGCAGCGCTGGCGCCGCCGCCGCAAACTGGGCGGCATCATGCGGGCCAATCTTCAGGCTGGCCTGCCAGTGTTTTCCGGGATTGAAAACTATACTTTTTATGGCGACCTGATCGACAGCAATCAGCGCGCGACGTTCGACGGCAACTCGCTGTTTCGCGAGATTCTTGCCAGTTATCCGGATACGTTTCTGTTGCTTAATTGGCGCGATCAGGATGCCTGGATCCGCTCGCGCCTAACCCATGGCCATGGAGAGTTCGCTGCGCGCGAGCAGCGGCTGCGGGGGCTCGCCACTGAGGAGGATCTTGTGGCCCAGTGGCGCCAGGAGTGGGATGGCCATCTGGCGGCGGTGCGCAGCTTCATGGCGGATCGTCCGCGCCAGTTGCTCGACTTCAACATCGACCGTGATCCGATTGAATCCCTGATCGCCCGCCTGCCTGCCTATGGCCTGAGGGCTGAGTACTTCACGGACATCGGCCGTAGCCGGGGACGGCAGCTGCCGCCATGGCTGGCGCGCAGCAAGGCCTGGTTGTCGCGGTACCGCCCTCGCGCCCAGCGTTGAGGATGGCCATGCCTCCCCCCCTTGCACCGGGATGATCATCAGCGAGCGGCATCAGCTGATCGTGTTGCACTGCCGCAAGGCAGCCGGCAGCTCGCTCTGCGTGTCGCTGGCCCGCAGTCTTGGTGTTGAGGATCTGCAAATCAGCGCCCTGCCGGAAACGATGGCGCAAGGCATTCCTCTCACCCGGCGGGTGCGGCGCATTGCCCTGCGTCAGAGTCGCTATCTCCTCCCCCTCTATCGCCTGCTGGGGGCCCGTGGCTATCGCCGCGCCCTCACCCGCGCGGTGGATCACGCCCACAGGCCACTCCTGGGGCGGAAACCTCCCCATGCCCCTGCGGCCAGGGTGGCCGCGGCCTTCCCTCGGGAGTGGGCCACCTTCCGCAAGTTGGCGATTGTGCGCAATCCCTGGGACAAGACCGTGTCCGATTACTTCTGGCGTGTCCAGGGACTCCGTCATCCCCCTTCCTTCCCCACCTACGTGGAAGCCCTGGCGGCCGGCCATTCTCTCGGGGGCATCGTGCCTTTGGCGTTCCATGACAACTGGCCGATGTACACGATCAACGATCGGGTGGTGGTGGATGGCGTGGTGCGTTTTGAGCAGTTGTTACCAGGCCTGAAGGCTTTTCTGGCCGAGGCCGGTGTCCCTTGGGATGGCTGGTTGCCCCGCTCCAAGGGCGGTTTGCGGCCAGCCGGTGCACCCAGCAACTACCGGGCGTACTACACCCCCGAGCTGGAGCGCCTCGTGGGGGGGCTGTATGACGCGGAGATCAGTTGTTTCGACTATCGCTTTTGAGTGTTTGGCGCTGAATGCGCTCCGCTAGCCTGGCCCGTTCGAGAAATGCGATGGCCCGTTGGTCGTTGATGCAGCGGGCCTCGATCTGCCTCACCGTGCGCATCACCTTGCGGCGGTAGGCCTGACGCTTGGCGTCCAGATTCGGACCGCGATTGATCTTCTGCTCCAATTCCGCGTTGGAGCGGGTGTAGTAGTGATTGAGCTGCAGATGGTTGGCGCTGTAGAACCCAGCCTGCTGCCTGCGGCTGAGCGGCCAGGCTTCCCCCCCGTCGTTCCAGGTGAGGGCGGGGTGCCCGGTGTCCATGCTGTGCACCCGCACCCCACGGAGCCTGCAGGGATCCACCAGACACTTGAAGTTGGCGGATTGCATCGGCTCTGCTGCCCGCTGCCGGTAGTTGGCCACCACGCCTCCGCTGGGGGGGTGCTGATGGCCGTTGCGCCCGAACATATGCCAGGGCAAGGAGAGGTTGCACACCTCCGGCCCCAGATGGGCCAGGGCCTCATCCACGTTGCTGGCCTGGACCGGCACCAGAAATTCATCGGCATCGATGAAGGCCAGCCAGCGGAAAGCCCCGCCGAAGTTGGCCGCCGCATGGGCATAGGCCAGCACCTGGTTGTGAATCGGCCGCCGCAGAACGCAATCGCTCAGCCGTTGGCCCCACGGGATCACGGTGTGCCCCTGGGGGCCTAGTTCTTGCTCCAGTATCGCGAGCGTGCCATCGCTGCAGCCGTCGTCATAAACCAGCACATGCCGGATGCCAGCCAGCTTGTGAAACCGGGCCCATTCGCCGATGTGACGGGCTTCATTGCGCACCACCAACGCGATTGCCACACCATGACGGTCACGTTGGGGCTGGGGAGGGGTGAGCCCCACCTTGCCGATCTTGATCCTCTGCAGCAGAGCGCTCAGCATGGGCCCATCAAAAAGCCGGGGCCCAGGCCCCGGCAGTGAAAGCTGATCCCACGTGGCGATCAGGAGTCAAAGGTGTTTTTACCGGTGAACTTGAGGTTGGCCGGGTTGGGGTTGGCGCCGATGGTACGAGAGTTGTGTCCCACCATGGCCCGACCCTCGTTCACCTTCTCGGGGAATACCCCATCTTTGGGATGGAGGAACTCGGTGTCGCCGCCGGGATAGATGCGGTAGATCTTGTAATCCTCGATCCGGGGCTTGAACTTGGTCCGCAGCTGGGTGCCCAGAGCCAGGCACTGCTCCTTGCGGGCGAAATACATGAGGTTTTCGCCTTCATTCATTTCGGCGGCACCGCCGGTGGGCAGCTCAAAGGCTTGGCTCTTCGAGCTCGTCCAGGTGATGGCGTATTTCTCCTCAGTTTCGGCTGCGTTCAGCAGACCGCCGGTGCTGCCGATGTACTTCGGAAGTTGCCCGCTGAGCGCCGTTGCTGTCATGGCTGATTCAGGTGTCGGCAGACTGGTTCAGCGGGAAGCTAGCACCGTGGTTTTGGTGCTTTTCGAGCCAGGCGGCGAGTCTTCACACCCGTCAACAAACCAGGCTCGCTGGGCAGCACGCTTCAGCTGATGGGGAAGAACACGGTGAGGCCGCTGCCACTGCGCTCAGTGAGCCGTCCACCCAGCTGCCGGAACAGCTGCTGGGTGGCCTGGCGGCTGAGGTGCAGGCTGCCTGTGCTGGGATTCCAGCTCAACACTGGCCCAACGGACCTTCTGCCACTGCGGTCGGCCTCGGCCTGTTGGCCGCGCCTATGGCTGGCACTGCTGCTCAATTGCAGCTTCAACCTGGATCCGGCTGGCTTCAGGGTCACCGTGACGCTGCTGCCCGCTGGCAGGCCACGGCTGAAACGGTCCATCAGTCCCCCCAGCATGGTTTCCAGGCGCGCCGGGTCACTGAGCACGGTGGGCAGCCCCGCGGCGATCTGCAGGTCGAGTTGCAGATTGCGCCGGGCCAGTTGGCGTTGCCAGAGTTCGGCCAGCTGCCGCAACAGGGAGCTGAGGTCAGTGCGGGCCAGCAGGGGGGCACCGTTGGTCCCTTCGGGGGGCTGGCCTTGCTCAGGGGCCTGGCGCTGGAGCTCGGCTGCCAGGAAGATCAAGCCAAAACGGTCGATCTGCTCGCTGCACTCGCTGTCGATCTGCTCCAGTCGCTGGCGAACCAGGCTGGAGAGATCCTGCCGCCGCAACAGCGAGCGGATGAGGGTGCGAATGGTGGCCAGAGGGGTTCGCACTTCGTGGGTGAGGGCCTCCAGCAGGGCCAGCTCTCCACCCGCTCCGGCCTGGGCTGGGTTGGTGGCTTCCTGGAGCACAGGTTGCAGGGTGACGCTGGGAGCGATCGAAGCCAGTCGGTCGGCGAGCCGGGGCCAGAACCGCTGCCCCAGCTCCGGGTCGCTGCGCAATGCGCCGAGCTGCTCAATCCCACGGCGCAGCTGGTCGGCCTGGTGGGATTCGCGGATCGAGAGTTGTTGATGGATCAGGGCCAGGGCCTCGCTCAGCACCTTGGGCTCGAAGCGCACCACCAGCCGCCGTTGGCCTGGAGCACCATCCAGGCAAAGCCCCACCTGCACGCTGGGAGTGATCACCAGCAACAGGGGCTCGGTCCCGTCCTCGGCCAGCAGGGTGAGCCGCCGAAAACCAGGGCCCGCCATCGTGCTGGGCGCCGCCAGACCCGTTCCAGGTAACCGGGGAGCCTGGAGTCCCATCAGTCCCTCGATCGGGGCCGGTGTCCACACCCAGCCCTGGAGTTGCTCCAGCAGTGGAGCTTCGTACAGGGCTGGCAGGGGTGCGGCTAGCCAGATGCCGCGGCTGTCAGCGGCAGGCAGGAGCAGGTCGTCCTGCAGGGTGGCCAGGGCTGCCCACCACTGTCGTCGGACGCAGTCGTCGTCATTGCGGCCAGGCGGTACCCCCGCTGTCAGGCAGCTGCACACGTCCCGAAGGGATGGCGCTGGCCCTGGCCCCCGGTCGTCGCTGGCTGGCTGGGTGGTGGCCGCCATGGCTACCAGCGGCCACGGCTGGAGCGGCCATGCCGCGCCACGGAGGCGCAGAGCCCAAGGGCCATGAAATTCATCAGCATGGCGGAGCGGCCGTAGCTCAGGAAGGGAAGGGGAATGCCGGTGATCGGACCGAGGCCAATGGTCATGTTGATGTTCACCACCACCTGAAACATCAGCATCGCGCCCACCCCCACCACCACCAGGGATTCGAAGTCGGTGCGGGCCTGGCCCGCGATTTGCAGCAGCCTCCACATCAGCAGCACAAAGCCCACCACCACCAGCACCGAGCCGATGAAGCCGGTTTCCTCACCGAGGGCGCTGAAGATGAAGTCGGTGTGCTGCTCAGGGATGAAGCGCAGTTTGGTGAGCGCCCCCCTCATCAGGCCCGTGCCCCAGAGCTGGCCGCTGCCAATGCCCACGGTGCTCTGCAGTAGGTGGTAGCCGCCGCCGAGCGGGTCCTGGGCTGGATCGAGAAACAGCGTGAGCCGCGCCCGCTGATGCGGTCTCAGCACGTTCGCCCACAGCCAGGGAGTGGCCACGGCGAACAGAGTCTGCACCCCCACGACCAGGCCGAGGCCGAGGCGTTTCCAGGGCAGGCTTGTCCAGGCCAGCCTGCCCATGAGAGGAATCCAGCCGATCAGCAGCCAGGGGACTGTGCCCGCAACGATTGCGGCCACCAGGGGCGACATCAGCAGCATCACCCATGCCCCCGGCATGCCCGCCCAGAACAGCATCACCAGCAACACGGCACCAAACACCAGTGAGCTGCCCAGGTCGGGTTCGGTGAACACCAGCAGCCAGGGCAAACCGATCAGGGCGGTAGGCCGCACCAGATCAACGGGGCGTTCCACCGGATGGCGCGACAGCACGCCAGCCAGCAGCACGATCACCCCCAGTTTGGCGAACTCCGATGGCTGGAGATAGAAGCCCCCAATATTGATCCAGCTCTGGGCGCCCAGGGCACTGGTACCCACCACCCGTACCGCCACCAGGCCGACGACGATGGCGATGTAGATCGGCCAGCGCAGGGGTTGCAGCCGATCCAGGGGCTGCCGGGCCAGGATCTGGGCCACGCCCATGCCGACCGCACCTGTGATCCAGTGCTGGTACCAGTCTGCATAGCTGGCCTGGCGCTGGGTGCTGGCGATCAGAACGCCAGCCAGGCCCACCATGGCCAGGGGGATGCCCCAGAGCAGCCAATCGATCGAGGCCAGGCGGCTGCGGCGGCTGCGGGAAGACCCGCCGAACAGCGATCGGCTGCGGCCCGGCAGGGTGAGCATGGACTCAGGCCGGAACGGGCTGGAGCGTCTGCAGACGATCGGCCAGGGCGATGAACGCC
Organism: Prochlorococcaceae cyanobacterium; assembly: GCA_044374745.1. GTDB lineage: Bacteria > Cyanobacteriota > Cyanobacteriia > PCC-6307 > Cyanobiaceae > NIES-981. Next base: position 15,233 of record JBILNZ010000009.1, on the reverse strand, counting down.
TGGGCCGTGGCCGAATCGCTGGCCGACAGCACCACAGGATGCCCCAGGTCGCCCCCTTCCCGGACTGGCAGTTCCAGTGGGAGTTCGGCCAGTAGGGGTACGCCTGCTTCCTCGGCCAAGGTGGCGCCGCCGCCACTGCCGAAGATCGCGTAGCGCTTCTCCGGCGCATCGGGAGGGATGAAGGCGCTCATGTTCTCCACCACCCCCAGCACCGGCACGCCCATCTGCAGGAACATCGCCAGGCCGCGGCGGGCATCGGCCAGGGATACCAGCTGGGGCGTGGTGACCACAACCACGCCGGCCATGGGCACAGCCTGGGCCAGGGTGAGCTGGGCATCGCCGGTGCCGGGGGGCAGGTCGACCACCAGCACATCGCGCTCGCCCCAGTCCACTTGGTAGAGGAACTGGCGGATGATGCCGTTGAGCATGGGGCCCCGCCAGATCACGGGCTGGTTGGCATCGATCAGCAGACCCATCGACACCATGGCGATGCCGCAGCTTTCGATTGGTGTGAGCACCTGGCTGGCCCCCTCGCCGCGCACCTCCGGGGTGCGGTCGGCCACCCCGAGCATGGTGGGTGCATTGGGGCCGTAGATGTCGGCGTCCAGCAGGCCCACCCGTAGGCCCCGGCGGGCCAGGGCACAGGCCAGGTTCACGGCCACGGTGCTCTTGCCCACGCCGCCCTTGCCGCTGCTCACGGCGATCACCTGCTTGACACCGGGGATCGGCTGGCGCGGTGGCAGCTGGCCGCCAGGGCCGGGGGCCGGGCCATGGCCAGCGCCGCCGATCGGGGCTCCCTGGTGGGCCGCCGGCTGCCCCACTTCGATCTGCACGTCGTTGATGCCTTCCAGCGCCAGGGCTGCTTCCCGCGCTTCGGCGGCAATGCGCCCCTGCTGGCTCTGGGCGAAGGAGGGCAGGCTGAGACGGAAGATCAGACGGTCATCCTGCAGGCGAGGCTTCTCGATCCAGCCCAGTTCGATCAGGCTGCGGCCGCTGCCGGCATCTCTGAGACGGCCCAGGGCTTCGCTTGCCTGTTCCAGGGATGCCATCCATACGTTGCAATGGATGGGGATCCTAGGGAGGGCATCCAGCCTCTCAGGCGTGACAGAGCCTCTCGAACGCTTGTGGAGAAGCCCGGCCGCCTGAAAAGGTGAGGGGGATTTTCTGACGCCCGATGGGCGAGGCACCGATGCTCCAGGCCCTCGAGGCTCCCCCCAGCGACTCCCGCCAGCGGGCGAAGGCCCTGCTCATGGGTCTGCAGGATTCCATCTGCGCCGGCCTGGAGCAGCTCGACGGTGAGGGCCGCTTCGCCGAGGAGAGCTGGGAGCGGCCCGAGGGCGGTGGTGGTCGCTCGCGGGTGATGAAGGCCGGCCGGGTGTTCGAGCAGGGCGGCGTGAACTTCTCCGAGGTGGAGGGCAGTGAGCTGCCCCCCTCGATCCTCAGCCAGCGGCCTGAGGCCAAGGGGCACCGCTGGTTTGCCACCGGCACCTCGATGGTGCTGCACCCCCGCAACCCCTACATCCCCACCGTTCATCTCAACTACCGCTATTTCGAAGCGGGTCCGGTGTGGTGGTTCGGCGGCGGTGCCGACCTCACGCCCTACTACCCCTTCCTGGAGGACGCCCAGCACTTCCACCGCACCCTCAAGGGGGCCTGCGACAGCGTGAACCCGGCGTACTACCAGGTGTTCAAGCCCTGGTGCGATGAATACTTCTTCCTGAAGCACCGGGGTGAGACCCGCGGCGTGGGTGGAATTTTTTACGACTACCAGGACCCGGGCGGTGTGCTCTACAAGGGCCAGGACCCCAGCGGCCCGGCCGCGGCCGAGAGCAATCGCATCGGTCCGATCGGGCAGGGCTGGGAGCAGCTGTTCGCCCTGGCCAGTGCCTGCGGCAACGCCTTCCTGCCCAGCTACGTGCCGATCGCCGAGAAGCGCCAGCACATGGCCTACGGCGAGCGGGAGCGGGAGTTTCAGCTCTACCGCCGGGGCCGCTACGTGGAGTTCAACCTGGTGTTCGATCGGGGCACGATCTTCGGCCTGCAGACCAACGGCCGCACCGAGTCGATCCTGATGTCGTTGCCGCCGCTGGTGCGCTGGGAGTACGGCTACCAGAGCGAGCCCGGCAGCCGCGAAGCCCTGCTCACCGAGGTGTTCACCAGGCCCCAGGCCTGGCTCACTGACGCCGCGCTGGTGGAACACTGCGCCCCCCACGGGGCGGTGGGCTGACCCGCGGCGAGGCGGTCTCTGGACCAGCGCCCACCGTGAGCGGCTGGCCTGGGTTGGCCAAGCTTGGAGCGGGTTCAAGCCCCCGTTCCAGAGCCTCGACGACCCGCAGGGCAATGGCGTTGATGGTGGCCTCGCTCCTGCCGGGATCGCGCAGGGCGGCCTCCAGGCTGCCCTCCAGCTTGCCGATTTCCAGAATGGCGATGCCGCGGCGCGGTGCCCCCAGGCCCTCGCGGTAGAGAAGGGGGTAAGCACCGAAGGCTTGGGCCAGGCTCTCGTCCAGGCGAGTGGTGTGGCGGTGGAGCGGCGGAATCAGACCGGACCCCACCCCATCGGGGCCATAGGCGTCGTAGTGGATTTCCAGGGCGTAGCCACCGGCTGCCGCGTGGGCTTTGCCCACACTCCAATTGGTGCGTGGATCGTTGCCGTCGGCAATGCTGCGTTCGGGTGGCTCGTAAAAACGAATCCGCAGGCCCCGTTGCTGGCCCAGCCCAACCACCGCCTGCGCCGTGAGCAGGTTCCAATAGAGCTCATCGCGGATGCCGGGCTGCATCGGGGCTGCACCGCGCAGGTCCACCGCCTCGCCGGAGGTGCCGGCGCCGGGCATGTTCTGGGAATCGGCATGGCCCGCCAGCACCAGGATCTCGGTCTGGGCGGGTACCGGCAGCACGCCCAGCCAGTCCTTTTGGTCGCTGAGGCGACTGCGGGGGCCGGTGAGCGGGTCGGGGTCGAGGGCCGACGGCGCCTGGGCGGCAGCCGCCAGACCCACCCCCAGACAGAACAACAGGAGCAGGGCCAACACCCGACGGCGCTGCAGCCTGGTGCTGACGTGCTGGAACACGGCCATTAGATCGGCGAGCTGAGCAGATTGTTATCGCTGAACAGTCCCAGCTGGGGTCCCAGTTCCAGCTCCAGGGCAATCAGCTCATCGCGGTGGGCCCGCAGGCGCAGGGCGCTGCCCGTGGCCAGGTCATGGCTCACCAGCCGCAGTTCCACCGTTTCATCTCGGTTGGCCCGGCGGCGGTAGAGCAGGCCGGCCAGCGGGCCTAGGCCAATCAGCACCAGGGGCCACCAAGCAAGCTGGGGCAGGAGCTGGCGCAACACCAGCCCAAGGCAGCCAGCGCCCAGCCCCCCGAGCACGGAGAGCAGCACGGCGAGCGGCAGGCTGGAGCTCACCTGGCCACGGAAACGCATGGTTCGCCGCTCCGGGTCGCTGAACTCGGCCTGCCAGCCGCGCTGCAGAAGCCAGTCGCTGAGCCGGGGCAGCACCTCCAGAGGGGGCTTCGAGGAGCGCACTTCAACCGTGGTGGTGCGGTCCTTGCTGGCCGCCCGCAGAAAAAAAACCAGGCCGATGGCCAGGAGCAGGGTGAGCAGCAGCGTGGAGCCGGTGGTGGCCATGGCGCCATTCTGCCCCCAGGTCGCTGACCGATGGCTTGTCACGATGGGGGGCTCCTGGCCCTGCCCCCCCCATGACCGCCGCCCCCTCCAGCGACCTGCCCGCCCCGGCCCGTTTCGCCGTGTTTGACGGCGACCTGGACGCCGAGTGGGCGGCGCTCTACGCCGGAGCCCGCGCCCTGGCGGTGGATACCGAGGCGATGGGTCTGATCCACGGCCGCGACCGGCTCTGTCTGGTGCAGATCTGCGACGACCACGACAACGTGTGTTGCATTCGCCTGGCACTGGGGCAGCGCGAGGCTCCACGCCTGCAGGCGCTGATGGAAAACGCAGCGATCGAGAAGGTGTTTCACTTCGCCCGCTTTGATGTGGCGGCCCTGGCCGAGAACCTGGGCATCACCGTGGCACCGATCTTTTGCACCAAGGTGGCCAGTCGCCTGGCACGCACCTACAGCCCCAGGCATGGGCTCAAGGAGGTGGTGCAGGAGCTGGTGGGGGTGGAGCTCGACAAGCAGGCCCAGAGCTCTGACTGGGGACGGGTTGAGGATTTGAGCGAGGCCCAGTTGGCCTATGCTGCCGGTGATGTGCGCTATCTGCTGCCGGCCCGCGATCAGCTGGAGGTGATGTTGAAGCGGGAGGGGCGCTGGGAGCTGGCCCTGCGCTGCTTCAGCTGCCTGCCCGTGATGGCCGAGCTGGATCGCCAGCGGTTCCATCTTCTCTTTGAGCATTCCAGCGGCGGAAACCGCTGAGGCTCTGGAGCCGCAGAGGCTCTGCAGCGTGTCGCTGGAGGCCTGGCCTAATCCGCTCAGTCCTCAACCATGAAGTTCTCATCGCTTCCCACGGCCTCCAGTAAGGAGGTGAGCAGGGTGTGGTTGTCGTGACCGCTGGCCTCCACTTCAGCCACTAGCTGTTCGGCTAACGCCAGCTTGCCGGGGCTGTCTCGGATGCCTTCCCTGGCGGCGCGGATATCCACCTTGCGCCGGGCCGAGGCCAGGCTCACCCCCAGCAGGCTGGCCAGTCGACCACAGGCGGTGGTGAAGGCCCGATCGGAGATGCCAGCCATGCCAGGAATCGCCCGGGGTGTTGCCTCATCATCCCAGCAGATGGTGCAGCAGCAGCTGGGCCAAGCGCTCGCTGCCGCCCGGTGGGCCCATCCGGCGCTGGCCGATCCTGCCCAGATGCCTGCGCCAGTTGCCATCGGTGAGCAAGCGCTCCAGGCCCACGGCCAGTTCGGCCGCGCTGTGGAACGGCACCACGGCGTTTCCCAGCAGGCGGCTCTGGCGCCGGGCGAAACCAGCCTTGAACTGGGGCCCGGGCCCCGGCATGGAGAGCACCGGAATGCCCAGTCCCACCAGTTGTTCGGTGGCGGTGCCGGCGGTGGCCAGGCCCACCTCGCCCCAGGGAGCCCAGCCCATGAATTGGCCGACCCCCAGCAGCAGGGTGAGCGGCCCCCGCCGCCAGCACCTGCAGGCTCCAGCCGCAGCCGCTTCCGGCGTGAGCGGGGCTTCTCGCCAGCCGTCGGCTGTCAACAGGGTGTGCCAGCTGGCGCTGCTGGGCTGATCGCCGCAGGCCAGCAGCACCGTGCTGGGCTGGGGGCAGTTCCAGGCCGCCAGGCCGGCCAGGAGCCGTTTGCCGTTGTGCAGCGCCTCGGGCATCCGGCTGCCCGGCAGCAGCAGCAGCCGGCGCCCGTCTTCCAGCCATGGAGGGAGCGCCGACGGCTGGAAGCCATCGCACATCGGGTTGCCCGGCGCGCGGGCGGGGATGCCTCGCCGGCGCAGTCCCCGGGCTGTGAGGGGGTCGCGCACCGCCACCAGCCGGCAGCGGTCACTGGCCATCAGCCGCCATTCCCAGGGATCCCACTCGCTCCCCTTCATGCGGTGGTAGGCGTCTGCCAGGGGGCTGGCCCCCCAGCCGGGGGGGGGCGGCGATGCCCAGGTGTAGTCGCTTTTCGGGGTGCCCACGAAGGCAAACGGAGCTCCGCTGCTCCAGGCCAGTAGCAGGGGCAGCAGATCTCCTACGGCCAGAATTGGCTCACCGCTGCGGCCCCAGCGCCGCACCCACCGCCACTGGCGCAAACTCAGGCCCGCCATACCAGCACCCAGATCCTGGATCAGCCCCCGCAGGCTCTGGTTGCTGAAGCCGCCAGTGGGCAGCGTCTGCCGCGGTCCCTGGCGCTCCAGCAGGCCGCTTGCCTCTGCAGCTGAGAAGGCGTGTCCCTCTCCCACAAGCGGCAGCACCGCCACCTGTTGGTCAGGCTGCTTTCGCCGCAGGGCCTCGATCAGTTGCAGAGCAATCCGATCCTCCCCGTGGCCATTGGTCAGAACCAGCAGCCGGGGGGGCATGCCATGGCTGATACGATCCGCACTAGGGAGTTTGCTCCCAGGCCGGCGGCATGGCCAAGTGGTAAGGCAGAGGATTGCAAATCCTTTACCCCCAGTTCGAATCTGGGTGCCGCCTCTTCCTTCATTCCCCTTCCAGGCCCAATCCTCTCCAGGAAAGGTTCGTTGTGCTGGCCAGCAAAGCTGGCTTGCCGGGTTGAATGGCGATCGCTTCCTCAGAGTGTTGCCTGGGCGCTCCAGCTGGAGCCGGCCCCGTCTTGGGCCTGGCAGCGTACCTCCATCCTCACGAGCTCACAGCGTCCTCTGGCCAGCAAGGTCTGGGGCACGCTGGTGGCCAGGCCCCGCTGATCGAAACTGGTTGCGGCCACGCTGGCTACCACCATCGTGGTGGGCCATTGGGGCTCACAGCGCCCATCTGGGCTGCAACGCATTGGCAGTTGTCCCTGCTCCAGCACACCCGCGAACAGCACCTGCTCCTCCCCATGGTGAGGCCCAGAACCATCGGCCAGGAAGCGCACGCTGAGCAGCCCTTCCAGGTTCTGTTCCAGGCGCACCAGTTGGCATCTTCGGGACTGGCTTGGCGGGCTGTCGCTGGCCAGCAGGCGTTGGAAGCTGCACTGGCTGGCGCGCGACTGCCAGCGGCCAAAACCGCTGGCCCTGCCTGCCGGCTCAGAGCTCGCCCATGGCAGCAGGACCCAGCCCAGACCCATCACCAGGGCCAGCAGACGTTGGCGAGAGCAATCCTGATCCAAGGGCTTCAGTACCCCGAATCGGCCACGCAGCTGCCCTGGCAGCTGATTCCATTGCTGGCGGTGCGGCCACAGTGTTGGCACAGCACCGGTTCCGGTGGCGGGGCAGCAGCGCTGGGAGGAGGGCACGGGCTGGCTCCGACGGTGGCCCCTCCGGATCCAATCGGTGTCGGGGGCCTGGATGGGTCGCCCATATTGGCTGCGCTGCGGCTGGCATGAGCTTCCACGATGGCGGATCCCGACTCCTCGCTGCTGCCCCAACCCGGAATGGGGGTGGGCACCTGGGCATGGGGCAATCAGTTCCTCTGGGGGTATGACCCTGGCCAGGACGCGCTCCTGAAGGCCACCTTTGAACGGGCTGTGGCCCATGGATTGCGCTTCTTCGATACCGCTGATTCCTACGGCACCGGTCGTTTCAATGGGCGCAGCGAGCAGTTGCTGGGCTCGTTTTCAGCCGCCTTGCCTGCCCCGATTCGCCGGGAGCTTTGCGTAGCCACGAAGTTGGCTCCCTTCCCCTGGCGGCTCGGTCGCCAGGGCTTGCGGCGGGCCTTCCAGGCATCCCGTGAGCGCCTGCAGGGCCAGCTGGATCGGGTGCAACTGCACTGGAGCACGGCCCGTTATGCCCCTTGGCAGGAATTGGACCTGCTGGATGGTCTGGCCGACCTGGTAGAGGCCGGACTGGTGCCCGAGCTGGGGCTCTCGAACATCGGGCCACGGCGGTTGCGTTGGCTGCAGGCCCGGCTGGCCCAGCGGGGAGTGCCGATCACCAGCCTCCAGGTGCAGTTCTCCCTGTTGGCCCCGGATCCCCTGTTCCCGGGCGGGGTGGTGGACGTGTGTCGGGATCTGGGAATCAGCCTGATCGCCTACAGCCCGCTGGCGCTGGGCTTGCTTGCCCGCTGCGGGCAGCCCCCGGGGGACCCAGCTGAACTGCGCGGACCCCGCCGGCTGTTGTATCGCCGGTTGGAACCGGTCCTGGCCTCCCTGGGCCAGGTGATGGCTGAGATCGCAGACAGGAACGCCACATCTCTGGTCGCTGTGGCACTCAACTGGTGTCGGGCCCATGGCGCCATGCCGATTCCCGGCTTGCGCACCCCATCGCAGGTTGATGGAGCCGTCGCCGGGTTGAGCTGGCAACTCACCGAGGGTGAACGGCTGGAGCTGGATCGGCTGGCCCTGGCGACGGGGCGCCGTATGCCCGCCAATCCATTCCAGAGCGGCTGATCACCTCAGCACGCCTGCACGGGTTTCTGTTCAGGCGTGAGCACCACCGGCAGAGGCTGGGGCCGCTGCAGGGGGGTTGGTCCCGGGCTGTCTTCCGGCTCAGCAGGGGTGTTGCTGGGTTCGCAGGCGGCCAGCGCTTCTTGAAGCAGGGAATCGAACGTGGCGCCGCTCAGCCGGTGGCGAGCCAGTTCCAAGAACGCTCGAGCAACCGATTCACCGGCGGCCTCCCGCAGCAGGGGGTTATTGCGGCGCAGGTCCTGTTCTTCCTCAATGGCGCGGATGAACCGCTCGGTGACATCGCGCTTGGTGGCAGCCCGGATGCGGCTGTCCTGCTCCATCTGATTGAGTTGCAGCTGGTTGGACAGTTCATCGAGCCGTCGGCTGAGGCTTTCCAGCACGTCCTTGGTTTCCTTGGCCACGTGGGCCAGCTGGCCGTCCGAGAGACGGGGCAGGTCAGCGACGTAGACCTTGCCATGGTCCCGGAGGGTCAGGAAGGTGGGCCGCTGGGGGCGGTTTAGGGGTTCACGGGGGCGCTGGGGCCTGACGGGAGGTATGGGACCAGCGGAGCTGCGACGCCTGGTGACGCGCTGGCCGGCACTGAAAGGATTCTGGGGACGGCTAAGAACCATGCTGGTGAACCTCAACGATCGCGGATGTGATTGGGCGTCTGCGGGAGTGCTGGCAGGGATGACCTGTCAGCTGTTCCCCGGGGAACTCAGTCCCTGGGTACAGGGGGCGGGCAGCCTGCTGGACCCACCCCTGTTCCTGTGGGGCACCCTAGGCAGGACCTGTGGCTGGTTCGCTCTTGCCGATGTTGCTGCAATGAAAGACCGCAGTGGGAGGCCTGCACTGGAGCACCTAACTTCCCTGCGGCAAGCCAACCAGTGGGATGCCGTTTGCTGGGGGGCCTGAGCGGATCTCCCCAAGGCTCCATGCGGTGTATCCGGCCTCCTCGCACACGGTCAGGGCCTTCGATTCAGCCGATGCCGGCACCACCAGGCAGTAGCCGATCCCCAGATTGAAGGTGTTCCAGATGTCGGCTTCGGGAATGTCTCCTGCCTCCTGCAGCCAGCGGAAGAGGGCTGGTCGCTCCCAGCTGTGCTGGTCGATGGCGGCATGCAGGTGGCTGGGGAGACAGCGTGGCAGGTTCTCAGGTAGCCCGCCGCCGGTGATGTGGGCCATGCCGTGCAGACTCACCCCCTGGCGCAGCAATGCTTTCACAAGAGCGCCGTAGAGCCGGGTGGGCTTCAGCAGGGCGTCGATCAGGCTGCCGTCGCCCGCAGGCAGGGGCGCATTGGGATCGATGCCTGCATCACTGAGGATGCGTCGCACCAGGCTGAAGCCGTTGCTGTGGACGCCGCTGCTGGCTATCGCGACGATGCGGTCACCGGCCTCCACCGCCCGTCCATCGATCAGCGACTCGCTCTCCACCACGGCCACGCAGAAGCCGGCGAGGTCGTAGCGACCGGGTCCATAGAAGCCAGGCATTTCGGCGGTTTCACCCCCCAGGAGGGCACAGCCGCTCTGGCGACATCCGTCCGCGATCCCCTCCACCACCTCTGCCATGGCTGCGGGGCTGAGCTTGCCCGTGGCGATGTAGTCGAGGAAAAAGAGCGGTTCTGCTCCAGTGGTGATCACGTCGTTGACGCACATCGCCACCAGGTCGATGCCCACGTCGTGGTGACGACCATGGGCCTGTGCCAGTTCGAGTTTCGTGCCCACCCCGTCGCTTCCCGCCACCAGCAGCGGTTGTTTCAGTCCTTCCGGCAGTCGACAGAGGCCACCGAAGCCCCCCAGCCCCCCCACGACCTCTGGGCGTCGGGTTGAGTCCACACTGCCCCGGATGCGTTCAACGAAGGCGCGGCCTGCGATCACATCCACTCCTGCCGTGCGGTAATCCATGGCGTGCCTCTGCGCGATCTGCAGCATCTCTCCTTGATCTTGCGACGCCGAGGGGCCCGACTCGCCCCTTCATGGTGGACGGAGCGCAGATCGGCACATTTAGGCATCAGCTTGCCTTATGGAACTGATTTGCCTGCCTGATCTTGCCTGGGTTTTTCTCTGGTCAAATGCCCTGCGGGCGAAGGGATTGGCGCATTTGATCACGAAAGCTGATCGGAATAATCTGGCGTGCGGGGCCTTCCGGCATGGGTTCCGCCCCCTTAAGTTTGCGGCGTAGTTATTTCTGTTAGGAATTCCACCGGCATATCCATTCGGTCTTCTTGGGGAGACTTTGGTGCCTGCTTCTATTCCAGCAAGATTTTCGAGCTGGTTTTAAGTTCAGGTCAATCTCGTGGCGAAAGCCCGATTCCAATCAATTCTCCTTAAGGGCAAGCACTTCACAACCGTGCCCTCCGTGGTCCCCGGTTCACCAGTGCTCGGATGCGAAACAGCCGGAAGCATGCGAAACGCTTCGCCAAACCACCCTGTGGTGCGCGCTTCGTTCCCCGGATGCTGCCCGAGTTCTGCCTGTTATGCCTTTCTCCGCACCCCTGGCCTCCGTTGCCCTCCTTCTCGCTGGTTCCGCCCTCGCAACGGCTCCGTTGGAAGCTCGTGCTGCAGCTCCAACCATTGCCCAAAGTTCTGCGGCAGCCCAGCTCGCCCTGCGCGAAGTAGAAGCCCTGCCCTTCAACGATGAGCTGTTGCGTCCCACAGCGCCATCTGTCCGTCTGGCTTCCACCGTTGCGATGGCTCCCTCGCAGGCTGTATCCAGGGTGATTGAGGGCACTGCCAGCTGGTATGGACCCGGTTTCTTCGGCAATCGCACGGCCAGTGGTGAGGTTTATCGCCCTGGCACGTTCACGGCAGCCCACCGGAGCCTGCCCTTCGGCACCATGGTGAGGGTCACCAACCTCAACAACGGTCGCAGCGCTGTGGTGCGGATCAATGATCGTGGCCCCTTCGTGGGCAGCAGGCTGATCGATCTCGGCCATGGAGCAGCCCAGCAGGTTGGCCTGGTCTCCAGCGGTACGGCCCCTGTGCGTCTGGAAGTCCTGCGCTGAACGTCACGTCGAGATACGCGCGATCACGCGGATCAATGCCTGATCGCTGATTGTCGAGGTCCCATCCGCCGATCCGGCGGATGGGCTTTTTGTTGTTGTGAATGGTTGTCTCCATGCAGTTGCTTCGCACCCGCTCCCAGCTCCTGGCCTGGCGGCGGCAACTGGAAGCGCCCTTGCATTTCGTGCCCACAATGGGTGCCCTGCATCGTGGGCACGGTGAATTGATCACCAAGGCCAGCCTGCCCCGGGGGGCTGAGCCGCCCGCGGTGCTGGTGAGCGTGTATGTGAATCCGCTGCAGTTCGGTCCCGCGGAAGACTTTGAGCGCTACCCGCGTGATCTGGAGGGCGATGCTGCCTTGGCTGCGGCCGCCGGGGCCCATGCCCTGTTTGCCCCTGCCCAAGCGGACGTTTACCCCGGAGGCGAGGAGCAGATCACCCGGGTGCTGCCTCCTCCCTGTCTCCAGCGCAGCCTGTGCGCCCCAGGACGACCGGGCCATTTTGATGGTGTGGCCACGGTGGTGGCCCGCCTGCTGGCCATGGTGCGCCCGCAGCGGCTGCTGCTGGGGGAAAAAGACTGGCAGCAGCTGGTGATTGTGCGGCGCATGGTGGCCGACCTGGGCCTGCCGGTGCAGGTGGAAGGATGCGGCACTGTGCGTGAGGTCGACGGTCTGGCCTGCAGCTCGCGCAACCGCTACCTCTCGGCCGAGCAACGCAGCCAGGCGGCGGCCTTGCCTGCGGCCCTTCGGGCAATCAAGGCCCAGGTGGCCCAGGAGGCCGCCCCGATGTCTGAGCTGGCCCAGCGTCTCCTCCACCAGCTGCAAGCGGCTGGCTGTGTGGTGGAGTATGCGCAGCTGGTGGCAGCCCATACCCTGGAGCCGCTGCCGGAACCCCGGGGTCTCTGCCTGCTGGCGGCGGCCATCCGCTTCGGCCCGGCCCGCCTGATCGATCACACCTTTCTGATGAGCCGTTCACCGCTCGTAGCCATCGATGGACCGGCCGGCGCCGGCAAGAGCACCGTGACCCGAGCCTTTGCCCGGCGGCTCGGCCTGGTCTATCTCGACACCGGCGCCATGTACCGGGCTGTCACCTGGTGGGTTCAGCGCCAGGGAGTCGATCCCGCTGATGCTGCTGCCGTGGCTGCCTGTCTGCAGGATCTCGACCTGGATCTCGCCACGGTCGCCGATGGCCAGCAGCGGGTGAGCATCAACGGCCATGAGGTCACCGAAGCGATCCGTAGCCCCGGGGTCACAGAGCAGGTGTCCCAGGTGGCTGCCCATGGCTGCGTGCGCGAAGCCCTCACGGCCCAGCAACAGGCCATGGGCCAGCGGGGCGGGCTTGTGGCGGAGGGTCGGGACATCGGTACGGCCGTGTTCCCCGATGCCGACCTCAAGGTGTTTCTCACGGCCAGCGTGGCGGAGCGGGCCCGCCGTCGGGCCCTGGATCTCGAGCAACGTGGCTTCCCCGTGCCGCCGTTGGCGGACCTGGAATCCCAGATCGCCGAGCGGGACAAGAGCGATTCCAGCCGTGCAGTTGCCCCCCTGTGCATGGCCGATGATGCTCAGGAACTGATCACCGACGGCATGGCCATCGAGGCGGTGATCCAGGCCCTTGTGGATCTGTTCCGCCAGCGCATCCCTGAAGAGGCCTGGCCCGAGCCCAACGCCACGAGCCGGTCTCTTAGCGGCGACTGAGTTCCTCCAGCAGGCCGGCACAGGCATCGTCGAGCAGGTCGAGCACATGCTCAAAGCCCTGCTCACCGCCGTAGTACGGATCCGGCACCTCCCGCACCCGATGCAGGCGGCAATAGCGCATGAGCGGTTCCACCTCCGCCCGCTGGCTCAGGCCGGCCGCCCCTGCCCGCTGGGCCAAGTCCTGGACCGCCGCCAGGTTGTCATCATCCATGGTGAGGATATGGTCGAAGCGGCCGAGGTCGCTGGCTTCCAGCTGCCGTGCCCTGCTGGTTATGTCCAGGCCCCGGCGGGCAGCGGCGGCGCGCATCCGTGAATCGGCCCGTTTGCCCACATGCCAGCCGGCGGTTCCTGCGGAATCCACCAGCACGCTGTCGCTGAGGCCGGCCAGGCTGAGGTGGTGGCGGAACACCCCTTCGGCGGCCGGGGAGCGGCAGATGTTGCCTAGGCACACAAACAGCACCCTTCGTTCTGGCGTCATGGCTGGGGGAGTCGCGACAGGGCCAGCCTGGCCCGCAGCACCACCACGGGAGGGTTGGCTTCGGCCGCTTCACTGAGCGCAACCAATCCCTGCCGGATCTGCTTCAGGGCATTGCTGCTGGGCTCCATCCCCTGGCCCAGGCATTCCAGCCCCACGGCCACGGCATAGCGCACCACCCACTCGCCATCGCGAGTGGCCGCCAACAGGGCCTGCAGACAGCAGTCCCGCACCCCCGGCCGTCGCTCGGCTTCGAGCTCCTCGAGCCGCAGGTTGCCCAGCCCGCGGGCGGCGGCTCGCCGCACGCTGGCTGCCACGTCTGTGCCGAGGGCATCCACCAGTAGATCCAGGCCGCGCACATCGCCGATCCCGGCAAGGGCCCTCACGGCCCAGGCCCGGGCGCCATAGTTCTCAGGGTCGAGTTGGAGTAGGGGGGGCACCGCCGCCGCTCCCAGGGCAATCAGGCCATCCACGGCGGCCACGGCCGCCCCTGGATTGTTGAAGCCCAGCACCTCCACCAGCACGGGGGCCGCGCCGGCCACCCCGCAGCTGGCCAGCTGGCGGGTGGCCAGCAGCAGCTCCTCGCTGCTGCTGGCCTGGCGCAGCCTGCTGATCAGCTGCTGAAGCGTGTCTGGATCGGTCATGGCCACGCTCATAGCAAGGCGTCCATGCAGGCCAGCAGGGCCTCCTCTCCCGGTTCGCCGCAGCCGTGTTCCACGAGGCCCTTCAGGGCGATCAGCTTCAGACTGTTCTCGGCAAGGGTGCGGCGAATCGGTTCCAGAGCCGGACGCCAGCCCGCAGCGCCCAGGTCCATGAGGGCGGCCCGGCGCACCTGCAACTGGGGGTGGTCGAGCAACTCCACCAGAAGATTCCCCCAGCGGGCATCCCCGCTCAGGCGCAGAAGGGTGCGGGCTGCGGCGCTGCGGATCAGGGGGCGATCGTGCTGCACGTAGGGCTCCACCACGGCCAGCACGTGGGCCTTGCCCTCGGGAGTACAGCCGATCTCGCCAAGTGCCTCCAGCAGGGCCTCACAGGGTTCCATCAGCCGCGGCGTGCCCGGTTGGGGAGCGCCAGCTCGATCGGGGCCGCTGGCCAGCCGCCTGCAGATTGGCTCTACGGCCTGTTCGGCCCGCAGTTCTCCCAGGGCCCGGGCGGCAGCTTCCCGCAGGCCGTCGTCAGGGTCCTCCAGCACCGTGAGCAGCTCATCGATGGCCTGGTAAGCCAGGTAGCCAAGTTTGCCGAGGGCCCGGGCCGCATTGCGGGCTACGGCGTTCTCCTCGACGCCGGCACCGGGATCGCGCGGGCGTCGCTGGCGCAGGGCCTCAATCAGCAGGGGGACGGCATCGGGGTGCTGACTCCGCATGCGTCCCAACCACCATGCGGCGTAGTACTGCTGGGAGGGGTCGTCGCTCTGACGCAGGCGAGCCAGTGCTTCGGCTTCAGAGATCGGAGCTCCTGCCTGCTGGTGCTGCGGCGCCGCCATGCTGAATCAGCGAACCAACAGGCATTGATGATCGCAGGTCGCTGGCTGCAATCTCCAGCCCGGGAATCGCCATGAAAAAACCTCCCCGAGGGGAGGTGTGGACGTGCCGAAGAGCTCGGAGAACAGGCGGAAGCCAGATCAGACGAGGGCGGCGATGGCGTAGTCGATGTAGTTGTTGGCGATCACACCGGGGTCGCCGGAGATGCCGTGGTTGGCCTTGATGTAGTTGAGGGCCTCGACGTACCAGGAGGGGGAGAGTTCGAAGGCGCGGTTGATCTCATCGAGACCGGCGATCAGGTACTCGTCCATGGGGCCGGTGCCACCAGCCACGAGGCAGTAGGTGACCATGCGGAGGTAGTAACCGATGTCACGGGCGCACTTGGCCTTGCCGCGGGCGTCGGAGGCGTAGTTGGACCCCTGCATCTGGGTGGTGTAGGGGAACTTGTTGTAAACGGCCTGGGCGGCGCCGTTCACCAGCTCGTCGGCCTTGGCGGTGAGCACCTTGGCGGCCTCGAGGGCGTTCTTGGCGCGCTCGAAACGACCGAAGGCGGCGTTGAGCTCGGTGTTGGAGAGGAAGCGGCCCTGGGAATCAGCGGCGGCGACGGCTTCGGTGAGGGGGGTCTTCATGGAAGGGAAGAAAGAGGGTTGAACCGT
>JBILNZ010000059.1:0-11504 GCA_044374745.1 Prochlorococcaceae cyanobacterium | reverse complement strand
TTGGCGACTCTTTGTTGTTCGTCCCAGAAGCCTCTCTGGCCCACGGTTCGCACGCATCTGCAGAGTCAGATTATAATCTGATAACGGACTAAATCAAGACCTGTTGCGATTTTTCGAGGTGCCCTTATTAAAGAAGCGTTGTAGTTGTACATCTGTTGAAATCTGGCGATCTCCCTCTGGATATTGGGCATTGACAAATGCGTTGACGAACTTGAAGATTGCTTTGTACCACAAGCTGGCATCATGCACATAGGGGTAGGAAAATGGTGTTTCAGAAACCCCGCGTGTGGCGGCATCGATCGGGATTGCAAGATCCAGGAAACGAAAATCGCTGTCGTTGTAAATCCGATCTTGCAGTTGATAGTTGCCAATACGGCCACATGAGAAGAGACTATCGTAAATGGAACCGATGTTGTATGCACCGGGAGTGCCTTTGACAGTTCGGGTTATCGGGAATTGTTGGGCTGTCGGATCGTAGTCGCCATTGTATATGGTTTGTTGAAACTCGAGCGTCTTGACGACATGAGGACGTAGCAGTTTGAACACTGGGTGTTGCTGGAACGGTTCGCTGGAACCGGGTTCGGAGAGTGGGTTAAATACCTCTTCCGAGAACAATGAGATTGACACCATTGCACAGATTTGGTGGGTCAGCAATTGATGAAAGCCAACACTGTGGAGGGTTTGTCCTGCGCAGTTGGTTTGCATTTTTGCCAGCAACCAGGCATTAGCAGCATTAGCCATATTTGGCGTGAATAGCTCGCCGCCTGATTCAAGCTGGATGCCCAGCGGCATCAGTTCGTTCTGTGCTGTGACTGTGAAGAATACAATTGGCTTGGCGAGGTAGTGACCTTCGGGAATGACTGTACACGCAGACAGGTAACGACGATAATCTGCAATATACAAAACATTCTCGATTGGCCCAAGGTCTTCTCTGTTTGGTATCTCAGCCGAGGCGATAACCCGATTGACGTCAGATACAGTGACCCGTGTAAGCAGGTTCGGCATGCAACCGGCTAACTGCTGGCGTGCAAACTCATCGTCATCCTTTAGCCAGAACCTTGGAGCGGGAAAGCTCTGGAAGTTGTTTCCTTAATAGATATCTTCTAACATCGCTACAGCATTGTCTGTGCGGACAGGCTTTGGCGGTTGTTTGGCCCGCTGCGCCACATTTTCGTCCCACAGCGAATTCAACATCTTGCGTACTTGTGTGTCCTGGATTGTTGATTTCATCTTCTGTGGTACTGTGTTGTAGTCGGCAACAAAGGCGGGAACGAGACCTGCGAAAATGAAAGTTGTATTCCTATAAATGCTACGATCACCATTGGGTGGCACTGCCCCCGCATTGCGATCTTCTAGACTATATTGATAGGCGTAACTCATCTGGTTCGCAGTGACAGCAGAACATTCAATATCGGGCGATGTGTAGGCACCCCAGATCTCTTTCATCTGTTGAATCTTCTCTTTTGCATCCGCTTGCTGGAGAATCTTAAGTACAGCATTGTAGGCAGAATCTAGCGCGCCAACGATCCAACCCTGATGCACAGAGCAACCCTCCCCAGCAAAGTTGAGGCAGCCATCAAATTCTGGAGTTAACAGGGTGGGATAGAGATACTTGAATTGATTGGGATTGAAAAGCGCGAATGCCCCCCCCCCAGAGTGTTCATCCCAAAACCATGTCTTTGTTGTTATGCCTTCATTATATCCGGCAAAGTGTTCGTAGATATCCATGTCTGGGTAAAGATGCTGAATTCCCTTGAGGCATTCTTCGATGCGTTCGCGATCGGTTAGCGCCCCAAGCCTACGCGCATCTAGCGCCCAACAATAGATCTGCAAAACGCCCTGCTCGGCATTATATCCATAGGATGGATAGATGATCTGGCGGATGGGTTGGTCTGTGGTGGAAGTGCCGTATCCCCCCTGTCGCTCTCCGGCCTCAATCCAGAACTGTTTCTTGAAGGTTAAGATTGCCTTGAATGCACTCATATAGTTGGATTCGCGGATTGCCTGTGCCTTGGCAACGGAAAGACTATCGAGCAGATTCAGACGGTTTTCTCCATTCAGGTAGCAGCCATTGGGTAATGTGGTAATCACATAAGGATAGACATGTTCTGAATCCTCTGCGGTGGCAAGTCTGCGAACGACCAAACGCATTCCACCGTGACCATCATAGAGCTCGGCATCGTGCTGCATTGACACAACCTTGTGCTGGAGGTTGACCCGCTGGCGCTCGATAGCACTAACAAGTTCTGGTGGCCTGGATGCGGTAGTTTCTACACTCGGGCTCTCCCTGCCGTGGGAAGGTTGGGCGTCTGGGGTGAGATTCGGTGGGTTGTAGGTATAGGAACCATCCGGATCTGACGGGAGCATCCCAACCTGGATCTGCGCGATCTGACCATCCTCTTTTGACACCGCATCAGCCATATCGAGTATCGTGCGACAAGCATCGGGGAAATGCTGCATTCCCTTATCGACCGTTAACATATAGACGGCATTATCTCCAGGTCGATAGGGATCTTTGCTGCCGCCCCAATCGTAGACAGCTATTACCATCTCTAAAAATGAGACTGTATACATGCCGCTGCCGACATTGGTGGTTTCCAGGAAGCTGGCGACCGACCACGGCAGTAGATCATTCTTGGCACCCATGTGCGGATCGTAGTATTCATCCATATCACCCAGCCGAAACTGGGTGGTGAGATAGTCCCACATCGAGTACTGATCAAATTGCATCAACAGTTCAGATCCTTCTGCAAAGGAACTGTGTATGGCGTCAAGGAACGGTTTGGTGACTTGATCTAGTACTTTGCTAATAGGCAAATACAGATTGTGCTTGGAGTCACTTTTTGGCGTCAGCCAGATGTCGGGGACATCGCCACCGGTTAGCTGTCCAAAGTTGAAGCCGTGCAGCGCCGACTGACTGCTGGTGGTGAATGTTGGCATATTGTTGTAACGCAGTCTTTGCCGAGGCGAGTTGTAATAGAATTTCCGCCAGCGCACTTTATTGTCGCCCAGGCCGTTGCGATCCAGGACAGCATTGACAGCGAGTGCTACCTGTTGTACTGGCAACATGTCTACGGAAAACTGCGGAACCCGCATGCCCCCGACTTCTCCATAAAGACCGGATTTTTTCATGTCATCGGGATCATAATCTGGGGAATACCAGGTGTTGATCCGCCCTCCAACCCGGTCGGTGCTTTCGAAGATGTCACACTCAATGCCGAGCGATCTCAGGATCAATCCTGCGAAGAGCCCAGCAATGCCTGCGCCGACAATGCCGACAATGCCGACAATGCCGACAATGCCGACAATGGGAAGATCGCAAGGATTCTCTCGACTGCAAGCCTCAATTTTCTGCTGAAATCGCTGTGCATTTGCGCGGCTACGCTGCCTGCTGACAGTAAAACGATATTCTGAGCCATAATTCCGCAACACCCAGCTAGATAACGCCGATCGCAAGGAGACAATGTTGGCGGTACTCGGGGTAAATGCCGATGAGGGTGAGTGAAAGGAGAGGTGGCTCATTGTTTCAACGCCCGATCTTTGGAAGGTTATATGCGATCAGAACCCGGACCGCCGTAGCGCAGCCTTTTATCTCGGATTGGGGGCGCGACCCTTTGCGTGGTGTAAAATCCGAGCCGGAAGCCCTGATCAGAGGGTGAACAGGGTGGAACGACAGGCTGTCATTCCTGAGATGCAGTTGCAGCTCTGTGCACCACAGTGAAGCTGAGCGATTGACTTGTAAAGTTTTTCGTATGGATGTGGATTGCCGGGTCTTGAGGTTGCTGCATACCGCGGAGGTCTTTGCGGCCGGCCTGGGGCCTGTGTAGTGCCCTTCTCAGGCGTTGATGGACTGCAGGGCAGGGAGAGCCTCCAGCTCCGGAATGGCGGCCATGCTCTCGGCGGAGAACATGCGGCGGCCCTCCAGCTGCCAGGGCTCGTCCTGCTCCAGCAACACCCCTTCTACCAGACGGGTGATGGCAGGGTCGTTGGGGAAGATGCCTACCACCCTGGTGAAGCGCTTGATTTCTTCATTGACCCGCTCCAGCAGGTTGGTGCTTCAGATCTTGCGCCAGTGGTCCTTGGGGAAGTGGCGGAAGGCCAGCACGTCCTCAACAGCCAGTTCCTCTATGCCCTGTGCGAGCAGGAGGTGGAGCAGCGGCAGCAGGACCGCCAGCAACGGCTGCTGCGAGCGGCCCAGCTGCCATGTAGCAAGGCGCTGTCGGACTATGACCACAGCGGCAGAATCGAGACCGGTCCATGGCAGGATCTGGAGGGGCTGACCCACCAGAGCGAATAGCTGCAGCGGGGTGAGAACGTGCTGTTGTTCGGCCCCAGCGGCGTCGGCAAGACCCATTTGGCGATCGGCATCGTCCTGGCGCAGATTGCGCTGGATCAGCCCTGCCGCTTCTACACGGCCACGGCCCTGGTGCAGGAGCTGCAGAAGGCCCGCGCCGACTACAACCTGCCGCAGGCACTGGAGCGGCTGGATCGCTACCCGCTGCTGCTGATCGATGACATCGGCTATGTGCGGCGCGATGAGCAGGAGAGCAGTGTGCTGTTTGAGCTGATCTGCCACCGCTACGAGCGCCGATCGCTGCTGATCACCGCCAATCAGCCGTTCACGGCCTGGGACGAGATCTTCCCCAGCAGCTCGATGACCGTCGCGGCGGTGGATCGGCTGGTGCACCACTGCCACATCGTCGAAATCAGCGGCGACAGCCACCGCAGGGCGCAGGCCAGCCGGCGCAGCGGCAGCAAACAGCCCCAGCAGCCGTAAGCAAATTGTCGTCCGACGACAACCTGGTGCCGATGGCGCCAGACCCCGGTGGGGAGCTCCGCGCTGCCGGCGGACTGTGGGGTCCGCCGGCTCGTGCGCTCCGCCAGAGGTTGGGGCGGAGAGTCACCAGTGGAACCGGCCAACCTGGTTGTCGCCTGGTGCCGATCAAGAAAAGCCAGTGGTGATCCATCGTCTGGCAGCCGGGTGGCTCACTTTTCGTGTCGCCGCCCCCAGGTTGTCGCCGGCGACAACCTGGGGCCTCACCGACGGCCAAGGGGGTTGACGCGGGACATTGGAGGCATCGCCCAGCTCCTTGACTTTGGCGAGCAGATCAGCACCGGTCAGCATGATGCGGGAGTTGGGTGGATCGACAGCCTCTTTTTGCCAGGCCTGCAGGCGTTGTCAACTGCCGTGGTTGTGATCCATGTCCGCTGAAAGCCGCTCCGGAGTGAGCCACTCCCCCAACTTGGTATAGCGCCTGCGGCCCAGGTGGTTCTTCACGGCCATGGCCAGGGCCTTCTTCTGGCCCACCAGCACCACCAGCTGCTTGCCGCGGGTGAGGCCCGTGTACACCAGGTTCCGCTGCAGCATCGCGTAGTGCTGGGTGAGCAGCGGAATCACCACCGCTGGGTACTCGCTGCCTTGGCTCTTGTGGATCGTGCAGGCATAGGCCGGAACCAGGGTGTCCAGCTCCCCCCAGCCGTAGATCACCGCCCGGCTGCCCGCACCGCCGGCTTCGCTGCTTGGGAACAGCACGCTCAGTTCGCTGTTGTCTGAGTCGATCGCATCGATCGTGCCCACATCGCCGTTGAACACCTCCTTCTCGTAGTCGTTGGCGATCTGCATCACCTTGTCGCCTGGGGCAAACCGCCAGCCAAAGCGCTCCACCTGCTCGGTGGGATCGGGGTTGAGCAGCTTCTGCAGCTCCACGTTCAGTGAGCGCGAACCGCAACCGCCGCGCGCCATCGGGCAGAGCACCTGCACCTGGGCGATCGGATCGAGGCCAAAGCGAGCCGGGATGCGCTCGCCCACCACTTTCAAGATCAGGGCCACCGCCTGCTCAGGCGTCTCGGCTGCCAGGAAATAGAAATCGCTGCTGGCGCCATCGGCGGGAGCACGCAGATCGGGGATGGTGCCGCCGTTGATGGCGTGGGCAGTGGTGATGATCCGGCTGGATGCCGCCTGGCGAAACACCTCGGTGAGCCGCGTCACCGGCAGCGCACCGCTGTTGATCGCATCGGCCAGCACCTGCCCTGGACCCACCGACGGCAGCTGGTCCACATCGCCCACCAGCAGCAGCGCTGCCTCCGGCGGGATCGCCGCCAGCAGCGAGGCCATCAGCGGCACATCCACCATCGAGGTCTCATCCACCACCAGCAGATCGCACTCCAGCGGCAGCTCGGCGTTACGGCGAAAGCCGTAGGTGGCCGGATCGAACTCCAGCAGCCGGTGGATCGTTTTCGCCTCCAGCCCGGTGGCCTCAGCCATGCGCTTGGCGGCCCTGCCGGTGGGGGCGCAGAGCTGGATGCGCAGCTTCTTGGCCGCCAGGATCTGCAGGATGGCGTTGATCAGGGTGGTCTTGCCTACCCCAGGCCCGCCGGTGATCACCAGCACCTTGCTGGCCAGAGCCTGCTCCACCGCTTCCCGCTGGCTGGCGGCCAGCTGCAGACCAAGGCGCTGCTCCACCCAGCCGATCGCTTTGGTGGCGTCGATGGCGCCCCAGAGCGGTGCCCCCTGCGCCAGCTCCTGCAGCGATTCGGCGATCTGGCGCTCAGACTTGTGCAGGTGGGCCAGGAAGATCGCCGGCTCGTCCGCCAGGCTGTCCGCCACCACGGCACCTTCTGCGAGCTCGAGATCCAGGGCTGATTGGATCTGTTCCGGCTCCAGCGGCTCGCGATTGCTGGAGTCGGTTTCATCGGGGCGGTCCACCGCCAGCAGCTCACCCGCCAGCTTGAGCAGCTCGGCGGTGGGCAGGCCGCAGTGGCCATCACCGCTGGCCTCCAGCAGGGCGTAGTTGATCCCAGCCCGCAGGCGGATCGTGGCGGTGGGTTCGATGCCCAGGCGGACGGCGATGGCGTCGGCGGTGCGGAAGCCGATGCCGCGGATGTCGCGTGCCAGCCGGTAGGGGTTCTCCGCCATCACCTGCACGGCGTCGTTCCCGTACGTCTTGAAGATCCGCACCGCCCGGGCGGTGCCGACGCCATGGCTGTGCAGGAACACCATGATTTCGCGCACCACCTTCTGATCAGCCCAGGCCTGGGCGATGCGGCCGGCGCGCACCTTGCCGATGCCCGGCACCTCCCGCAGCCGCTCGGGGGCCTGTTCGATCACCTCGAACACCTCCGCCCCGAAGACCGCCACGAGCTTGCTGGCGTAGATCGGGCCGATGCCGCGAATCATCCCGGAGCCCAGATACTTCTCGATCCCCTCGGCGGTGGTGGGCGGTGAGGAGCGCAGGAAGGCGGCCTTGAACTGCTGGCCGTGCTCCCGGTCATTCACCCAGGTGCCACTCACCGTGACCCACTCGCCAGCGCTGATTTCGGCGGCATGGCCCACCACCGTCACCAGATCGCGGTGACCGCGGGCCTTGATGCGCAGCACGCAGAAGCCGTTGCTGGGGTTGTGAAAGGTGACCCGCTCGATCGAGCCGGCCAGCACCTCGGTGGGCTCGGCTGCGGTGTCCGCCATCCCGCGGGACCGGCCAGCGACCGGCATGTTCCTGCCTCCCCGCGGTGCCATCGGGCCATGCTTACAGCCTCTTGCAACGTCCTCCTCGGCTGCTGACGTACTCCCGGCAACATGGGTGGAAGTCCATGGCCGATGCGACCGGCATCGGCAGGGCCAGCACCGATGAGCGAAATCTGATGCTCGACGACGAATCGGAGTACGACAAACGTTGTCAACAGATCCGCCAGGAGAATGCAGCCCTTCTTGGCGAATTTAGTCATTGGCTCAAGAAGGCTGGCCTTGGCATTGCAACGATCAGAAGCCATTGCACCAACCTTGACTTCTATCTGAATCACTTTCTGCTCTACGCAGACACGTTGACGCCTGCCGATGGGGTCAGATGTGTTGGCGAGTTTCTTGGCGACTGGTTTATTCACAAGGCCATGTGGTCCAACAAAACCACGGTCAAGGCCAATGCCACCAGCCTGAAGAAGTTCTATGGCTTCATGGCCGAGCGAGGGCTGATCAAGCCTGAAGAGTTCGCCTCGCTGAAACAGCAGATCAAGGATGAGCTGCCGGACTGGCTGGACGCTGTCGAGAGATACAACAACCCGGATGCTGACCTCCTTGAGGATGGCTGGCCGATCTGAAATGGAGGTCGCGCCGCAGCCGCAGATGTTGTCTGGCTGCGGCTGCGGGCTTGTCACAGCTGGTGAGGTCAGCCGGCCTGGTGCGGTTCCGCAGTGCGCACCTCCTGGTGCTGCACCAGAAACGCCTCGATCCAGTCGTGGTGACGCTTCTGCAGGATCCGATCAGCGATCGTCGTGGCCTCCTCAGGGATGGAGAAGCGCTTGCGGAATCCCTGGGTGAGGGCCTCCAGCAGGGGGCGAGGGAGCTGGCGGATGGCGCTGTGCAATGTGCGAATCGTGGCCGCATCGAGGGGGAGCAGCCCCGGATCCTGCTGGGATGCAGGGGCGGCAGCCTGAGCCGAGGGCTCTGCAGCTGTCGACGCCCTTAGCTGGTGCTGCGCAGCCGGCTGGGCCTGGCGGGGCTGGAGTGCTGGGCGTTCTTGAGCCGCTGAGCTGGTCACCTCCCGCTGGCGTTTGTCGTAGAGGGCAAGGCCGAACGGGTTCCCGAAGGTCATGAGTGCCCGCTTCATGGCGTCGGTCTCGGCCTCCTTGAGAGCCGATTCATGGGCCTGGCCCAGGTCCACATCAATGCCGTGGCCGGCACCACTTCCCTCGCGGACCAGGGGCACCAGGCCACCGGCTGTGACCGTGACGCGCACGCGGGCGGTGTAGGTGACGCCCCAGCCAGGTTTCTGATCGCGTCCGATGAGGCGTTCAGCCTGGGCGACGCAGCGGACGGCGATCGTCTGCCGCTGCCAGCCATCGAAGCCAAAGATGCGGTTCGCTTCCGCGATCACCTGCCAACCCTCCAGATAGCTCACACGGCTGCGGCCCTGCTCCCGCTGGCGGACGTTGGCCCGATCGAGAGGGGCGGAGAGCGCAGCGAGCTGTTCTGGGGAGAAGCCGGAGGACTGAGCCTGAGGAGCGGAGCCAGCTTCTGGTGGGGCCTCCTCGGCGCGGTCAGCAGCGCGGATCAGCTCCAGGGCCGATGGAGGCCTCTGGCTGGGTCGAGGAGGAGCGGGGCGGCTGGTGATGCGGGCCCCGTTGGCAGAAGGAACGGCGACGGTCATGGCGTTGGAAGCAATGGTGTGAGGAGGGAAGAGGGCCCCGGCTGCTCAGCCAGGCCCCCACCTGTGAGGGGGCTTTGCCCCTCAGCCGATGCGCCAGGAGCGGCGGGAGAGGAGCTGGGCACCGGTGATCTGCTGGCCGGCTTTCAGGGCCTCCTTGATGGCGGCCTTGTCCGGCTTGCTGGTGGTCGTGAAGCTCAGCCAGGCGGGATCGAGGGCCTGCTCGTCGTCGATCACCACGGCCGAGGACTTACGGGAGGTGAGCTCGTGGTTGGGGAAGGAAAAGCGGGTGGCCGAGGGCTGCAGCCGGGTGAGGACCATGACCAGGGAGTCCTCCAGCGCGTCGGCCCGGCTGGCATCGGAGCGGGAGAGATCGGTGAGCCGCTTGGCCTGCTGCTGGCGGTAGGCGGCCTGGCCGCGGAGGTGCTCGATCACCCAGCAGGTGGCATCGGCCTTGGCGGCCAGCGCCGCCTTGTTGCCTTCCTCGGCCAGAAGGGCAGCCTCCAGCTCGGCGAGGGCCTGGGCGCGGACTTCGGCGTCGTCGCTCTCCAGCTGCTCGGCCACCTGGCCGATGGCAGTAGTGAGCTCCTGGGCCTCGATGCCCAGCTGCCAGAGCGAACCGGTGCGCTGGAGGGAGCAGGACGGCCCGGCGGCCTGGGGGAGAGATGGGGAGAGAGGAACGGTGGGGGCAGTGAGAACAGCCATGGGGATGTGAATGGGAAAGAGGAACAAGAGGAACGGGGCGGCGGATGCCGCTCAAGCGGCGAGGGGCTCCGGCGAGAACGGCGGCGGCACTTCCATCACCACCACCGGCACCGGCGCACGGGAGGAGCAGCGGCGGGCCTGCTGCACCAGCGAGGCCGTGCCTGCCCCACCGGGGAAGGCGATCACCAGCACCGAGGTGCTGAACGCTGCGGAGGTGTGGGCCTGGGCCTCCACCAGGGCCTGCTCGAGCAGAAGGCGATTGCGGATGGGGCCGGCAGCGCGGCCATGGCGGCGCCAATCAGCAGCGAGGGACTGGACCCGCCAGCCGAGCTGATGGGCGGCACGGCCGATGGTGCGATCAGCGCCACGGGCCCCGCCATGCAGCAGCAGATGGACAGGCCGGCCACCGCTGCGCTGGAGCAGGGCGGAGGCGATGCGCTCCTGGGACCAGGCGAGATCACGGCCACCAGCGGCGACGATGACGACCGAGCGATGGGCCAACGCCGGCAGCGGAAGGAGGCCAGGAAGAGACAATGCAGCGGCCTGGGCCACTGCAGCAGAGAACAAGCTCATGGGCTACAGAGCAAACGAACGGGGCAAGTTGTCCGAGGATTTCGTTGCCGCAGGCGATGGGCTCGTGGCCTTTGGCGCAGGTCTTATTCTACCAGTACAAACGCACTTAGTGGCGAGCAGAGTGGCTGCGGGGCAATGGATCTACGCAAAGCAAAGCCATGCGCTGATGGATCGGAAAGCTGATAAGCAGACCCGCCAGATTCCGCACGGAATGCCCAGCTGACCGCGCAGCCGCGCGAGGAAACCTGGGGCCTTCTTCTTCCCCATCAACGCGAGCGAAGGCCCGGCCACCGCAGCCGCGGGAGAGCGGCCATGCCCTCCACCCCCATACCGGCCCGGAGCGGAGGGCGGCGGCGGCTGGCCGATGCACGCCACGGCGCAGCCGTGGCACGCTGAAGGACGGCCGTCGCCGACCGGAGCCCTGCGGCGGTTGCTCAGCCCCAGGGAACGTCCAAGAACTCCACCAGCAGCACACCCCGGTGGGTGCCGTGGATCTTCACCAGGCCAGCTTTGGCGGCACGCTCCATCCCAGGACGCTCCTTGCGCACCTGCTCGGCGGTAGCCAGCACGCGCACCCAGCCGCCGGTCATGAAGTCTTCGCTGCCTGTCTCAAAGGCCTGCAGCCGCCGGTGCTGGTTGCTGCTGCGCTCGTAGTACAGGCCCCCGCCTGTGGGATCGGTCCCCTCTGCCCAGACCTGATCGACCATCAGCTTTCCGATCGCCAGTGGATCCCGCGCCGCTGCGTCAATGGCCTCGCCATCGAGCACCAGCGGGTTGCCCGGGTCCTCACGGTTGTCAGAAATGATCAATCGGTCGCCCATGAAAGGGTTCTCCTCAGCCCCTTCCTGTCGCGTGATCACGCCGCATAGGTCAATCCAGCGATGTGCTCCTCAGTCTGGCTGTGGATCAGCTCTCAGCCCCAACCAGCACCCGCTCAGCCGTCTCCCCTGAACCCTCCGGCCCGGGTCTCCAGCAGGTCCTGCAGTGGTGTGCAACGTGGAGATCGGCCCGCTGGTGCCGCCGCAGCCACCCCGCAAACCCCAGCTCTCGGTGCAGGAGTCGCTGGTACTGCATGAGCGGGGGGTG
>JBILNZ010000030.1:0-36136 GCA_044374745.1 Prochlorococcaceae cyanobacterium | reverse complement strand
GCCAGCGACATGTTGAAGTGGGCGCCACTGCCGGTGCGATCGCCGTAGGGCTTGGGCATGAAGGTGGCGATCAGCCCATGGCGGTGGGCGATCTCCTTGGCCATCAGCTTGAAGAAGGTGAGCCGATCGGCCATGGTGACCACCTCGGCGTAGTCGAAGTCGATCTCGAACTGGCCGGGGCCATCTTCGTGATCGAAGGAATACACCCCCCACCCCAGCTGGTTCATCGCCGCCACCAGCTCATCGAGCCAGGGCAGGTTGTCGAGCAGGGTGCGCACGTCGTAGGCCGGCTTGTCGAGGCAGTCCCGTGGGCTCAGGGGCACCGGGCGCCCCTGCCCATCCCGGCGCAGCACGAAGAACTCGGTTTCGATCCCGAGGTTGAAGCGGAAGCCCATGGCAGCCGCCTGGGCCTGCACCCGCTTGAGGATGGTGCGGCTGCAGGCCTCAAACGGCTGGCCATGGAGATGGAGGTCGCTGGCCATCCAGGCCAGCTCCCGCTGCCAGGGCAGCACGGTGGCGGTGGCCGGGTCGGGCACGGCGGCGACTTCGTCGTCGCTCACCTCCTGGGGCACGCCATCGAGGGCGGCGCCGGTGAACAGCTCCGAGCCCCCCAGCATCTGATCCAGGTGACTGAGGGGGACGGCCTTGGCCTTGCACACCCCGTGGAGGTCCACATAGCTGGCCAGGGCATAGCGCACCCCCTGGCTCTCGAGGTCGCGGCGCAGGCTCTCGGCCGCGGGCCCGGTCGCGGAATGGCTGGTGGTGCTCATGCCGTCACCAGCGCCGGAAGCGGCCCTTGGCTGGCCAGGGGCGTGACCACCGCCGCCCGCTGGTCGCGCACCCACTGGTGCCAGGCCTCCAACCCCTCACCGCTGCTGGCTGACACGCGGATCACCGCGCAGCGGGGATTCACGGCGCGGATGTGGGCCTCGATGCGTTCGATGTCGACCGGCAGGTAGGGGAGCAGGTCTGTCTTGGTGATCAGCACGCAGTGGGCTTCGCGGAACATCACCGGGTACTTGAGGGGCTTGTCATCGCCCTCAGTGACGCTGAGCAGGGCCACCTTGCGGTGCTCACCCACCTCGAATTCGGCGGGGCACACCAGGTTGCCCACGTTCTCCACCCAGAGCAGGTCGAGGCTGGCCGGATCGAGGCGCTGGCGCAGCAGCTTCAGCCCGCCGCTCACCATCGCCGCATCCAGGTGACAGGCGCGGCCGGTGGTGATCGGCACCACAGGCACGCCTACGCCCTCGAGCCGCTCGGCATCGAGCTGGGTGGTCATGTCACCCTCCAGCACCGCCATCTGCAGGTCGGTGGCGAGGGCGGCCAGGCTGCGCTCGAGCAGGGAGGTCTTGCCGGCGCCGGGGCTGCTCATCACGTTCAGGCAGAGCAGCCGCCAGGCATCGAAGTGCTCGCGATTGTGCTCGGCCTGGTGCTGGTTGGCGGCCAGCAGGTTGAGGCCAAGGGTGTCTTCCAGGGGCATGTGCATGGCCGTTACACCGCTGCCGCGGTGGCGAAGGGGGTTGGGGATGGGCGATCCGGCAGCCGGTAGTCGACGGAGCGGATGCGCAGTTCTCGGCCGCTCACGATTTCCTCCATCGGGTGATGGCAGCAGGGGGAGCGGTAGGCCTGCTCGGGTTTCGGGCTGTAGGTGCTGTTGCAGGCCAGGCAGCGCCCCACCAGGGGCACGGTCTCGATCGCCAGTTCCGCCCCCTCCAGCCAGCTGCCGCGCACGGCCGCCCGCCAGGTGGTGACCAGTTGGTCGGGCTCCACGCAGGTGAAGGTGCCCACCTGGAGATGCAGGCGATCCACCTGGGGGGTGTGCGGCGCATGCTGCTGGCGCCACTCCTGCATGGAGAGCACCAGGCACTTGGTCATGTCCACTTCATGCATGGCTTCACCTCCACTTCTGATCGACCTGCATGTTGCAGACGTCGCTGATCCAGCTGGGTTTCTGCTTCCGCGGCAGCTGGCCGCTCACCACCAGGTGGGCCATGGTGTCGCAGATCACCCGGCAGGCCATCAGCGAGGTCATGTCGCTGATGTCGTAGGGGGGGGACACCTCCACCAGCTCCAGGCCGCAGACCGGCACGTTGCGCACGATCAGCTCGAGCAGCTTGAGGGCTTCACGCGGCAGCAGGCCGCCCGGTTCGGGCCAGCCGGTGCCGGGCACGAAGCCGGCATCGATGCAGTCGATGTCGAAGGAGATGTACACGCAGTCGGTGCCATCGGTGGCGCGCTCGATGGCGAACTGGGCGGCGGCCTCCAGACCCATCTCGCAGATGTCGGTGACCGTGAGCACGTTGGTACCCCGCTCGCGGCACACCTTCACCCCTTCCCGCGGCACCTGCCAGCCGCCGATGCCCAGCTGCACCAGGTTCTTGGCGGGGGCGTTGGCCATGTTCGTGGCGTGGAACCACGGACAGGTGTGCATGCGTTCGTCGAGGTCGATCTCCTGGGTGTCGACATGGCGATCGAAGTGGATGATGCCCACCTTCTTGTCGCCCAGATGGCGGCAGACGCCGCGCACGGTGGGGAAGCCGATCGAGTGGTCGCCGCCCAGGATGATCGGGAAGGCGCCGCTGGCGAAGATGTGGGCGATGCCCTTGGAGATCTGGTCGAAGCTCTTCTCGTTGTTGGCCGGGATCGTGAAAATGTCGCCCACGTCGCAGAGCTTGATCTGCTCGCGCAGATCCACCCCCATTTCGTAGTTGTAGGGGGTGTAGAGGGCTGAGATGCGGCGGATGCCCTGGGGGCCGAAGCGGGTGCCGGGCCGGTAGGTGGTGCCGGAATCGTGGGGCACGCCCACCACCGCCACGTCGAATTCGCCGACGCGGTTCACGTCTTCGATGTAGGGCGCCTTCATGAAGGTGTTGATGCCCGCGTAGTGGGGCAGCTCACCGCGAGAAAAGGTGGAGATGCGCCGGTCGCTAATGCTGTCGGCGGCTTCCAGGCCAAAGCGGTGGGCCTGGTCCACCTCCTGCTGCCAGCCGGTGAGCGGCAGGCGGGCCTCCTTCTCCAGCGCCTCGGCGCCCTGCTGGCCCCGGGGACGTTCAAACGCGCCTTCAGGGCCGGAGGACGCGCCGGTGGGATCGCTCATGGGAATGCACGGGGTCTGTTGAGGCGGTCTCCCGGGCTTTTGTCCCTCCGTGCAACCGGGCGAACCCGGTGGGCTTCTCTCGGACCAGGCATTCCACCAACCTGCGGGGCAAACGCCCTTTGAGGAGGGAGGAATCGGAACCCTAGAAGCCGCTTCCGCCCCAACAGATTCACCCCGCTGCTGCGGAACGTTTGTGGCGATGGCTACCAGCTGCAGCAGAAGGCATGGGGTGCCCGCTGAGCGGCAATCGTGCCGCGGGATCGATCCTGCCGGCCTGCCCGTCGCAAACCCGCCGCAGGCGGCTGCAGCCTGGGGGAGCGAGATCGAGCCGGCAGGAGGACGCCATGGACCCACAGGCCGTGCCGGAGCCATTGGTGACGCGCATGCGCGCGCTGCACCGCGAGCTGCACCGCCACCCCGAGCTGGCCTTCCGGGAAGAGCGCACGGCCGCTCGGATCATGGCCGAGCTCGATGCCCTGGCCATTTCCTACGCCTATGGCGGGGTGGGCAGTGGCGTGATCGGCCGGATCGGACCGCAGCAGCCCAGCACCACCATCGCCCTGCGGGCCGACATGGACGCCCTGCCCGGGGAGGAATCGACCCGGCTGCCCTTCGCCTCCCAGGAGCCGGGACGCATGCACGCCTGCGGCCATGACGCCCATGTGGCGATGCTGCTCGGCGCCGCCCATCTGCTGGTGGCCAAGCCGCCGGCGGTGGGGGTGCGACTGCTGTTCCAGCCGGCCGAGGAGAGGGGCGGCGGCGCGCGCACGCTGATCGCGGCCGGCGCCCTCGACGGGGTGAGCGCGATCTTCGGCACCCATGTGACCCAGCATTACCGGGTGGGGCAGATCATGGTGGCGGCCGGGGTGATCACCTCCCAGTCGGACCGCTTCCGGATCGAGGTGCGCGGCCGGGGCGGCCATGGTGCCCGGCCCCACGAGGCCACCGACGCCGTGGTGATCAGCGGGTTTCTGATCACCGCCCTGCAGACCCTGGTGTCGCGGGAGATCGATCCGGTGCATCCCTCGGTGGTGACCATCGGCCAGGTGCGGGCTGGTTCGGCCCCCAATGTGATCGCCGAGACCGCCGTGCTGGAAGGCAGCATCCGCACCACCCTGCCCGCGGTGCGCGAGCAACTGCACGCGGGCCTGCGGCGCATGGCCCGCGCCCTGGGCGAGCTGCACAACGCCGCCCTGGCGGTGACGATCCATCCCGGTTACCCGCCCGTGGTGAACACGGCCGCAGAAGCCCGCCTGGCCGAGCGCGCCGCCCGCCGGGTGGTGGGAGACGCCGGCCTGGTGGCTCCGGACCACCCCAGCATGGGCAGCGAGGACTTCGCCTACTACCTGCAGAAGATCCCGGGTTGCTTCGTGCGCCTGGGTGCGCGCTCCGAGGGCGATGCGTACGTGCCCCTGCACAGCCCGGCGTTCACCATCGACGAGGGGGTGCTGCCGGTGGGTGCCGCCTTCCTTGAGGCCGTGGTGCGCGAGGCGGAACGGGCGCAGATGGGCAGTGCCCCGGAACGCTGAGCGCCCGCGATGGACTTCATGCCATCAGCGGCCTTCTCGGTGGGCATGGAGCTGGAGCTGCAGCTGCTCGATCCGATCACCCACGACCTGGCCGAGGCGGTGCTGCCCCTGCTGGCCACCTACAGCGACCGCCGCTTCGTGAAACCGGAGTTCCTGCAGAACACGGTGGAAGTGGTGTCGCCGGTGGCCGCCGATCTCCGCGAGCTCGAGGCCAGCCTGCGGGCGCTGCTCAAGGAGCTGCTCAGCCATCTGGACCGGCTGGGGCTGGCGGTGTGCGGCGGCGGCACCCATCCCTTCCACCGCAAGCCGGCCTCATATACCCCAAGCGAGCGCTACCGCCTGATGGAGCGGAACTATGGCTGGCTGGGCCAGAACCAGGTGACCTTCGCCACCCATGTACACCTGGGCCTGGCCAGCGGGTGCTGGCGGCCTCGCGCACCTACGGCATCCCGCCCGACTTCCCGGACTGGCGGGCCTTCGAGCGCTTCTACGCCACCATGCGTCGGGCCGGTGTGCTGGGCTCGCTGCGCGACATCCACTGGGATCTCAGGCCCGCGCCCCAGTTCGGCACCCTGGAGGTGCGGGTGATGGACGCCCAGCCCACCCTGGCGGAGTCCCTGGCCCTGGCTGCCCTGCTGCGGGCACTGGTGCGCTTCCTGCAGGCAGCCCGCGGCGGCTGGACGCCGCCCGCCGTGCTGGCGCCGCAGCCCTGGTGGATCCTGCGCGACAACTGCTTCATCGCCTCCCGCGATGGAATAGGGG
Organism: Prochlorococcaceae cyanobacterium; assembly: GCA_044374745.1. Lineage (GTDB taxonomy): Bacteria > Cyanobacteriota > Cyanobacteriia > PCC-6307 > Cyanobiaceae > NIES-981. Next base: position 30,745 of record JBILNZ010000030.1, on the reverse strand, counting down.
CCTCACTGATCGCCAGCCAGGATGGGGATCGGATGCCTCTGAGGCAGATCGCCGCCCTGGTGCTGGGCTGGGTGCGTCCCTGGGCCACGACCGATGAGCTCCCCTGGCTGGATCGGCTCGAGGCCTCAATCGCCGCGGGACTGCCCTACATGCGCCAGCGGCTGTGCCTGCCCTCTGCGGGCAGTTACCGGGAGGTGGTGGCTGGCCTGGCACGGGAGTTCCGGGCCGACCTGGCCTGAGCGGCGGGCGGCAGCGGCGGGATCAGGCCGGCGCATGGGCGTCGAAGAAGGCCAGCTCCAGCTGCATCGCCCGTCGGTAGGTGGGCTCCACCGGGGAAGCGGGCGAGGCCAGCCGGTTCAGCTGCCCCTCCAGCGCCTGGATGAGCTGCTCAAAACCGGGATCGGCGTAGGTGTCAATCCACTCGGCATAGGCGTGCTGCGGCTGGCCCACCTGGGTGCGCAGCTGCTGGCCCAGCCAGCCGTAGAGACGCAGGCAGGGGGTCATGGCCGCGCAGATCAGGCCTGGATCGCCGCCCTGGGCCGTGGTGAGCAGGAACCTGGTGTAGGCCGTGGTGGCGGGCAAGGGGATGGTGCGCTCCAGGTCGATGCCCCAGCGGCTGGCGTAGCCGGCGTGCAGCTCCAGTTCCGCCAGCACCCCCTGCAACAGGGCGTTGAAGGCGATCAGGCTGCTCCGGTCCGGACTGTGGGCGATGGCCAGGGCATAGGCCCGGGCGAAGCTCTCAAGGAAGCTGGCGTCCTGGGCCACGTAGCCGGCAAAGCGTTCGCGGGGGAGCGTGCCCTGGGCCAGACCCTGCACGAACGGATGCTCCAGGCAGCTCTGGGCCAGATCGCGATTGGCGCTCCAGAGCCGCTCGGCCAGAGAGGGCTCTGCCGCTTCCACACCGCCTGGCCCGGCGCTCGCGGGCCCAGGGCTCATGACCGGGCCGGAGTCACCATCGCCTCGGGCTGCACCCACTGGTCGAACTCCTCGGCGCTGAGTTCGCCCAGCACCAGGGCCGCCTCCCTGAGGCTGAGCTGGTGGTGGTGGGCGTGCTTGGCGATGGCACAGGCGCGGTCGTAGCCGATCGCCGGGGTGAGGGCGGTGACCAGCATCAGGCTCTGGTCGAGCAGGGTGGCGATGCGGCTCTCATCGGCCTGCAGCCCCTCGATGCAGTGCTGGCGGAAGCTGTCGCAGGCGCCCGTGAGCAGCTCGATGCTCTCCAGCAGGTTGTGGGCGATCAGGGGCTTGAACACGTTGAGCTCAAAGTTGCCCTGGCTGGCCGCCAATTGCACGGCGGTGTTGTTGCCCATCACCTGCACAGCCACCATCGTGAGGCTCTCGCACTGGGTGGGATTCACCTTGCCCGGCATGATTGAGCTGCCGGGTTCGTTTTCGGGCAGGATCAGCTCCCCCAGGCCGCAGCGGGGGCCGCTGGCCAGCCAACGGATGTCGTTGGCGATCTTCATCAGCGAACCGGCCAGCACGGTGAGGGCCCCGTGGGCCGCTGCCAGGGGTTCGTGCCCCGCCAGGGACTGAAACTTGTTGGGGGCGGAGGTGAAGGGCAGGCCGAGCCGCTCCGCCAGCCGGGCCGCCACCGCCTCGCCGAAGCCGGCTGGGGCGTTCAGCCCAGTGCCCACGGCCGTGCCGCCGATGGCCAGCTGCTGCACCTGGGGCAGGGCGGCGCGCAGGCTCTCGAGTCCCAGCTCCAGCTGGGCCCCGTAGCCGCCGAACTCCTGGCCCAGGCTGAGGGGCACCGCGTCCTGCAGGTGGGTGCGGCCGATCTTGATGATCGCCTTGAAGGCATCGGCCTTGCTGGCCAGGGCGCGGCCCAGGGCCTCTAGCGCGGGGATCAGGCGTTGCTGCAGCTCGATCGCCACGGCGATGTGCAGGGCGGCCGGGAAGGTGTCGTTGCTCGACTGGCTGAGATTCACATGGTCGTTGGGGTGCACCGGGCTCTTGCTGCCCAGCACGCCGCCCGCCGCGCCGATCGCCCGGTTGGCGATCACCTCGTTCACGTTCATGTTGGTCTGGGTGCCGGATCCCGTCTGCCACACCTTGAGCGGGAACTCGGCATCGAGGGCGCCGCTGGCCACCTCATCGGCCGCTGCCACGATCAGCTCGGCCAGCTCGGCGCTGAGCTTGCCCTTGTCGCGGTTCACCTCGGCGCAGGCGGCCTTGAGGACGCCGAAGGCGTGCACCACTGGCAGGGGCATCATCTGCCCGAAGGGGAAGTAGTGGAGCGAACGCTGGGTCTGGGCGCCCCAGTAGTGCTCGGCGGGCACGGCGATGGCGCCCATCGCGTCGCTTTCCTGGCGGGTTGCACCGCCATCCCCATGGGCCATGACAGGAGCGCTCACTGGTTCACCACCTCGGCGTTGAGCTCGTTGATGCTCACGGTGGTGCTGCGGCGGAACTCCTCGGGGATGGTGATGCCGGTGGCCTCGCTCACCGCATCGTTGATGGCGGAAACACCCACCTGGCCCTCAGCGTCCAGCAGCACCCGACCTTCCGGATTGATCACCACCACCTGGGGAATGCGGCCATGCCAGTAGTGGGCTGGATCCGTGGGGCCCCGCTCGGGGCGGTTCTGGAGGGGGTCGGTGACCAGGGGGATGAGCTCAATGCTGTTGCCCCACAACCGCTGCAACTCCGACACCACCGGGGCGAACTGCTTGCTGGAGCTGTCGTCATCGAGGTAGTACACCACAACCGCAGGGCGATGCTCCGCCAGGGCCTGCGCCAGGCTGCTGCGCGGCGGCACCAGGGATCCGTTGCCGGCATAGAGGGCGTAGATGTTGCCGTCGTAGTTGTTGTTGGTGAGCGAGGCCTGGGCGATGGCCGGGCCCTGAACCAGCACGCACAGCAGGAGTGCCAGAGCGGCAAGGGGGCGAATCAGCCCCAGGAGTTGCAGACCAGCGACACGGAGACTGCGGTGCACCCTGAACGGTTCGGCTGGGGGCATTGTGGCGGCTTGGCGCTCAGGAGCGGCCCAGGCTGCGGCCCATCCCCTGCAGGATGCCCTTGCCCACCAAGCCAATGGCCCTGCCCACCACCTGGGTGAGCAGCACCACCAGCAGGTCTCCGGCACCGCGGATCAACTGGCGCAGCTGGGGGGCCAATGCGTCGCGGGCTTCCAGGGACAGGGTGACCAGCTGCTGCAACCAGCCCAGCCGGCGCAGCTCCTGATCCCTGGGCTCCAGCAAGTGGCGCGAGGCAATGGCACCCCCCTCCAGGCAGAACAGCTGGCGGCGGCTTTCGTAAAGCGCGATCGGGCGGCTGAACCAGCTCAGCCAGCGCTGCTGGGCGTTGAGCTGGTTGCGCAGGCGTTCCAGGTTGCGCGTGGCGAGCAATTCGGGCCGCAACAGATAGCGGCGGAGCTCCGGCCAGTCACCGCAGCAGGCCAGCACGTCGGCGGCCAACAGCTCAGCGTTGCGCAACAGCCAATTGGCCACCAACTGTTCCAGGTGAAGAACCGCCCGCGGCTCATCGGGAGGCAGCAGCTGGCCATCCACCAACAGGGGCCTGGCCATGACCAGGGTGGCCAGCATGGCCTGGGCATCCGGGAGCTCCGGGTCGTCGATGGTGAGATCGCTGGCCTTGAGCAGGGAAGAGGCCACGGGCTGCAACCGACCCTCCAGAGGGAGCTGGACGTAGGGACTGGCCATCGCCAGCAGCGCCTGCTCCCGCAGCTTGGGCTGCAGCACTTGCCAGCGCTGCTGCACCAGCAACGCGCCATCACCAGGGGACTGGGACAGTTCTGCGACCAACTGCTGGCGGACGGCATCCAGCTGGGCCAGCAGGGCGATCAGCAGGTCGATGCGCCGGTCGCCATTCAGCCCTTCCAGAGCCAGCAGCTGGCCCGTGCGGTTGGCCAGGCCGGCCTCGATGGCCGTGCTGAGCCGCTGATGCACCGCTTGCCACACCCCCCTGGCATTGCGTTCCTGGAGGGTGAGACTGGTGCCTGTGGGGGCGGGGCTGCTGGCGACCCACTGGCTGGGGGCGATGGGCTCGCTCCAGGCCAGGCTCAGCGGACCCCATAGCCAGAGCAGGAAACGGCGCGCCATGGCCATCTCCCGCAGACGGCCCTCCAACATCAACCGGGCCAGCGGATGGATGGTGGGGCGGCGGAGCAGCAGCCGGCAGCCGCTGCTGGCCATGTCCAGTTGCTGGAGGCCGCTGAGCAAGAGCGCCTGGCCGATGGTGGCTGGTCGCACCTGCCCCTGGACCTCCGTTGCTGGTTGGCTCTGGGCCCTGTCCTGGCTGACTGCCTGGAGCTCCACCACCCGACCGCCACTCAGCAGGGTGTCCAGGGCGCTGGCCAGCTGGGCCGCATCGGGGGATTCCAGAAGTCCTTCGCTGGCCAGAAGCAGCAGGTCGGCCGGGGCCAGCCCGTGGCCTTCGCTCAGCACCAGCAGCAGGGGGGCTGGCTGCCAGCGCTCCCGCAGCAGGGTGGCTTCCCGCTGCAGCGTACCCAGGGGGAGGCCAGCGGCTGGAGCCCACACCACCAGGCCGGGGGGCCCCTGCAGGGCTTCAGCCCTGGCCACCACGGCGAGATCGGCGCGCGACGATTCGATCCAGCGGCTCAGGCCCGCAGCTCTGAGCGGCTCAGCCAGGAGCAGCAGCTGGGAGGACAAATCGCGGGGCATGGTGGCTGGCCCAAGCTACCGACCTCAGCAAGGGCGACGGCGCCGGCCCGAGAGGTGCAGGGTGTAGGACTCGATCGTGAAGCCGGTGTGCGCCTCAATCTGACGAAGCAGGTCGGGTGGCAGCTCCACATCGAGGTCCTGGATCGCTCCGGACTCCACACAGGTGAGGTGGCTGTGGGGATCACTGCGATACCCATAGAGCCGCCCACTGGCACGGTCGAGGCACTCGATCACGCCTGCCGACTGCAGGGCTTCGAGGTTCTGATAGACGGAGGTATGGCCAATATTGCGGCCGAGGTTGTTCAGCTTCTCGAAAATATCGCGGGCGCTGAGGTGACTTTTCTCACTCCAGAGCAGATCGAGCACCATCCGACGCTGGCGGCTCAGGCGCATGCCCAGGTCGCGGCAGCGGCGATAGACGTCGTCGACGGAAGCACTCCTGGGGGGCTCCGACTGACCCCCGCTGGGGGTGGCGGGGGTGGCACCGGCATCGCGAGGGCCGGAAGACAGGGCGACGGCGCTCACGCGACACACCAGATGGGCTGATCCATCTGTTATAAGCCAATCGGCAATCACTCCGCGTTAGGCAACGTCCCCGCTGCGTGGCTCCGCGGTGGCGTCCTGCCAGCGACAGGGCCCGATCGTCTGCAGGGCTTCGGCCAGGTCGACCCGGCCGTCGTACAGCGCCCTGCCCACGATCACCCCGCTCACGCCCAGCTGCTCCAGCGGCAGGAGAGAGAGCAGGTGCTCCAGGGTGCCGATACCTCCGGAGGCGATCACCGGCACCGAGCTGGCCGCAGCCATTGCCCGCAGGGCGTCCAGATTGGGGCCGGCCAGGGTGCCATCGGTGGCGATGTCGGTGCTGATGATTGCGGCGATGCCGCAGGCTGAGAGCTGGCGGGCCAGGGCGGTGGCCTCGATGCTGCTGGTCTCCAGCCAGCCGCGGGTGGCGACCCTGCCGTCGCGGGCATCGATGCCCACCACGATCCGGCCAGGGTGGCGGCGGGCCAGCTGCTCCACCAGCTCGGGCTGTTCCAGCGCCACCGTGCCCAGAATCACGCGCTCCAGCCCGCAGGCCAGCAGCTCCTCGGCCCGCTCGGCGCTGCGCACGCCGCCACCCAGCTGCACCGGGATGGAGAGGGCGGCGGTGATCGCCTTGATGGCGGCATCGTTCACCGGCTCCCCGCTGCGGGCACCGTCCAGGTCCACCAGGTGCAGGCGCTCGGCCCCCTGCTCCTGCCAGCTGAGGGCCTGGGCCACCGGGTCGTCGCTGAAGCGGGTGACCTGGTCGTAGTCGCCCTGGTGGAGGCGCACGCACTGGCCGTCGAGCAGGTCGATGGCGGGGATGATCTGCATGGACGGCGGCAGGGGATGCCAGCCAGGCTGCCAGAGCTGGCGATTGGCCAGTTCGACCAGGGACACCACCAATCGGAAACCGCCATCGAGCACGGCGGCCAGCTCCGCCGCCCGCTGCCGGCCCTTGCCCCGTTCCCCCACCAGGCGGAAATGGCGGAAACCGCCGCTGCGGGCCAGGGCGGCGGGTTGGGCGGTGTAGGCCGGGCTGTGGCGCATCACGATGGGTGGCTGGCGGCGGCGGTGGCCGTTCTGGGCGGCCATCCTGGGGCGATGGCCCTCCGCGGCGTGTCCCGTGCTGTTCCTGCTGGAGCTCGGACCGGCCCTGGCGCTGGGACTGCTGCTTGGGCGGCGCTGGCCCCAGCTGCCGGCCCGCCTGGCACCACCCCTGGTGAACTGGGGCGTGCCGTTCAGCCTCACCGGCCTGCTGCTGCGCGCGGGGGTGAACTGGCGCTACGGCCAGGTGGGCCTGCTGGCCCTGCTGGCCGTGGCCCTCGGCCTGCTGCTGGTGCGCGCCTGGTTTCGCGCACCCCACGAGCAGCTGGCCGCCGTGGTGGGCAACACGGCCTATTTCGGCATCCCTGCCGCCCTGGCCCTGCTGCCGCCCCAGGCGGTGGGCTACGCGATCAGCTACGACCTGGCCGCCACCCTGTTCACCTGGTGCCTGGGCCCCCTGCTCCTGGCAGGGGAGGGGTTGCAGGTTCAACGGCTGCTGCGGGCTCTGGCGGCCAGCCCGGCCAGTCGCGGTCTGGTGGCAGCCATCCTGCTCCAGCTCACGCCCTGGCGCACGGAGCTGGGCGACTGGCTGTGGTGGCCGGCGCGGGCGGTGGTGCTGCTGTCGCTGGTGCTGGTGGGCATGCGCCTGGCCCGTTGCTCCGCACTCGCGTTGCCGGGGCGCCTCTGGGTGGTGCTGGCGGTGAAGCTGCTGCTGTTTCCGCTGGTTCTGCTCGGCCTCTGCCTGGTGCTGGCTTCAACCCCCCTGGGCCTACCACCGCTGGCGACGGCGGCCGTGGTGCTCCAAGCTGCGGCCCCCACAGCCGTGGCGGTGCTGCTGCTGGCGGAAGCCACGCCCCAGCCAGCTACCGCCATCACCCAGGCCGCCGCCGGGCTGGTGATGGTCAGCACCCTGCTGGCCCTGCTCAGCGTGCCCCTCTGGGCCCGGCTACTGGCGGTGCTCGGCCTGCATGGCCCGTGAACCGCCCCTGGCCAGCAGAATGGCCGCCGTTTCACGGCCCGCCGGCGGGCAACGGCATGGACATCCTGGTGATGGGCGGTACGCGCTTCGTGGGCAAACCGCTGGTGGAGCGCCTGCAGGCGGCCGGCCATGCCCTCACCCTGTTCACCCGTGGCAACAAGCCGGCACCGGCCGGGGTGGAGCACCTGGTCGGCGACCGCAGCACCCCGGAAGGGTTGCAGCAGCTGGCGGGGCGCCGCTTCGATGTGATCGTGGACAGCTCGGGCCGCACCCTCGACGACTCCCGGGCCGTGGTGGAGCGCACCGGTGCCCCCAGCCACCGCTTCGTGTATGTGAGCTCGGCTGGCGTGTACGCCGACAGCGAGCTCTGGCCCCTCGATGAGGACAGCCCCACCGATCCCCAGAGCCGCCATGCCGGCAAGCTCGACACCGAGGCCTGGCTGCGCAGCGAGGGCATCGCCTTCACCAGCTTCCGCCCCACCTACATCGTGGGCCCGGGCAACTACAACCCCGTGGAGAGCTGGTTCTTCGATCGGATCGTGCACGGCCGGCCGGTGCCCCTGCCCGGCGACGGCAGCACGATCACCCAGCTGGGCCACGTGAGCGACCTGGCCGCCGCCATGGCCCGCTGCATCGAGGTGGATGCGGCCGCCAACCGCGTCTACAACTGCACCGGCCGCCAGGGCGTCACCTTCCGCGGGCTGGTGCAGGCCGCCGCCCGCGCCGCCGGCAAGGATCCGGCCAGCGTGGAGATCCGCAGCTTCGATCCCGCCGGGCTCGACAAGAAGGCCCGCAAGGCCTTCCCGCTGCGCCTGGCCCACTTCCTCACCGACACCACCCGGGTGCGGCGGGAGCTGGCCTGGGAGCCGGCGTTCGACCTGGAGGCCACCCTGGCCGACAGCTACACCAACGACTATGCCCGGCGGATGCCCACCAGCCCGGACTTCAGCGCCGATGCAACCCTGATCAGCTGATCAGGCTCTGCACCTGCTGGGCCGCTGCCAGGCCAGCCTCGATGGCCCCCTCGAAATAGCCAGGCCAGCGGCTGGCGGCCTCGGTGCCGGCCCACACCACCCGCTGGTGGCACTGCTGCCAGATCGGGCCGTAGAGGGTCCAGGTGCCGGGGGTGAGGAAACTGGTGAAAGCTCCGCCGCTCCAGGGCTCGGCGTTCCAGTTGTGCAGCACCAGCTCCAGCGGCTCGGCCGCCGCGGGCCCCCACCAGGCCTGCAGGTCGGCCAGCACGGCCCGACGCTGCTCGCGCTCCGGCAGCCCTTGCCAGCGCACCGCCCGCTCGCCGGCGATGAAGCCGGCCAGCACCCCCGGCCCCCCCGGCGGTGAGCTGTCCACGGTGAGCTCCAGGGTGGGCAGGTTGCCGATGCCCAGCCCGTTGAGCCCCTGCTCCCTCCAAAACGGCCGGGGATAGAGGGCCAGCACCTTCACCATCGAGCCCATCGGCGAGCGCTGCAGCAGGCCGCTCCACTGGGGCGGCAGGGGGGGGTTGTAGTGGATGGCCTGGCGCAGGGGCGGCGGGATGGCCACCACGGCGGTGGCCGCATCGATCACGCTGCCGTCCTGGCAGCCCACGGCCACCGTGCCGTTGCGCTGGCTGATGGACGCCACGGGCGCAGCCAGCTGGATCAGCCCGGCCAGCTCGGCAGCCAACCGCTCGGCCAGCTGGGCGATGCCCCCTTCCACCAACCAGGCCTCGGGCGTCTCGTGCTGGGGGGCCACGGCCTGGGTCCAGGCCAGGTGCAGGATCGAGCTCTCATGGGGTTCGAAGCCGCCGGAGCCGCCCATGCGGGTGAGCCAGGCCAGCGGATAGCCCGCTAGCTCGCCGCCTCCCTGCCGCTCCAGCCACTGGGCCACCGTGGTGCGGTCGAGGGCCGCCGCCGCCGGGGTGGCCCAGGGGGCCTGGGGCGGCACCTGGGCCACCAGCTGCTGGAAGCGGCGCTGAATCTCCAGGGCTTGATCCACCTCGGCCCGCGGCACGCCCACCAGCTCGGCCGGCTTGAAGAACAGCAGGCTGGCGGCAAAGTCGTGCTCCACGCCGGCCTGGTGAGCCAGGCCATCCCAGAGGAACACGCCGGAGCCGCTATAGAACGTGGGGTAGCGGCGCAGGCCGAACTCGTCCAGGAGCGCCAGCAGCCGCTGGTGGCTGGCCCCCACCCACTGGCCGCCCAGGTCCACCGGGATGCCGGCGGCGGTGGCCCGGCGATGCATCCGGCCCCCCAGCCGATCGCGGGCCTCCAGCAGCCCCACCCGCAGGCCCGCCCGGCGCAGCGTCCGGGCGCAGATCAGGCCGGAGAGCCCGGCTCCCACCACCACGGCATCCAATATCCCGCCTTCCAAGACCCCACGATCCAGGAGCCCGGGCAGGATGGTTCCACTCCGGGTCGTGGTGGACATCGGCTTCAGGGGGGGATTGCTATAGAACGGCGCCACAGCGCGGCATCCGGTGTCTTGAAGTCTGTCTCCTCCACCGCTCCTGGCAGCGGGATCGCCGTCTCGGCGCCGGCCGGCAGCCAGGCCGCCATCGCTGGGGCTGGCGAGGTGATTGCCCTGGAGAACCTGAGCCGCCGCTATGGCGATCACCTGGCCCTGGAGAACCTCAATCTCACGGTGGGGGCTGGCGAATTTTTCTCCCTGCTCGGTCCATCGGGCTGTGGCAAAACCACCACCCTGCGTTTGATCGCCGGTTTCGACCGCCCAGACCAGGGCCGGGTGCTGCTGCAGGGGCGGGATATGACCCGGGTGCCCCCCCACCGCCGGCCGGTGAACCTGGTGTTTCAGAACTACGCCCTGTTCCCCCATCTCAACGTGTGGGACAACGTGGCCTTCGGACCACGCTCCCTGCGGCTGCCGGAAGCCGACATCCGCCGGCGGGTGGGGGAAGTGCTGGAGGTGGTGCGGCTAGCGGACCTGGCCCGCCGCCGGCCCCAGCAGCTCTCGGGCGGGCAGCAGCAGCGGGTGGCCCTGGCGCGGGCACTGGTGAATGCTCCGGCCGCCCTGTTGCTCGACGAACCGTTGGCGGCGCTCGATCCCGATCTGCGCCGCACGATGCGCGCCGAGCTCCAGCGCATCCAGCGCCAGGTGGGTATCACCTTTGTGTTGGTGACCCACGACCGCGAGGAGGCCCTCAGCCTCAGCGACCGGCTGGCCATGCTCCACGAGGGCCGGCTGGAGCAGGTGGGCAGCCCACGCCAGCTCTACAACTCCCCCCGCAGCGCCGTGGTGGCCACCTTCCTCGGGGCCGCCAACCTGCTCAGCGATGGTGCCGGCTCCGGGGTGCGGCTGCTGAGACCGGAGCGCCTGCGGTTGCGCTCCTGTGCCCCCGCCGAGGGGGAGCGGGGTCTGCGGGCCCGGGTGCGGGAGTTGGTGTTTCAGGGTGCCACGGTGGAGGTGCGGCTGCGCACGGAACGGGACCAGGCCCTGGTTGCCATCGACACCGCAGCGGATTTGCCTAACAATCTGCGGGTCGGCTCCGAGCTCTGGTGCTGCTGGAATCCTGCCGACAGCCATCTGCTGGAGGAGCCGGCATGACCAGCGCCATCGACCGATCAGGCCCCCGCACCAGCCATCGGAGCCGGCGCCGCTTTCTGCGCCAGCTGGGCCTGGCCGCCGCCGGCACCCTGGTGGGTCCCCCGCTGTTGCAGGCCTGCAGGGGTGGGGGTGGGAGCGGTGGAGGCAACGCCCCTGGCGGGGGGAACGAGCTGGTGATCTCCACGTTCCCGCTTTACATCGACGGCGATGAGCCAGGAGCCCCGGGCAGTGTGTCCCGCTTCCAGACCGCCACCGGCATCCAGCTGCGCTACCTGGAGGACATCAGCGACGCCCGCCAGTTCTTTGCCCGCATTCAGCCCCAGCTGGCCAGCGGCCGGGCGATCAGCCAGGACCTGCTGGTGCTGCCCTCGTGGATGGCGGAGCGGCTGATCGGCCTGGGCTGGCTCGATCCGCTTCCCCTGGCCCAGGTGCCCAACGCCGCCAACCTCATTGCCTCGCTGCGCGATCCCTCCTGGGACCCCCAGGGGAGTTTCAGTCTGCCGTGGCAATCGGGTATCGCCGGCATCGCCTACAACATCAAGGCCACCGGCCGTGAACTCCGCAGCGTCGACGACCTGTTCGATCCAGACCTCAAGGGCCGGGTGTCGGCGCTGCTGGAGATGCGCGACACGATGGGGCTGCTGATGCTGTCCGATGGCAAGGACATCAGCCAGCCCAGCTGGGAAGCCGCCCAGCCCTCGTTTGCTCGGCTGGAACAGGCCCGCCGCGATGGCCAGATCCGCCGCTTCACCGGCAACGACTACCAGAACGACCTGCTGGCGGGAAACTTGGCGGCCTGCATCGGCTGGTCGGGGGATGTGGCCCAGCTGGCGCTGGAGGAGCCCGACCTGCGCTTCCTGGTGCCCGAAAGCGGCGGCGTGCTCTGGGCCGATGTGATGGTGATGCCAAGGGGAGCCCGCCACGAGGAGGCGGTGGCCCGCTGGCTCAACTGGGTGTACGACCCGGTGGAGGCCGCCCGCATCGCCACGGCCGTGCAATACATCTCGCCGGTGCGGGGGGTGCGCGAGATCCTGGCCCAGGACCCCGCCACCGCGGCGCTGGCGCGCAGTCCGCTGATGTTCCCGGATGCCGAGATGCAGTCCCGGCTCAAGGTGTTCGGCCCCTTGAGCGAGACGGAGGATGCCCGCTGGGAGGAGCGCTTTGCCGCCATCACCGAAGGCTGAATCCGCCCGCGCGTTCCGCCGCCGTTGGCCCTGGGCCTTGCTGGCGCCGGGGCTGCTGTGGCTGGTCGTGCTCTACCTGCTTCCCCTGCTGGCCCTGGTGCCGCTCTCGCTCTCCGAGCCGGTGAGCCGCTTCGGCCTGGAGACGGTGTTCCGCTGGCGCCTGGCCAATTACGCGGAGGTGTTGGACACCTACGGACACGTGCTGCTGCGCTCAGGCGCGTTCGCCCTGGTGTCCACTGTGCTGGGGCTGCTGCTGGCCTACCCGCTGGCCTACGGGATCCGCTTCCGCGGCGGCCGCTGGCAGCCCCTGCTGGTGGGGCTGGTGGTGCTGCCCTCGCTCACCTCCTATCTGGTGCGGGCGATCGGTTGGACCAGTCTGCTGGGTGACAACGGCCCCGTGCTGGGCCTGATCGGCGCCCTGGGACTCACCGACCTGGGCAACGGCCTGGGACTCTTGCGCGATGGCCGCCTGTTGAACACCCCCACGGCCGTGGTGCTGGGACTGACCAGCAACCAGTTGCCGTTTCTGGTGCTGCCCCTGGTGGTGGCGCTGCAGCGGGTCGACCGGCGTCTGCTGGAGGTCGCCGCCGATCTGCATGCCGGTGCGTTTCGCCGTTTCCGGCTGGTGGTCTGGCCCCTGTCCCGGCCCGGGCTGGCCTCGGCCCTGCTGCTCAGCCTGATTCCGGCCGCCGGCGACGTGGTGAACCCGCTGTTTCTGGGGGGGCCGAACGAGCGGATGGTGGGCAACACGATCGACAACCTGCTGCTGGTGCAGCTGCAGGCGCCGCGGGCAGCCGCCCTGGCCCTGGTGCTCATGGCGCTGATCAGCGTGGCGGTGGTGCTGCAGCTGCGCAGCGGCGGCCTCGACGACCTGGCCCTGCCATGAACCGGATCGGTGGCTGGCTGCTGGGTCTGGCGAGCGTGCTGGCCTTCACCCTGCTCTACGCGCCGATCGTGGTGATGGTGGTGTTCAGCTTCAATGCCCCCCGGGGCCGTTTCAACCTGGTGTGGCAGGGGTTCACCCTGGCCAACTGGCGCCAGCCCCTGGCCGATGCCGCCCTCACCCAGGCCTTCCTGGCCAGCCTGGCGCTGGCCCTGGCGGCGGCGCTGCTGGCGGTGCTGCTAGGCGGGCTGATGGCCCTGGGCCTGGCGCGCGGGCATGTGCGGGGGGGCCGGGCGATGGCCCTGCTGCTGGCCCTGCCGCTCACCAATCCGGAGATCGTGCTGGCCACGGCCCTGCTCAACCTGTTCGTGGATCTCAACCTGCCGCGGGGACCGCTCACCCTGGTGCTCTCCCACAGCCTGTTCTGCCTGAGCTATGCCGCCCTCACCCTGAAGGCCAGGCTGGCGGGTTTCGATCCGAGCCTGGAGCTGGCCGCCCAGGACCTCGGCGCCCCGCCCCTGGCGGCCTTCCGGCGCGTCACCCTGCCGCTGCTGGCGCCAGGCCTGCTGGCCGCGGGCCTGCTCAGCTTCTCGCTGTCGTTCGACGACTACGTGATCAGCAGCTTCACGGCGGGTGAAACCGTGACCCTGCCGCTCTATCTGGCTGGAGCCTTCCAACGGGAGATCGCGCCCCAGATCCAGGTGCTCTCCACGCTGGTGCTAGTGGTGACTGGCGGGTTGCTCGTGCTGGCCACACCCCTGGGTCAGGGATCCGGCCAGCGGCGCTAGATCCGGGCGATCTGCTCTGGCCGCCGATTCGCCAGGGCCAGCTCGCGGATGATCCGGCTCTCCAGCACTGGAGCGATGTCCAACAGCTCACGGAAGTGACGGCGCTGGAAGCTGAGCCAGCGGCAGCCTCCCGGGGCGGCGGTGAGCGCCATCCTGGGCGGGCCAGAGCTGGCGGCAGGTCCGAGCAGGTAGTCGATCAGCCCGATGAAGGTGAGCGATCCCGAGACACTCTCGGCGGCCCTGAGGTCGTCACCCACGGCGTCACCCAGGTCGCCTGCGTGCCGGTGCCGGCAGCCGCCGGCCAGCAGCAGGGCCACCGCGTCTGGCTCCAGCGCCACCTGCTGCCCGTCGTCAGCCCGGTGCAGCTGGCTGAGCCGGGGAAACTCCAGCAGAACCCGGGGCTCCAGGCTGGCGAGCAGGGCCTCTCCGGATGGTGTGGCGGCCAGCTCCGCCCAGAGTTGCTGGCCCCGGGGTGGTTGCCCGGCCACCAGCGCCCGGGCCCACTCCTGACTGGCTGGATCGCTCCCATCACCGCAGAGCGAATCGAGCACGGTGTCTGGCTCGGGCAGCGGCTCCAGCACCAGCTCTGCGGGCTGCCCCTCGTCCAACCATTCCCCAAGGGCCAGGGTGGTGGCGTCCTCGCTGGCCAGAAAGGGGATCACCTGCGCTGAGAGGGCCCCGTAGAGGGCCAGGCTGGCCGCATCGGGCCGGGTTTGGCCCGTGGCCCGCAGCAGCTGCTGTTCGAGCTCCACCAGGGGCGGCAGCAGGCCGGCGATGCGCCTGTCCAGGCTCAGCAGGAGGGGCCGCAGCAGCGGGTTCCGGGCGCTGGCTTGCTCCAGGCTGCGCCGCTCGGCCAGGTGGTGGCCAACGGCGCTGCGCAGCTGGTGCAGCTGGCGGCTCCCCCGGCTGGCGCCCGGGGCGTACTCCGCCAGCAGCTCCTCCCAACTGGCCGAATCCAGCCCACTCTCCAGGCGGATCCGCTCCAGGCGCTGCCGGGCCGAGCGCGAGAGGGTGTCGCTCGCCAGGGTGGTGTGGCCGCTCAGCCGCAGCAGATCCTCGATCTCCTCGTGGGCGGCGCTGCGGCGCAGGTCGAGACCGGTGAGTTCACTGGCCGTGAGCTGGTCGAGCAGCGGGTCTTCCACACTCAGCACCTCCAGGGCGGACTGGTGGTCGTCCGGGCTGAGGCCGAGGGTGGTGCGCAGTTCCTCCAGCTTGAGCAGCGAGGAGCGGCGATCGAGGCGCCCCTGATGCAGGAGATCGTCGAGCACGGAGCGGTAGACCGCCCGGCGTTCCGACTGGGCCTGCACCGGCAGGGCCTTGGCCAGCACGAACACTTCGCCGGGGCTGAGATCCTCAAGCCGCCGGCCCGCCAGCAGGCCCTGCAGCTGGCTCCCGAGTTTGGCCAGCTGGCGCCGCAGGCTGGTGCTGGTGCTCTCCCGCTCGTAGAGGCCCCGATCGCGGTGCCAGCCCCGGTGCAGCCACACCGCGCTCAGGCCCACCACCAGGGCGATGAACAGGGCATCACCCCGGCTGCCGCCGATGCCGAAGGGGCTGCCCTTGAACTGGAAGTAGGTGTTGACGGAACAGAAGGTGGCCAGCAGGCGGGTCTGGTGGATGGCCCGCTCCCGGGCGCCATTGAGGCCGCCGCTGGCATGACGTCGCTCGAGCCCACGCTGCAAGGCCTGGAACAGCTGCTGGGAGAGCACGCAGGCCGCCGTGAGCAGCAGCGGAATCATCACCAGCCGGGGCAGCTGGGGCCAACCGACCGGCAGGAACGGCTCCCACGCCAGAGCGGCCAGGCGGTTGTCGTACACGAACAGCCGGCTCTTGAGGTAATCCACCGGCAGGCCCGCCGGGGCCGTGGCCTGGATCAGCAGAAAGAAACCCAGAATCAGGCCGGGGTAGGAATACCAGGCCCAGTTCAGCCCTCGCTTGCCCTGCAGGTTCTGCCAATAGGTACGTTCGGCGTCGATGTCCAGACAGGGCCTGCTGCAGGCCACGCAGGTGCTCACATCGGCCTCACCGGCCTGGCTGGCCACCGTGCGGCACATCGACTGGGTGGTGCGGGTGGGGCTGTCCAGGTGGGCGCTGGAGCCGATCACCCCCCGGGGACCCGTGAGCACCTGCTGGGCCGTGCCGAACGGGCAGAGGTAGTGGCACCAGGCCTTGCCGGAATAGGCCCAGCCGCTCACCAGCGCCCCCAGCAGCGCTGCGGCAGTGAGCAGGCCGAAAGCCAGGGCATTGCTGTTCACGATCAGGATCCGCAGGCAGAGGCCGGCAATCAGCAGGCTCCACTGCAGCTGCACGTGATGCCGCCCAAGCCAGGAGTTCTCCTCCACCGCCACCAGCTGGGGCTTGCCGTTGCGGCCCGCCACGGTGCGCTGCCAGCCCAGGGCCCGCGCCAGCTGCGACACGAACGACAGTGGACAGATGCGGCGCCAGAGCTCGTGGCTCAGCACCACGCACACCAGCACCAGGGGCAGCCCCAGATTCCAGAACAGGTCGGTGCCCAGGCCATCGCCGCAGATGGGGAGCGTGGCGCAGATCTCCGGCCGGCGGCCGTCACGGCTGATCGGCAGCAGCGGCAGGGCGATCAGCCCGAGCCAGCCCAGCAGCAGGGCCCAACGCCCCAGCCGTGCCTGGGATTCCGGCCAGGTGTTGAACAGGTTCATCGCGAGCGCAGTGGGTGGGAATTGCCCTGGCGCAGATAGCTCCAGGCCGAGCTGAGGGCCAGCAGCAGCGAGGGCCAGAACAGCCACCAGCCCCATTGATGCAGGCCAGCGGCAAGGCCGCCAGTCCCTTGATCCGTGCCGAAGCCCAGCCCCCAGCGCTGCGGCCAGAGCAACAGCAGCAGGCTGGCGAACTGCAGCACCGTTTTCGCCTTGCCGGCCAGGGAGGCCGGGCCGCCGCCGCTGGCGCCGCTGCGCCAGCCGGAGATCAGCAGTTCGCGGGCCAGCAGCAGCCACACGGCCCAGAGGGGCAGCTGCTGGGGCCAGGCCGGCTGGGCAGCCAGCCAGAGCAGGGGGGCGGCGATCAGGATCTTGTCGGTGAGGGGGTCGAGGCGGGCGCCCCACGCCGAACCGCCGCCAGCGCGGCGGGCCAGCAGGCCGTCGGCCCAGTCGCTCAGCCCGCCCAGCAGCAGCAGCCACCAGGCCAGGCCCGCCGCTTCAGCGCTGAGGGCCAGGATCAACGGCAGACCCAGCAGGGCACGCCCCACGGTGAGTCCATCCGCCAGACGGCGCAGCGGTGCCTGGGCCCGGCTCATGGCAGCGGGCCCAGCTGGGCGTCGAGTCCGTAGGGCTCGGCGTCGGCCGGGTCGCTGATGCCGAGCTCCTCGCGCCACTGGCGCACCGGCTTGTCCCAGCCCTCCTCCCACCTCACCGCCGCCAGGCACTGGGCCTGGCGGGCGATGGCATGGCCGTGGGCCTGGGCGGCGCTGAGCAGGGGGAAGCGCTCCGGCTGGAAGCGGAAGGCAGCCAGCTGGCCGGCGCTGGTGAGCAGCACGTAGCCGGGAAAGCCGATCTGGGCGGCGGTGATCGCCAGCACGCCGTTCTCACCGGCGGCCTCGGTGCCGAAGCCCGCCACCACGTGGTGGATGTCGTGGGTGGTGGCGATCCGCTGGGTGAGCCAGCGGTCGTCGCTGCTGGTGTCGCGCGGGCGGAAGAACTCCGGGTCATAGCCCAGCGAGAGGATCAGGTCGGCGTAGCGGCGGCCGAGCGTGCCGGGCGGCAGCTGGCGCAGATGCTCGATGTCCGGCTGGAGGGGTGGGTCGTGCTCGGTGAGCAGTGCCGCCCCCTGCGGCACGGCCCTGAAGCGCTCAACGCTGGCGGCCAGCTGGGGGCTACCCAGGAAGTTGTCGATCAGGTCGGCGATGCTGCTCAGTTCGCCGCCGCTGCGGCCAACCGCCGCCAGCAGGCGCAGGTTGTTGGCGGCGCGCAGGGCCTCCTGGAAACGGCTCATCGGCAGAGGATGGGATGCCTGCAGTCTGCTGGCAGCGGCCTGGCCCGGCAGCGGCGAGAGCCCGCGGCCTCAGAATGCGGGCAGCCGACCGACTCGCCCGTGGTGCAGCAGCCCGTTTCCGCCGTGATGACCGCCCCGGTGCTGAGCGTGAATCAGGACTCGCCTCTGCAGGAGGCGGTGACGCTGATGAGTGAGCACCACATCAGCGGCCTGCCGGTGCTCGATGCCAGCGGGGCGCTGGTGGGCGAACTGAGCGAGCAGGACCTGATGGTGCGCGAGAGCGGCTTCCAGCCGGGCCCCTACGTGATGCTGCTCGACGCGGTGATCTACCTGCGCAATCCCCTCAACTGGGACAAGGAGGTGCACCAGGTGCTGGGCAGCACGGTGAAGGACGTGATGAGCACCCGCACCCACACCTGCGGGGTGGACCTGCCACTGTCGGCGGCGGCGCGCCAGTTGCACGAGGGCGGCACCCAGCGCCTGTTCGTGCTCGACGGCGACGGCAAGCTGGCCGGCGTGCTCACCCGCGGCGATGTGGTGCGCGCCCTGGCGGCAGCCGAGAGCTGAGCCGGCCAGGCCAGCCAACCTGGGCGAGCCCATCCCCCGTGACGACCACCGTGATTGCTGCCGATCCACTGCCCTCGTGGCGAGCTGGCGCCGTGAAGGAGGCCCTGCTGGCCTTCGTGGCGGCCGTGACCAGCGAGGGCTCGGCAGCGTTTGTGCCCGCGCCGGAGCGGGTGGCCGTGTTTGACAACGACGGCACGCTCTGGCCGGAGCAGCCCGTGCCCTTCCAGGCGGCCTTCGCGTTCGCCGAGCTGAAGGGCACCAGCGAGCGCCAGCCGGAGCTGGCGGACGACCCGATGGTGCAGGCGGCCTTGGCCGGCGACATCGGTGCCCTGATGGCCGGCGAGCATTTCGAAGGGCTGCTGCGGGTGATTGCCTTGAGCCATGCCGGCATGACCACCGAGGCCTTTGCGGCGGCGGTGGAGGCCTGGCTGCGCTCGGCCCGCCATCCCCGCTTTGATCGGCCCTACGACGCCCTCACCTACGCGCCGATGCAGGAGGTGCTGGCCCTGCTGCGCGCCCATGGATTCCGCAGCTTCATCGTGTCGGGCGGCGGCGCCGACTTCATGCGGGTGTGGGTGGAGCGGGTGTATGGCATCCCACCCGAGCGGGTGGTGGGCTCCACCGGCCGCACCAGCTTTGAGCTGCGCGAGGGCGGCCCGGTGCTGGTGAAGTCGCTCGATACGCTGTTTGTGAATGACGGTGCCGGCAAGCCGGCCGGGATCCACCAGTTCATCGGCCGGCGGCCGCTGATGGCCTTCGGCAACAGCGATGGCGACCTGGCGATGCTGCAGTACACCACGATCAACAACCCGCGCCCGAGCTTCGGCCTGATCGTGCACCACACCGACGCCGAGCGGGAATACGCCTACGACGCTCACACGAAGAGCACCGGCAGGTTGGTGGATGCCCTGCGCCAGGCCCCCGAGCGCGGCTGGCATGTGGTGGACATGGCCCGCGACTGGGCGCGGGTATTTACCTAGGCAGCCAGCAGCGGCCGGGCGCGCTCGTTGATCAGCTGGAGCAGGTTGAACAGCTTCTCCGCCTCCGCATCGGAGAACAGGCCTTCTGGGCCCGTTGGGGCCAGATCGCTGAAGGGAGGGTCGTACAGGCGGGCCGGGTCCATGGCACCGCGGCAGGTGAGTTCATCGATGATCTCGTTGATGAAGCGGATCTGGGTGGCGGTGTGGGTGCCCTCGGCCAGGTAGTCGGCGAACAGCTCCTTGGCGGCGTTGCGATCCATCCCCACCAGGGAGCGGATGAACAACCCAAAGCCGTTGCATTCCTCGCTGGCGCGCTCGATCACCTGCTGATCGCCGATGCCATGGCTGAGCAGGAACTGCTCCAGCTCGTTGAGATCGGCGGGGGTGAGGGGCTGGTTACGACGCAGGCGCTGCATGGTGAGGTGATCGTCGTGGGCGCGTAGAAAGTCGCGGGCGCGCAGGCGGAACTGGCGGAAGGTGTCTGGGGTGAGCAGGGCGGCGGCATCCAGCTCCATGAGCTCGGCGAGCTGATCGCTGAAGTTGCTGTAGAGGGGTTCGCGGGCGGTGGTTTCGATCAGCCCCACCAGGTCGCGCAGGCGGCGGCGCACGTCCTCCAGCATCGGCACGGTCACGTCCTGCCACCACTCGTTGCGCAGCAGGTTCTGGATCAGGTCGAGCTGGGCCGCCACCATCGGCGCGGCGTGTTTGCTCTCCAGCACGCCCGCCAGTTCGCGCACCTGCCCCTGCAGGCGCACAAAGCGGGGATGGCCCTGGAGCTGGGCCAGCTGTAGGGTGTAGAGGAGCAGATCGAAACGGCGGGCAGTGGGATCGGTGTCGCCGCTCTGTTCGGCGTGGGCCGAGGGCAGCGGCGCCAGGGTGTGGACGAGCAGGTCGTGATCCTCAGGGCTGAGCTGGCTCCAGCTACCGGCCAGGCTGAAGTGTTCCGCCTGCTCCAGGTGGGGGCGCACCAGGAAGTTGTCGGCGGGACATGCCGCCACGTGGCAGCGCAGCAGGTCGGCAAGGCTGCGGCGGTGCTCCTGCAGGGCCGGCTCGCGTGGGGCCCCATCGGCTGATGGGTTGGTGTGGTCGATCGCTTCGATCAGGGCGAGGCGTGCCCGGAACAGGCGGGTGCTGAGGGAGGCCGGCGGCGCTGCGCTCTCGCTGCCGCTGTTGCCGAGGAAGAACTCGAGGTTCTGGCAGAAGTCAAAGATCCAGAAGCATTCCTTGGGCCTGCCAGGGCCGAACAGGTGGGGGCAGAGGCGGGTGCCGCGACCCACCATCTGCCAGAACTTGGTGCGCGAGCGCACCGGCTTGAAGAACACGAGATTGACGATCTCGGGGATGTCGATGCCGGTGTCGAGCATGTCCACCGAGATGGCGATGCGCAGCTCGCTGTCGGGCTGGGCGAACGCGTCGATCAGGCTCTGGGCATAGGGGATCTGGTTGTCGATCACGCGGGCGGCCTTGCCGGCCAGGTGAGGGTAGTGGTGATCGAAGCGCTCGCGGATGAATTCGGCGTGCTTGTGGTTACGGGCAAAGATCACCGATTTGCCGATGCGATCGCCGGAGACGTCGAGGCAGCCCTGGGTCATCAGCACTTCGAGGCCTTTGTCCACGGTGTCGGCGTTGAACAGCCAGCTGTTGATGGCGCCGGATTCCACCCGGCCCGCGGCCTGCACGTCCTCCAGCCAATCGAGCAGATCCCAGGCGGCTTTTTCGTCGTCGGAGAGATCGGCATAGCGGATGCCCTCGCGCGGAAACTTGAGCTCCACGGCGATCGGGCGGAAGGGCACGAGGAAGCCATCGGCAACGGCCTGGTCGAGGCCGTATTCATCGGTGGGCAGGCCGATCTCCAGATCGAACAGCTCGTAGGTGTTGCGGTCGATCTCATCGCGGGGGGTGGCGGTGAGGCCGGCGAGGAGGGCATCGAAGTAGGCGAAGATCGCGCCGTATTTCTGATACACACTGCGGTGCGCTTCGTCGATGATGATCAGATCGAAGTGCCCCACCCCGAAGCGCCGCACGCTCTGGGCGTCCTCAGCGTCGATCAGGTTCATCATCGTGGGGTAGGTGGAGAGAAACACGCGGCCCTCGCCGCCGCGGTTGGTCACCAGGTTCACCGGTGAGCAATCGGGCAGCAGGTTGCGGAAGGCGCGCTCGGCCTGGAGCACCAGCGAGGTGCGATCGGCGAGGAACAGCACCCGTTTGATCCAGTTGCAACGGCTGAGCAGGTCGGAGAGGGAGATGGCGGTGCGGGTTTTGCCGGTGCCGGTGGCCTGCACCAGCAGGGCCTTGCGGCGGCCGCGCTCCAGCGCTTCGGCGATGGCGCGGATCGCCCGCTGCTGGTAGTGGCGATCGGCGATCCGCGAGAGGGATGCGTTGGCCAGGGGCTGGCGGATCTCGCGCCGGCGGATCAGGGTTTCGAGCTCGTCTTGTTTGTAGAAGCCCTGCACCTCGCGGGGTGGGTAGCGGAGGTCGTCCCAGAGGCGGTGGCGGTAGCCGTTGGAGAGGAAGATCAGGGGGCGCTGGCCATAGCGCTGCTCCAGGCAGTCGGCATAGAGCTCGGCCTGACGTTGGCCGTCCATCGGATCGCGGCTGCTGCGTTTGGCTTCCACCAGGGCCAGGGGCTTGCCGTCGTCGCCCCAGAGCACATAGTCGACAAAACCCTGGCCGTTGGCATTGGGCATGCCCTGCACCTCGTGCTCGTGGGTGCAGCTGCTGCCATGGCACCAGCCGGCCTCCTCGAGGTAGTGGTCGATGTAGCCCTGGCGGGTGGCCCATTCGGGCAGGTCTTCCGGCGGTTGAGCGATGCCCTGGTTGGCCTTGCGCAGGGCGGTGATCTCCTGGCGCAGCAGCTCCAGCTGCTGCTCGGAGGCCTGGGCGGCGAGACGCTGCTCCCGCAGTTGCCGGTCGCGTTCGGCCAGCTGCTCGGCCAGGACCTCCAGCTGCTCGCGGCTTTGGCTCTGCTGGGCGGCGCTTGATTCCTTGCTGGGCAGCAGGGCGCGATCAAAGCGCTGGCCGCGCACCGCGGTGGGGTCGAGGCCGTAGGTGAGCACCAGCCAGCGCAGCACCTGGAAGAGCTCGCCGGCGGCCAGCACCGCATCAGCGGGGCGGATCGGGTCGCTGTGATGCACGGCCTTGTTGCCGAGATCCTTGATCAGGCGGAAGCGACGGATCTGCTCGCCGGCAATGTCGCGGAAGCTGGCGTTGTAGATCAGATCGGCGAGACTGCCGTAGCCAAACGGGCGCTGCAGCTGCCCATCGTTGTCGTACACCCACTCCACCAGCAGATCAATCGTGCGGCGGGCGTAGAAGCAGGCGGTACGCGGATCGGAGAGGGCGCACTGCTCCACCCGCACGGCTTCAGCGTGCAGCTCTGGCCATTGATCGGCGATCAGGGTGTACTGGGAAGGGCCGGAGGTCATGGCGCCATCCCCATGGTATTCAGCACACGGTTCACACTAACTGGGCTGGCCACTTTCCCGAGCTCTGCGTAGGGCTCAGTAGTGGTAGCGCCCCTGCAAAAACTCCACCCGATCCGCCTTCACGTAATAAACGCAGCGATGCTCCTGGGTGATCCGACGCGACCATACGCCTGGGCCGAGGTATTTGAGGGGTTCCGGCTTGCCGATGCCCTGGAAAGGATCGCGCAGGACTGCACGCATCAAGTCCAGCAGGCGGCGGGCCGTGCGGCGGTCGGTAGCGATCCAGTGCTGCAGGTCCTCTAGGAACTCCGGGTGACACACCGCTTCGCGCTGAGCAGTCATATCTCCAACCGGGCGTCCAGCTCCTCAAGGCGAAGGGCGGGAAGCTCCTCGCTGCGGGCACGCTCCAGGGCCGAGAGGAGCCTGGCGGCATTGCGGGGGGAGCGCAGCAGGTGAGCCGTTTCCAGCAGCCCCTCCAGCTCGTCGGCCGCCACCAGGGCCACATCACCGCCCTGGCGGCGGCGCACCATTACCACCTCGCGATCTTCCACCACGCGGTCCATCAGGGTCTTGAGCTGGTCGCGGGCGGCCGTGTAGGTGGTTTCGATGGTCATAGAGCTGTACAGACTCTCTGTTCAGGTTAGCGCTGCTATGGGTGCGGCTGTGGCAGCTGAACGAAGCCGGGCTGGACGGCCTTGGGGATGCCTGCCTCGGTGCTGCCTTGGCTGAGTGCATTGGTCTGCTGGAGGCTCCTCGCGGCTGAGCAGGCCGGCTTCGTGGTTGCCGTCGAGCTCCAGATGCTGGGGGGTGGCGCATTGACCCTCTCAAGCAGCTTGAGTTGGCAGCTCTGCTGAGCCGCCGCGACCCCCGTAGGATGAATCGTTGTATTCAGGTGACTGCATGGCCACCACGGTGCGGCTGGAGCCGGCAACAGAGCAGCGGCTCGATCAGCTCGCCCAGCTGACCGGGCGCACCAAGGCTTTCTATCTGCGGCAGCTGATCGAAGCCGGACTGGACGACCTTGAGGATGCCTACCTCGGCGCAGCGGTCGCGGAGCGGATCCGACTGGGCCAGGAGCGCACCTACAGCCTTGATGACGTGGTGAGCGAGCTTGGCCTGGACCCTGCGACTCTCTGAGACAGCGAAGCGGCAGCTCAGGAAACTGGATTCCAGCAACGCCCAGGTGATCCTGCGCTATCTGAACCGTCTGGTGCACGAGACCTCTGATCCTCGCGAACGCGGCAGTGGCTTGCGTGCCAATCTCGCTGGTTTGTGGCGCTATCGCGTCGGCGATTATCGCGTGATCTGCAGCATTGAGGACCATGAGCTGGTGATTCTTGTGCTGCAGATTGGTCATCGTCGCGATGTGTATCAGTAACTCTGTTGGGGTTCGAAGATTTTGCCGATTGGCTCGCGTTCGTATTGCTTGAACACTTCATAGACCAGATCGAGGCGAGGCACCTCAGCAGTCTTGAGAGTGAGGAAGTCGCGCATGAAGGCGCTGAACTCACTGCCGCTGTAGGCCTCCTGGCCAAACGCCAGCTCCATCGGCCGCCAGTGCAGGGTGTATAGCCGCTCCTGCAGCTCAGGCGGCTGTCCCATCAGCACGTCGTTGCGGATCAGATCGGCCTGGGAGAGCTCCCGGCCGGTGGAGTTCATGCTCTCGAAGATCAGCTGGGGATTGTCCTGATCGCGGGAGAGGGCCACATCCACCACCAGCAGCTTGCTGATGCCACGGCAGACCACAGCCAGATCGGTGGAGGCATCCCGCAGTTGCTACAAGAAAAAGGTGTGGTTCTCCTGGATCCGAATTGATGGCTCTGGTGGCGCAACGGCGACGCTGGGATCCACCACGGCCATCAGGGTGGCGCGGTCAGTGTCGGAGAGCAGCAGCTTGAAGCGCTTCTCTTTTTTCTCGAGGGGATTGGTGAGGTAGTACTGCCGGATCTTGGCGGGCGAGAACCCGTCAAATGGCTCGTCCTGATCTTCTGGCAGCTCGCCGAGCACATCCGCCAAGGCTGAGAGCAACAGGGTGACGGTGGTGAGCCGCTGCTGCCCGTCGATCACCAGCTTGGGTGCCTACACGGCGATGTTGCCCAGACTGCCATCGATATGCACCACTGAGCCGATGAAGTGGACACCGATGTCTTCGGAGGAGCCGGCGCGAAGAATGTCAGCCCAGAGCTGCTCACACTCCTTACGCATCCAGGAATAGGTGCGCTGATAGATCGGAATGATGAACTGAGAGACGTTTCTCAGGGTCTCCAGGAGCTTGGCTTCGGTGGCTTTCATGGATGGATCTTGGGTCTCAAGAATCAGGCTCTTCACTTCGGCCTTGACGCCTCTCGCAGCTGCTCTTAAAAAGGCTAAAGCAAAGAGATTGGGTCATTTTTTCAGCCTCGGCAACACCTGATTTACTTTTATCGATCTTTTGATTGACCGTGGCCATCAAGTCGGCAAATCTCTTCTGGTCTTCAAGCGGAGGTATTACAGATGGGAACTCGGCTAGTTCAGTAATTTGTAGATGCTTCAATGCGTTACCCTTGCCCATGCGCTGGATCCTCTGCTGCACAGGGGCGCACCTGATATAAGCAGAGACATACTCTGGGGTGACACGGGAGCGATCCGGTATAACCAGGGCGACGGACTGATTAATGCACAGTGGGCCCTCTGAGGGGGCGATCGCGCATCTCCCTATAGATCCGTCCTTTGTGATGAGTATGTCTCCGGGAGAGGGCTTGCACTTACTTGTTAAGGCGTCAAACTCGTCCCGCCTTGCATAGTGAACATTGCCCAGGTCTATAAATCCATCCTGTATGTTCTTTGCGGTTAATATTGGGATGCCGCTATCCTCATGCGTCATGGGCGAAGTAAACCCGTACGTAATTCTGTCTGTCATTTCGCTGAAAGGCACGTGATAGCGTCCAGAGCCAGTCGAAAATGGGTTTCCAAACATCTCGAGAAACATTGAGTTAGGCAGAGACTCAGTTTTCTCTAGACTCTTGCGACGAAGATATAGGATTTCGTTAGCCTTATCCAGAATCGCCGCGATGCGCCGCTGCTCTTCCAGTGGAGGGAGGGGGATTTCGATTTGGGCCAATGAAGCCTTGTTCAGGGTGATACCCATTGCAGCTCTATCACCGACGAGACGTCCAGAGACTTGCTGGAGTGCATGAAAGAGATATTTCTCACATAGGAGAGACTTGTCGAGGATTGGCAGGCTTGCAATGGCTTCATTCGTAAAGAGGGGAACTACCGCGATTCCAAGTTTCCCGATCGATAGCTTGAAGCTGAAGAGGACTGTGCCGGGCTGAACAGGGCTCATATTGCAGTCGTTTATGGCTGTGTCAGTAATTCCCTCCTTGGTCTTGCTGATTTCTTTGGCTCTACCCATGTCTGAGATCGAGAGCCATGGGTGGCTTCCGCCCTCCCAGTAAGCCGGTACAGATCTGGATGGCGTTCTTCCAATGTTGATTTGGCAGAGTTCCCCCAAGAAAGCGATGGGCCAGCTCATTGCAGCATCCCCTCCAGCTCCTCGATCCCCTGCGGGATTTCCAGCTCGATCTGGCGCAGTTCCGCCAGGATCTCCAGCGGCGGGCGATGCTCCACCTCTTCATGCAACAGCTCCTTGGTGCGGTTGAGGCTGAGGTCGTAGCCCTGAGCGGCCACAATAGGAGCCAGCCAGGTCAGTGGGGCCTGCCATGGAGCAGTGGTCCGGGGATAGAACGACCCGTTGGTTGCGAGCCCCACTGAAATCATCTGCATTCGATTTCTCACAACGCAGCCGCCAGATCGGTCTGGCTGAAATCGTTGCCCACAAACAGGAGTGGCACCTTCAGCCGATGGGCCAGCGCGTAGGAAAAGCAATCGCCGAAGTTCAGGCCGCTCGCATGGCGGCCTTTGCCGAAGCGCTGAAACGCATGGGCGGAGGCATCGGCCAACTCCTGATCCCAGGCCACGGTGAGGATCATCTGGCGCTCAAGAAACTCCTGGGCCTGCTCCTGCCCCGCCTCCCCCAGCTTCACCAGCGCCACCAGGAGGATCTCCGTGCGTGTGGGGGCCGCGACGGCTGGTTGCGAAGCAGCGCAGAGGCGTTCCAACACGGCATCACAGTTCGGCTCCCGCAACAGCACCGCCAGCACGGCACTGGTGTCCACGGCCAGGTCGATCACAAGGCCGCCCTCAGCCGCAGAGACCGTCATCGCCATAGCCCAGGATCTCGTCAGCGCTGCGCCCATCCAGCAGCGGCAGGGTCCAGACATGCTCCTCAAGCCAGCGTCGGCTGTCTTCGGCTGTCGGCCGCTCCAGCGGCGCTTCTCCGGGTAGCCCAGCCTCCAGAGCCAGGATCGCCTCCTGGTTCATCGACCGGCGGTGGGCGGCTGCAACAGCCTTGAGGCGTCGATAGAGAGCATCGGGCACCTGCCGAAGCACCAGGGTGTTCATGGAATCGCCCTCCCGCGTTGCTAGCGAAATGCTAGCGGTGTTCATCGCCGAGACGCGGCGGCAGCGTCTGCTGGCCAATGCCAGCCCAGAAGAAGCCGCATGCTGTGCTGACCGGCCCGATCGTCACACAGGGCCCAGCCGCTGGCGACGGCCTGGGTGTCGGCGCATCGGAACGACCGGATCATGACTGGATCATGGTTCCGCGACGCAGAACGGTCGGGATGGTTCGACAGCTTGGTTGGCGTCCTGATTCATCGCAGCATCCCCTCCAGCTCCTCGATCCCCTGCAGGATCTCCTGCTCGATCGCTCGCAGTTCGGCCAGGATCTCCAGCGGTGGACGGTGCTCCACTTCTTCATGCACCAGCTCCTTGTAGCGGTTGAGGCTGAGGTCGTAGCCCTGGGCAGCAATCTCCTCCTTGGGCACGCAGAAGCTCTGCTCGGTGCGCGCTCGCTCCCGCTCTGAATCCTTGCGCTGGCGCCAGCGATTGAGGCAGTCGGGCAGGTTGTTCTTCTCTTGTTCGGCCTCGTCGAGGACTTGCTTGGGCATAGGCCCGAGCTTCTCCAGCGGCAGCAGCGGATTGCGCTTGTCGTCGAGGCTCCAGCCGTCGGCTGTCATGTCATAAAACCAGACGTGGTCAGTGCCGCCACGGCCGGTCTTGGTGAACAGCAGGATCGCTGTGCTCACGCCGGCATAGGGGCGGAACACGCCACTCGGCAGCGACACTACGCCTTCAAGGAAGTGGTCTTCCACCAGGGTGCGGCGCAGTTCCTTGTGCGCCTTGCTGGAGCCGAAGAGCACGCCATCGGGCACGATCACCGCCGCCCGGCCGCCGGGTTTAAGCAGCTGCAGGAACAGCGCCATGAACAGCAGCTCGGTTTTCTTGGTCTTCACCACCCGCTGCAGCTTGCCGCTGGTGCTCTCGTAATCCAGCGATCCGGCAAACGGCGGATTGGCCAGGATCAGGGTGTACTTGTTCTCCTCAATCGCGCCATCTTCTGAGAGCGAATCGCGGTAGCTCACATCGGGGTTCTCCACTCCGTGCAGCAGCATGTTCATCGCGCCGATGCGCAGCATCGTGGTATCGAAATCAAAGCCATGGAACAGGCCATGGTTGAAGTGCTCGCGCAGCTCCGGATCGTTGAGCACCTCGGGGTGATGCTCGCGCAGGTATTCGCCCACCGCCACCGGGAAGCCGCAGGTGCCGCAGGCCGGATCCACCATCACATCGCGCGGGGTGGGCTCTGTGATCGCCACCATCAGCTCGATGATGTGGCGCGGCGTGCGGAACTGGCCGTTGGTGCCTGCCGTGGCCAGCTTGCCGAGCATGTACTCGTAGATGTCGCCCTTGGTGTCGCGGTCTTCCATCGGCACCGCGTCGAGCAGCTCCACCACCTTGGTGAGCAAGCCAGCCGTTGGGATCGTGAAGCGCGCATCGCGCATGTGGGTGGCGTAGGCCGATTCCTCACCGCCTAGCTCGCGCAGGAACGGAAACACTCGCTCGCCGACAACCCCGTACATCGAGGCGGCTTCGCCCAGTTCCTTGAAGCGGCTCCAGCGCAGCTCCTGCCTGTCGTCCGGGAAGATGCGGCGGCGCATCGGCTGGCCGGAGCGCTGGCTACGGCGTTCCTCCAGGGTTTCCAGTTCATCCAGCCGGCGGATGAACAGCAGGTAGGTGAGCTGCTCCAGCACCTCCAAGGGGTTGGCGATGCCGCCGCTCCAGAAGGCATCCCAGATCCGGTCGATCTGGTTGCGCAGCTCGCCGGTGAGCACTGAGGCCGCCGTGGTGCCGGGGGCGATGGCGGGTTGGGGGGCTGCAGCTGCTGAGCTATTGCCGCTGCGGCGGCTGCGCTGGCCAGGACTTGCCCCGGCAGCACGCGGTGGGGGTGACACGCCAGGCGCCTTCAGGCCGCCGCCGGGGCCGCGAGCTTTTTCGGCGTCGCCCATCGCCACAGCCCGGTTTTTCACCTCCTCCAACACGTCATCGCTCAGCGCCTCCCCGGCCTCCTGCTCCAGGGCCGCACGGATCTGGTCGTTGCTGATCCGGCTGCCGTCCGCCGGGATCAGGGCGATCAGGTCGTTGACGAGGTCGGCGAGGACGGGCATCAGGTCGGGGAAGTGGATGCTGGATTCGAGGTAGCAGAGCCGGGGCCGGGGTCGCTGCCTGGCCCCAACGGGCTTCTCGATGCCTGGTTGGTGGCCATCGCCCGCCACAGATTCTGAGTGGAACCTGCATCCCCAGCAGGGCGAATCGATACACGCGCTGCATCGTTTTCCATGGGCTCCCTGACTGACTGGCGCAGCAGCCTCAGGCTGCCGATGGCGCCAGAGCGGCCTAGGATGACATGTAACCGCAGACAAAGCCGCCATGGAAGCGGAAGCCACCCCGGGTGCGGATCCCAAGGCCGCCCGTCGTGCCGCCAACCGCCGCAAAGTGGCGGAGCATCGCCAGCGCCTGCGGGCCCAGGGGATGCGGCCGATCCAGATCTGGGTGCCGGATGTGCATTCTCCGGAGTTCGCCGCCGAGGCACGGCGGCAGTGCCTGCTGGCCAACGCCAGCCCTGAGGAGGCCGACATCCAGGCCTTCATCGATTCGATATACGAATGGCCTGATGACGACTACAGCCAGTGAAGCGCGGTGAACTCTGGACCATGGCCGGCGGATCCGGCTACGCCGGCAAGCCCCGCCCTGTGCTGATTGTTCAGGACGACGCCTTCGCCGAACGCGACTCGGTGACGGTGTGTCTGATCACGACCGACCCCGCTGATCTGCCCGTGTTTCGCATCCTCGCCGAGTCCACAGCGGACAACGGTCTCCGAGCGGCCAGCCGCCTGATGGTCGACAAGGTCACCACCGTGCAGCGCAGCCGCCTTGGACACCGCATCGGACAGCTGACCGATGACGACCTGCTGCGGCTCAACCGCTCGCTGCTGGTGTTTCTGGGCCTGGCCCGTTGATCCATGGAGTCAGCTCCATCTGCCAGCCTCAAACGGATTGAGCAGTTCCACTCCGAAGTCCTGGAAGTCCCTGATGTTGCGCGTCACCACCGTGAGCTGATGCACCCTGGCGATCGCCGCAATCATGGCGTCCTCGTAGAGAGTGTCGGATCGGCGGTGCATCAGGCGTGCCCAGCAGCGGAAGGCCGGGCCATCCATCGACAGGATGTTGAAGCTCTGGCTCACCTGGTCCAGCCAGGTTTCGAGATCCCTGGCCTTGCCCGGATCCTGTTCACGGGTGAGCTCAATGCCCGCCTGAATCTCGCCGAGGGTCACGGTTGCGAGGTGCAGATGGGGGTCCTCGACGGCCTGAAGCCAGGCCAGCACAGCGCCATGGGGGCGATGCCTGCGCAGCTCTGACACGACATTGGTATCCAGCAAAAACATCACCGCTCCAGCTCGACCACGCGCCGGCGCCGAGCCTGGCCCCGTGCTGGCACCAGCCCGTCGGTGCGGGCCTCTGGAGCCAGCAACAACTCCTCGAGACTGGGCCGCGCCGCTGCCTGCAGGCGCCGCCATTCCTCCACCGGCACCAGCATGGCCGTCTCCCTGCCCCGTCGTGTCACCACCTGAGGCCCCTCGCGCTGACAGGTGTCCAGCAACTCGCTGACCCTGGCCTTGGCATCCTGCGCGGACCAGACCTTCATCGCGGGCCTCCTGCTGACTGGTTGTCTGACCAGTTTAAGGGCACCTCGAAAAATCGCAACAGGTCTTGATTTAGTCCGTTATCAGATTATAATCTGACTCTGCAGATGCGTGCGAACCGTGGGCCAGAGAGGCTTCTG
>JBILNZ010000029.1:0-36589 GCA_044374745.1 Prochlorococcaceae cyanobacterium | reverse complement strand
TGACGCCGTTCGGCGTCTCCATCAGGTAGGCCGGGCTGGTGATATCCCAGGCGGTGTAGCCGCGGGCCTCGAAGGTGGAGCGGATGCCGCCATTGGGGAAGGAGGAGCCGTCCGGCTCGCCCTGCACAAGCAGCTTGCCCGTGAATTCGGCGATGGCCGTGCCGTCCCCCTGGGGGGCGATGAAGCCGTCGTGCTTCTCGGCGGTGAGGTTGGTAAGCGGATAGAAAACGTGGGCGTAGTACAGCGCGCCGCGGCTGATCGCCCATTCCTTCATTGCTTGGGCCACCACATCGGCCACCGTGGTGTCGAGCTTGGTGCCCTCGCGGATCGAGCGCTGGATCGACTTGAACACGGCCTTGGGCAGGGCCGACTTCATCTTGTCGAGGGAGAAAACGTCGCGGGCCCAGAGGTCCTGCAGGTCGGCGCTGGGATCTACAGCGAAGGCGGGCCTATCCAGGATTGTCTCGATGGCCTTGAGACGGGGCAGGGAAGGCATGGGGCGCTTGTATTGCCGGTGACCTAAGCCAAGGTCTGCACCCTGCCCTCCTGTTGCTGCCGTTGTTACGGGAATGGAGTCTGCCGGCCGTGGGCCAGCCGGCTGGGTAGAGATGCTTAAGCCTTCCAGTTCGGTAGCTGATCAGGCAGCGCCTCAGGCCTGGACTGATTCAGATGTGATCGCACACTTCCGTGCGGGGAGAGCTCGATGGCCCTCAGTGAACTGGCCCAGGCCATGCGCCGCCATCTCTACTTCAGCCAGGCCAAGTCGGAGTCACTGGCCACCAGCCACGACCATTACCGGGCGCTGGCCCTGGCCGTGCGGGATCGCCTGCTGCAGAGCTGGGTTGAGACGGCTGAGGCCTATACCCGGGCCCAGGTTCGCACCGCCGTGTACCTCTCGGCTGAATATCTGTTAGGTCCCCATCTCGATAACAACCTGGTGAATCTGGGGATCCGCGAGGAGGCCGAACGGGCCTGCCGTGAGCTGGGCCTGGAGCTGGAGGCGTTACTGGCCCTGGAGCCGGAACCGGGGCTGGGTAACGGTGGCCTGGGTCGCCTTGCTGCCTGTTTCCAGGAGTCGATGGCCAGTCTGGAATTGCCGGCGATCGGCTATGGGATTCGCTATGAATTCGGTATTTTCCGCCAGCAGATCACGTCCCAAGGGCAGGTGGAGAGCACCGATCCCTGGCTGGCCCAAGGGAATCCCTGGGAGGTGATCCGGCCCGAGTGGAGCTATCCGGTGGAGATCGGCGGCCACACCGTGATCGGTGTCGCCCATGACACACCGATTCTTGGCTATGGGGTGAACACCGCCAACACCCTAAGGCTCTGGTCGGCGGCCGCACAGGACTCCTTTGATTTTGCCTCCTTCAATGCCGGTGATTACACCCGGGCAGTGTTGCGCAAGGTCCAGTCGGAAACCCTGTCCAAGGTGCTCTACCCCAATGATGAATTTGATCAGGGCAAGCGGCTGCGCCTCAGCCAGCAGATTTTCTTTGTGAGCTGTTCCCTGCAGGACATGTTCCGCATTCTCCATGGTCAGGGACTGCCTGTGGAGCATTTCCACCACAAGTTCGCGGTGCAGATGAACGACACCCATCCGGCGATCGCGGTGGCCGAATTGATGCGCCTGTTGATCGATGGGCATGGCATTGACTGGGATACGGCGTGGTCGATCACGACTGCCAGTCTCAGTTACACCAACCACACCTTGCTGCCGGAGGCCCTGGAAACTTGGGGTGTAGAGCTGTTTGAACAGTTGCTGCCCCGTCATCTGGAGATAATCTATGAAATTAATGCCCGCTTCCTGCGCATGGCCCGCATTCGCTATGCCGGTCAGCCCGAGAAGCTCACCCGTCTTTCGCTGATTGAGGAAGGGCCTCACCGCAGGGTGCGCATGGCCCATCTGGCAGTGGTGGGCAGCCACCGCACCAACGGTGTGGCGGAATTGCACAGCCGCTTGCTGAAAGAGCATCTGCTAGCTGATTTCGCCGAACTCTGGCCAGAGCGGTTCACCAATGTGACCAATGGGGTCACCCCGCGCCGCTGGATGGCTGTGGCCAATCCAGCGCTGGCAGGCCTGCTCGATGAGGTGCTGGGCGCCGGCTGGCGTCGTGATCTGGCGGTGCTGCAGAACCTGGCTGCCTATGCCGGCGATCCCGCCTTCCTGGAGCGCTGGCAAGGCGTGAAAAATCAGGGGAAGCGGCGGCTGATCGATCATGTCCAGCAGCAATTCGGCCTGCTGCTGGATCACACATCCCTGTTCGACGTTCAGGTGAAGCGCATCCACGAGTACAAACGCCAGCACCTGGCGGCGCTGTTGATCGTGGAGCGCTACCTGCGGCTACGCAACGGTGAGGATCTGCCACCGCGCACCTTCCTGTTCGGCGGGAAGGCGGCACCTGGGTATGCGATGGCCAAGCTGATCATCCGCCTGCTGGTGGGAATCGCCGAAATTGTGAACATGGACCCGGCGATGCAGGGGCGTCTGCGGGTGGTGTTTCTGCCCAACTTCAGTGTGAGTCTGGGCCAGTTGGTGTATCCGGCGGTGGATCTCTCCGAGCAGATCTCCACCGCGGGCAAGGAGGCCTCCGGCACCGGCAACATGAAAATGGCCCTCAATGGTGCGGTGACCATCGGCACCCTCGACGGCGCCAATGTGGAGATCCGCGAGCGGGTGGGTGAGGACAACTTCTTTCTGTTCGGCCACACCACCGAACAGGTGGCGGAACTCGACCGGCTGGGCTACCACCCGATGTCCTGGATCGAGCAGGACCCCATGGTCCGCGATGTGCTCTCGCTGATCGGCTCCGGTCATTTCAGTGATGGAGACCGCGATCTTTACCACCCACTGCTGGCCAGCCTCACCAGCCACGACCCCTTCAAGGTGATGGCCGACCTGGCCGATTACCGCCGGGCCCAGGAGGAGGTGGATCGGGCCTGGATGGACCGTCCCCGCTGGGCCGGGATGTCATTGGCGAACACGATGGGCTGCGGCTTCTTCTCCAGCGACCGCTCGATCCAGGAATACGCCCAGCGGATCTGGAAGGTGGAGCCGCTGCCGGTGCCCAGCCAGCCGATGCTTGCCGATTGACGAGCGGGGGCTCTGCTCAGAGCTCCCCTTCCACTTCCGGTTTGATGGTGCAGTCGGCCATGGGGTAGCTCACGCAGAGCAGGGCGAACCCCTCCGCAATCTGCTCATCATCCAGGAAGCTCTGGTCGGATTGATCCACACTGCCGGAGAGGATCCGGCCCGCACAGGTGCTGCAGGCTCCGGCCCGGCAGGAGTAGGGCAGATCGATGCCCTGTTCCTCGGCGGCGTCGAGGATGTAGGTGTCGTCAGCACAGCTGAAGCTGCGGCCGTCATCGAGGGTGATGGTGAAGCTGGCCATGGCAGGCGGCTCCTGACAGTGAACGGTGATTCATCCATTGCATCTGGAGCTGGCTAGGACTCCTGTGCCGCACGACACCTCTGTGGGCGAATCCCCACCAATCTGGCTGCCTCCCCTTTGGGACGATCGTCGCCAGGCTGGCCTGGCTCTGGCGGAGGAACTTGGCGATTTGCGCCCACCTACCCTGCTGTTGGCCTTGCCCCGCGGAGGGGTGGCGGTGGCCGCGGCGATGGCTGGTGCCCTGGCGCTCCCCGTGGCCACCTGGTGTGTGCGCAAGGTGGCCGATCCCACCAATCCTGAATTGGCTATCGGCGCCGTGGCTCCAGGGGGTGTGACCGTGTGGCGCAATGGGGCAGCCGCCAGGCACCACCAGCTGGCTGCCCAGCGAGGCGGCTGGTTGCAGACCCAGCGCCAGGAACTCGTGCGCCGTCAGCGGTTGTTCGGGGACCCCGAACCAGGCGACTTGCAAGCCCTGCCCCTGCTGGTGGTGGATGACGGCGTGGCCACTGGCATGACCTTGAAGGCCGCCCTGATCTCCCTGCGCCGCTGCGCTCCCTCCTCCCTGCAGATTGCGGTTCCGGTGGCCGACCGGCAGGTGCTGGCCAGCCTGGCCCCGCTGGTGGATCGGACGACCGTGCTCGCATCCGTGGCCAATCTCGAAGCTGTGGGCATCTGGTACGGCCACTTCGAGCAGCTTGCCGATGCTGACGTGCTCCGATTGCTGGCCGATGCGCGCCGCACGTAGGTTTTGATTCCCCCTGCTCAGGGGATGGGCTGCCAGCTGCTCAGGGCCCGCGGTGCGTAGTCCGGCATCAGCAGGCCCGCAGACAGGGCGTAGATGCCCTCCTGTAACCGAACGAGTGGCAGAGCGTCAGGTTGTGCCTGCCTGCCGAGGCAGTCAATTGTGCGGATCAGCACCTGGAGGCCAAACAAAACCTGGGGGATGGACGTGTGCTTCAGATCAATCGCCTGGGGGCATTGGAGGTGGTGGATGGCGTCGTCGAGGTGCAAGTTGCCCCCGCTCGCTTTGCAGAGATAGCGGCCCAGCAGCTGGGGGGACAGGTTGTAGATCAGGCCACTGGCCAGGCTGGTGTCCTGGATGTAATCCATGCCTGGCAGAAACATGCCGCTGGAACCAGCGGCGGCGAAAAAGTCGTGGCCGTCCAGGTGGTAGTGGGCCGAGCCCTGCCTCAACAGCACCACGGCGCACTCGCTGTTTTCGTCCACCCACAGCCGCGTGGGTGTGGCGGTGGCAGCCGCGAGCCCCATGTCACCGGCAATGCGGTAGCTGGAGCGGTGACGAAACTGTTGCTGGGGTCCGAGGGGAGCAATGTCTCGCACCGGCACGGCCAGGGAGATGTGCTCTGCCAGCACATCGATGTCATCGGTGGCGATGGCCTCGTCGTTGCCCAGGAGCAAAAGGCTCTCCAGGAGCAGATGCCCGGGGGGTTGCGGTTGAGCATCCGGGCCAGGGCAATGGAATCACCCTATTCAGATTCAGGTCCCGGATGCGGTGGCTAACCCCTCAGGCCTGCAGGGAGGGGAAATGGGCTCGCATCCAATCCCCCAGCACCCGGGTGGCCTCAGCGCGGAAAGGCTCCAGAGCGTCCGCGCTCAGCACCGGATAGCTGGTGTCGCCACTACCGTCGCCGCGCAGCGGTTTCCATTTGGTGCGCTCCTGTTTTTTGAGGTCCTCCAGGGGGGCGATGTAGTCGAACATCAGGCTGCGGCCCTGGGTTGCCGCCTCGGCTACCAGCGCGTCCCGCACCGCTACCAGCTCACGGGCCTTGAGGGTGTCCGGCAGGCCCAGCACGGGCTGCAGTTCGTCGAGCAGGGCGAGTTCGGCTGCCAGCAGCACGGGCCAGGCTCC
The DNA here is from genome assembly GCA_044374745.1 of Prochlorococcaceae cyanobacterium. Lineage (GTDB taxonomy): Bacteria > Cyanobacteriota > Cyanobacteriia > PCC-6307 > Cyanobiaceae > NIES-981. The sequence continues at coordinate 31,330 of JBILNZ010000029.1, read as the reverse complement.
CTGTTCTCCATCGGTGAGCTGTTGCTCTGCCCCGCTGGCCAGCATTGCGTCCCGGTAGAAGGCCAGCCAGCGGTAGTGCGACTTGTCCTGGAGGGCCTTCTTCTGGGCGGCTTTGCCGGTGACCCGCTTGGGCAGGGCTGCTTCCGCCCTGCGCAGGAAGGCCCGGTCTTCGGGCTCAAGGTTGATGGCACCCCAGCGGTGGCGGTAGTCCCACAGCTCCGCGTAGCGGCGCACATCCTCGGGAGCCCAGCCCAGGGCCTGCAGTTCATCGGCTCTGCTGATCTCGTCCTTGGCCAACGTGCATCAAATCGCTGTCCAGGCAGCGTAAAGCTCAGCCCAGAAGCTGGCTCAGGGCCCAGAGGCCAAACAGGATGAACAGCCCGCCACTCAGCCGGTAGAGAAGCCGTTCATCCACCCGTTCCCCAACCCAGCGGCCCGAGCCCACGGCCAGGGCAGTCACCAGTCCATGGCCGCCCAGGGTGCCGGCCAGCAGGGCGGCGAAGGGAAAACCCGGGGCTGTGGCCAGAAAGATGGTGGCGAACTGGGTGCGGTCGCCCAGTTCGGCGATGAACACCAGACCAAATGCCTCGGCAAGCACCGCCAGGGCCCGCTGGCTGGGATGCCGGCGGTCGGCGGCCAGCACCGCCTCCTCCGCTTCCTGGCGTTCACCCGCTGCGGCATCGGCCGGTAGCTGGGCGGCCTCCAGGAGCAACTTGCCCCCAAAGCCCAGAAACAACAGCCCCGCCAGCCAGGGCAGTAGGGCCGTGGGCAGCAGTTCGCGCATCCCATAACCAATGCCCAGGGAGAGCAGGGTCACGGCCGCCAGGGCCGCGAAGCTGCCCAGAAAAACCCAGCGGCGGGGATGCCGCATCGCCAGGATCAGGGACATGAAAAAGGTCTTGTCCCCCAGTTCGGCCAGGGTGATCGCACTGAAGCTCGATCCGAATGCCGCAAGAGCCGGATCGCCCATGGCTCGAACCATCTCGTCCACGCCCTTGTTTAGCTGATCCCGGTTCCCTCAGCGCACCACCAGCACCGGGCAGCTGCTCTGGGTGAGCACCCGCTGCGTCTCGCTGCCGATCAGCAGGCCCTCCAGGCCGCGACGGCCATGGGACGCCATGACGATCAGGTCGCAGCCGTTGGCCTGGGCCTCCTCAAGGATGGCCTGGTGGGGCTGGGCATTGACCAGAAGGGATTGGTCGGCAACCACGCCAGCCTGCGCGGCCTTGGCCATGGCGGCGCCCAGGATCGCCTCGCCCCGTTGCTGGGTGGCAGCCACCAGGGCATCCACCGTGCTGGGCTCCACCAGCTCTCCCACTCCGACCAGGCTGATCGGGAAGCTCACCTGCACATGCAGGACCCGCAACCGCGCCCCGAGGGCGGCTGCCAGGGCCACGGCCTGGTCAACGGCCCGGTCGGAGAGCTCCGAGCCATCGGTGGGAACGAGCAGGTGGTGGTAAGTCATGCCGGCGGAAGGCCATCACGCGAGGATGACTCCGGTTTAGACCCGCTGTTCAGCAATGCCACCCTCCGCATCAATGCAGGGGGTCACTGATCACCAGGGTGGTGGTGTTGAGGCGCTGCACCAGTCGCGTGGTGAGGTCGCTGGCGGGGATGGGCAGACCCGCCACAAGCCGACGCTGGGAGCGCAGGATCACCAGGTCGTGTTGGAGGCCGTGGCGCAGGACCGTCGGCTCCACCCCATGGTTGGGAGCCAGCTCCACGTTCATGGGCACGTCGTTGGCGAGGTCCTCTGGTTCGGGTCGCCAGCGCTCGAGCTCGCGGCGCAAGGCCACCAGGGCTTCCCCTGCCAGGCGCGGATCGTGCAGGTGCAGCAGGGTGATGCTGGCGCCAAGGGCCGTGGCCAATCGTTCGGCTAACTGGAACTGCTCCATCGCTCCAGCCGTCAGATCCTTGATCGGCACCAGCAGTCGTCGCCACTGGCTGGGTTCACTCATCAGCCGGGCCACCACCACCGGACAGGGCACCTGACGGCAGGTGGCGTCCACCAGATCCCCGAACAGCCAGCGGCCCAGGGGCGTAGGGGCGGCCAGGCCCATCAGCACCAGGTCGCTGCCCTGCTCCATGGCCACCCGGGCAATGCCCGCCGCCACGTCGGTGTCCACCCGCAGCAGGGTGTGGCAGGGGATGCCCTGCTGTTCACTGATCTGCCGGGCCCGTGCCAGCAACTGCCGGCCTTGGCCCAGCTGGGCGGTGAGGGCAGCGGCGCTGGCGCCGCCTGCTTCGGCTTGGTTGGGGGAGACCACGGCCAGGGGCAGCACCCGCCCGGGATGGTCGGCATCGCCGCCGATCAGCAGCTGGGCCAGGCTCAGCAACGGCCGCTCGTTCTCCGGATTGGCCACCGGCACCAGCACCGTGAGGGAGCGCCGCACCAGGGCCAGGCTGCCGCTATGGCCCGCCGCCAGCCCGCTGGCCACCGGCCGCCGCCCCAGCCGCGGCATGGCCAGGGCGGTGAGCGAGGGGCCCAGGGTGGCGGTGACCACCATCAGGGCCAGCACACTGTTGAGCACCTGTTCATCGAGCAGGCCGGCACGGAAGCCCACAAACGTGGCGGCCAGGGTCGCTGCCACCTGGGGCAGTGACAACGACCAGAGGGTGAGCATCTGGGCGCCGTTGTAGCGGTAAACCCGACCGGCCCACCAGGCGGCTAGCCCCTTGCTGCCCACAAGGGTGGCGATCAGCCCGACGGCAAACAGGGAGGTTTGAAGGGTGGCCAGGAAGGCCGGCAGGTTGAGCAGCAGGCCCAGGTCGATGAAGAAGATGGGGATGAACAGGCTGGCGCCCGCGAAGATCACCTGTTCCTTGACGCGCCCCTCGGGCAGCACGCCATTGACGGCCAGTCCCGCCAGGAAGGCGCCCACGATTTTTTCCACCCCCGCCAGTTCTGCGGCCAGCGCCGCGAGGAACACGGCCAGCAGCACGAGCACGAACAGCTGACTGTCGTTGTTGACGTTGCGGCGCACCAGCGGGCGACCCAGGCGTTGGATCAGCACCACCACCAGCGCTGCATAGGCCGCCACCTTCAGCAGCAGGCCCATGGCTCCCAGGGGGCCCAGGGCGCCGCGTGCCAGACCCACCGTCAGGGCCAGAATCACCAGGGCGGCGATGTCCGTGAAGATGGTGCCGCCGATGGCCACTACCACCGATTCCTCTCGCATCGCGCCGTAGCTGCGCACGATTGGATACCCCAGCGGTGTGTGCGAGGAGAGGATTGAGCCGAGCAGCACGCTGCTCAACAGGGAGTAGCCGAAGCCCAGGCCCAACAGCAGCCCGCCGGCCATCGGCAGGCTGAAGGTGAGCAGGCCGAAGCGGAAGGAGCGCTGGCGGATGCGGGCGAATTCCACCAGGTCGATCTCCAGGCCGGCGATGAACAGCAGGTAGATCACGCCCACATCCGAGAGCAGGCGGATGGTTTCGCTCTCACTGTTGAGCCAGCCCAGGCCATGGGGACCGATCAGCACCCCCGCAAGGAGCAGTCCCACCAGGTCAGGCAGTCGCAGCCTGCACAGCAGCGGTGGCACCAGCACGCTCAACCCCAGCAACAGCGCGAAGGTCGCCATCGGGTTGTCGGCCAGGAAGGCAGTCAAGGCCAGCTCCGCTCAGTGGGGCTTCAGCATGGCGAGCTCCCAGCCCTCGCGCAGCTACGGGGGGCGGTTCAGCTCGCAGACCTGATCACAATCCCCCCTGCCAGCCGGCGAGGTGGGAGGCCGCCTCGGAGCGGGCCAGGGCCCGGGCTGCCGGCAGGGCCGGGGTGAGCTGCAAGGAGCTGAAGGGCGGCAGGGAGCGGCTGCGCAGCCAGGCCCCCCAGCGAAACTCATGGAAGGGAATCAAGGGTGCCGCCTTGATCACGCCCTCCCGTTTCAGCTTCCACACCAGGCTGCGGTAGGGGTCATCCTCCAGGCCGAGAAGGTCGGTGGGCAGTGCGGTAGGCGGCTGGGGGCCCAGGCCGCGACCGTTGTAGAGGTACAACCAGCCCCGCTGGCGCAACTCGGCCAGCACCAGGGAGGGGTCGCTGGTCTCCAGGTTCAGGGCCACGTAGCCGAAGGCTGTGGCCTCGGGCATCAGTTCCAGCAGGGCACGCAGACGATGGTGCCGGTCCACCATCCACACGCTGCCGTCGCCGCTGCGCACCAGCGGTACCGGTTTGCTCCCCAGGTAGTCACGGCGTTCGCTGCTGCTCTCGGCCCTGAAATCCGCCTGACGGCTGCGCACCTCGGCCATGCCCACGCACATCTGGGTGGGCCGCAGGCTGGCGATCGGCACCTCCAGCAACGCCTCGGCCCGGGGGGGGGGAGGCAACTGCTGAAAGGGGGGAAGACGCAAACCCATCCACCCATCCTCGCCTGCCCGCGTGGCTGTGCTGCCACTCCTTGCGTGCGGCCTGGGAGCACGGCCAGGCCCGGGGCCTGCTGCCAGGGTTGCTGCAGATAGGGTCAAGGGGTGAGACCTTGGCCATGCAGACCCCAGCCCCTCCCGCTCCGCTGATCGGTGCCCACGGCCCCATCGGCGTGTTGGTGTGCGGCCACGGCAGCCGCAATCGCCTGGCAGTGGAGGAGTTCGCAACGTTGGCGGAGGCGCTTCGCCAGCGTCTCTCCCCCCTGCCCGTGGAGCATGGCTATCTGGAATTTGCCCGGCCGATCCTCCGCGATGGCCTGGATCGCCTGCGGGATAGGGGGGTGAAACACATCCTGGCGATCCCGGCGATGTTGTTCGCCGCCGGCCACGCCAAGAACGACATCCCCTCCGTGCTCAACACCTACGCGGCTGAGACCGGCCTGAGAGTGGACTACGGGCGGGAGCTGGGGGTGGACCTCAAGATGATCCAGGCCGCTGGCGCCCGCATCCGCGAGACCCTTGCCCAGGCCGACCGGGAGGGCTCCGTGCCTCTCCACGACACCCTGTTGGTGGTGGTGGGCAGGGGCTCCTCCGACCCCGATGCCAACTCCAATGTGGCCAAGGTCACCCGCATGCTGGTGGAGGGCATGGGCTTCGGCTGGGGCGAGACGGTGTATTCCGGCGTCACCTTCCCACTGGTGGAACCCGGCCTGCGCCATGCGGTGCGCCTCGGTTTCCGCCGCATCCTGGTGTTTCCTTACTTTCTGTTTTCCGGCGTGTTGGTGAGCCGCATCCGCCAGCACACCGAGCTGGTGGCCGCTGACCATCCCGCCGTTCAGTTTCTGCCCGTGTCCTACCTGGGCCACCATCCCCAGGTGCTGGACACCTTTGCCGAGCGGGTGGCCGAGGTGGTGCGTGGTGATACCCAGATGAACTGCTCTCTATGCAAATACCGGGCCCAAGTGCTTGGCTTTGAGATGGAGGTGGGGGCTCCCCAGCACAGCCACCACCACCACGTGGAAGGACTCACCGAGAGTTGCACCCTCTGCGAGAGCGAATGCACCGGTGCCTGTCAGCCCGATGGCGTGCCGATTCCCCTCGGCCATGCCCATAGCCATAGCCATAGCCACAGTCACCATCCCCCCTACCCCCAGGCCGACCACCCCCTGGGGCCCCGCAGCCTGCGCAGGCACGGCGCAGGCTGATCCCTGGGGCGCCAAGGCGAGCTGGCCAGTCTGTCCAGGGGTCTCATCGCGTCCCAGGGCTGGGTGGATTTTCGGATGATCAGCAGCGCTGATCAATGGGAGTTCTCCCCAGCCGTTGGTGCTTTTCCCCGAATCGAGCCAGGCTTTTCCCCAGCCGGACCGATCCCGGGCCTTGTGGGGCAACCAGGTTGGGGAAAGTTCGCACCCGCCCATCCACCCCTTGACGGGTCCTCTGCCTGGGCACCGCGGCGGTGATTGGCCCATGGGCCAGCGGTGCAGTCCAGTGCCGGGCCTCAATCTCACCTTGATCTGGGGTGAGTTCGCCCTGGCGGTGTGCCTTTGACGCCAGCGCCCTCCCTGTGGCGTACTGGGCCGTCAGCCGTGCAATCCCGCCCCATGGCCTCCGATCCTGCCGCCACCTCCGGTCCTGCTGTCAGTTTGGAAACTGAGGTGCCGGAGGTGTTGTTCGACGGCATGCGCCAGTTCATTCAGGCCAATCCCCATTGGGATCAGTACCGCTTGATCACCTCAGCTTTGGCCAGCTTCCTGTTCCAGCATGGTTGCAAGGACGCCTGCGTGAATCAGCATTACCTCAACGGCCTGTTTCTGCGCTGAAGGTTGGGGGGCACCAAGACATCGCAACCCAGGGCATCAACGCCAGGGCATAAAAAAGCGGGGGAGCCATCCCCCGCCCGTGTTCTCCCTTGCCCGACCCGTTACAGGTCGCCCCGTGATTGTGCAGATCCCGCTCGCGGCCATTTGTGCCAATCGACACCAGATGGGCTGATCAATCAGAAGTCGCACACCGGAGCACGGTCCAACTGGCTCCCATCACCCCGTTTCAGCCGTTCGGCCGCTGCTGCGCAGGCCCGCCAGCTGATGGCCATCTCCGTGAGCGTGGGGCTCTGCCAGCCAGCCGAGCTCCAGCAGGCTCCATCGACCACCAGCAGGTTGGGGGCTCGCCAGCACTGGTTCCAAGCGTTCACCACCCCCTGGTGTTCCGTGGCCGCCATGGGCGCTCCCCCCAGCTCGTGGATGTAGTACCCGGGCGGGGCGGCGTCGCTGCGCACCGCCCAGCTGCGGCGCACCCAGGGTTCCAGCAGGGGCAGCACGAACAGGTCCTCGAGGGCACGGATCGTGCCCCCGGCCGCCGCCACGATGGCTTGCATGCGCCCCTGCATGTGGGCCACCATCGCCCGCTCGTTGTCCCCCCAGGCCATGGCGATGTGGGGGGTGGGCAGCCCCCAGGCGTCCAGGAGCTGGTGGTTGAGGGTCACGCGGTTGTGGGGTTGGGCCAGCACCTCGCCATGGCCGATCAGGAAGCCACTGGCCTGGTGAGGGTGGCGCTGCAGCAGTCGGGGTGGGTCAAAGCGCTGCAGTGCCGCCCAGATGCCATACCCCCGCCGGAAGTTCTCAGCCGTGGGGTCGGAGAGGTTGAGGGTGTTGGGGATGAAGCAGCTGCCTGCACCAGAGAGCTCGGCGGGTTCCGTGGCGGCCGGCAGGTCGGGCAACGAAAAGAAACGGCAGCAGGAGATGTGGTCCATCAGTCCGGTGCCCAGTCTGCCCGAGGGGTCGATCAGGCCGCCGCTGCGCTCCTGCTCGCCGGAGTGGAGCAGCAGCCGCAGGCTCTCGATCGTGGAAGCGCAAAGCACCACCAGTGGCGCTTCCACCGCTTCCAGGGCCCCACTGCGGCCATCCACCAGCACAACCCCCCGGGCGCTGGCCTGGTCTGGGCTCATCAGCACGTGGCTCACCACGGCCTGGCTGCGCAGGCTGGTGCGGCCGGTGGCCAGGGCCCGGGCCAGGCTGCTGCCGGGGCTGCTGCTCACCGGCCAGCCCTGCCGCCGCGGCAGGCTGAAGCCGCGGGAGTGGATGAAGGGCAAGCCCAGCTGGTTGCGCACCACTGCACCCAACTGGGCTTCCGCGGGGGTGAAGGGCAGCGGCGGCGCGAAGCAGCCATCCGGAAGTTGGGGCAGGCCGTCGCAATGGCCGCGAACCCCGAGCCACTGCTCCAGCCGCGCGTAATAGGGGGCCAGGTCGGCGCCGCTGATCGGCCAGCCGGCGCCCACGCCTTCCCTGGCCGCAGCTTTGAATTCAAAGTCGCTCAGCCGCAGGGTGATCCCGCCCCAGGTGAGGCTCTTGCCCCCCACCTGGCGCCCCCGCGTCCAGAGAAAGGGCTGGTGAGCCGGGGTGGAATAGGGGTTGAGCCGCTCGTCGGTGAACAGCTCCGGGTTTTGCTTCCAGTAGCCGGGATGGTGCCGCTGCAGGGCCTGTTTGCCGCTACTGAGGTTCACCAGCCGGCGCAGGCTGTTGGTGGGCTCGCTGCCGAAGGCTCGCTGGGGCTGCAGTTCTGGGCCAGCTTCCAGCACCAACACCCGCAGGCCGGCCTCAGCCAGCACCATCGCGGCGATACCGCCGGTAGCACCGGAGCCCACCACGATCGCGTCGAAGGCTGGCGGCATGGGGCTGGCACAACCGCCGACCCTACGTCTCGTGGTCCGCCGGGCGCAGGGGTAACCAGAGGCTCACTGCCGCCCCGCCCAGGTCGGGACAACGACCGGCCTGCAGCCAGCCGCCGTGTTGTTCCAGGGTGCAGCGCACCACGAACAGGCCAAGGCCGCTGCCGCCGGCCTTGGTGGTGATCAGGGGCTCGCGGCCGAGCTCCCGGCCAACGCTCACACCCTGATTGATCTGTTCGAGCTCGGGCAGGCCAGGCCCGCTGTCCGCCACTTCCAGCCCGGCCACACCATGCGGGTGGGCGGGGCTGGGCGGTTGGCGCAGCAGCCGCAGGCGCATCAGCCGGTGTCCCGCTGGCATGGTGGCGGCCGCTTCTGCCCCGTTGCGCAGGAGGTTGCCAATGGCGATCTGCAGCTGCACCGGATCGCCCATCACCGTCAAGGTGGCGTCATCCATCGGCAGGCCATTGAGCCCCTCAGCCCTGAACCCCACCCCGAGGATGCGGCGCTGGTGGTGGGTGAAGGTGACCGCGTTGTTGGCCACGGCTGCAAGATCAAGGGGCTCCTGCTTGCTCTGCACGTTGCTGAGCAGCATGCGCATGCTCTCCACGGTGCGGGCCACCCGGCTCGACTCACTGTCCAGCTGGGCCAGGACAGGTCGCAGATCGGTCCAGGGTGTGCTGCGGTTGGCCTGCTGGCAGAGCAAGCGGATGGTGCTGAGCGGTTGTTTGATCTCGTGGCCGACGGCCGCGGCAGCCAGGCTGGCCCGCAGCGCCTGGCGCAGTTCGCTCTCCCGTTGCTGGATTGCCGCCACCATGGCGGCGAACCGTTCCTGAATCAGCCGCATCTCCAGAAAGCGTTCGCTGGCGCTGGCCAGCTCCCGGTGCTGGTCGCTTGCTGCGAGCGAGCCGGATTGGTTGCCGCTCTCCACCTCGCGAAGCTGGTCGGCAAAAGCACGCACGGGATTGAACAGATTGGTCTGCAGTCGCCGGGTCTTGAGGATGAAGATGGCGATCAGAAGCAGGGACACGACCAGGGTGGCGCCCACCATCAGGCGGCGGTGGTGCTCCAGGGGCTGGGTTGGCACCAGGGTGACAAACGGACTGCCCATTTCGCCGCTGTCACCCACCACCGGCAGCCAGCGTTTCGAGCCGATCTGGATCGGCTGCAGGCTGCCTGGTGCTCGGGCTGAGCGCAGGTCAATGCTGGCAATCGGTAGGTCACGGTTGCTGGACAGCATCACAAAGCCATCGTTGTTGACAAGCAACAGGGGGTTGCCGCTGATCAGGGTGAAGCGGCGCAGGAAATTCTGGATGTAATTGAGATTCAGTCGTCCTACCAAAAAGGTTTCCGGACTCCCATCCGGTATGGCGATGTAGATGCTGGCGATTTCGTCTTCAGCTGCTCGGATGATGGCTGAAGGTTTCCCTTTGAATCGGGCGGGACCCCCCTCGGGAAATTTTTGCTGTTGAAGATGGTCGGCCAGTGGGCTGCCGGCAAAGGAAAACCCCTTGAAAACCCGGCTTCCCTGCTGCTGTTTGTAGATATGAACGACCCGGAAGTTGTGATCCAGCTCATAGATGTCCGAAAAGCTGGTGATCAGTCGGCTGGCTACCTGGTTGCTGCTTTGAGACTCGAGAGTGCTGAAAAATTGGAACTGCTCAATCGCCTCATTGAGATGCTCCTGGAGGTGCACTTGTACCCGATCGGCATCGGCCCGGTGCAGCTTGATAAAGCGTTGGTTGAGTTGGCGCAGGATGATCGAACTGGAGCTTGTCAGGACGCCGAGCGCTAAGGCCAGGGCAATCAGTTCCTGGCTAAGGGTGTAGCGCCAGAAGCTGATCGGCGGTTTCACGGGGAGGGCCTCAGAAACTGGAATTGGGCCTGCACATCTCCACTGGGTGTAAAGCGCACCGATCCCAAGCTGGTTTGATGGGGTTGCTCGCCCAACAGATAGCCCTTCACGGCCTCTGGGGTGCGATGACCGCGTCGAAAGGCCTGATCCAGCAGTTCGATCGCTTGGCGCGTGCCGATGCCCATGGCATAGGGCTCATAGCCGAAGCGTTGTTGGTGGCGGTTGAGGTACCGGTCCACAGCCGGGTCAGCCCGGCGGTCGGGGTAGGGGCTGGCGATCAGGATCTGCCTCCGGGCCTCGCCCGCGTTCTGCAGCAGGGCCGGCGAGCGGGCCCACGGGGTGAGCAGGATCGGTGCTGCGGGATTGAACTGGTGGAACTGTTGGGCCAGATTGCCCATGGTGGGCAGGAAGTCGCCTCCGAGCACATAGAGCACGTCGAAGGGTTGGCTGACAACCTCTCTCTCCTGATTTGGATCAAAGGCATCCGCAGGAAAGGAACGGACCGTGATCTCCCACGGGCGCTCCGCCTGCAGAGCTTGCAGGAAGTGCTTGAGGGCAGGTTCCGTGTAGCGGAAATTGCGGCTGTCGCGCATCACCAGCAGACGCTTGCCCTCCAGCTGGTTGATCCGGGCGGCGATGGCCCGTTGCTCCTGGGCCAGGTCGGGAATGATGCGCAGGAAGTAATCGTCGCGATCACTCATCTCCGTGCTGGTGGCCGACACGTTGATCGCCAGGGCCCGGCCATCGGCGAACAGGCCCAGGCTGGGTACGGCATGGCTGGAGGTCTGGGTGGTGATGAAGAAGCGCACGCCCCGATCGAGCAGGGCCTGAACATCGGCGGGACCCTGGAGTGGATCGGTGCTGTTGAACATCGTCTCCAGCCGAATGGGGCTACCGCTGTTGTCCTCCAGGAAGAGCTGGGCGGTGTTCAGGTCAGTGGGATCAATCGCCGCTCCGTACACCAGGGGCCGGTCGACCCCCACGGCCACGGTCACCGGCCGCAGACGCTGCCACCAGAGCAGGCCCCCCAGGCCGACACTGACCAGGACGGCCAGCCCGATGGCTTGGCTGCGCCGAGAGGGCCATGGCGACCGCAGCAGAGGCCCAAACCGTCTGCTGCCAAGCGGCTCGGGGGAGGGCTTGGGGCTCGGGGTGGAAGCGTTCATCGTGCGCTGTCCGCCAGGATTTCGTCGATCTCCGCCGGCAGGGCCTCATAGGCGTGGATCTTGTCGATCACACCCCGCAGCAACGGCCGTAATTCGGGGGGGCAGACAAAACAGCCGGCCTCGGCAGAGAGCACCACCACCTGGGTATCCGTCCGCTGGGCCGCGACCGCCAGGGCCACGTCCAGTCCGTTGCCGTCGGGCAGGTTGAGGTCGAGCACCAGCAGATCCGGCGCCCGCTGAAGACACATGGTGATGGCCTCTGCTGCGGTGCCCACACTGCCCAGCATCTGGGTGGCCGGATGGCTCTGTAGCACCTCGGTGAGCAGCTCCCTCAGCAGGGGGTCATCCTCCACCAGCAAACAGGTAAGCACTGCAGATCTTCAGGGCAGGTGACAACAGGGAAAAGCCCTCGAAGCAGACCTGGCCCACCTGTCGACCGAGGGATCGAAGTGCACTGGCAACTTGGCCATGCTGAGGGCCTGTGGCAATCGTGTACGCACTCGGAGCGAAAGGTTAGCCAGAGGATTCAGAGCCTGAAAAAACCGCACAAAAAAGCCCGACTGAGAAGTCGGGCTTTTAGGAATTGGTGGCGGGGGCGAGATTTGAACTCGCGACCTTCGGGTTATGAGCCCGACGAGCTACCAGGCTGCTCTACCCCGCGGCAACCCCTGAATTGTACCAGCCAGGTGTCGCTGGCTACCAATGCCCCGACCCGTGGCGTCAGTCGAAGCGCAGTTCGCCCCGCACCTCCAGCTGCAGGTGGGGAGCCGGCTGCTGGAACTGTTGCCGCAGCTCCTCCAGCGTCATCGGCGTGAGCCAGTCGAGCTGCTCCAGCAGGTGCAGCGCCACGGCATGTTTGGCGCGCGAGGCGCCATCTTCCACCTTGATCGCCACGCCCAGGCCCTCGCCTACCCGGCTGAGGCACTGGATGCCTTCAGCCCCCCCCTTGCTCAGCACCTGGCCGTGGCCCAGGCGCATCAGCTGGGTGTCGAAGCGCCCTTCGCCGGCCACCAGTTCGGGGTGGCTGAGCATGGCCCGACTGAGGCGCTCCAGGTCCGGCTGCTCACCGGCGCCGAGATGGGCGAACAGCAGGGCCATCTGGGCCAGTTGCAATTGCACGGTCGGCGCGCCGCAGTCGTCGCGGGCCGTCACCAGTTCAGCTGCTGGCAGGCCCAGCAGTTCGCCGGTGCGCTTGAGCACCTCCCGCTGCAGCGGGTGATCGCTCTGCAGGTAGCTCTCGGTGGCCCAGCCCATGCGTCGGCAGGTGGCCAGAAACGCGGCGTGCTTGCCGGAGCAGTTGTGCTCCAGCGGGCTGCTGCGATCGGGCGGCACCGGGCACTGCAGTTGATCGGCCTCCAGTTCGGCCCCCCAGAGCAGCCGGAATGCTTCTCGGGCATGCATGGCTGTGCCGGCATGGGAGGCGCAGGCGATGGCCAGGCCGCGGTCGCCGCTGCTGCCCTGGTCGGCACTGCCACTGGCCACAAACACGGTGGCCTGGAAGGGTTTGTGGGCCGAGCGGATGAAGCTCAGCTGCTGGGGATCACCGGCGCGCATCAGTACCCGGCCGCGGGCGTCACACACCACGGCATGGACGCGGTGGCTGGATTCGGCGATGCCGTTGCGCAGAAGCCTCACCTCCAGTGGCGGGATGCCGGTGCGGGCCGGGGAGCCGAAACTCTGGGGGAGGCTCATAAAGGCAAACCGCTACGCGGAGACCGATGATGCTTCAGAGAGCCTGACAGAGGCCCGTGCCCGCCAGCATCAGGCCCGCGCCGATCGCCAGGGCCCGTTCGAGGCGGCTGAGCACCGGTCGCACCTGATACTGGGCCACCAGCAGATCCTGCTGACGCCAGCTGATCGGCTTTTCCCACACCTGGCCGTCGTACCAGCCCGACTCCTCGTATTCCACCCGTTCACTCACCAACCGCCGGTGAATGGAGCGCCAGCCAAGCCATTGGCGCATGAGCAGCAACACGGGCAGCAACGTGGCGGCCACCGCAGCCGCCAGACCCAATTCCAGGGGGCGGTAGCGCAGCACCCAGCTGCCGCTGGCCACCAGCAGGCTGGGCGGCAACGCCAGCAACCAGCAAGCGGCCAGGGCCTTGGCCAAGCCGCCATTGCCCCGACTGGGCCAGGCAAAGAACCAGGAATCCCGCAGCTCCTCGTATTGCTGCAGGGGGCGCTGGGCCGGCGGTACCGGACAGACGATCGAGGCTTGGCCTGGTGGATCGCCGGTGGCGCCGCGGGTGTCACCCATGGCCTCTAGCGTGGGATGCAGGTTTGGAGCCTAGGTAGCGCACCTGCTCCCCGTGGCCCCAGAACGACTCCAGGTCGTAATACTCCCGCTCGCTGGGGGTGAGCACGTGAACGATTACCTCGCCGTAGTCGAGCAGCAGCCAGCTGCTCTCATTCTGGCCTTCCCGGCGCAGGGGCAGCCGCCCCAGCTCCTCCTCCAACCGGTCCTCCACGGACCGGGCAATGGCGCGCACCTGCACATTCGACAGGCCGCTGCAAATCACGAACCAGTCCGCCAGGGAACTCACCTCATCCACCTGGATCAGGCGGATGTCCACGGCCTTGCGGTCGTCACAGGCTTCGGCCGCCAGCCGGGCCATCGCCTCGGTTTCGGGGTCGGCGGGGCGGATGCTCGGCTGGGAACTGCCTGGGGGTTGGGGGGGATCGGTGGCAGCAGCGGTGCCCAGGGGGGCCTCAGCCATAGACGTTCTCACTGGTGACGGATTGGCGGGAACCCTGTTGCTGGGCCATTTCGGCCCGGGCCCGACCCGCACTCTTGCGCAGCGCTTCCAGGCGGTCGTCGTAGAAGGAACGTTTCTTCTTCTTGCGGGTCTGCTCCGCCTGGTCCTTCAGCGCTCCCCCCAGGCTCTTGTAGGCGTTGGGCAGGGTGTAGCCGAAGCGGCAGGCCAGGTCGATCGCCCGCTCATCGGCGGCGATGGCGTCCGCCAGGCGCTTCTCCGCATTGTTCTTGAGATACAGGCGGTAGCCGGCGAAGCCCGACAGCCCCATGGCCATCAGCAACAGCAGGCCGTCCTGCACCCACAGCTCGCCGATGGCGCCTCCCAGGCCGATGGCCAGGGCAGCCATCTCCCAGCCATCACGGGGCACGGCGTCGTTCTGGATCCGGCCCACCTCATGCCAGAACAGCAGGTTGCGGTGATCGATCGCCAGGGCATCCCACTTCTCCAGATCCACCTGGATCTCGATCTCATCCCTGCCGATCTCCTCAATGGCGATCAGGGGTGGATCGATTGAGGCTGCGGCTTCCACGAACACCCAGCTCTGCATTTCCGGTGGCAGCAGCCCCTTGAGGCGCTGGAGTTCACTCATGGAACGGGCATGGACGTCAAGACACAGGTTAGCCATCCCCCGTGAGAGGCTTGACGGGTTTGGCCTGCCGCCCTCGCCCATGCCCCGCCGCACGGACCTCCGTCGCATCCTGCTGCTGGGTTCGGGCCCGATCGTGATCGGCCAGGCTTGCGAATTCGACTATTCCGGCACCCAGGCCTGCAAGGCGCTGCGGGCCGAGGGCTACGAGGTGGTGCTGGTGAACAGCAATCCCGCCTCGATCATGACCGATCCGGACATGGCAGATCGCACCTACATCGAGCCGCTCACGCCCGAGGTGGTGGCCAGGGTGATCGAGATCGAGCAGCCCGATGCCCTGCTGCCCACCATGGGCGGCCAGACCGCCCTCAACCTGGCCGTAACCCTGGCTGAGAACGGCACCTTGGCGAAGCACGGGGTGGAGCTGATCGGCGCCGATCTGGCGGCAATCAAGAAAGCCGAAGACCGGCTGCTGTTCAAGGAGGCGATGGAGCGCATCGGCGTGGCCGTGTGCCCCTCCGGCATCGCCACCTCCATGGCTGAGGCCATGGCCGTGGGCGAGGCGATCGGCAGCTATCCGCGCATCATCCGGCCCGCCTTCACCCTGGGCGGTAGTGGCGGGGGCATCGCCTACAACCCCGAGGAATTCGAGGCGATCTGCAAGAGCGGCCTGGAGGCCAGCCCCGTCTCCCAGATCCTGATCGAGCAGTCGCTGCTCGGCTGGAAGGAATTCGAGCTGGAGGTGATGCGCGACACCGCCGACAACGTGGTGATCGTGTGCTCGATCGAGAACCTCGATCCGATGGGCGTGCACACCGGTGACTCGATCACCGTGGCGCCGGCCCAGACCCTCACAGACCGCGAATACCAGCGCCTGCGCGACCAGGCCATCGCCATCATCCGCGAGATCGGTGTCGACACCGGCGGCAGCAACATCCAGTTCGCGATCAACCCCGCCAACGGCGACGTGATCGTGATCGAGATGAACCCACGGGTGAGCCGCAGCTCGGCCCTGGCTTCCAAGGCCACCGGCTTCCCGATCGCCAAGATCGCCGCCCGCCTGGCGGTGGGCTACACCCTCGACGAGATCGTCAACGACATCACCGGTGCCACGCCGGCCTGTTTTGAGCCGACGATCGACTACGTGGTCACGAAGATTCCGCGCTTCGCCTTCGAGAAGTTCCAGGGCAGTCCGGCGGTGCTCACCACCTCGATGAAGTCGGTGGGTGAGGCGATGGCGATTGGCCGCTGCTTTGAGGAGTCATTCCAGAAGGCCCTGCGCTCGCTGGAAACCGGCCATGCCGGCTGGGGCTGCGACCGCGCCGATGGGGCCATTGCCGCCACCGATCTCGACCGGGCCCTGCGCACACCCACCCCGGATCGGATCTTTGCCGTGCGCGAGGCGATGGTGGCCGGCCGCAGCGATGGCGAGATCCATGAGCGCAGCGCCATCGATCCCTGGTTCCTGGCCAAGTTGCGCGGGATCCTCGCTGCCGAGACGCGCCTGCTGCGGGGCCGCGGCCTGGCGGATCTCGATGCGGCGGCGCTGCTGGAGCTCAAGCAGCTGGGCTTCTCCGATCGCCAGATCGCCTGGGCCACCGGCAGCGACGAGCTGGCCGTGCGGCGCCTCCGCCAGGGCCTGGGCGTCCGGGCCGTGTTCAAGACCGTGGACACCTGTGCCGCCGAATTCGCCTCGCGCACGCCGTATCACTACTCCACCTACGAGCGGCCCCTGGAGCGCATCAACGCCGCCGGCGAGCTGGAGTCGGTGCCGCCGGAAGACGAGGTGCAGCCCGAATCCCGCCGCAAGGTGATGATCCTGGGCGGCGGCCCCAACCGCATCGGCCAGGGCATCGAATTCGACTACTGCTGCGTGCACGCCTCCTTCGCCCTGCGGGAGGCGGGTTTTGCCACCGTGATGGTGAACAGCAACCCGGAAACGGTCTCGACCGATTACGACACCTCCGACCGCCTCTACTTCGAGCCGCTCACCCTCGAAGACGTGCTCAACGTGATCGAGGCCGAGCGCCCCGAGGGGGTGATCGTGCAGTTCGGCGGGCAGACGCCGCTGAAGCTGGCGATTCCGCTGCTGCGCTGGCTCGCCAGCCCCGAGGGCCTGGCCACCGGCACCCGCATCTGGGGCACCTCCCCCGAATCCATTGATTCAGCGGAAGACCGGGAGCAGTTCGAGGCCATCCTGCGGCGACTCGACATCCGCCAGCCCCGCAACGGCCTGGCCCGCAGCGAGGCCGAGGCCCGCGCCGTGGCCGGGCGGGTGGGCTACCCCGTGGTGGTGCGCCCCAGCTACGTGCTGGGCGGCCGCGCCATGGAGGTGGTGTTCGACGAGAGCGAGCTCAACCGCTACATGGCCGAAGCGGTGAACGTGGAGCCCGATCACCCGGTGCTGATCGACCAGTACCTGGAGAATGCCGTGGAGGTGGATGTGGATGCCCTCTGCGACGCCACCGGCACGGTGGTGATCGGCGGGGTGATGGAGCACATCGAGCCGGCGGGCATCCACTCGGGCGATTCGGCCTGCTGCCTGCCCAGCGTGAGCCTGGGGGAGGCGGCCCTGGGCACAATCCGCCAGTGGAGCAAGGATCTGGCCCTGGCCCTCGAGGTGCGCGGCCTGATCAACCTGCAATTTGCGGTGCAGAAGGGCGAAGACGGCCAGGAGCGGGTGTTCATCATTGAGGCCAACCCGCGCGCCTCGCGCACGGTGCCTTTCGTGGCCAAGGCCACCGGTGTGGCTCTGGCCAAGCTGGCCAGCCGGGTGATGGCCGGCCAGAGCCTGGCCGAGCTGGGCCTCACCGCCGAGCCCACACCTCCCCTGCAGACGGTGAAGGAGGCGGTGCTGCCCTTCAAGCGCTTCCCGGGCTCCGACACCCTGCTGGGCCCGGAGATGCGCAGCACCGGCGAGGTGATGGGCATCGCCAGCGGTTTCGGCCTGGCCTTCGCCAAGGCGGAGCTGGCGGCCAGCGAGGCCCTGCCCACCGGTGGCACGGTGTTTTTGTCCAGCCACGACCGCGACAAGCAGTCGCTGGTGCCGGTGGCCCGCCGCCTGGTGGAGGAAGGCTTCAGCCTCACGGCCACCAGCGGTACCGCCGCCGCCCTGGCCGCGGCGGGACTGGCGGTGGAGCCGGTGCTGAAGGTGCATGAGGGTCGCCCCAACATTGAGGACGCCATCCGCTCGGGCAGCATCCAGCTGATCATCAACACGCCGATCGGTCGCCAGGCTGCCCACGACGACAAATACCTGCGCCGCGCCGCCCTCGACTACGCCGTGCCGACCGTGACCACCCTGGCCGGTGCGCGCGCCGCCGTGGAAGCGATCGCCGCCCTGCAGCAGCAGGGGCTCGAGATCAACGCCCTGCAGGACATCCATCGCTGATGGCCCGCTGAGGAGGGCCGGCCGCTCCCTAGGGTTGCAACCCCGACGCCCCTCCCATGACCGCGACCACCCAGGCTCCCATGAGCTCGTCGGCCAGCCCGGCAACCCTGGCCCCCGGCAGTGACGCCACCGCCGCCTTCCGCGCTGCCTACGAGAACCGCTACACCTGGGAGCCTGGCTTCGGCGGCTACCGCGGCCGCTGCGTGTGGGAGCAGCCCGGAGTTGACGGTGAACCTGACCAGCGCGTGCAGGGCACCTTCGTGGTGGGGGCCGACCTCAAGGCCCAGGTGGAGGGCGTGGCCGACGAGACGGTGCACAAGGCGATCGCCTCCCAGCTCTGGGAGGTGGCGATCCACCGGGTGCGCCGCAGCTTCGCGCAGACCCATGGCGAGAACACCTTCACCGCCGGCGACACCGACTCGGTGGGAACCGAGGTGATCGTGGGCGGCAAGAACAGCGGCGACCGCTACCGCATCCTCAACAACGTGGTGACGATGGTGCATCGCCACATCCACGGCACCGTGGTGACGATCTTCACCGAGAGTGTCACCGACACCGGCAGCGGTTACCTCAGCCGCAGCTACACCAGCCGCTATGCCGATCCAGCCAGCGGCGAGCCGAAGGGCGGCCTGAGCCGCTTCACGGACACCTTCGTGCCCCTGGTGGAGGGCGGCCCCTGGGTGCTGAGCGAGCGCCTGGTGGAGACCGAGGCCTTCGGCGATACCCCTGCAGGGCGTCAGATGTTCCGTTTCGAAGCGCTGGAACCCCTGGCCTGAGCGGCGTTTTGGTGGCACGATCCCCGCAACCCTGCGGCGGATGTGTTGCCTTTTCTCGACGCGCTCAACAATGTGGTGTGGGGCCCGATCACCCTCTGGTTGATCGGGCTCACTGGTTAGTACTTGATGGTGGGGCTGGGCTTCATGCCCCTGCGCCGCATCGGCTTCGGCTTCCGCCAGGCCCTTGGTTCGATCCGCAGCAGCAAGGGTGAGGGTGACGTGAGCGCCTTCGCAGGTCTCACCACCGCCCTGGCGGCCACGATCGGTACGGGCAACGTGGCCGGGGTGGCCGGCGCGATCGCCACAGGTGGCCCCGGTGCCGTGTTCTGGATGTGGCTGATTGCCTTCGTGGGCATGGCCACCAAGTACGCCGAATCGTTGCTGGCCGTGCACTACCGCGAGGTCGATGACCTCGGTGAGCACGTGGGCGGCCCGATGTATTTCATCCGCAATGGCCTCGGGCCCGGTTGGGGCTGGCTGGCCACCCTGTTCGCCCTGTTCGGCACCCTGGCCGGCTTCGGCATCGGCAACGGCGTGCAGGCCCATGAGATGGCCCTGGCCCTCAAGACCTCCCTGGGTGTTCCTGAGCTGCTCACCGGCGTGGTGATGGCGGTGATCACCTTCCTGGTGCTGGTCGGCGGCATCGAGCGCATCGGCAAGGTCACCGAAGTGGTGGTGCCGTTCATGGCGATCGTGTACGTGGTCGGCGCCCTGGTGATCCTGCTGGTCCATCTCGGCGAGATTCCCGCTGCCCTGGGTGTGATCTTCAACGACGCCTTCACCGGCCAGGCCGTGGCCGGTGGGGCCCTCGGCACCGTGATTCAGAAGGGCATCTCCCGCGGTGTGTTCTCCAACGAGGCCGGCCTGGGCACGGCGCCGATCGCCCAGGCGGCCGCCAAGCCGGGAGATCCGGTATTGCAGGGCACGGTGGCCATGCTGGGCACTTTCATCGACACGATCATCGTCTGCACGATGACGGCCCTGGTGATCGTGATCAGTGGGCTCTACACCGGCGATCAGAGCGGCGTGGCCCTCACGATGGCCGCCTTCGACAAGGGGCTGCCCGGTGCCGCCTGGCTGGTGACCTTCGGCACCGTGTTCTTCACCGGCACCACGATCCTGGGCTGGGGCTACTACAGCGAACGCTGTTTGGAGTTCCTGGCGGGCACGCGGGCGATCAAGCCCTTTCGCCTGCTCTGGGTGGCGGTGGTGGTGATCGGTGCGGTGGCCACGGGAGGGGTGATCTGGACGGTCGCCGACATCCTCAACGGCCTGATGGCGATTCCCAACCTGATCGGCTTGCTGCTGCTGTCGGGCACCGTGTTCCGGATCACTCGCAGCTACAACTTCGAGGCCGCCCAGTCTTCAGACGCCCTGCCCCCAGCCGATGGCTGAGAGGCCAGGGCCGGCGCTGATGGTCAGGGCAAGGGCGCGATCATCTGCAGTTTCTCGTTCAGCTGCATGGCCATCGACTGGCGCCCCACGGCCAGCACCTTGAGGGTGTCTTCGTGGAGGCGCAGCTGGGCGTCAGCCACCTGCATGCCCCGAACCAGCTCCTTCACGTCCTCCGGCAGGGAATTGAGGTCGTAGCGCTGACCCTCGAAGGTGAGCACGGGGGGCTGCTGGGCGTTGGAGTCCACGGGTCAGGGTGCTGGTGAGGAGGCATCAGAATAGGGATCAGCGGCCTGGCTGCCCTTCCCCACCGCCGGATCCGGCGTCAAGCGGCCGCTTGAAGAAAAACATCAGCAGGGGCCCCACCTGGGCAGCCTCCACCATTTCCCAGTGGTCCCTTCCCAGGGCATTGAGAAAGAACTGCAGCTGTTCGGCCGGGTGACGGGGCTGGGTATTCAGGCCGCTGTACTGCTGGGGGAATTCCCGCCGCAGGTACTCGGGGCTGAGGGCGCCTCCCAGGCGCTCACTGTCCGCCTTGGGTGAGGGCGGCTCGGGGGGGTTGCCACTTTCGACATTGATGTGGATCACCCGGTACTCCCAGGCCATCGGCAGCGCGTTCAGGGGTTGATGTGGATGAACTGGCGGCGGCAGAGATCGCTGTAGCGGCCCCCGCTGGCCAGCAACTGATTGTGACTGCCCTGCTCCACGATTCGCCCGGCTTCCAGCACCAGGATTCGATCCGCCCGCTGCACGGTGGCCAGCCGGTGGGCGATGACCAGCACCGTGCGCCCGGCCATGGCCCGCTCCAGTCCCCGTTGCACAGCATCTTCGGCCTCCGCATCCAGGGCGCTGGTGGCCTCATCGAGCAGCAGCAGGGCAGGGTTGCCAAGCACGGCCCGGGCGATGGCCAGGCGCTGGAGCTGGCCGCCCGAAAGGTTGCGGCCCCGCTCTTCCACCCGGCTCGCGTAGCCATCGGCCAGGGCTTCGATGAAGCCATCGGCATTGGCCAGCTGGGCAGCCGCTCGCACCTGCTCCGCGGTGGCCTCACGCCCGAAGCGGATGGCATCGGCGATGGTGCCGGAGAACACGGGGCTCTGCTGGGGCACAAGGGCGATGCTTCTGCGCAGCTCTCGGGCCCGCAGATCGGCCAGGTCCTGGCCATCGAGCAGCACCCGCCCCCGCTGCGGGCTGTTGAAGCGCAGCAGCAGGGAGAACAGGGTCGACTTACCGGCCCCGGACGGTCCCACCAGGGCTACCACCTGGCCGGGTTCCACCTCCAGGTTGAGGTGGTCGAGCACGGTGGTGCGGCCGTCGTAGCCGAAGCTGATGCCCTGCAGCTGGAGCTGGCCGCGCACCTCATGCAGGGCCTGGGCGTTGCTGTGGTCGGGAGCGTCCACGGCTTCGGCCTCGATCGCCCGCAGGCGCTGCAGGGATGCCTGGCCCTGCTGGAACTCGTTGAAGTTGGTGGTGAGGTGGGCGATCGGGTCGATCAACATCAACAGAGCCGCCACATAGCTGCTCAGCCCCTGACCGTTGAGCTGGCCGCTCTGGATGCGCCAGGCGCCGATCAGCAGCACCGTGAGGATGCCGAGGGCCTCCAGGAAGCCCACAACGGGATGCTGCAGGGCCAGCAGGCGCAGGGTGCGATAGCGGGCGCTGCGATGCTGCTCCACCTCATGGTTGAAGCGCTGCTGCAACCATGGTTCGGCGGCATAGGCCCGCACCAGGGGAAGGCCGGCGATGGCCTCAGCCAGCAGACCCGCCAGTTCGCTCACCTGGCGCTGGCTGCGTTCGGCCGCCGCCATCACCCGGGCGCCGAAGCCGCTCACGAGCAGGGCGATCAGGGGGGCCAGCAGCAGGGTGGCCAGGGCCAGCGGCCAGTCGAGCCAGAGCATCGTGGCCAGAACCGCTAGCAGTTGCAGCGCGCTGGGCAGGGTGTCGTGGATCGTCTTGTAGATCACGTCCCCCACCCGGTCGGCGTCTTCGGTGAGCCGGTAGGTGAGGTCGCCCGCGGACAGCTTGTCGAGGGCGCTGAAGCGCAATTGCTGCAGGCGGGCAAACAACTGCTGGCGGAGACCTTGGCTCACCCGCAACGCCGGGTCGGCCAGCAGGGTGTCCTGGCCGAACTGGGCCAGTTTTTGCAGCAGGAACACCACCAGCGCCAGCAGCACTGTTCGGGCGCTGCTGGCCAGGTCTCCAGCGCCGATGGCGGGGATCAGGCGTCCGGCCAGCAGGGCCAGCAGCGGCCAGCAGGCCACGGTGATCACCACACAGCCACCGCCGGCCAACAGCCGACGCCTGTGGGGACGCAACAAGGGCCAGAGACGGGCCGCGCTGCTGACCAGGCTGGGAGCTGGCTGGGAAGATGGGGGCATGGGCGCACGCTAGGGCTCACCCCCACTGGCATCTCCTCGTGCTGCCAACCTCTCCATGGCCTGGAAGCTCGATCAGTACCTCAAATTCCAGGGCCTGGTGGCCACCGGTGGCGAGGCCAAGTTGCGCATCCAGCGGGGCGATGTGCGGGTGAACGGCCTGATCGAGACCCGCCGCGGTCGGCAGCTGGCCGTGGGAGATGCCGTGAGCATCGATGGTCGGGAGCTGTTGGTGGTGCCACTCCCTAGCCGCTGAGCTTGGTTGCAGCAAGCCATGACAGGTGCGCTGATGCCAGTGGGACGCCGGAGCATTAGCGTCTCTCTCTCTCTCTCTTGGGTTCGCAATGGTGCGCAAGGCCGACCGTCAGACAGTGATCGCCGGCAACTGGAAGATGCACATGACCTGCGCCGAGACGCGGGCCTTTGCCGCCGCCTTCCGGCCCCTGATCGCCGACCTGCCCGCAGACCGCCTGGTGGTGATCGCGCCTCCCTTCACCTCCATCCCCACGCTCTGCCGCCACCTGGACGGGGCCGGGGTGGCCATTGCCGGTCAGAACGTGCACTGGGAGGACCAGGGCGCCTACACCGGCATGATCTCGGCGCCGATGCTGCTGGAGCATGGTGTCAGCCACGCCATCGTGGGGCACAGCGAGCCGCGCAAGTACTACAGCGAGAGCGACGAGCAGATCAACCTGCGCGCCCGCAACGCCCAGCGCCATGGCCTGATCCCGATCCTCTGCGTGGGCGAGAGCCTGGACCAGCGCGAGGCCGGCGAGACGGAGCGGGTGATCCATCGCCAGATCGAGCAGGGCCTGGAGGACGTGGATCCCACCCAGTTGATCGTGGCCTACGAGCCGATCTGGGCCATCGGTACCGGAAAGACCTGCGCCGCCGAGGAGGCGAACCGCATCTGTGGCCTGATCCGCGGCTGGGTTGGCAACCCTGAAGTGGTGGTGCAATACGGCGGGTCGGTGAATCCGGCCACCATCGA
Source organism: Prochlorococcaceae cyanobacterium (assembly GCA_044374745.1). Taxonomy (GTDB): domain Bacteria; phylum Cyanobacteriota; class Cyanobacteriia; order PCC-6307; family Cyanobiaceae; genus NIES-981. Next base: position 8,028 of record JBILNZ010000029.1, on the reverse strand, counting down.
CGACCTGATGGCCCAGGAGGAGATTGATGGCGTGCTGGTGGGCGGTGCCTCACTCCAGGCAGAGAGCTTTGCCCGGATTGCCAACTACCAGGTGCCCTCCCGGGTGTGATCGCTCCGCTGCGGGCTGATCCGGGTTTCCGCTGGGGCCGGCGGCCGCTGCTGATGGGGGTGATGAATCTCACCCCTGATTCCTTCAGCGACGGCGGCCGGATCCATGGTGTGGAGCAGGCCGTGAAGACGGCAAGGCGCCTGCTGGCGCAGGGGGCCGATGTGCTCGACCTGGGTGCTCAGAGCACCCGCCCCGGTGCGGAGGATGTGGGGGTGGCTGGTGAATTGCGGCGCCTGCTGCCCGCGCTGGTGGCGATCCGGGCCGCGTTCCCCCAGGCAACCTTGTCCGTGGACACCTTTCACGCTGAAGTGGCCGAGGCGGCCCTGGCTGCCGGTGCCGACTGGGTGAACGACGTGCACGGTGCCAGTGGCCTGCGGGATCCGGCCATGGCCTCGCTCGTGGCCCAACTGGGCTGCCCCTATGTGTTGATGCACAGCCGTGGGGACAGTCGCACGATGGATGGGCTGGCTGAATACGTCGATGTGGTGGCGGAGGTGCGGAGCGCTTTGGAGGCCGCCACTGCCTCCCTGTTGGCAGCCGGGGTACGGGCGGAGCAGATTGTCTGGGATCCGGGCCTCGGCTTCGCCAAGACCACCGCCCACAATCTGCAGCTGCTGCGGCGCCTGGGGGAACTCGCTGATGCGGGCTATCCGCTGTTGCTTGGTCCCTCGCGCAAGCGGTTCATTGGCGCCGTGCTCAACCAACCCCGGCCCCGGGCCCGGCTCTGGGGCACCGCCAGCGTCTGCGCCCTGGCGGTGGGCCAGGGGGTTGCGGTGTTGCGGGTGCACGATGTGCTGCCCATCGCCCAAGTGGTGCGCATGGCCACAGCAATGGCTGGCCCCGATGGGCTGATGTGAGGCCTGGCTTGGGGCGGTCTGGCGGCAAGCGCTATTGGGGACCCCCGCCGGTTGGTGAGCGCTCACCGTGTTGGGATGGACTCCTGGGATGGGGTGAACGAACCCCTTGCCCATGATGGTCTGGGGCTCCGCTCTATCTTGAGGGAGGAATTGTTGCCAGCGTTGATGTGGCCGATGGCGATCAGGTGCGTCGTGGCGAAGTGATGCTCGAATTCAGGCCGAATCTCGTTGAGAGTGAGTACCTGGCTGCCCAGCAACAGTTGAAAAATCTTCTGCTTCAGCAGCGGCAATTACAGGCAGCCATTCGTGGAGATAGGCTTTTTGCTGGCGATATGAGCAAGGTGAGTGAAGCACAGCGCGGTTTGCTGAATAGCCGTATTGATAACCGTGACGATCAGATCTCCCGCGTGCAAGCACAAATTGCCCAAAAGCGTGCTGAGATCAATGGGCTTAATGATCAGATCGCAAAGTTTCAGCGTGAGTGAGCTCTCTACGCCGAACAGCGCCAAATGTACGCCGATCTGGTTGCCACTGGTGCAGCCTCCCGCCTCAATCTTCTGAACGCGGACCAACAGGTTGCTGCTTCGAACACCAAGCTTGCTGAGCTCAAGGGTGCCCGCAATGAGGCCATCAAGTTGCTCAGCGAGGCTGAGGCCAACCTTCGCGGCGTGCGTTCTGGTATTCGCCTTGAGCAAAACTCCCAGATCGCCCGAGTGGTGAACGAGGAGGCCGTTGTGGCCGAGACTATCAAGAAGGTTCGCAATCAGTTGGAACGCACCAAGATCCTCGCCCTAGTGGACGGCGTGGTGAGCGATCTCCGTTTTCGTGCTCCTGGAGCCGTTGTCGGCCCTGGCGCAGTTGTGTTGTCGGTGGAGCCCACCGGTACCGAACGCATGGCCGAGGTGCGTGTGCCCTCGAGCGAGATTGGCTTCGTCAGGCCTGGCCAGGAGGTTGATGTAAAGCTCCAACCCTTTGATTCCACGATCTATGGCTCTGTTCCAGGTCGCGTGGTGAGTATTGCTGCCTCAACCGTGCAGGATCCCGATGATCGACAGTATTACTACAAAGCCCGGGTTCAACTTGATCGCCAGTTCGTTGATGTTCAGAATTGAAAGTATCCCATTCAGGCGGGCATGCCGTTGGTCGCTGACATCAAGGGTCCCCAGCGTAGTGTCTTGCGTTATATCTTCCAGCCGTTTACGCGCGCCCTGGATTCGGCTTTCCGCGAGTCCCGCTGAGTGGGCACACTTTCTTTCAATTTCTGTCTGCTTGCCCATGGTTCCGGTCCCGGCTCACCGGGGCAGCCCGTGGCGGCTGGGCCTTTCCCGATCGGGGAACCGTTTTGCCCGTCGACCAGGTCGGCCCCAGGCTGGCCAGTGGATTGCTAGCGCCATCGGCCGGCTGGAGAAGGGCGGTTTGGCAGCAGAGTGTGGGTCTTCCGATCCGCCAGGTTGGCCATGCCCCTGATCCAACGCCATACTCCCTACGCGCACTGGGAATTCAGCGATCCTGGCAGTGGCGATCTGCTGCGGCTAGTTCCCGAGCGTGGCGGTTTGATCAGCGGTTGGCGCTGCGCTGGCCGTGAGCTGGTGTACCTCGACCTGGAGCGCTTCCTCGATCCCGCCCAGTCGGTGCGGGGGGGGTGTCCGGTGTTGTTCCCGATCACCGGTGGCCTGCCCAACAACCAGTTGCCCCTACCCCAGGGCACCTTCACACTCCCCCAACATGGCTTTGCCCGCCAGCTCCCGTGGGCGATGGAGGCGTTGTCCGACGGCCGTGGAGTGGCCCTGCAGCTCACCGATACTCCCGAGACGTTGGATGTCTATCCCTTCCAGTTTCTGCTCCGTCTGGAGGTGCGGCTCGCCCCTGGCGCACTGGAGATTGCCACCACGGTGAGCAACCGCAGTGCGGACCCCATGCCCTTCAGCTTCGGCCTGCACCCCTACTTCAACCTCTCCAGTCTGGAGGGGGTGCGTTTCGAGGGCTTGCCCGAGGAGTGTCTCAATCACCTCACCATGGCGCCCGCCGCCACGGCCGAGCAGATGGAGCGGTTTGCCAGTGGTATTGATCTGCTGGTCCGGCCCACGGGTCCGGTGCGCCTGGTAAACGGGGCCGCTGGCGGCATTCTCGAACTGCAGCTCAGCCACCCCTTCGACCTGGTGGTGCTCTGGACGGAACCCCCCCGGCCAATGGTGTGCATTGAACCCTGGAGTGCTCCCAGGCAGGCGCTCCTGACTGGCGACCGCAAAATCGAGCTGGCACCCGGTGCCAGCACCACCCTGCAGACCCGCTACGCCTTCACCCCCAGCCTGCCCCCCGTTGGTCGGCAGGGGCCATAGGGTTCGGTTCTGCAGCGGCCTCCGCGTTGGATCACCCGGTTCTGCCCGCAATCGCCGGCCGTGAACAGCAGATCCTGGCCCTGGTTCAACCGGGCGGGGAGGGGGCGGCGCCCCCCCGCGCCCTGCGGCTGGAGCAGCTGCGCTCGGGGTTTGCCTGCGCCCTGCACATGCACCAGCCCACCATTCCGGCCGGTGCCAGTGGGGAGTTGATCTCCCACCTGCAGTACATGTTCGAGCACCCGGGGGAGGGCGACAACCACAACGCCGCACCGTTCGCCCACTGCTACCGGCGCATGGCGGATCTGATCCCCCAACTGCTCGGCGAGGGTTGCCAGCCACGGATCATGCTCGATTACTCGGGCACGTTGCTGTGGGGCTTCCAGCAGATGGGCCGCCACGACATCCTCGAGGGGCTCCACGCCCTGGCCTGCGCTCCTGCCCTGCAGCCCCATGTGGAGTGGCTCGGAAGCTTTTGGGGCCATGCCGTGGCGCCCTCCACCCCCATCCCCGATCTCAAGCTGCAGATCCTGGCCTGGCAGCACCAGTTCGCGTCCCTGTTCGGCGACCAGGCCCTGAAGCGGGTGAAGGGTTTCTCGCCGCCGGAGATGCACCTGCCCAACCATCCCGACACCCTGTTCGCCCTCGTGTCGGCCCTGCGGGAGTGCGGCTACCGCTGGCTGCTGGTCCAGGAGCACAGCGTGGAGAACCCGGACGGGTCGGCCCTCAGCCGGCATCAGACCCATCTGCCCAAGCGGCTGATGGCGCGCAACTCCAGGGGCGACACGGTGAGCATCACCGCCCTGGTCAAGACCCAGGGCTCCGACACCAAGCTGGTGGGCCAGATGCAGCCCTGCTACGAGGCGATGGGGCTGGAGCCGCAGGAGTTGGCGGGCCGCAGGGTCCCGCCGTTGGTGAGCCAGATTGCCGACGGCGAAAACGGCGGCGTGATGATGAACGAGTTCCCGTCGGCCTTCATCCAGGCCCACCGCCAGCTTGCCGCCCAGGCGATGGGCGCTCCTGCCGGCGGCGGGGTCACGGTGGCGCTCAACGGCAGCGAATACCTTGATCTGCTGCAGGCCGAGGGCCTCACGGAGGCCGACTTCCCGCCGATCCAGGCCGTGGGCCAGCACCGCCTCTGGCAACACCTGGACGCCCCAGCGGCAGCAGCTCCTGCCGCCCCAGGCCCTGTCCCTGCGGACCCTGCCGCTCTGGAGGCTGCGATCGCCGACCTGCAGGGCAGCGAACCGGGCTTCTCGATGGCCGGCGCCTCCTGGACCAACAACCTCAGCTGGGTGGAGGGCTACGCCAATGTGCTCGAGCCGATGCAGCAGCTCAGCGCCCGCTTTCACGAGGTGTTCGACCCGCAGGTGGCGGCGGATCCTTCCGTAACGACCACACCGGCGTATCAGCGGGCCCTGCTGCACCTGCTGCTGCTGGAAACCAGTTGCTTCCGCTACTGGGGCCAGGGCACCTGGACCGACTATGCCCGGGAGCTCTACCGCCGCGGCGACGCGGCATTGCGCAGCACGTAACCCACCCCCCGCACCGTCTGGATCAGCCGATCGGCCCCCTCGGCCTCCAGCTTCGGGCTGGGGGTGGCGGCAGAAATAGGCGAGCAGGTCGAATGCCTTGGCGGTGAGCTCCACCAGCCGCTCGCCGCGGTGCACCTCCCGGGCCAATGGATTGAGGCGCAGATCGCCGAAGTTCAGGGGCTGGGGAGCCTGCGGCTCCCGTTTGCGTAGCTGCACCTTCACCCGCGCCAGGAGCTCCTCCAGACTGAAGGGCTTGATCAGATAGTCGTCGGCGCCGGCATTGAGGCTGGCCACCCGATCGCTCACCGCATCGCGGGCGGTGAGCAGGATCACCAGGGTGCGGATGCCGGTGTGGCGCAGCCGCAGGCAGAGGTCGAGGCCGGAGAGGCTCGGCAGCATCCAATCCAGCAGGATCAGATCGGGCTGCAGGCTGCGCGCCCGCTGCAGGCCGGTGATGCCATCGGCGGCCGCCTCCACGGTGTAGCCCTCGATCCGCAGCTCCGAGACGATCGGGCCCGCCAGCGGGGAAGGGTGACCGTGAACAGGCTGCCTTGGCCGGGGCTGGAACGCACCTGGATGCTGCCACCCATCGCCTCGGTGAGGGCCTTGGCGATCGCCAGGCCCAGGCCGGTGCCATCGCGGCCGCGGGTCATGCCTTCGCTCACCCGGTAGAAGCGCTCGAAAATGCGCTGCTGCTGGCTCAGGGGGATGCCGATGCCCTGATCCTGCACCTCGATCTGGACCTCGCTGGCGTTCGCGCGCAGGCGCACGTCGATCGGCGCCTCGGCTTCGGAGTACTTCACGGCGTTGTCGATCAGGTTGAGCAGCACCTGCTGCAACCGGGCGGGGTCGGCCGCCACCAGCACGTCGGCCTCGGGCAGCCGCAGCCGGATCGGCCGGCGGCTCACCTGCTCGGCCAAGGCGGTGCATTCCGCCAGCAGGGCCTGCAGCGCCGTGGGCTGGCTGGCACAGATCAGCTGACCGCTGTCGGCCCGGGCCAGCTCCAGCAGATCCGCCAGCAGCCGGATCGCCCGCTCCGTTTCCGCCCGGGCCGTGGCCAGGGCCTGCTGTTGGTTGGCATCGAGGTTGACGCTGCGGCGCTGCGGCGCTGCAGGCTCTGCAGATAGCCCGCCACGATCGTGAGGGGTGTGCGCAGCTCATGCGACACGTTGCCCACGAACTCGCGCTGCTGCTGCCAGGATCCCGCCAGCCGGGCCAGCATGGCGTTGAACGCCTGCGCCAGGCCGCTCACCTCCGCCGGCGCCTGATCCAGTTCCAACCGGGCGCCCTCGAGATCGTCGGCCGATACGGCCGCCGCCACCCCACTCATCTGCCGCAGGGGCCGCACCGCCTGGGAGATGCGCGCACTGATCGCCGCGATCAGCAGCAGGGCCACCAGGGTGCTGAGCAGCAGCAACTGGCCGAGCCGGGCCTGCAGCTGGCGCTGGTCGCCGGTGATGTCGCGGGAGAGATAGAGATCGCCCACCGGTGCTCCGTTCACCAGCACCGGGGAAACGCAGAGCACGATTCGGTAGTTCTGGAAGTGAATCACCTGGGGCCGCTCCGGCATCCGCGCCAGCGACTTGGCCAGCCGGGCCTCGGGAATGCGGGGATCGAAGTTGGCGGAGTGGCCGAGCAGGTCGCCGCGCCGGTCCTTCACCCACACCACCAGCCCCGGCTCACTCACCTTGGCGATCGTGCGGGCGACACCACCCGCCAGGGGCTGGTTCTGCAGGTGCAGCGCCAGTTGCTCGGGGAAGCGGCTGGCGATGTAATCCAAGGTCTGCTTGTGGCCGGCGATCAACGTCTGCTCCAGCTGCCAGCCGGCCCAGGCGCTCACGGCACTGAGGCCCAGCAGGGAGATCGTGAGCAGCTCCAGGGTAAGCCGCAGTTGCAGGGAATCCGCTGCCGGCAGCCGGCGGCGCAGCCGCTTCCACCAACCCGCCGGCCCAGCGCTCTGCGGCAACACCACCGGCTGCTTCTGCTGCAGATCGCACTGTAAGAACCGTGTTCCGTTGCTCTCTCAGGCGCAGATGAGGCGGGGATAAGGCTTGGATGAAGGGTGCCGATCGGGATCCTGCTCGGATTTGCATCTCCCCTTCATCTCGGATTCATCGTCCATCGGTTCACTGGATGGTGTCGTGATTCCCCAAGGCTCGTGATGTTGCGCTCACCTTCGTTGCTCAGCTGCAGCCTGCTGCTGGCCGGCCTGGCATCCCTCCCCGCCCTGCCCGCTGGCTCTGCCGCAGCGGCCCCGCTGCCCCTGCTCGCCGAGGCGCCCAAGGCCATGGCGCTCGCCAAGGAGTTGCAGGGCAAGCCGGTGGTGGTGGATGTGTACGCCAGCTGGTGTGCGGCCTGCCGCAACATCGCACCCACCCTCTCCAAGCTGCGCCAGAGCTATGCCAACCGCGTGCACTTCGTGGTGCTGGATGTGAGCGACAAGGCCAAGACTGAGGCCTCCCAGTCCACCGACAAGCGCCTGGGGCTGGGGGCCTTCTTCATGGCCAACCGCACCCAGACCGGCCTGGTGGCCATCATCGACCCGGCCACCGGCAAGATCCTCAGCCAGCAGCGCAACAACGCTGATCTGGGCACCTACACGGCTGTGCTGATCAGGGCCCTGGCCCAGTGACCGCCATGGCCCCTCCCCCCTCCACACCGCGCCGCAGCGCCCAGGTGGCGGCCTGGCTTCCCTACCTGCTGCTGGGGGGGCTCAGCCTGGGGGCCGTGGTGGGCTTCGGCCCCCAGCTCAGCAGGCCCCTGGAATGGATGATCGGCCTGGCCGAGAACCGCTACCAGCGCTGGTTCGAGGCCCAGGACACCACCCAACCCCTCATCCTGCTCAGCCTGGCCTTCGGCGGAGGTCTGCTGGCCAGCGTGTCGCCCTGCATCCTGGCCCTGCTGCCGGTGAACCTCAGCTACATCGGCACCCTCAAGCTCGCGTCGCGCCGCGATGCCTTCTTCAAGGCGGGGCAGTTCGTGCTGGGGGCGGTGACGATCCTCAGCCTGTTCGGACTGGTGTCGTCGTTTGCCGGTGTCGTGCTGATTGATTACCGGGGGTACTTCGGGACTCCTGAAAAAACCAGATCAACTGCGGCGCAACTGGTTTCAGCGATCGAGACCCGATAGACTGGCCTGGTACTGGGCAATCAACGATTGCTGCAATTGCTGAACGCTGCAGATGTACCGGA
>JBILNZ010000008.1:0-94846 GCA_044374745.1 Prochlorococcaceae cyanobacterium | reverse complement strand
ACAACAAAAAGCCCCCGCCGTGAGGCGAGGGCTTTGGGATTCCGTTGATCAACCAAGCATCAGCCTGGCTGGTTGGCCTCAGCAGAGGTTGTTGGCCTCAGCCAATGGCGGGGGCGGTCAGAGCCACGGGGGTGGCTTCTGCAGCGGCCAGGTCGAGGGGGAAGTTGTGAGCGTTGCGCTCGTGCATCACTTCCATACCCAGGTTGGCGCGGTTCAGCACGTCCGCCCAGGTGTTTAGCACACGACCCTGCGAATCCAGAATCGACTGGTTGAAGTTGAAGCCGTTCAGGTTGAAGGCCATCGTGCTCACGCCCAGGGCGGTGAACCAGATGCCGACCACAGGCCAGGCAGCCAGGAAGAAGTGCAGGCTGCGGCTGTTGTTGAAGCTGGCGTATTGGAAGATCAGGCGACCGAAGTAACCGTGGGCAGCCACGATGTTGTAGGTCTCTTCCTCTTGGCCGAACTTGTAGCCGTAGTTCTGGGATTCAGACTCGGTGGTTTCACGCACCAGGCTGGAGGTCACCAGCGAACCGTGCATGGCGGAGAACAGGCTGCCGCCGAACACACCGGCCACACCCAGCATGTGGAAGGGGTGCATCAAGATGTTGTGCTCAGCCTGGAACACCAACATGAAGTTGAAGGTGCCGCTGATGCCGAGGGGCATGCCGTCGGAGAAGGAGCCCTGACCGAAGGGATACACCAGGAACACAGCCGAAGCAGCGGCCACAGGGGCGCTGTAGGCCACGCAGATCCAGGGGCGCATGCCGAGGCGGTAGGAGAGTTCCCACTCGCGACCCATGTAGCAGAAGACGCCGATCAGGAAGTGGAAGACAACCAGCTGGTAAGGACCGCCGTTGTACAGCCACTCATCCAGGGAAGCGGCTTCCCAGATGGGGTAGAAGTGCAGACCGATGGCGTTGCTGGAGGGCACAACAGCACCGGAGATGATGTTGTTGCCGTAGATCAGCGAACCGGCCACGGGCTCGCGGATGCCGTCGATGTCGACGGGGGGAGCGGCGATGAACGCCACGATGAAGCAAATGGTGGCAGCCAGCAGGGTGGGGATCATCAGCACACCGAACCAGCCCACGTACAGGCGGTTGTTGGTGGAGGTGACCCACTCGCAGAACTGCTGCCAGCTGGAGGCGCCGGAGCGCTGCTGGAGAGTGGTGGTCATGAGAACGAGGAGGTGATGGTGTCTCGGTGGTTCCGCACGGGTCAGAACAGCCGATCGACCGGGGTAGGTAGGGCGGTATCCCGCCGGGGACGGAATCCCGTCGCCCGCAACTGTAACGGAACATTGCGCGGTTTGTGAAGGGGGATGTCCTTTCCCGGTCCCCACTGGCGCTCCAGGCTCGTCAGCTGGTCAGGGTTAGCCCACCGCGTCTGGCCAGAGCCCGATCCTGTCGACAGGCTTTGGATGTCCACCTTGACCTAACCCTGCCAATGGTGGTGCTGCGCTGGGATCTCCATGGCGAGCGCTTCGAGGAACGGGTCCCATGGCAGTGGGCCCGCCGCCGGCGCCAGGAACTTGAGCAGCTGGGAGCTGTTGTGTATTGGAGTGAGCGGCTGGCCGCCGCCGCCTGACACTGCTAAAGGTGCGGCTTACCCCCTAGCCCAGCCCCCATGGCCCTGCCCTGCCCCACCCCGGCGCAACGCCACCGGGCACCCCTTTTGCTCAGTGGCCTTGCTTGCTGCGGCGTGCTGTTGTTGAACGGCTGCAACCCCCGCAAAGGCCAGCCTTCGGCCGCCGTACAGGACCTTCAGCAACGGCAGGAGCAGCTCGACCTCAAGCTCCAGCAGCTCGAGCAGCGGCTGAACGCGATCCCCGCCCGCAATGGAGCCGACAACGCCGGCAAACCTCCAGCTGGCCCGGTGAAGTCGCTCACCCTGCGCACGGGCACGGAGGACGACCGGCTCAGGATCTACTGGGCAGATGGCAGCAGCAGCGACCTGCCCTGCACCCAGGAACAGAACACCTTGGTGTGCGGCTGACCGTCGCTTGACATGCCCGGCGGGATGGGGTCAGCTGATGTTCAGTTTCCAACCGGCAATGTCGCGTCAGCCGTTTCCCCTCGGCGCCCGGCTGGGTCGCGCCCTCCCCCTGGCCCCCTTGGTTCTCTGCTTCGCGGCCCTGCCTGGCCAGGCCCAGACGCCGAGCGCTCCGCGCACCACCGGAGCCATGGAGCGGATCGAGGCCATCGTGGCCGACGCCCAGGGGCTGCAACGGGGACTGAACCTGGCACGGGAAGCCGGCATCCGCCTCAACGGCGGCCTCAGCCAGTACCGCCCCGCCAACTGCATGTATGCCGGCATCAGTGACAATCCCTGCCTCCTGAGCCGGGAGGAACGGGGCTTCGTGTTCCGCTTCCTGGGCGGTCCTCCCGGCTGGGAGCAGCTGCAGCTACCGGCCACCGCTGAGACCGAGATCCTGGTGTCGAAGGATGGCCGAGCCGTGCTGGAGGTGATCTACAACGGAGCGCCGCGCTCCTAGGCAGCCGATAGCGCCAGGCCAGCGGCCAGAGTTTTCAAAGCCTCCGCCCAGCCCGGTTCACACGCCATGACCTGGCGCTCAGTGAGGCTCAGGGCGATGCCCTTCTCGCCATAGGCCGCCTCATTGATGAATAGCGGCACCACTCCTCCCCGGCCGGCCAACTCCTCCAGCTCTGCAGAGGGCTTGTAGGAGATCACCTCTCCGCCTGGCTGGAGAAACAGGGGATCTCCGGAGGTCATGGGAAGCCAGTCGCGATGCTGGCGCTCAGGATGAAGGCACGCCAGGGGCGTGCCATCGCCATCGCGGGGCAGGTCGAGGCTCCCCAGATGGCGATGCACCACGAGGCGGGCAGGCAGGCGCAGCTGTCCCTGCCGGGCCCCAGCCAGCACGTCCAGGGCTGCCTCCAGGGCCAGCTGGGTGTGCATGCAGATCGGGGCCTGGATCACGCCCTGGGGCACGGGCCCCACTTCAATCACCAGGCCACAGGGCCAGCGCTCCACCAGGAAGCCCGTCTGGCTGGGGTCACCTTCATGCAGGTAGATGGGCAGCCCCAGCCGGGCCTGAAGCGCCGCGGCCAGGGCCAGATCGGCGGGGCGGCGGCCATAGAGCACCAGGGAATTGCCCATAGCGCTGGTGGTGCTGTGCAGATCGAAGACCACCGCACAGGGGCGCTGGCCGTCTGGGCCGTGCAGAGCGAGCAACTGCCGCGCCCGTTCCACCTCCGGGCCCCGGGCCTGCGGGTCGGCCAGCAGATCGGGCCGGAAGCTGCGGTTGAGATCCCGCTCCAGGTAACGCTGATTGCGAGCAAAGGCTTCGGGGTGACCCAGCACCAGCTCCAGGGCCAACCCGGCGTGGGCCAGGCTGCTGGGCTGGAGCCGCCAGTGCTGCAGCAGCCAGGGCGCATTGCGCTCATTGCCATGGGTGCCGGCCACAACAAGAACGCCAGCGGCCCGGGGCTGTGGATCCATGGCCGTGATGCAGCGCCTCTGGATTTTCAACCGGATCTGGCCCAGATTGCCCTCAACGCTCCCGGTGAGGCCTCTGGCTCCCCCTCCCTGGCTGGTGCGCAGCGCGCGCGAGGCCTGGCACTGGCAATGGCTGCGGCTGATGGCTGGCCTGGGGCCGGCCGATGCCCACGGCCGTTACCGCCGGCAGGAGGCGGCTTTCTCCAGCCAGCCAACCCTGCCAGAGGATGCGAGCTGTGCCAGCGCCCACGTGCTGATCGTGGGGCGGAGCTGCCCCTGGGCCCATCGGGCCTGGCTGGTGTGGAATCTGCGGGATCTGGGCGGCTCGATCGAACTGGTGGTGGTGGAGCCGGATCCCCATGCCGGCCGCTGGTGCTTCGAGCCTGCGTTTGAGGGCTGCGACAGCCTGCTGGAGCTCTATCGCCGCTGCGGCGCCGGATTGGGGGTGCGGGCCACGGTGCCCGTGCTCTATTCCCGCAACCGCGGCCAGGTGCTCGTCGGCGAAAGCGCCCTGCTCATCGAGCTGCTCAACCGGTGGCCCGCCGCTGCAGGGGCGCCCGATCTCGACCCGGACAACCAGCGCCAGAGCACTGCCACCTGGCGAAGGCGGCTGCAACACAGCGTGAACGACGGGGTGTATCGCTGCGGCTTCGCCCGGACCCAGCAGGCCTACGACCAGGCGGAGTTGGAGCTGTTCGCCACCCTCGAAGCCGCTGAGCAGACCCTGGCCCACACCCCATGGCTGAGCGGCCTCCGGCCCAGCCTGGCCGACGTGCAGCTGTTCACCACCCTGATCCGCCTGGAGCTGGTCTACGCCCCTCTCTTCGGTGTCAGCCGCAAGCCTCTCTGGCAACTGCCGGCACTGTGGCAGTGGCGCAGCCGCTTCCACGCTCTGCCAGGGGTGGCCGCCAGCTGCTGGCCAGAGGCCTGGCGCCGCGACTACTTCGGCGCGCTCTTTCCCCTGCACCCCTCCGGGATCATCCCAGCGGGGCCGGAACTGTCCACACTGGTGGGTGCCTGTCCCGGTGGAACGCCCCATGGTTCTCCCCTCTGAGCAACCACCAGCAAGCGGCGCCGATGGGGGTGATGGCCAGCACGCGTGGATCGAGGGGGTGTACGGCCCGTTCCGCATCACCGACCGCGACCGACGGGAGGTGCTGGCCTACCGGCTCAGCCTGCTCACAGCGGCCATGGCTCAAGCTGCCCTGCTGCTGCAGTGGCAGCTGCGCGGAGGCCAAGCGGCGTGGCCCTGGCTGCTGCCGCTGGCGGCGGGGATCGGCCTGGCCCTGCGCTGGATTCACATCTACCTTCGGCCCCTGCACCGGGCCCTGCAGCTGCTCTGGCTGTTGGGCTGTGGCGGGCTTGGTCTGCTGGCCTGGCGGGTGGGCCCGACGGCCATGGCCGCCACCCTGGCGACGGACGGCCGCTGGATCTGGGCGGTGGGGCCCCTGTTTGCAGCCCTGGCGGGCGTCGGCTTCAAGGAATTCTTCTGCTTCCGCCGGCCGGAGGCGATCGGCGTGACCCTGCTGCTGCCCCTGGCCCTGCTCGGCCAACTGAGCGGACTGCTGCCTCCCCTGCTCGTGGGGCGGCTGCTGGGGATCGAGGCGGCCCTGCTGCTGCTGCTCTGCCTGCGCAAGTTCCCGATGGCGGCAGCGGCCGACGTGGGTGACAAGAGCGTGTTTGCTTTCCTGGAAGAGCAGCGCCGAGCCACAACCGCGTGAGCCTGATCAGCCTGGTGGGGGTCCGCAAGGATTACGGCATCCGCACCCTTTTTGACAATCTCAGCCTGCACGTGGAGCCGGGAGACCGGCTGGGGCTGATCGGCCCCAACGGTGCCGGCAAGAGCACCCTGCTGCGGGTGCTGGCGGGGGAGGAACCCGTGGGGGCCGGCCAGCGGCGCACCCTGCCCCAGGCCCGGGTGGTGCTGGTGAGCCAGGAGCCCCAACTCAATCCTGAGCGCACCGTGCTGGAGCAGGTGTTCGCTGGCAGTGGCGAGAAGATGGCCCTTCTGGCCCGGTACACGGCCGTGAGCGACGCCCTGGCCCATGCCGGCGATGGTGGGCACCACCAGCAAGCGCTGCTGGCCGAACTGGGCCAACTCAACGCCCGCATGGACCAGACCCAGGCCTGGGCCCTGGAGCAGCAGGTGAGGGAGGTGCTGGATCGGCTGGGGGTACACGATGTGAACCGGCGGGTGGGCGACCTCTCGGGGGGCTACCGCAAGCGGCTGGCCCTGGCGGCCGCCCTGGTGGCCGAACCCGATGTACTGCTGCTGGATGAGCCCACCAACCACCTCGATGCCGATGGGGTGCAGTGGCTGCAGGGTTTCCTGGGGCGCTTCCCTGGAGCCCTGGTGTTGGTGACCCACGACCGCTACGTGCTCGACCAGGTGACCCGCCGGATCGTGGCGGTAGACCGGGGGGAGGCGCGGCACTATGCGGGCAATTACGCCACCTATCTGGCCCGGCAGGCCGACGAAGAGTCGGCCGCCGAGGCCAGCGAGGCCAAGCTGCGCGGCGTGATGCGGCGAGAACTGGAATGGCTCCGGCGGGGCCCGAAGGCCCGCAGCACGAAACAGAAGGCCCGTATCCAGAGGATCGAGGCCCTGCAAGAGGCCCCGAAGCGCCAGGCCAAAGGTCAGCTGAATCTGGCCAGCAACCAGCGGCGCCTGGGCCGACGGGCGATCGAGGCCGAAGATCTCAGCATCTGGCCGGATGGGCAGGCCCGGGCCGCGGGCCAGGAGCCATTGCTGCATCGGTTCAGCTACGCCTTCAGCCCGGAAGACCGGGTGGGCATCATCGGCCCCAATGGCTCGGGCAAGAGCAGCCTGCTGAACCGGATCGCGGCCGTGGCAGCGGGACAGGCTGCGGCCGATGGCATGGGATGCCACAGCGGCCGGCTAGAGCTGGGCAGCACCGTGAAGCTGGCCTACTTCGACCAACACAGCGATGTGCTGGTGCAGGACCTCGACGCGGCGGGCCGACCGCGCAAAGTGATCGACGTGGTGAAGGAGGCCGCCAGCAGCGTGGTGGTGGACGGCAGCAGTCTCAGTGCCAGCCAGCTGCTGGAACGCTTTCTGTTCCCACCGGCCCAGCAGCATCAGCCGGTGAGCCGGCTCTCTGGCGGCGAGAGGCGGCGGCTGCACCTCTGCCGCCTGCTGATCGAGGCGCCGAATGTGCTGCTGCTGGATGAGCCCACCAACGACCTCGACGTACAGACCCTGGCTGTGCTGGAGGACTTTCTCGAGGACTTCCGCGGCTGCGTGGTGGTGGTGTCCCACGACCGCTACTTCCTCGACCGCACCGTGGACCGCCTGTTTGCTTTCCAAAACAGGGAATTGGAGCGATTCGAAGGCAACTACAGCGCCTATCTGGAGCAATCGCAGGCCGGCCGGTGCACGGGCCCCAAACCCCGAGAAACAGCCCCCCCCACGACCAAGACCGACCCAACCCATCACCAGGGTGAGACCGGGCCCCGCCGCAGGAGCTACAAGGAGCGCCGGGAGCTGTCGCAGATCGAAGCAGATCTGCCGCGGTGGGAACAGGAACGCTCCGCCTTGGAGCAGGAGCTGGCAAGCGGTGGCAGCGATTACACCCGCCTGGAAGCACTCACCCAGGCCCTTGCGGACCTGAGCAGTCGCATGCACGCGGCTGAGGAACGCTGGCTGGAGCTGAGCGAACTAGCCGACTAAGCCTGCGGGGTGTGTGGGAATTTGCACACAGAAATCCCTGCGCATTCGGCTGCCGGATGACCAGCCGCACAAAAAGGATTCCATCCGGCAGGGCAGCGCCCGTATGGTGGGCCCGATCTGTTCCGGGCCACGTTGGCCGGCACCAGCATGAGCACCATCGACGAGCACATCCAGAAGGACAAGAGCGAGATCGAGGCCGCCCGGGCCGCCGGCGACGACGCCAAGGTGCGCCACTTGGAGAACGAGCTCAAGGGTCTCGAGGAGTACAAGGCCCATCACCCCGAGGAAAGCCACGACCCCACACCCCTCGAGGTGTTCTGCGACATGAACCCCGAAGCCCCCGAGTGCCTCGTCTACGACGACTGAGAACCAGGGCTCTACTGCTTCAGGCCTGAATCCCCAGCTGCTGCCACACCGCAGCCAGCAGTTTGGGGAGGTTGGCCGAGGTGGCCGCGGAGATCGCAAGCACTCCCGGCCCACCCTCTTCGCTCCACACCTCCCCATTCGGGTCTGGCCTGCCCAACTTGGCCAGATGTTCATGGGTCATGTTGTCGGCCTGTTCAGCAATCGGGTGTCTGTCGTTGAGCTGTTCAACGAGGGCCTCCAACTCCTCCACGGCCAGAAGTTCGATCTTGTTGAGCACCAGCAGTCGGGGCCGCTCCGCCAATCCATGGCCATAGGCCTGGAGTTCGCGCTCGACCACCTGGACGTCCTCCAGCACCGTTGGCGATGACGCATCCACCAGGTGGAGTAAAAGCCGTGTGCGTTCGATGTGGCGCAAGAAATCGTGTCCAAGTCCGGCCCCCTGGGCGGCGCCGGCAATCAGGCCGGGAATGTCGGCGAACACGGTGCCATCGCCGCTGGGCCGTCGCACCACCCCGAGATTGGGCACCAGAGTGGTGAACGGGTAGTCAGCGATCTTGGGCCTGGCCGCGGAGAGCACGGAGATCAGGGTGCTCTTGCCTGCGTTGGGCAGGCCGATGATGCCCACTTCAGCCAGCAGCTTGAGCTCCAGCTGGAGCAACCATTCCTCGCCATCCTTGCCCTCCGTGCACTTCTCCGGGGCCCGGTTGCGGTTACTGAGGTAATGGGCATTGCCCAGGCCGCCCCGTCCGCCCACGGCCACCAGCAGCTCATCACCGGGGGCTGTGAGATCGCCGAGCAGAATCCCCGTGCGGGCATCACTCACCTGCGTCCCGCAGGGCACCTTGATCAGCAGGTGCTCACCGCTGGCACCGGTGCAGCGGTTGGGGCCGCCGCGACGGCCGTCGTCAGCGGCAAAGAGCCGCTTGTACTTGAAGTCGAGCAAGGTCTGCAGATTGGGATCGGCCCGCAACAGCACGTCGCCGCCCCGACCCCCATCGCCGCCGGAAGGCCCGCCGGCAGGCACATATTTTTCGCGGCGAAAGGCCACGATCCCGTCGCCGCCGCGGCCGGCTTTTACCGCGATGCGGGCCTGATCGATGAACTGCATTGCAGCAAACTTAGGATCGCGCCTAACGCAGGGCCTGAGGCAGCGAAGGAGATTGGCTGACGTTCGCTTTGATCGGGTCTGCAAGACCTATCCCGGCCGCGGCGGCGGCGATCCAGTGCCGGTGCTGCGCCAGCTCGACCTGCATGTGCGCGATGGCGAGTTTCTGGTGCTGGTGGGGCCCTCTGGCTGTGGCAAGAGCACCTTGTTGCGGCTGCTGGCTGGCCTAGAGCAACCCAGCAGCGGCGAAATTCTGGTGGGCGAACGGCCCGTGACCGCACTGCGCCCAGCCCAGCGCAACGTGGCGATGGTGTTCCAGAGCTACGCCCTCTATCCCCATCTCACCGTGGCCGGCAACATCGGCTTCGGGCTTCGCCGCAGCCAGCCGCGCACCCCCCTGCAACAGCTCCGGGATGGGCTGCACCAGGCCACCCGCCCGCTACCAGCTGCCCTGAGACTCAGCTCGCCCCGGGAAGTGCGGATCGAGCGGCGCATCGCCGAGGTCGCGGCCAGCCTGGAGCTGGGGCCCCTGCTCGATCGCCTGCCCAAGGAACTCTCCGGCGGCCAGAAGCAGCGGGTGGCCCTGGGGCGGGCGATCGCCCGGGAACCGGCGGTGTTCCTGATGGATGAGCCGCTCAGCAACCTGGACGCCAAGCTGCGCACCGGCACCCGAGCCCAGATCGTGGAGCTGCAGCGGCGGCTGGGCACCACCACCCTCTACGTGACCCACGACCAGGTGGAGGCGATGACGATGGGGCATCGCATCGCCGTGCTGCACGCCGGCCAGCTGCAACAACTGGGCACGCCGATGGAGCTCTACCACTGGCCATCGAATCTGTTCGTGGCCCAGTTCATCGGCAGCCCGCCGATGAACCTGCTGCCCGTGCAGATCCCGGCAGCGGGTCAGCTGCTGCTCGGCTCCCGCCGCTTCGCCCTGGAGGAGCCCCTGGCGGCCGCCAGCGCCCCCTGGACTGGCCAGACCCTCACCGCGGGCCTGCGGCCGGAGCACCTGCGCCTGGCTCCGGCCACCAACCGCAACCTGGCGGCGGAGGTATGCCACAGCGAGGCCCTGGGCAATGAGCAGCTGCTCACCTGCCGGCTGGCGGAGGGCGACCACCTGGTGCAGCTGCGCGCCGATCCCGACCGCCAGCTCACGCCCGGTGAAACCGTGCACCTGGATGTGGAGAGCTCGGGCTGGCGCCTGTTCGACGGGAGCGGCACCGCCCTTGCCCTGCCAAGCCCCCCGGCCCAGGGCGAACCGCGGCTGCCCGTGCTCGGCTGACGGATTGGTTCTGTCCCCCCATCTCTCCGCTGGCCTTAACGGCACAGCAGGGCACAAGGGGATGCAGCTGAACTTTGCCGCCCTCGCGGACAGCTGGGAACATCAGGACCTTGGGCCATGGGGCCGATTGCATCGGTGAACCTGGCGCTGCGAGGAGCAGCGCCCCTTTCACCTCAGCCACACCACACTGCAGCCGGCCCCACCGTCGCCCTGCTCCGCATCGCTCACCCGCTCCACGTAGGGCACCGTGGCGAGCCAGTCGCGCAGACCGCGCTTGAGCTTGCCGGTGCCGATGCCGTGAATCACCCACACCGGCCCGCTGGCAGCGCGCAGCTTCTCCTCCACCGCCGCCTCGGCCTCGTGCACCCGCAGCCCACGGACGTCCAGGGTGTTGCGCTCGGTGCGCACGCCCGGGCCCGGGCCGCCACCAGCCACGCCCGCCTTCACCTGCACCCGCACCTCCGGTGGCGACGGTTTCTCACCATGCAGGCCCTCGATGCCCGCCAGCGGCACCGTGAGACGCATCACCCCGCAGCGCACGGTGAGTTCGCGGCCGTCATCGCCCATGGCCAGCACCTCACCCGCCTTGCCCAGGGACAGCACCCGCACCCGATCCCCGGGTACCGGCATCCAGCCGCGATGGTCGCGCTGGGGAGGAGCGCTCTGGTGCTGCCGCTGCAGGTGCTTGAGCCGCTGACCGGCCTGGCGGGCGGTCTCGCCCAGGCTGGCGCTGTCGCCCGCGCCGCCCCCACCGCCCTGGCGCAGGCGGCGGATGATGCGTCGCACCTCGTTCTGCCCCTGGCGGATCGACCGCTCCAACTGCTGGCGGCGCTGCTCCTGCAACTCGGCGCTCTGCTGGCGCTGCTGCTGCCAGCGGGAGAGCAACTCCTCGTGCAGGAGTTCGGTGCGGGCCAGCAGGGCAGCGGCCTCCTCGGCGGCCTCCTGCTGCCGCTGGCGCTGCTGCTCCAGCCCCTCGATCACCTGGTTCACCTGGCCTTCCCCCCGGGGCACGAGCTGGGCAGCGGCCCGCTCCAGCACACCCTCCGCCAGGCCCAGCCGCCGGGCAATCGCCAAGGCATTGCTGCGGCCCGGGATGCCCCACTGCAGCCGGTAGGTGGGGGCGAGGGTCTGCTCGTCAAAGGCCACGGAGGCGTTCTCGAAGCGAGGGTCGGCGTACTTGAGCGCCTTGAGCTCGCCGAAGTGGGTGGTGGCGATCGTGAGACGGGCGCGATCAGCGAGCTGCTGCAACAGGGCCGTGGCCAGGGCGGCCCCCTCCTGGGGATCGGTGCCGGCACCCACTTCGTCGAGGAGCACCAGGCTTGCCCCCGTCGCCCCAGCCCCACCTCCTGCGACATCGGGCAGGGCCGCCAGGATGCGGGCGATGCGGCGAATGTGACCGCTGAAGGTGGAGAGGTTCTGCTGCAGGGATTGTTCATCGCCGATGTCAGCGAGCACCTGGGCACACCAGGGCAACCGCGGTGTGCCGGCACAGGGCAGGAAGAGGCCGGCACGGGCCATCAACGCCGCCAACCCCACGCTCTTGAGGGTCACAGTCTTGCCGCCGGTGTTGGGCCCCGTGATCGCCACCACCCGCAGCTGCGGGCCCACGGCCACACTCACCGGCACCACCGACTGCCCCTCTTCGCACTTGTGCTGCCAGAGCAACAGGGGGTGGCGCAGCTCGCGCAGGTCGAAGGGAGCCTCGCTCTCCTCCAGCAGCTCGGGCCGCACGGCCCCCAGCCAGGCGCTGTAGCGAGCCCGGGCCAGGGCGGCATCGAGACGCACCAGGATGCCCTGCAGATGCTCCAGGGCCGGGGCCTCGGCAGCCACCAGGCCACAGAGCTCAGCCAGGATCACCCCTTCGATCTCCCGCTCACGGCCCTCCAACTCGCGGATGCGGTTTCCCAGGGGGATCACCGACTGCGGTTCCACGAACACCGTGCTGCCCGAAGCCGAGCTGTCGTGCACCAGGCCGCCGATCTGGGCGGCGGCGCAAGCCTTCACCGCCAGGACAGGCCGGCCGTTGCGCTCGGCCACCACCGTGTCCTGGAGCAGGGTCGCCCAACGGCGGATCAGGTTCTGCAGCTGCTCTCGCCGCTCGGCCCGCACCCCGTGCAGTTGGCGGCGCAGCCCCGCCAACTCCGGGCTGGCCCGATCGGCCACCCGGCCGCCCTCCTCGATCGCGAAGTGGAGCCGCTGTTCCAGCTCTGGCAAGGTGCGCAGATCGGCGACCAGGGCGGAGCACACCGGCCGCAGGTCCGCCTCTTCGATCTGGCGCCGCAGCCGTCTCGCCGCGGCGAGTGTGCCGGCCACCGCCATCAGCTCCTCGCCGGATGCGCGGCCACCTTTGGCACAACGGGCCACCGTGGTGGCGATGTCGGCGACCCCCCGAAAACTCAGCCCCCCCTCCAGCACGCCATCGAGGCCGAGAAGCTCGGTGGTTTCGGCCAGAAGCGTGCGGCTTTCGGCGCAGCTGAGCGGCAAGGGCAGGGCGGCGCAGTGGCGCCCGCCGGCCGCAGTGCTGGCGAAGCCAGCCACGTGGCCCGCCAGCCGCGGCCACTCCAACAGCTCAAGCGTCTCAGCGGCGACGTCTGCCGTGGCCAGGTCGTCATGCGCTGCGTTCACCCGTTCTGGCCCCTACGGGCCGGGGTGAGGGAGGGGATGGGATCACGTCCCGTGTTGGAGGGGATACCAGCGGTGGGTTCATAGAGGATCTCCAGCCAGTTCCCTTCGGGGTCCTGCAGATAGAAGGAAGCCGTGCCGTCGCGGTGGTCGTGCACATCGCCAACCTCCTGGCCGCCAGCCACGAGCTGGGCATGGAGCGCATCGATGGCGGCACGGTCGTCCAGATGGAAGGCGAAATGGGGGCCGGCGGCCTTGTAGTCAGGGCTGAGCAGGGCCACACCGTCACCGGTAACGGGCGACTGCAGATAGGCCCAATCATCAGCATCCCAGCTCAGCCGCAGGCCCAAGGCGGTGTAAAAAGCCTTGGCCCGCTCCATGTCGGTGACCCGCAGGGCCACATGGCCGAGGCGATGGACGGCGGGTTCTGCGCGGTCAGCGGCCGGCGCCATGGAGGGGAGTTTCACTGTGTTCATTCTTGAGCACTGCTGGGGTCAGGCCCCAAACGCCGGTCACCGGCGGCTGACGGCTGCCGCCGTGCCTGTCTCGATCGTGATCGCCGCTCCGGTCGTTGCCGCAACCCATGGGGCAAAACCTGAAGCGTCGCCACCTCAGCCAGCCCTCAGCCAAGCGGCCGCGTCACAGGCGTGATAGGTGAGGATCAGATCAGCACCGGCCCGTTTGAAGCAGAGCAGGGTTTCCAGCACCACGGCCCGCTCGTCGATCCAGCCGCGCTCAGCGGCGGCCTTCACCATGGCGTATTCACCACTCACGTTGTAGGCGGCAATCGGCTGCTCGGATTCGCCGCGCAGGCGATGAATGATGTCGAGATAGGCCAGGCCGGGCTTCACCATCAGGATGTCAGCCCCTTCGCTCTCATCGAGCTGACACTCGAGGATGGCCTCGCGGCCGTTGGCCGGGTCCATCTGGTAGGTGCTCTTGTCCTTGGGAATCGGCTTGCCGGCTGCGGCTCGGGGCGCCGAATCAAGGGCCTCGCGGAAGGGGCCGTAATAGGCGGAGGCGTACTTGGCCGTGTAGCTGATGATGCCCACGTGCTCAAAGCCCTCCTCATCGAGGGCCTCGCGGATGGCGCCGACACGGCCGTCCATCATGTCGCTGGGGCCGATCAGGTCGGCGCCGGCCCGGGCCTGGGCCACCGCCTGCTTGCAGAGAATCGCCACGGTCTCATCGTTGAGCACCACACCCTCCTGGCTGACGATGCCGTCGTGGCCATCGCAGGAATAGGGATCCAGGGCCACATCCGTCATGATCGCCATCTGGGGATGGGCTTCCTTGAGGCGTCGGATCGCCCGGGGGATCAGGCCGTGCTCGTTGAAGCACTCGGCGCCGTCTTCGGTCTTGAGGCCGTCGGCCACCTTGGGGAACAGCACCACGCAGCGGATGCCCAGATCCCAGGCTCGGCCCACCTCCTGCACCAGACCTTCGAGGCTCCAGCGCGAGCAGCCGGGCATGGCGCCGATCGGCTCGTTGGTGGCCCCTTCATGCACGAACAGGGGGTAGATGAAATCAGCCGCGGAGAGGGAGGTTTCGCGCACCATCGCCCGCAGGGCCGGGGTGCGGCGCAACCGGCGAGGGCGATAGCTGAGCTCCATGGTGCAGGGGTGGCTGGGGCGGATCCTACGGAGACACCCGGCCTGGCCTGACGCGGGCAGCCCTAGAGCTGGGCCGATTCGATCCAGCCGCTGCGGGGGTCGGCGCTGCGGGCAGCCCGGAGTTGCAGCAACAGGTCCCGTTCCTGATCGGAAAGGGTATCGGGCAGCCGCAACACCGGAGAGAGCAGCAAATCACCGCGCCCGGTTTTGAGCGGCCAGCCCTTGCCCTTCAGGCGCAGGCTGCGGCCGAGGGTCATCCCCGGCGGGACCTGCACCGCCGCCTGGCCGTCAGGGGTTGCCACCTGCACCTCGCCACCGAGGGCCAGCTCATCGAGGCTGAGCGGCAACTCAGCGCGCAACTGGTCCCCATCCAGCTTCCAAACCGGATGGGGCTGCAGCTCGATGGTGAGGTAGAGGTCGCCGCGGCGACCAGTGCCGGGCTGGAGGTTGCCCTTCCCCTTCAACCGCAGGCGGCTGCCGGGTTTCACGCCAGCGGGAATCTTCACCTGCACCCGCTCCTCGTTCACCGCCAGGGTGCGTTCACAACCGCGGAACGCATCCGCCAGGCCCAGCCGGATGGTGGCCTCGGCATCGAGGTTGAGCGGCGCGCCGCGACCGGCGCCGCCAAAACCTCCCGGGAAACCGCTGCCAAAGCCGCCGAAGCCGCCGGTCCCCGGGCCGGCGGCACCGCCAAAGCGACCGAGCAGATCGTTGATGAAATCGTCGAAGTTGCCGTAGCGGCCGAAGTCCACATCCATGCCGCCCATGCCGGCACCGGCGGCCCCCGCCTGACTCCAGTACTGGCCGAACTGCTCATAGCGCCGGCGCTTATCCGGATCGGAGAGCACCTCATAGGCCTCGCTGATCTCCTTGAACTTGGCCTCTGCCGACTTGTCGCCGGGATTGACATCCGGGTGGTACTGGCGCGCGAGCTTGCGGAAGGCGCGCTTGATGGCATCGGCGTCTGCGCCCCGGTCCACACCCAGCACCTTGAAATAGTCGCGGTAACCGTTGGCGCTCATCGGCAGGGGGTGAACGGACGGGAGGTGAACGGATGGGAGATGAACGAATGGGAGATGAACGGATGGGAGCGTTCAGGCTGAGAGGGCGACTGCCAGCGGATTCGACTGGGCAGCCCTGACAGATTTGTCCAGTCTCTCAGTCGGCTTCCGCTGACGTGGGCCTCCTGCCCTTCTAGCGTCGGAAACGGATCCGCCGCCCCATGGTGTTCTTCAGATCGTTACCAAGCACCCTGCTGATCGCAGGAAGCCTGGGCCTGCTGGGTGTGGTGGCCACCACCAGTGGCCACAGCGAAGATCGTGCGCCGCAACTCGCCCAGGCCCAGGCGGCGCAGACGGCCTCCCAGGCCAAGCAGCAGGCGATCGCCAACCACCTCAAGGTGCGGGGCGCCCAGTTCTACGGCGCCTGGTGGTGTCCGGCCTGCACCCAGCAGAAGGCCCTGTTCGGCAAGGAGGCCGCGGCGCAACTGCCCTACGTGGAGTGCACCGACGCCAGCACCGGCCCCCGCTGCTCAGCTGCGGGGGTCCGCGCCTTCCCCACCTGGGACATGCCCGGCAAGCCACGCTTGGTGGGGGTGCAGAGCGTGGAGGAGCTGGCCCGCTGGAGCGGCTTCCAGCCCTGAAGGGGATCCGGCGACGCCGCGCAGGCCACCGCCCTGGGCAGCCTGGCCCGGGGTGGCTAGCAAAGGGTGGCGACACCCGGTGTTCCCCATGGTCAGCACGGCAATAAGCCCAGGCCAGCTGGCCCTTCTGCGCTACCACGCCTATCCCTCGGCCCAGGCCCCCTGCTTCAGCCACCTGCTGATCTGCAGCACCGCCCCGCTGGAGGCGGAGCGGCCATACCGCAAGGGCCTGGAACCCGGGGACTTTGAACGCAGTGCCGAGCACCTGTTGGAGCTGCGCCGGCATCTCGATCAGTTCTTCGGCAAACCCGGGGCGGGCAGCGGCAACCAGCGCCTGCGCCTGGTGGTGCGGATCCACGGCTACAACGTGCCGCTGGCGAGCGTGGAGCAGGAGTACGCCGAGGCCGAGCGCAAGTTCCAGAGCGATGCCCAGCGGTTGGCCACGGCTCCGCCGGATGACTACGTGCTGTTCGTGCACTACGCCTGGCCCTCCGAGCGCATCGGCGCTGGCGGTCCCGTGCGCTGGATCCGGGCCATGCCCGTGGGGCTGGTGATGCTGCTGGTGCTGGGGGGCGTGCTCGGCATCGCAGCCAGTGGTGTGGCCGCCGTGCTGGGCCAATTGCTGCTGGGCATCGGCGTCACCCTGACGCTGCTGCGGATGGTGGTGTACTTCCGCGACCGCGACCGGGCGAGCACCTTCGGTGTGTTCGACGCGGTGGAAATGATCCGGGCACTCCATCACCTGGTGCAGGAGGTGGGCACGGCGAGTGGCTTCCTCAACCGGCTGCAGAGGGGAGAGGCCCAGCGGATCAGCCTCAGCTTCCTGGGGCACAGCATGGGCACCTTCCTCACCACCTCCTTGATCCGGGTGCTGAGCAACGTGTTCGACGCCGATGCCGACAGCCACCTCTGGGAGGACAACCCGCTGGGGCCCTTCGCCGGCCCGAGCTGCCCTGCGCCGACAAGTGCGAAGCAGCGCGAGCAGCTGCGCCGCCAGCGGGCCAACATCGGCGAGCTGTTCATTCTCGACCGGTTGATCCTGGTGGCCGCCGACATTCCGGTGTGGGCGATCACCACAGGCCGATCCAACTATCTGGCCAGCTGCCTGCGCCGCTTCCGTGACACCGTTCTGTTCGTCAACGATGCCGACATGGTGCTGCGGCTGGCCTCCACCCTGGCCAACTACTTCGTGTTTCCCTCCGGCACTCGCATGGGGGGCTACCGGCTGGGCAACCTGAGCATCACCGGGCGGGGCCGGGCCAAGGGCTATGGCTGGCGCCGCTCCGATCTGACGGAGCTCGAACTGCATGGGGTGCTGCGGACTCGACCGCTGTGCGAGCCCCCCTTCCGCTGTCCAGCGCTGATCGGCTACCCCCTCCATGTGGTCGACTGCACCGATTACACCGACCAGGGGCGCCATCTCAGTGCCTTCACCGCCGGCAATGCCCTGCTGCGGCCCTTCAACTACGCGGCCACGCTTGTGCTGATGCTGCTGGCCCCCCTGGGCATCGGCCAGATCGACAGCCATGGCGGCTACTTCCGCGGCCGCTTCTGCCTGGACCTGCTCTACGGCCTGGCTCTGCGGGGGGTTTCCGGCGAGCAGGCCCCCTCAGCCCAGATCCAGGCGGGGCTGGAGCAGCACCGCATCAGCTGGATCAGCATCCCCGCCGATGGTGCGCAAACCGAGCAAAACTCCTGATAGCCAAGCTGAAGCAATCACGGCTAGAGCGATCACAGCTCAAGGAATGACTACTCAGGCGGCTACCGCTAAAGCAGTGAGTTTGGAAGGCCCCTTCCAGGGCCCATGGGTCATTTGGGTGATAAGGCTGACCTCACCCCATCTCCCTTAGAGATGTCAGGCGGCCACGGGGGCGGCTTGACGGGAGAAACGAACGATGTTGTTCGCTGTTACGGGTTTGCTCTTACCGAGCAGGCTTCAGTCACCCTCCTCATGCCCCGTCGAAACCATTGCAGCCCCGGGAGTGGGGGAATGGAGCTGAGCGGAATCGAACCGCTGTCCGAAACACTGGTGTGAGCCACCTAGTCCGGCCGAAACCGCACTGTTAAATCATGGCACCCCCATCGGGCAGGCGCATGGGCGCAGGCCAGGGGTGATCGCCGAACCGGCTGAACCCGTGATCGGCGGGGCACAGTGGAGCGATGAGCCGCCTCACCGCCACGCCAGCCGCTGGGGGATCCACCCGCTTCCGGGTCACCGCCGTGGTGCCGCCCGGGTTGGAGGAGCCCGCCGCAGCCGAGCTGCTGGGCCTCGGTGCCGCCGAGGTGCGGCCGCTGCGGCGGGCAGTGGCCTGCCATGCCGACCTGGCCACCTACTACCGCCTGCATCTCCAGGCCCGCCTGCCCTTCCGGCTGCTGCGCCAGCTGGCGGCCTTCCCCTGCCGCGGCCGCGACGACCTGCATGCCGGTGTGCAAGCCGCCGCCGACTGGGCCCTCTGGCTGCCTCCTGAGCGCAGCCTCAAGGTGGAAGCCAGTGGCAGCCTGCCTGGCCTCAACCACAGCCACTACAGCGCCTTGCAGGTGAAGAACGCGCTGGTAGACCTGCAACGCCAGCGCTGGGGGCAGCGCTCCGCAGTGGACCTGGAGGATCCGGACCTCTGCCTGCATCTGCACCTGAGCGCCGGCCGGCCCGGCCAGACACCCCAGGCCGTGATCAGCCTCGACGGCAGCGGCGCCAGCCTGCACCGCCGCGGCTACCGGCCCGCCATGGGCCTGGCGCCGCTCAAGGAGAACCTGGCCGCCGGCCTGATCGCCCTCAGCGGCTGGGATGGATCTGTGCCCCTCGCCGATCCGCTCAGCGGCTCCGGCACCCTGCTGATCGAAGCGGCCCGCCTGGCCCTGGGCCGGGCTCCGGGACTGAACCGGCCCTTCGGCCTGGAGCGCTGGCCCGATTTCGATGCCGCCCTCTGGCAGCGGGAAGTGGCGGCAGCCCGGGCACTGGAGCGCGAGCAACTGGCCGACGGCCGCCCGCTGGCACCGTTGCTGGGCATGGAACAGGACCCGGAGGTGCTGGCCCAGGCCCGTCACAACGCCGCGGCCGCCGGGGTTGCCCCCTGGATCGCCCTGCAGGTGGGCGACTGCCGCGACTTCCAACCGCCCCAGTCTCCCGGCATCCTGGTGTGCAACCCGCCCTACGGGGAACGCATCGGCGAAGCCGACGCCCTGGAGCAGCTCTATGCCGATCTGGGCGCCATGGTGAAGGAGCGCTGCTCCGGCTGGACGCTGTGGCTGCTGAGCGGCAACCCCCAGCTCACGGGCGCCCTGCGCATGAAGGCCAGCCGGCGCATCCCGATCAGCAATGGCGGCATCGACTGCCGCTGGCTTCGCTACGACATCCGTTGAGGATCAGCGCCCGAACAGGGCGCGTGTGGTCTTGCTGAGGCCGGCAGCCGTCTGCGGCAGATAGGGGCCCTTGGTGAGCTGGCCGCCAACCCTCAGGAAGACCCCGGCCAGCACCAGATTGAGGCCCGCCATGGCCAGGGCGCTATGGATCCAGCTCCAGCCCAACCCCTGGTGCAGCCAGAGCAGCAGGGCCAGCTGGGCTCCGATCAGGGCGAGCAACAGCATCACCAGGCCGCCGCTGAGCAGCAGGGCACCGCTGATCAGGCGCCGTTTCTCCCGGTCGGCCTCCTGCAGGGCGATGCGCACGTGCAGATCCATCACCGAGGTCATCAGCGAGCCCACGCGCCCCAGGGCCACCCGGCCGGATGCGCCCCGCCGGTAGCGGTCGTCGTCGTTACCCGGAGGAGTCATGCCGAGCGACGCCCCGAACCCAGCAACAGGCCCAGCAGCACACCCACACCGGCAGCCAGACCGATCGCCAGCAGGGGGCGCTCCCGCACCGGCTTCTCGATCCGGGGCCGCAGCGTGGCGTTGAGCTCATCGAGCAGGCTCTCCAGCTGCTGCTCCAGGGGCTGGAGCGTTTGGCCGAGCTTCTGAGTCTGGTCGCCGGCCACGTCCACCAGCTCGAGCAGCTGCCCCTTCACGGCCGTCACCGTGCGACCGCTCTGCTCGGCGATCACGTGAGCCACCTCGTCGAAACTGCCGCGGGTGGCCTCCAGGGTCTGGCGGGCCACATCGGGCCAGTGGCGCTGGATTTCAGGCAGCAGGCTGTCGAAGCGCTCGCGGAAGCCCACACCTGCGGCGGCGGCGCCGGGGCTGGGAACTGCGCTGGGGGCATCGCCGCGCAGATCGCTGGGGCTATCGGCGGGCATGGTTTCAGAGTGCATGGTTCAGGCCACAGGGTGGGGAGGAACGAACCGCCGGGGCCGCGGCGCCCGGCGCGGAACAAGCGCGTGACCACAAGCTAGGGATGGGGTTGAGCTTCGGAAACCCTCCGCTACATTTCGGTGGCTCGGCGGACGGGCCTGTTGGTTCACATCAATCAGGTCGAACTGCACCAGTTCAAGTCGTTTGGCGGATCGATGACGATCCCCCTCGACCAGGGGTTCACGGTGGTGACCGGCCCCAACGGATCGGGCAAGAGCAACATTCTCGATGGCGTGCTGTTCTGCCTGGGCCTGGCCAGCAGCCGCGGCATGCGCGCCGAGCGGCTGCCCGATCTGATCAACAGCGCCATGCTGCGGGCCGGCAAAGCTGCCGAAACCGTCGTGAGCGTGCGCTTCGACCTGCGCGACTGGCAGCCAGACGAGGCGGAAGCCGGCCTGGAGCCGCCCGAGGAGGGGCCCTGGATCCGGACCGGCCAGACGGAGTGGACGGTGACCCGGCGGCTGCGGGTGGCCCCCGGCGGCACCTACGCCAGCAGCTTCAGCGCCGACGGCGTGCCCTGCAACCTGCAGCAGCTGCAGACCCAGCTGCGCCGCCTGCGGGTGGATCCCGAGGGCAGCAACGTGGTGATGCAGGGCGACGTGACCCGCATTGTGTCGATGGGCGCCCGCGACCGCCGCGGCATCATCGATGAGCTGGCTGGGGTGGCCCTGTTCGATTCGCGCATCGAGCAGACCCGCGGCAAGCTCGACGAAGTGCAGGAGCGCCAGGAGCGCTGCGCGATCGTGCAGCAGGAGCTGCTGGCCGCCCGGGCCAAGCTGGAGCGCGACTGCGCCAAGGCCCGCACCTACCAGGAGCTGCGCCAGCGCCACCACACCGGCCGGCTACAGGAGCAGGTGCTGGCCTACGAGGCCGCTGGGGCCGGCCTGGCCCAGCTGGAGCGCCGGCAACAGGCCCTCATCAGCCAGCAGCAGGCCGACCGGGCCGCCGCGGCCGAGGCGGAACTCACCCTTGCGGAAGCCGCCCGCACCTTGGAGCAGCTGCAGGCGGAGGTGAAGGCCCTCGGCGAAGACCAGCTGCTGGCGGTGCAAGCCGAGCTGGCGGGGCAGGAGGCCCGCGGCCGCGAACTGGCCCGCCAGGCCGAGCAGCACCAGCAGCGGGCAGAAGACCTGCAGCGCCAGCGCCAGGAGTTAGCCAGCCGGCAGGGGGAGCTGCGCCAGCAGCAGCTCCAGGGCCAGAACCCCGGCGAACAGCGCGATCTGGACGCGGCCGAACAGGCCTGCCGCAGCGCCGAAGCCGCCGTGGAGATGTCGCGGCGGAGGCTGGGGGAAGTGGCCGGCCGCTCCGGCAGCTGGTTGGAGGAGCAGCAACGGCGCAGCCAGGAGCGCGATCGCCTCAGTGCCGCCATCGGCCCCCGGGAAGCGGAGCGCCAGCAGCGGGGTGAACGGCTGCGCCAGGGTGAGGAGCGGATCGCTGAGCTGCGCGCCGAACTCGACCGCGATGGCAGCCGTGATGCCCAGGCCCAGGCCCTGCTGGAGAGCAGCGAACGGGAACGCCAGGCGCTGGCGGAGCAGCTGCAGCAGGGTGCGGGCCAGGTGCAGCAGCTGGTGGAGGAGCTGGCTCTGCAGCAACGCACCCGCAGCCGTCTGGAGCAGGAGCAGACCCAGCTGGAGCGGGAGATCGCCCGGCTCGACAGCCGCCGTGAGACCCTGCAGGAAAGCCGGGGCACCGGCGCCCTGCGGGTGCTGCTGGAGGCGGGCCTGGAGGGGATCCACGGGCCGGTGGCCCACCTGGGCGAGGTGGAGGAGCGCTACCGGCTGGCCCTGGAGGTGGCGGCAGGGGGGAGGCTCGGCCAGGTGGTGGTGGAGGACGACCGGATCGCCGCCCGGGCGATCGAGCTGCTCAAGAGTCGCCGGGCCGGCCGGCTCACCTTCCTGCCACTCAACAAGATTCGGGGAGGAGCAAGCGGCAGTGCGAGCGCCGCCAGTGCCCTGCAGCGCGGCAGCGGCGCGGCAGCGGGTGGGGGACCAGGCCTGGTGGGCCGGGCCGTGCAGCTGATCCGCCACGAACCGATCTACGCCGAGGTGTTCCGCTACGTGTTCGGCGACACGCTCGTGTTCAGCGACCTGGCCAGCGCCCGGCGGGAGCTGGGCCGCAGCCGCGCCGTGACCCTCGACGGTGAGCTGCTGGAGAA
This sequence comes from Prochlorococcaceae cyanobacterium, assembly GCA_044374745.1. Lineage (GTDB taxonomy): Bacteria > Cyanobacteriota > Cyanobacteriia > PCC-6307 > Cyanobiaceae > NIES-981. Next base: position 72,627 of record JBILNZ010000008.1, on the reverse strand, counting down.
GAGCGGCGCCATGACCGGTGGCAGCTTCCAGCAGCGCAGCGGCCAGCTGGGCTTTGGCCGCAGCAGCGAGGGCGATGAGGCCGAGCCCCTGCGCCGCCGGCTGCTCGACCTGGGCGAAAGCCTTGTGGCGAGCCGACGGCGCGAGGCGGAGCTGGCTGGCCAACTGGAATCCCGGCGCCCCCAGCTGGAACAGCTGCAGCGCCGCCAGGCCGCCCTGGATGCCGAACACAACAGCGCCCTGCGCAACCTGGAGCCGCTGCGGCAGCGCCAGCAGCAGCAGCAGCAGCGCCTCCAGCAGCTGGAGCAGGCCCTCCAGGACGACCGCCAACGGCTGCAGCAGCTGGAAGCTGAACTGGGGCCGCTGCAGCAGCAGTTGCGGGCTCTCCAACAGGCCGACGCCAACCAGGAGGCCTCGCGCGATGCCGCCCGCTGGCAGGCGCTGCAGCACGACCTGGAGGCCGCCGACAGCACGCTGGCGGAGGCACGCCTGCTGCGCGACCAGTTGCTGGCGGCACGCCGGGAGCGGGCGCTGGTGGCCGAACGGCTGCAGAGCCAGCTGGAAGCCCTGGCCGGTGACGAGCGGCGCCTGGTGGCCGCGGTGCAGACCCTGGTGGCAGAGCGCGAGGTGTGGAAGCAGCAGCAGCAGGCCGATCAACAGCAGCGCCAGCAGCTGGAGGCACGCCAGGGCGACCTGCAGGCCCGCTTCGGTGAGCGCCGCCGAGCAAGGGACGCGGCCGAGGCCCAGTTGGCGGGCCAGCGCCAGGCCCTGCAGCAGAAGCAGTGGGAGCTGCAACGGCTGGCCGAGGAACTGGAGTCGCTGGCAAGCCAGCGGCGCAGCGAACAGCAGCGCCTGGAGCAACTGCAGCGGGAGCTGCCCGATCCCCTGCCGGAGATTCCCGAGGAGGTGCGCAGCAATGGCCTGGAGGCGCTGCAGGCCGAGCTGCGCAGCCTGCAAGCCCGCATGGAGGCCCTGGAGCCGGTGAACATGCTGGCCCTCGAGGAACTGGCCCAGCTGGAGGTCCGCCTGGCCGACCTGGAGGAGCGGCTCGACGTGCTGGCCAAGGAGCGGGAGGAGCTGCTGCTGCGCATCGAAACCGTGGCCACCCTGCGCCAGGAGGCCTTCCTGGAGGCCTTCCAGGCTGTGGACGGCCACTTCCGCACGATCTTCGCCGAGCTCTCCGACGGCGAGGGTCACCTGCAGCTGGAGAACCCGGAAGCGCCGCTGGAGGGTGGCCTCACCCTGGTGGCCCACCCCAAGGGCAAGGCGGTGCGCCGCCTCAACGCCATGAGCGGCGGCGAAAAATCACTCACAGCGTTGAGCTTCCTGTTCGCCCTGCAGCGCTTCCGCCCGTCACCCTTCTATGCCCTCGACGAGGTGGACAGCTTCCTCGACGGTGTGAACGTGGAGCGGTTGGCCGCCCTGATCGCCCGCCAGGCGGATGCGGCCCAGTTCATGGTGGTGAGCCACCGCCGGCCGATGATCGCCGCGGCCCAACGCACGATCGGCGTGACCCAGGCCCGCGGCGCCCACACCCAGGTGGTGGGTTTACCGCCAGCGGCGTAAGCCGAGGCTCTGGGGGAGAATGCGTGAATGACCAGTTCTTCGCCCGGCAGCGATCGCCTCGTGCGCACGACCGACCCCGGCGCCGATCCCCCCAGCGATCGCCTCTGGCTGCGCTCCGAGCTGATGGGCACCCAGGTGATCACCCGCGACACCGGCCGGCGCCTGGGCGTGGTGGGCGAAGTGGTGGTGGACATCGACCGCCGGGAAGTGGTGGCCCTGGGGCTGCGCGACAACCCACTCACCCGCTTCCTGCCAGGCCTGCCCCGCTGGATGCCGCTGGATCGCATCCGCCAGGTGGGCGATGTGATCCTGGTCGACTCAGCGGACTCCCTGGCCGAGAGCTTCAACCCTGAGCGCTACAGCAAGGTGATCAATTGCCAGGTGGTCACCGAGTCGGGCGAGCAGCTGGGCAAGGTGCTGGGCTTCAGTTTCGACATCGAAACCGGCGAACTCACCACCCTGGTGCTGGGTGCCCTGGGCGTCCCCCTGCTCGGCGAGGGTGTACTCAGCACCTGGGAGCTGCCGGTGGTGGAGATCGTGAGCAGCGGCAGCGACAGGATCATCGTGTATGAGGGGGCTGAGGAGAAACTCAAGCAACTGGGCACGGGGCTGCTGGAGAAGCTTGGGATCGGCGGTCCGAGCTGGGAACAGGAGGAACGGGAGCGCTACCGCGGAGCGATGGTGCCCGTGGAAAACCAGCTGGCCGCGGGTGTGCCCAGCGTGCAGGAACAGCGCCGCATCCAACCCGCCAGCACCCGCGCCTTCGAGCCCGAGGAGGCCTACGACTACGTGGAGGTGGAGGAACGGCGCCAGCGTGAACCCCTGCGCCAGCGCCGCTACCTCGACGAGGAAGAGCCCCTGCGCGAGGAGCCCTATCGCAACGCAACTGAGCGTAACGAAGGCAGGGTTGGGGGCCCATCCGCCAGGCCACCCTTCAGCCCCGATTCCTACAACGAGCCACGGCGGCGTCCCCCGGGCTCTCCCAGCCGGGAGCCCCTGGACGTGGAACCCGAGGATCTGGACGATCCCTGGTGAGCGCTCAGCCTTCCTTGAAGGTCAGGGAGGCAGAGTTGACGCAGTGGCGAAGCCCTGTCGGTGCTGGACCGTCGTTGAACACATGGCCCAGGTGGGCGTCACAGCTGGCGCAGCGGATCTCGGTGCGCACCATGCCGTGGCTGCGGTCCACGTGGGTGCTGATCGCCGCCGGATCCACGCCATCCCAGAAGCTCGGCCAACCGGTGCCGGAGTCGAACTTGGTGGCACTGCTGTAGAGGGGCGTGTCGCAGCAGATGCAGTGGTAGGTCCCGCTGCCCTTGTGGTTCCAATAGGCACCGGTGAAGGCCCGCTCGGTGCCGCCCTGGCGCGCGATCTGGAACTGCTCAGGGGTGAGCCGGGAGCGCCAGATCTCCTCGCGCTCGTCCCTTGCCAGACCACTCTCCACTCCACAGGCGGATGCTGGCAGCTGGGACTCGGTCATGGCCTGTCGGGCAGGGACTACCTCAACCTTAGGAATTCGTCCGGTTCGAGCGTTGCGCAGCTGGCAGCAATTCGCCCACCAGATCGGCCAGGGCCGCCACCGCCCCGGGGGTGCCACGCAACTGGCGTAGATCGTGGCCCATCCGGGCCAGCCGTGACGGCTCAGCCAGCCACTGCTGCACTTCAGCGGCAATTTGCACCGGGGTGATCGCCCCCACCCGCTCTGGCACCAGCAGCCGACCGGCGGCGATATTCGGGGCCGCCAGCAGCCCCCGATGACCCAGGCGCCAGAGCGTCAGCGCCACCCCAAACAGACGGCGCAGCAGGGGCAGGCGCGCCACCAATCCCGCCAGCCCATCCCAGGCCTGCATCACATGCAGATGCTGGGTGGGTACCAGCACCAGCATCGGCACCCCCAGCGCCGCCAGTTCGGCCGTGTTGGCCCCCACGGTGGTGAGGGCCAGGCTGCACTGGCTGAGCACGTCATGGGCCGGGCTGTGCTGGACCAGCTCGATGCGGCTGCCCGCGGCGGTGACCAGGGCCAGTCCAGCCGGCTGGAGCCGTTCACTGGCCACCACGGTGGGCTCTGCCACCCGGTACCAACGTGCGATCGGATTGGCCGGCCCGGCGTAGGCCAGCAACTCCTCCAGTTTCACGGTGGGGGCTAGGGGCAGCAGCAGACCCAGGCCAGGCTCGACCTGGGCCAGCCGGTCTGCCGTCTCCAACAGGAAGGGCACGCCCACCCGCAGCTTGGCGGGCTTGGACCCCGGCAGCAAGGCCAGCCAGCGGCCGGGGGGCAGGGGCGCCTCGCGCCGGGCCTGCTCGGGGAGGTCGGCCATCAGGTCGCCCACCACCGTGCAGCGACCGCGCCAGCGGAGCGGCAGGGCGTTGGCGGCCCGGGGGCCCATCGCGGCGATGCGGTCATTCCAGCGGGGCCAGCGGGCCACCCATTCGGCATAGGTGATGTGGCGGTAGCCAAGCCGGGCCGAGAGCAGCACGGTCCAGAACTGGTCGCCACCGAGGAACACCACCACGCCGCGGCGGGGCCAGGGGCCAAAGCGCCCAGGCCGCAGCAGCAGCCCCCAGAAGCGACAGGCCGGCGTGATCCGCGTGAACAGCTGCCAGTCAGCCGCCGCCCGATGCTCCTGGCCAGTGCCGTTGGGGCAGGGCACCAGCACCAACCTGAGCTGGCCGGGGGCATCCGGCCGACATGGCGCCAGGGGGAGGCGGCGATGCAGGCAGAGGGCGAGGGGGCGCACCCAGGTGGTGAGCTCGCCGGGCCCATTACTCACCAGCACAATGGCGTAAGGCTCACAGACAGCCCCATCCGGTGCTGATGACGCTGACTCGCCAGGGGGAGCGTCTGGCGGGGGACGACGCGAGGTCAGGGAGCGGGGGAAGAGTGAGTGCGGATGGCGAGACTTGAACTCGCAAGGCCGAAGCCACACGCCCCTCAAACGTGCGTGTCTACCAATTCCACCACATCCGCAAGATGACACAGTGAACCTGGGCTCACCGGGTGGGGCGCAGCGCTCAGGGCGCTGCTGCCTCGCAATATACCCATAGCCCTGACCTCCCCCTTTCAGCGTTCATGCCCGGCTGGCTGGGGCGCCAGTGTGAGCACTGATACAGTCCGCAATGGCCCAATGCCAACCTGGACGCTGCGGATGCCCATCGGCAAATTGCTGATCGCCAACCGTGGCGAGATTGCACTGAGAATTCTGCGCAGCTGCCGAGAGCTCGGCATCCCCACGGTGGCCGTGTACAGCACCGTGGATCGCAACGCCCTGCACGTGCAGCTGGCCGACGAGGCTGTGTGCGTCGGCGAGGCGCCCAGCTCCAAGAGCTACCTGAACATCCCCAACATCCTCGCGGCCGCCACCTCCCGCGGCGCTGACGCCATTCACCCCGGCTACGGATTCCTGGCGGAGAACGACCGTTTCGCTGAGATCTGCGCCGACCACGGCATCACCTTTGTGGGCCCCTCCCCTGAGGCGATCCGCTCGATGGGCGATAAGTCCACGGCCAAGGCCACCATGCAGGCCGTGGGCGTGCCCACGATCCCCGGAAGCGATGGGCTATTGCAAAGCGTGGCCGAAGCCAGGGAACTGGCTGAAGCCATGGGGTACCCGGTGATGATCAAGGCCACGGCGGGTGGCGGCGGCCGGGGCATGCGACTGGTGCCCGGCGCCGACCAGCTGGAAGGTCTGTTCAAGGCGGCTCAGGGCGAGGCGGAGGCCGCCTTCGGCAACCCGGGCCTCTACATGGAGAAATTCATCGACCGGCCCCGTCACGTGGAGGTGCAGGTGCTGGCCGACCGCCATGGCACGGTGATCCACCTGGGTGAACGCGACTGCTCGATCCAGCGCCGCCACCAGAAACTGCTCGAGGAGGCCCCCAGCGTGGCCATCAACGCCGAGCTCCGCCGCCAGATGGGCGATGCCGCCGTGGCTGCCGCTCGCACGATCGGCTACGAGGGTGCCGGCACGGTGGAGTTCCTGGTGGACCGGGGCGGCAACTTCTACTTCATGGAGATGAATACCCGCATCCAGGTTGAGCATCCCGTCACTGAGATGGTGACCGGGGTGGATCTGATCGCGGAACAGTTGCGAATTGCCGGCGGGGAGCCGATCTCCGTGAGTCAGGACCAGGTGAAACTCACCGGCCACGCGATCGAGGTGCGCATCAACGCCGAAGACCCCCGCCAGAATTTCCGCCCGGCACCCGGCAAGATCACTGGCTGGCTGCCACCAGGTGGCCCGGGCGTTCGTTTCGACAGCCACGTGTACACGGGCTACGAGATTCCCCCCTTTTACGACTCCCTGATCGGCAAGCTGATCGTGTGGGGCGTGGACCGCGAACACGCGCTCAAGCGCCTGCACCGGGCCCTCTCAGAGTGTGCCGTGACAGGCATCCCCACCACGATCGAGTTCCACCTGCAACTGCTCGAACGGCCGGAATTCCAGGCTGGAGACGTGCACACCAAGTTTGTGGAGCAGGAGATGCTGCCCCGCAACTAACCGATCAGGGCGGAGCGGTGCATCAGCTGGGTCACCAGCCCCTGCTGACCCACCAGCAACTCCCGGACCAGGCTGATCAGGCCCACCCACACCACCGGGGTGACATCCACGCCGCCGATTGGCTGGATGAGGCGGCGGGTGGGCGCCAGTAGCGGTTCGGTCGGCAGGCCAACCACGCGCATCACCCCCTTGCTGAGGTCCACCTGGGGATACCAGGTGAGCACGATGCGGAACAGAAACAGCAACGTCCAGGCCGCCAGAGCCAGGCCGAGCAGCAGATGGGTCCAGGCCAGCGGCGAGGCGGGCAGAGCCGTCACAAAGCTCTAAGCAGTGGAGGGTTCCAGCGTAGGCAGCCGGGGTGTCTGCCTAAGATCCGCCCACATCCACGACGCCGAACAGCGGCCGCGCCATGACCCCTTCCCTCGCCAACTTTCTCAGCAGCCTCGTATGGGGAGCGGTGATCGTGGTGATTCCGATCGCCGTGGCCCTGGTGCTGATCAGCCAGAACGACCGTCTCGATCGCAAGCTCTGAGGGGTGACGCCCCTACAGTGGGGTGATGCACCGAGGGTGATGGGTAGTGGTTAATGCCAGCCTGAACTGGGCCAGCATCGTAGGCATCGTGCTGGCCGTGGGCGGCGCGCTGCTCTATTTCATGCGCAGTTTCAAACCTGCCCTGGCCCGCGACTACGACGTGTTCTTCGCTGCCGTGGGGCTCCTCTGTGGCGGCATCCTGTTCTTCCAGGGCTGGCGCCTCGACCCGATCCTGCAGTTCGGCCAGTTCCTCCTGGCAGGGACCACTGTTTTTTTCGCCTACGAGAGCGTGCGGCTGCGTGGGGTCACCACAGAGCAGGCCAGGCGCTCCTCCTACTTCGACGACGACGAACCACTCCCCCCCCCACCCGGGCCCTACCGGCCACGCATGGGTGGGCGCAGCTGGGATGAGCCCGAGCGAGAACGCTTCGACGAACCCCAACCCGTGCGGCGGCGGATTCCCTCCCGTGGCGACGACGAGGATGCCGCCGATGCCTTTTACCGCCCCAGTCGCAGCAGCCGCGCTGCGATTCCCGAGCGGGCGGCCAGCCGCCGCGATCAGGACTGGGAGCCCCCAACTGACAGTGCTCCTTCCGCTCCGCCTCGCCGCTATTCGGCAGGTGAGAGCCGAGGGATGCCTGAATTCGGAGCACGCCGGCGCGATGGCCAGCCCGAAGGGCGCCGCGGCAGCAGGCCAACGGCCAGCGGCGAAGCCATGCCCCGCTCTAGCCGCCGACCCATGGCGGGATCCAACAGCATCTCCCCGACTGCAGGGCCCGGACCTGCATCCCCGGCAGCTGCTCCCGGCCCGGACACGCGTGCTGGCGTTCCCCAGGGGTCGCCGATTCGATCCACTCGCGGCGCCACCCAGAGCCGCACCAACTCCGTGAGTGACGCCGATTTCACCCCGGTCAGACCTCCCGCCAGCCTCGAAAGCGACCCGGCCCGTGGGCGTGACAACTCCTCCCGTTTCGACGACTGAGCAGCTCCTGCGATCCGTTCTCAGCCAGCCGCTGATTCCCCTGGCCCTGCTGCTTCCCTGGCTGGGGGCCTGTGATGCCGGCGGCCTGGGAGCCAGGAGAGCCGCCCCTGGGGCCAGGCTCGTTCCAGCAAACCGCAGCGAGCCCGCCCTCAGCGGTGACGGCCGGTTACTGGCCTCACTGATCGAACAGGATGGGCGACAGCGGCTCATCCTGCAGGAACAGAGCAGCGGCCGGCAGCTGCCCTTGCCCCATTGGCGCGGCCACACCCCCCATGGTTCACCGAGCCTGAGCTGGAACGGTCGCTACCTGGCTGGACTGGTGCAGCAGGGCAATCAGCGACGTGTCCTGGTGGACGACCGCCTGAGCGGGCGGCTCTGGCGCCTATCCCTGCCGGGTGGGGGGGAGCCGCAACGGCTGAGCCTGGCCCCCGATGGCCAACGGCTGGCGGTGGAGGTCCTACGCAATGGCCAACGCGTGGTAAGGGTTTTTGCCCTCGAGGGGGTTCTGGAGCCAGATCTGCCGAGTGGCAGCAGCGTGCTCGGGGGGGGGCCAAATCCCCCTTGAGACCCACCTGATGCCCCCCCTGGCGCTGGTCTTGCTGTTGCCCCTGGCCCTGGCTGGCTGCGTGCCGCCCCAGGCCAGACCCCTGTTGCCGATCAACCAGCGCCTGGAGCAGCAGGGCAGCAGCCGGGAACCGACATTGGCAGGTCGCTGGCTGGCCCTGATCAGCGGTCGCGGCGGCCGTGAGCAGGTCCAGCTGCTGGACCTGGAACAGGGCTTGCCGCGGCCCCTTCCCGGGCTCAACAGGGCCGATGCCCAACCCCTGAGCGTGAGTGTGGATGCCCAGGGTGAGCGGCTAGCCCTGGTGCGACAGGTCGGGAACCGCACTGAGCTGGTGCTCTACCGCCGCTCCCAGGAACTGCTGCAACAGCTGCCGATCGAGCCAGCCGGGGTGCCACGGAGGGTGCAACTGCGGGCCGATGGCCGCCAGCTGGCCGTGGAGGTCAGCCGCAACGGGCTATGGCAGGTGGATCTGCTCAGCCTTCCCTGAGCTCAGGGCATCAGTCCGGCCCAGCGCAGGAAGGTGTCGCCACTGATCGCTTCCACCAGCAGCACGGCCACAAAACCCACCATCGCAAAACGGCCGTTCACGCGCTCGGCGTAGGTACTCCAGCCAAACGCTGGCACATCCGGTGTGGTGGCGCTGGTGGCCGCGCTGCCGTCGCCGCTGACGCGATCGGTTGCGGCAACTGGCGTGGCGGATTCGGGAGGAGGGGAAGCGGCCATGGTTGAAGGGAGTGGAGATTGGGGGGGGGAAGAGAACGCTGGGTCAGGAGTCGTGACCGAAGGCATAGCCTGCGGCCGGCAACAACCGCCAAGCGCCCGTGCCGTCCAGTTCCAGCACGGTGTGGTGGAAAGCAGTGAGTGTGGGGCGATGCCCCACACTCACAAAGGCGATCTCCCGCTCGCTGAGCAGCTCGTAGAGGTGACGCTCGGTGGCGACATCGAGGGCGCTGGTGGCCTCATCCAGCACGACGAAACGGGGAGCATTGAGCAGCAAGCGGGCGAACGCGAGCCGCTGCTGCTCGCCCAGGGAGAGCAGCCTCGGCCAGTCTTGCTTGATGTCGAGATCGGGATAGCGCTGCACCAGCTCGGGCAGGCGCACCTGCTCGAGCACATGGCGCAGTTGCTCGTCGCTGAAGCGGTCGGGATTGAGGGGGTAGGCCAGCTGTTCGCGCAGGCTGCCCAGCAGCATGTAGGGCTTCTGGGGGATGAACAGCAGCTCCCCCGCTCCGGGACGCTGCACCATCCCCACAGCCGGCGGCCAGAGACCGCTCACCATACGCAGAAAAGAGGTCTTACCACAACCAGAGGGCCCGACCACCAGCAGGCGCTGGCTGCGATCGATGGTGAGGCTGAGGTCATGGATGAGCAGCCGTCGGCTGCCCGGAGGCATCAGGTCGACGTGGCTCACCAGAATGGCGTCCGCACCCTGCTTGACAGCCGCTTCATCGCGCTCGAGCTGGGCCGCAGCTTCAACACCAATCTCCTCCACTTTGCCCTGGAAGCCCTCAAGGCGGCTGATCGCCGCGGAGAAAGCCGCCAGGCGATCGATGTTGTTCACGATGTAGCTCACTGAGAACAGCACCTGGGAAAAAGCAATGCTGGCCTGGCCAAACACACCGAAATCCACCTCTTTGGCGAAATAGATCGGCGCAATCACAAGCCAGGGCAGAAAGCGCGAGAAGTAATCGTAGGAGCGCTGAATCACACTGATCAATGCCTCCCAGATGATCAGGCGGTTGTAATTCTGAATCGCGCCACCCAGCCGACGCTCGGCCTCACGGGATTCCTGCTGCTCGCCGCGATAGAAGGCGATCGACTCGGCATTGTCACGAATGTGCACCAAGCCGTATCGAAAATCGGCCTCCAGCTTGAGCTGCTGGTAATTCAAAGCCACCAACTTACGGCTGGCAAACACGATCACCGCAGTACCGGCAACGGAGTAGATCAGCAGCCAAAGTGCCAGCTTGGAGCTGATGCTCCAAAGCACGATGATGAAACTGAAGAAAGTAAGCAGGGCCGACAGGATCTCCACCGTGACACTGAGACTGGTGCTGGTGAAGCTCGCCGTGTCCTGGGAGATTCGTTGGTCAGGATTATCGATTTCCTCGGAGCTCTCATCATTGGGATTGAGCACGTAATAAGCCCGGTTGCTGAGGTAGCGACTGAGCAAGCGCCCGCTTAGCCACTCTCTCCAGAGCAAGCCAAGCCGGGGAATCAGATAGCTCTGAAGGGCCCGGATCGGCAAAGCCAACATCAGGCAGAAGGCGTAGATGGCAACAATCTTCCAGAAACCGTCCTGGTCGTAGGCCACCAAGGAGTTATCAACATTGCGAGCAATGAAACTGATACCCACGTTGATACCGTTGATCACCAGGATCAGCAGCAGGATCACCCCGAGCAGCAGCCAGGGCAGCCAGCGGCCCTGGCGCAACTTGCCACGAAATACCCCAAAGCAGCTCAGACCGGCCACCATCAGCACGGTGATCAGCGGCCCACCGGGCCCGGCCCAGAGGCCTGCCACCTGCTCAGGGACGCCGGGCAGAAAGCGGCTGCGTAGCTCGGGAATCAGGGCACCGCTGAGGGCCACCACCCCGGTGAGCAGAAGCAGGGTCACCCCCACCACCACGGCCACCAAGGCCACCACCAGCAGCAGGAACTGCCAGGGCTGGGTGTCCTCCACCGGCAGGAAATAGGGCTGGGCCAGGCGCTGCAGCTTGCCCAGCTGGCTGCGGAGGGCCTTGAGCGGATTCATGGAACGGCTCGACAGGCGGCCATTGTCGCCGCTGGCGCCTCAGCCCGGTGGCCAGGCCAGGGGACGGCCACCGAGCACGTGCACGTGCAGGTGGAACACGGTCTGGCCGGCCTCTGCGCCGCTGTTGATCACGGTACGAAAGCCCTGCAGGCCCTCCTGGCGGGCCACCTTGGCCGCCACCAGCAGCAGATGGCCGAGCAGGGCGGCATGCTCCTCGCCCGCCTCGTCCAAGCGGGGAATCGGCTCCCGTGGAATCACCAGCACATGCACTGGTGCCTGGGGCGCCACGTCGCGGAAGGCCAGGCACAGCTCGTCCGCGTACACCTGGTCACAGGGAATCTCCCCACGCAGGATGCGGCCAAAAATTGTGTCCTGCGTGTTGGCGGCGGTGGGGTCGTCTGCGGGGGCCATGGCGACGGGTCCAGACAGGGAATGGGACGGGAGGTGGCACTTGCTGAGCAGTGAGTGAGCTGCGTGCTCTCCCCCCAGGCGATGTTGGCACGATGCACCACAGCGGCCCTGCAGGGTCTGGAAGCCCAGCCGGTGACGGTGGAGGTGGACCTGGGCCCGGGCCTGCCGGCGCTCACCCTGGTGGGCCTGGCCGATGCGGCCGTGCTGGAGGCGCGGGAACGGGTGCGCTCGGCCCTGCGTCACAGCGGCTGCCGGGTGCCCCAGGGGCGGGTGGTGGTGAACCTGGCGCCGGCCGACCTGCGCAAGGAGGGGCCGGGCTTCGATCTGCCCGTGGCCCTGGGGCTGCTGCTGGCCAGCGGCCAGCTGGACCCGGCGAGCCTGGCGGGGGTGTGGAGCGCTGGGGAGCTGGGGCTGGATGGCACACTGCGGCCCATCCGGGGCATGCTTTCAATCGCCCTGCGGGCCCGCGCCGGCGGAGCACGGGCCCTGCTGCTGCCGGCCGCCAACGGCAGCGAGGCAGCGCTGGTGGAGGGTCTGGCGATCTGGCCGGCCGCCAGCCTTCGGGAGCTGCTGGGTCGGCTGGCCACCGATGGCGGTGCCTGGCCAACACCCTCGGCTCCAGCTCCAGGCCAGGTCGCGGGCGGGAGTGGGGGCGAAGGAACGGATTTGGCCGACATCCAAGGCCAGGTCCACGGTCGCCGCGCCCTGGAAATCGCGGCAGCCGGCGGCCATCACCTGTTGTTGATGGGGCCACCGGGCAGCGGCAAAACCATGCTGGCGCGCCGGTTGGCATCGCTGCTACCACCCCTCAATCGCACTGCGGCCCTGGAACTCACCCGCATTCACTCGGTGGCTGGCCAGCTGCCGGCGGCAGGCCAGCTCCTGCAGCAGCGGCCCTTCCGTGCCCCGCACCACAGCTGCACCGGCGCCGCCCTGATCGGTGGCGGCGCCAATCCACGGCCGGGTGAACTGGCCCTGGCCCACGAGGGGGTTCTGTTTCTGGATGAACTTGCCGAGTTCCGCCCCGGCGTGCTCGATCTGCTGCGCCAACCGCTGGAAGAGGGGGAGATCCGGCTGCAGCGGGCCCGCCAGCGCCTGCGCTTTCCCTGCGCGATCACCCTGGTGGCGGCCTCGAATCCCTGCCGCTGTGGCTGGCATGGGGATCCGGAACGGGCCTGCACCTGCACCGAAGCGGAGCGGCGGCGCTACTGGGGCAGGCTCTCAGGGCCGCTGCTCGACCGGATCGACCTCCAGGTGGTGATGCGCCGTGCACAGGCCCATGAGCTGGCTGCCCCCTACAAGGCGGCAAGCCGATCGGCGCGAGCGGAGGCGGGGGCGCCTGAAAGCAGCGCTGTGGTGGCCGAACGGGTGGATCGGGCACACCGGCTGATGGCCCAGCGCAACCCTAGTGGCGTCTGCAACGGCCGACTTCCCTTGGCAGCACTGCAGCGACTGGCAAAGCCAACTGCGCCAGCCCTAAAACTCTGGCAGCTGGCGATTGGCCAACGACAGATCAGCGCCCGCGGCGGGGAACAGTTGCTGCGGGTAGCCCGCACAATCTGTGACCTCAACGGCGAGAGCGAGATCGGTGAGGCGGCCATTGCGGAGGCGCTCCTCTACCGCAGCTTCGATCGGCAAAGCGGGGAGCCCTGATGGCCTGCCGACCGAATCAACGGCGGCGGCGGCGCTGCTGGGCCTTGCGCTTGTACTTCTCGGTGGGGGTCTCGTGGTGGCGCAGACGCTTGAGGTCGGCGAAGATGCCTGCCTTGGACACCTGACGCTTGAAGCGACGCAGGGCCGACTCGATGCCTTCGTTTTCGCCGACGGTGACCTGGGTCATGAAGCGTGAGGTGGAGTCAATGAGTTGGCAACCCTAGCAAGCACCCGTCTCGCCACCTTCAGGAGCCGCTTGTAAAGGGCTGCACCGGCAGGCCATTGGTGGGCAGCTCAGGCGGACTGGGCAGCGCGGGCGAGGCCACGGCCTCACCGCCCCCCGGCCAGTCAGCTCGGTAGAGATACACATGGCCCAGATTGCGGCCTCCATAGGCACGGCGCTTGAGCTCCCAGCCCGGCTCCAGCACCAGCTGCAGGAAGCCGATGCCGGCTCCCTGGGTACGCGCCACCACCATCTCAGGGCCCGCGCCGGGAGTGGTGGGCACGGCCAGGAGCACGTTGTCGTCGGCACGCCGGATCACGCTGAGCCGGTAAGTGGGAGCGAGGTCGGTACCGCCAACCCGCACCGAATAGCCGTTGGCATCCAGAAAGCGCCCGCAGATGCCGGTGAAATCAAAGGCGGAGAGCAGCGGATTCACCTGGGCGGGTTGGCTGCCCAGCGTTTCGTAGCAGGGCCGGCGGTTGTTGAGCTGCTCATAGATGTTCAGCTGAGCCCGGCTGCCGTCACCGATCGGGGCAGACACCAGCACGAAGTTCTGCGGGTTGAGATCGGCGATCTGGAACAGGGACCCGGCCGCGACAGGGCCGGCCGTGGCACCCCCCAGGGCAGCGGCCCAGCTGGTGGCCACCAGGACGGCTCGGTGCAGGGGGGAGAAGGCCATGGCGGCGAGGTCCTTGCTGGCGCCAATCGTATGCAGCGAGTCGTGGCGGGACCAGGGTGGGGCGGGACACTCAGGCAAGCGTCGGCGACCCGGTGGGGTCAGACGGGCTTGTTGATCCGGATCGCCAACAACAGGGCTGCCACCGTGCCAGGCAGGCACAGAGCCAGAATCCATCGGGTGGTGCCAACCCCCAGGTCGGGATCGCCATAGGCCAGTTCAAACACCGAGCCGGTAGCGGCAATCCCGAGCAGACAGGCAAGGGCCAGGAACACCCCGGCCAGCGGTTTCATCGGCATCGGCGGGCCTCAGCGGATCGACTGCACGTCGCCCCGGGCAAAGCCATGCTCTTGGAGCTCGGCGTTGAGGCTGAGCTCATCGGTGACGCGATCCACAAACAGCACGCCGTTGAGGTGGTCCATCTCATGCTGAATGCAGCGGGCTAGCAAGCCATCGGTCTTCATCCGCTGGGGGCGACCCAGGTCGTCGCGGTAGGTCACTTCCACGGTGGTGGGCCGCACCACATTGAGGTACACCCCGGGAATGCTCAGGCAACCTTCCTCATAGGTTTCCAGCCCAGGACCGAACGAGCGGATCTCAGGGTTGATCAGCACGAGAGGGGGAGCCGCCGCGTTCTCCGGATCGAGGTCGATCACCAGCAGCTGCTTGTGCACGCCCACCTGGGGCGCAGCCAGGCCGATGCCGTTGGCCGCATACATGGAGCGGAGCATGTCGCGGGCCAGGTCCCGCACCGATTCATCCACCTTGCTGATCCGCTTGGCCGGGGTGCGCAGCACCCTGTCGCCGAGGGTATGAATGGTGAGCGTGGGGTCGCTGACCGCTTCCTTGGGCACCTGCACCCGCCGACTGGATTGCTCCGCCATACGGACCATCTGGGCGAAGCTGCGGGCCAAGAGCTGATCCTCCCTACGTTGATGGGAGTTTAAGGCGGACCTGTGGACGACGGGTTGGCAAGCTCCAGCGCAGCGGCTCCGACCGAGCCCCGATCCAACGCCACACCGGCCCCCCTGCCGGCAGAGCTGGTGGTGGGCCGCACGCCGAGCCTGAAGGAAACCGGCTTGGCCGACGGCTGGCTGTACTGGCTCGAGCAGCGGCCGGCCGAAGGGGGCCGAACCACCCTGCTGCGCCGGCCCGCCCACCGCAGCGAGGCGGCTGCCATCGAAGTGACGCCAGGCCGCTGGAACCTGCGCAGCCGGGTGCATGCCTACGGCGGAGGCAGCTGGTGCTGGGGAGCCGGCCTCGTGGTGTTCGTCGACGACGGCGACCGCTGCCTCTGGGCCCTCGATCCCCAGCAACCCGGCAGCCCCCGCCGGCTCACGCCCCCAGGGGAGCGGGCCTTTGCCGACGGCCTGATCGACGCGCCCCGGCAGCGCTGGATCGGCGTGATGGAGGCGGAGGACCGCGACCAGCTGGTGAGCGTGCCCCTGGCCGGCGGCGAACCCCAGCCGCTGCACCAACCGGCGGACTTCTGCGGCTACGCGGCCCTCAGCCCCGACGGGCGGCAGCTGGCCTGGATCAGCTGGCAGCAACCCCACATGCCCTGGGAGCGCAGCCAGCTCTGGCTCGGGGAGCTGCAGGACAACGGCAGCCTGCGGGACTGCCGCTGCCTGGCCGGCGCTGGCGCCCAGGCCGTGTCGCTGTTCCAGCCCCTGTGGATCGGCCCCGAGGAGTTGGTGGTGGCCGACGACAGCAGCGGCTGGTGGAACCTGCACCGCCTGCACACCGGCAGCGGCCAGTGGCAGTGCCTGCTACCGCTGGAGGCCGAATTCGCCATGCCCCAGTGGGTGTACGGCATGCGCACCACCGCCTGGGACGGCGAGCGGCTGGTGGCGGCCGCCTGCCGCCAGGGACGCTGGCAGCTGGGCGAGGTGAGCCTGGATCCGCAGCGCGTGGGAACGGCGGCGGCCTGGCGGCCGCTGGCCCAACCGTTCGACGACCTGGCCTGCCTGAGTGCCGCCGAGGGCACCCTGGCCTGCGTGGCCAGCTCCCCGCTGAGCGTGTCGGGGCTGCTGCAGCTGGAGCTGGCCAGCGGCCAGTGGCGGCACACGCCGGTGGGCGACCTGCCGCTGCCGGCAGCGGCGATCAGCCAGCCGGAGCCGCTCTGGTTCGCGGGCCACGGCGGCGCCCCCACCCACGCCTGGTACTACCCGCCCCTGGGCGGTGCCAACGCCGGCAGTCCGCTGCTGGTAAGAGGCCACAGCGGCCCCACGGGCATGGCGCGGCGGGGTCTGCAGCTGGCGATTCAGTTCTGGACCAGCCGTGGCTGGGGGGTGGTGGACGTGAACTACGGCGGCTCCACCGGCTTCGGCCGGGCCTACCGGGAGCGGCTGCAGGGCCTGTGGGGCGTGGCCGATGTGGCCGACTGCGCCGCCGCCGCCGAGGCCCTGGTGGCGGCGGGCCGGGCCAGCCCGGAGCGGGTGGCGATCGAGGGCGGCAGCGCCGGCGGCTTCACGGCCCTGGCCGCCCTCTGCTTCACCCACACCTTCCGGGCCGCCGCCTGCCGCTATGCGGTGAGTGATCCGGCGGCCCTGGCCCAGCACGACCATCGTTTTGAAGCCCGCTATCTCGACGGATTGATCGGCCCCTGGCCGGAGGCGGCCGAGCGCTACGAAGCCCGCTCGCCGCTGGCCCACGCCCAGCGGATCTCCGCCCCGGTGATCTTCTTCCAGGGTCTGGACGACACGGTGGTGCCACCGGAGCAGACCGAGCGCATGGCGGCCGCCCTGGCGGCCCGGGCCATCCCGGTGGAGGTGCACCGCTTCGCCGGCGAAGGCCACGGCTTCCGCGACGGCGGCGTGCAAGTGCTGGTGCTGGAGGCCAGCGAGGCTTTCTTCCGCCGCCACTTCCAGCTGGCGCAGCCATGAGTGTGCTGGCGGCCACCGGCTTGATCGCCGCGGCCTTCGCGCTGTTGGGGCTGCTGGTGGCGATCGGCCGGGCGATCGGACCGGCCCTGGGTTTGCAGCGGCTGGGCCTGCCGGCCGCCGTGCTGGCCGGGCTGCTTGGGCTGCTGCTGGGCCCCCACGGGCCCTGGCCGGTGCTGCCGGCCTCGATCGAGGCGCTCTGGGCCCGGCTGCCCATGGTGCTGCTCACGCTGGTGTTCGGCACCCTGCTGCTGGGCAAACCCCTGCCGGCGATCGGCCAGCTGTGGCGGCCGGCCGCAGCCCAGACCCTGATGGGGCTGACCCTCGGCTTCGGCCAGTACCTGGTGGGAGCCCTGGCGGTGCTGCTGGTGCTGGCCCCCTGGCTGGGGGTGGATCCCCTGATGGCCTGTCTGATTGAGGTGGGCTTTGAAGGGGGCCATGGCAGTGCGGCCGTGATGGGCCCGATCTATGCCGGCCTGGGCTTCAGGGAAGGCAGCGACCTGGGGCTGGCGATGGCCACCGTGGGGCTGCTCAGCTCTACCGTGCTGGGCGGTGCCCTGGTGGTGCTGGCCCAGAACCGCGGCTGGCTGATGGTGCACCTGCCCGAGCCCGTGGCCGTACCGGACGCGCTGGCCCACCAGCCCAGCTGCCCGCTGCCGGAACCGCAGGGCGACCAGCCGCCGGGGGGCCTGAGCACCTGGCTGGTGAACCTGGGGCTGGCCGGGCTGGCCGTAGGGCTGGGGGTGCTGCTGCTGGCAGGGCTGGAGTGGGCCGCCACGCCCCTGCAGGGCACCTGGCGCACGGTGATCGACGCTCTGCCCGTCTATCCCCTGGCCCTGGCGGGCTCCCTGCTGGTGCGACTGGCCCTGGAGCGCAGCGGCCGCACCAATCTGGTGCTGGCCAGCCAACAGGAGCGCATCGGCGGCGTCGCCACCGATTTATTGATTGCCGCTGCGATGGCCGGCCTGGATCTGCCCCAACTGGTCCGTTACTGGTTGCCCCTGAGCGTGCTCACGCTGGCCGGTCTGGGCTGGAACCTGCTGGTGGTGCTGGTGCTGGCCAGGAGAATCCTCCCGATCGACTGGTTTGAGCGCGCCGTGATCGAATTCGGCCAGGCCACGGGGGTGGCCGCCAGCGGTCTGCTGCTGCTGGGGATGGCCGATCCGGACAACCGCAGTGAGGCCTTGCCGGCCTTCTCCGTGAAACAACTGCTGCTGCAGCCAGTACTGGCCGGGGGCGTGGTCACGGTGGCCGCGCCCCTGGCTGTGCACAACTGGGGCCTGCCGGTCTGGACCGAAGTGTGCTTCGGATTCACAGCACTGTGGATCACACTGGCCCTGCTGCTCCCCCGCACGGACAGATAACCGCCTCCCCCCGGCACTGGCCATGAAGGTGTTTGACGTGCTGATCGCCTTCGTGGCCCTCAGCCTGCTGCTGCTGCTGGCTGCCAGCCTGCGCAACCGGGTGGGCTGGCTGCGCAGGCTGGGGCTGCCGGAAGCCCTGATCGCCGGCGCCCTGGGACTGCTGCTCGGCCCGTTCAGCCCGCTGCGGATTTTTCCCGAGCAGGTGTACACGATCTGGAACCAGATCCCCGGGGCGCTGATCAGCGTGGTCTTCGCCACCCTGTTTCTGGGCCAGACCCTGCCCAACCGCTCCGTGATCTGGCAGCGGGCCGCCAGCCAGACGGCCTTCGGCATGGTGCTGGGCTTCGGCCAGTACCTGGTGGGCGGTCTGGTGGTGCTGCTGGTACTGCAGCCCCTGCTGGGGGTGAACCCCCTGATGGCCTGCCTGATCGAGGTGGGCTTCGAGGGGGGCCATGGCACGGCAGCCGGGATGGGCCCCACCTTCAGCAGCCTGGGGCTGGCCAGCGGCGAGGCCCTGGGGCTGGCGATGGCCACGGTGGGGGTGCTGGCGGCGGTAGTGATCGGCAGCAGCCTGGTGGTGATCGGCCCAGCCCTCCCCCACCCTCGACTCGCTCACCCTCAACCTGGCCCTGATCGGCGGAGCGGTGGGGCTCGGGGTGCTGCTCAAGCACACCCTGGTGCTGCTGGCCGGCTGGTTCGGGGGCGACGGTGGCGGCCGCCTGCTGGAGGCGGTGCCCCTGTTCCCGTTGGCGATGGTGGGCGGGCTGCTGGTGCAGCAGCTGCTGCAGAGGCAGGGGCAACCCCAGCTGGCCTCAGTGGAGCAGCAGCAGAGCATCGGCTCCCTGGCCATGGATGTACTGATCACAGCGGCGATGGCCAGCCTCAACCTCAGCCTGCTGGCGGAGGCCTGGCTGCCGCTGGTGGTGCTGGCGGTGGTGGGCCTGGCCTGGAACCTGGCCGCCTTCCTCTGGCTGGCGCCCCGCCTGTTCGCCGACACCTGGTTCGAGCGAGCCATCGCCGACTTCGGCCAGGGCACGGGGGTGACCGCCACTGGCCTGTTGCTGCTGCGCATGGCCGATCCCTACGCCCGCAGCGGCGCCCTGGAGGCCTTTTCGTTCAAGCAGCTGGTGTTCGAGCCCTTTCTTGGCGGTGGCCTGGTCACGGCCTTTGCGCCGATCGCCCTGCAGGCCATGGGGCTGCCACTGTGGACCGCCCTGGCCCTGGGGCTCACCCTGGCCTCGTTGCTCTTCGGCAGGAGCCTGGTTCGGCAAGGGCGCAGGGCCTGATCATCGAGCTCAGGCCAGAGCGCCGTACTGACGCAGCTGCATCTGGCTGGCCACCCGCTCCATCTCGGCCAGGCTGAGCAGGGGCGGCTCCCCCAGCTGCAGAGCCTGCAGATACATGTGGGCCAGGGTCTCCACCTCCACCGCCAGGGCCAGGGCCTGCTCCAGGGATGCGCCCACGCTCACCTGGCCATGGTGGGCCAGCAGGCAGGCCTGGCGATCCTCCAGGGCTGCCAGGGCGAGATCGGAGAGCTCCTGGCTGCCGAAGGTGGCATAACCAGCGCAGCGGATGTCCGGGCCGCCGGCCTGCACCACCATGTAGTGGAAGGGGGGGATGCCGCGGCCATGGCAGGCCAGGGCTGTGGCATGGATCGAGTGGCAGTGCACGACCGCCGCCGCGTCCGGTCGGCTGCGCAGCAGGTCGGCATGGAGCCGCCACTCGGAGGAAGGGCTGCGCCCCTGTTCAGCCTCTGCTGGCGAGGCCATCTCCCCGCCCAGGGGCCGGCCATCAAAGCCGATCGCCACCAGGTCGTGGGGCTCCATGCGCTCGCTGGGCAGGGAGGAGGGGGTGATCAACAGACCATCGCCCCAGCGGGCCGAGAGATTGCCGGCGGTGCCGTGGTTGAGGCCGGCTGCACTCAGGCGCCGCGCCACCGCCACCAGCTGCTCCCGCAGGGCCAGCTCAGCGGCGGCCCGCACCTGGGACACGGACGACGGCTGCCCTGGCGCTGGCGAGAACACAACGGGATGCGGGCAAGCGGGCAAACGCGAACCTAGGCGGCCCAAGGGCGAATGGAGCGCAGCAGAGCGCGCTCTCCATCGGGGAAAGGCGGCGGTCCGTGTGGCCAGTCCAGCCAGCAGAGCATGGGCTCCCCCGGCTGAAGCGCACGGTGTGCCTGGGACGGCCCGGGTTGGGCGGAAAACCCTGTCCAGCATGCAGACTCGAGCCCAGCCAAACCATCCACCCCACCCATGGCCCTGCTGCCCCGCTGGCGCTACATGACCGATGAGGCCAAGGCCCTCACCAAGCGCAGCGCCGTTTCCGCCGGGGTGGTGCTACTGGTGCTGCTGGTGTTCCGCTCCCTGCTCCCCTGGGCGATCGTGGCCATCGCCGCCTGGTGGCTCTGGAAGGCCCTGCGGACCTGAGAAGGCGCTGCCGAGCTGGTCTGCCGCTGCTACCACTGGGGTTGAACCATGGCGCGTGCACCATGCCCCTGCGCACCAGTCTGTTTCTGCTCACCAACCTGGCCGTGGTGGCCACCATCGCCGTGCTGCTTGGCCTGGCCACCGCCATCGGCCTGCTGCCGCCCGACCTGCCCTTCACCCCCCTGCTGATCGGCAGCTTCTTCTGGGGAGCCGTGGGGTCCTGGATCTCGCTGCAGATGTCGCGGGAATCGGCGATCAACGGCATGGGCGTGCAGCTCGTGGACCAGAACAGCGGCCCGGAGGCCCGCTGGCTGGTGCAGACCGTGGCCGGCCTGGCCGAAAAGGCCGGCCTGCCCATGCCCGATGTGGGCATCTACGCCGCCCCCGAGTTCAACGCCTTCGCCACCGGCCCCTCCCCGGAGCGCGCCCTGGTGGCCGTGTCCACCGGCATCCTGCGCGGCATGCCAGCGGCCGAGCTGGAGGCCGTGCTCGGCCATGAGCTCAGCCATGTGGGCAACGGCGACATGGTGACCATGAGCCTGCTCCAGGGCGTGGTGAACGCCTTTGTGCTGTTCTTCGTGCGGCTGGTGTGGATGGCCATGCCCCGCAGCACCGACGAACAGGGCCGGGTGCGCGCGCCCTCGCTGCTGCTGGTGCAACCGCTGGAGGTGTTGCTCGGCCTGGGCGGGTCGCTGATCACCGCCTGGTTCTCCCGCCACCGCGAATACCGCGCCGATGCCGGCGCCGCCGCCCTGGTGGGCCCCGACGCCATGGTGAGAGCCCTCGAGCGCCTGGGCGGTGCCATGCAGCTCAGCGATCGGCGGGACGGCCCCGCCTTCGACAACCTCAAGATCAGCGCCCCGCCCCAGCTGCTCGGCCTGCTCGCCAGCCATCCCCCCCTGGAGGACCGCATCCGCGCCCTGCGGGAAGCCAAGCTGAAGGAGCTTCAGACGGTATCCCCGTAGAGCCTGCGCAGCCCCTCCTCGCTGGCCGCAGCCACGCCGCGCTCGGTGATCAGCGCCGTCACCAGCCGGGCGGGCGTGACGTCGAAGGCCGGATTGAAGCCGGTGCTGCCATCGGGCGTGAGCTGCACCGAGGTGATCGCCCCATCAGCGCCACGCCCCTGAATGTGGGTCACCTCGAGGGCGCTGCGCGCCTCGATCGGGATCTCCGCCACGCCGTCACCCACCTGCCAGTCGATGGTGGATGCCGGTAGCGCCACATAAAACGGCACGCCGTTGTCGCGGGCGGCGAGGGCCTTGAGATAGGTGCCGATCTTGTTGCACACATCGCCGCGGCGGGTGGTGCGGTCGGTGCCCACGATCACCGCATCCACCTGGCCGTGCTGCATCAGGTGGCCGCCGGCGTTGTCGACGATCACCGTGTGGGGCACCCCCTCGCGCCCCAGCTCCCAGGCGGTGAGGCTCGCTCCCTGGTTGCGCGGCCGGGTCTCATCCACCCACACGTGGATGGGCAACCCGGCCCGGTGGGCCTTGTAGATCGGCGACAGGGCCGTCCCCCAGTCGACCGTGGCGATCCAGCCGGCGTTGCAGTGGGTGAGCACGTTCAGCGGCTCGCCCTGGCGCTCGGGCGGCCGTGCCGCCGCCAGCTGCTGCAGCAGGCCCAGCCCATGCTCACCGATCGCCTCGCACATCGCCACGTCCTCATCGGCGATCAGCGCCGCCTCCGCCCTGGCCGCCTCGGCCCGCTGCTCCGGTGGCAGCGGCTGCACCCTCTCCCGCACCCGCTCCAGGGCCCAGCGCAGGTTGATCGCCGTGGGGCGGGTGGCGTTGAGCTGCGCAAAGGCCGCCGCCAGAGCCCCATCGCTGGGATCGGCCTGCAGGGCCAGCATCAGCCCATAGGCTCCAGTGACGCCGATCAGCGGCGCCCCCCGCACCACCATGGAGCGGATCGCCTCGGCCGCCTCATCGCAGCTGCGCAGGGTTCGGGTGGTGAAGCGATGGGGCAGCAGGGTCTGGTCGATCACGCCGACCGTGCGCCGCCCCGCGGGCCCGTCCGGCTCCAACCAGATCGTGCGCCAGGGCCTGCCGTCGATGTTCATCAGAGGGAGCCGCACAGGGAGGGAACCAGCGCAAATCATCGGATCACGCCGGCCGGTCGCCCGGCCCAGCGAACCGGCAACCAGGGCCTCAGAGCAACCGATAGCCGAACCAGTCCGGCACCTGGGGCTGGCACAGGCCCTCGGGGTGCGGGGCGAGCTGCACGTACCAGCGTCCGCCGTCCAGCAGCTGCAATTGTTCGATCGCCAGGCAGTCGTCCACCGCCGCCAGGTCGTCCTTGTGCTGCTGCAGGGCGCCGCACAGCCACTGGCGCCTGGCCGCCGCCTTGGCCGCCTGGGGTGAGCGGGCCACGACCAGGCCGAAATGATGCAGCTCAGCGAGCGAATCGGGGCGGTAGGCGCCCAGGTTCACAAACCACAACCGCTCGCTCCGGGGCGCGGCGGGTTCGCGCCCCAGGTGCACCGTCCAGCCATCCACCGCCCGCACCGCCATCCAGGCATCGAGGTGCAGGCCCTCACGCCGCCCGAACCACTGCCGCCGCAGCTCCGGGATCACAGCCTCGATCGTGGCGCCCGCCACAAAGCGCACATCGTGCAGCTCAATCTGGCAGCCGGGCGCCCGACCTCCCAACACCGCCAGGAACAACTGGGGATGGGCCGAGGGTTGGGTGCCCATGGGCGGCTGCACGGCCATCTCCCCTGAAGCATGCCAACCCGGGCGCCCGTGCACCACCGCCGGATGGGCTGCCAGCGTTCAGGATGGGGCCGTGGGCCCTGCATTGGGGGTCGGCCTGAGCCATAGCCATGGATCTGTTTGAAAAGCAGTGGGCCTCCTACAGGGCCGTGGTGGAGCACGACCTCATGGAGCACCGGGCCGTGGCCAGCGCCACCGCCCAGGCCCTCGAGGACTGGCTTGCCCGGCGACCTGCCGGCGCTCCCGCACCCCAGTTGGTGGACCTGGGCTGCGGCGATCTGGCCCTGCTGGCCCCCCTGCTGCGCCGGTTGCCCCTTGGCTCTTACACGGGCCTCGACCTCACCCCGGTGGTGTTGCCCCTGGCGGAGGCGATGCTGGGCCCCGTCCCTTACCCCACCCACTGGCAGGAGGGCGACCTGCTGGCCTGGGCCATGGCTGCTGCGCCATCGGCCGGCGATCCCAGTGCCGCCCCGGTGGAGATCCTGCATTCGGCCTTCGCGGTGCACCACCTCAGCGATGGGCAAAAGGCCGAATTCCTGGCGGGGGCCCGCCGGCGCATCGCCAGCGATGGTCTGCTGATCTGGGCCGACGTGTTCCGCGAACCCGGCGAGAGTCTCTCCGCCTATCGCCAGCGCTACAGCACCCGCATCCGCCGCGGCTGGCAGCCCCTCAACAGCGAGCAACAGGAACAGGTGATTGCCCACCTCAGCCAGTGGGACATCCCCGCTGAGCGCGGCCCCATCGAAGCAGCGGCCGCAGCTGCCGGTTGGACGTGGCAGTGGCTGTGGCAGGGCCAGCACCGGGCCGAGGCGGTGGCAGTGCTGACGCCGGCCTGAGCGGGCGCTCAGCTGTGCTCGCGCAGGAACTGGATTGTGCCCTCAAGCTCCTCGGCGAAGCGATCAATCTCCTCGGGGGTGGTGGTGAAGCTGAGGCTGGCGCGGGCTGAGCCGGGGATGCCGTAGAGGCGATGCAGGGGCTGGGTGCAGTGGTGGCCGCTGCGAATGCAGATCCCGGCCGAATCCAGCAGGGCGGCGATGTCATTGGCGTGGAGGCCATCCACGGTGAAGGCCGCCAGGGCGCCGCGATCGGGCTGCTGCTCAGGCGTGGGGCCCAGGATGCGCACACCTTCGATGGCCAGAAGCCGGGCAAACAGCTGGCGCGTGAGCAGCTGCTCCCAGGCGTGGATGCGATCCAGACCGATGGCCTGCAGATAATCGAGGGCGGCGCCCATGCCGATCGCCTCGCCGATCGCCGGCGTGCCCGCCTCGAATTTGTGGGGCAGCTCGGCCCAGCTGCTGTGCTCGAGGTACACGTCCTGGATCATTTCGCCGCCGCCCAGGAACGGGGGCATCGCCTTCAGCAGCGCCTCCCGGGCCCAGAGGAAGCCCATGCCGGTGGGGCCGCAGAGCTTGTGGGAGCTGCCCACCAGGAAATCGCAACCCAGTTGGGCCACGTTCACCGGCAGGTGGGGCAAGCTCTGGCAGGCATCCACCAGCACCAGGGCACCCGCCGCGTGGGCCAGGGGAGCCACCGCCTCGATCGGATTGAGGCAACCGAGGGTGTTGCTCACCTGCACCAGGCTCACCAACTTGGTGCGCTCGTTGAGCTTGCTGCCCAGATCATCGAGGTCGAGTTCACCCGTCTCGGTGAGGCCCGCATGGCGCAGCACGCAACCGGTGCGCGCCGCCAGCAGCTGCCAGGGCACCAGGTTGGAGTGGTGCTCCATCACCGTGAGCAACACCTCGTCGCCCTCGCCCAGGTTGGCCTCACCCCAGCTGCGGGCCACCAGATTGATGGCCTCGCTGGCGTTGCGGGTGAACACGATCTCGCGTGGATTGGCCGCGCCCAGGAAGGCCGCAGCTTTGGCTCGGGCGCCCTCGAAGCCCTCGGTGGCCCGGGCGCTCAGCTGGTGGGCGCCGCGGTGCACGTTGGCGTTGTCGTGGTCGTAGTAGTGCTGCAGGGCCTCAAGCACGTGGCGCGGCTTCTGGCTGGTGGCAGCGTGATCCAGATAGATCAGCTGCTGGCCCAGGCAGGCCGTCTGGGCCAGCAGCGGGAAATCGGGCCGGGTGAGGGCCGCCAAGTTCTCGGGCCCAACCTGCTCCGCGCGCAGGGGAACCTCGGTCAGGGCAGCGGCCGGAGTGGAATCGAGCGCGGGGGTAGCAGTCATGGTGGTTCAGGGCTCCCCGAGCAGGGCCAGCAGCGGCTGGTGGGCGATGGCGGCAGCGGGCAGTTCCCTCAGCACCTCTTCACAGAATGCCCGCTGCAGCAGCTCGGCCGCCTGGTGGGCGCCGATGCCGCGGCTCTGCAGGTAGAAGAGCTCCTCAATCTGCAGCCGGCTCACGGTGGCGCCATGGGCGCACTTCACGTCGTCGGCCACGATCTCCAGTTCCGGCTTGGTGTCGATGCGGGCGCGATCCGAGAGCAGCAGGCTGCGACTGAGCTGGGCGGCATTGGTGCGCTGGGCGGAGCGGGGCACGCGAACGGCGCCGTTGAAGACGCTGCGGCCCTGGTCTGCGGCCACCGCCTTGTGCAACTGATCGAGCTCCCCATCCGGGCCGTCGAAGCGCACCCAGCTGTGGGTATCGGCCAGCTGGGTGTCGCGGCACACCTGCAGGCCGCGCAGGCGGGTGCTGGCGGCGCCATCGCGCTGCAGGATGCGGGGCTCCTGGCGGGCCAAGGCCCAGCCACCGCACACGGCCGTGTGCTCAAAGCGGCTGCCACTGGCCTGGATCACGGCGGTGTGCTGCAGCAGGCAGCTGCCGGATGCACCCTGCGCCAGGCTGCCCAGCTTGAGTGAGGTCCCGGATTCGAGGATCACCTCGCCCACCAGACTGAGGGCATTGGCGCCGCTGGAGCTGGGACGGAGCAGCAGCTCCAGGCTGGCACCGGCCTCCAGCACCAGCAACAACCGGAAGGCCGCCAGGCCTGCGGCACAGCCGGCCTCGAGAGGCAGCTCCAGAGAGCCGGCAGCGCCGCTCACCCGCAGGGCAAGAACGGGGGTGTTCCCGGCTCCGCTGTTGAGGCGCACGGGCCAGTGGTCAGCGCTGGCGGTGGCTGCCAGGGCCTGGCCCAGCCAGGGGGCGGCTGCCGTTGGCTCCAGTCGGTGAACCCCCGCCGGCAGCTCGATGGTCGCCAGCGGATCGGCTACGGCGATCACCCGGGGCTCGATCGCTGTGAGCGCGGCCAGGTCGGTGAAGCGCCAATCCTCCTCACGGCGGCTGGGCAGCGGCGCGCCCGCCAGCCCGGCCAGCCAAGGAGCGGCCGGACTGCTGGGAGCACCGCCCTGGGCAGGAGGAACAGCCATGGCAGTGGGAGTGGCCACCATCAGCCCACCTCCACGGGCTGGCGCTCTTCGCCCAGACGGGCCAGCTCCTGATCCACCCAGTCGTAGCCGGTGCGCTCCAGCTCCAGGGCCAGCTCCTTGCCGCCACTGCGCAAGATGCGCCCCGCCGCCATCACGTGCACGAAGTCGGGAGTGATCAAATCGAGCAGGCGCTGGTAATGGGTGATCAGCAAGGTGGCGTTGTCGGGGTTGGCCAGCTGGTTCACGCCGCTGGCCACGATGCGCAGGGCATCGATGTCGAGACCGGAATCGGTTTCATCGAGGATCGCCACCAGCGGCTCCAGCAGGGCCATCTGCAGAATCTCGTTGCGCTTCTTCTCGCCGCCGCTGAAGCCCTCGTTCACGGAGCGCTCCAGGAAGGCCGGATCCATCTGCACCACTGCCAGGCGTTCGCGCACCAGATCCTCGAAGGCGAAGGTGTCGAGTTCCTCGGCGCCCTGCTCGGCCCGGCGTGCATTGGTGGCCACCCGCAGAAACTCCAGGTTGCTCACACCGGGAATCTCCACCGGGTATTGAAACCCGAGGAACAGGCCGATGCGGGCCCGCAACTCGGGCTCGAGCTCGAGCAGGTTCTCGCCGCGATACAGCACGCTGCCACCGGTCACGGAATAGGCCGGATGGCCGGCCAGCACTTTGGAAAGGGTGCTTTTGCCGCTGCCGTTGCGACCCATCACCGCATGGATCTCGCCAGCACGAATGGTGAGGTTCACCCCCTTGAGAATCGGCTGGTCATCCACAGCGGCCTGCAGGTCGCGAATGTCAAGCAAGACCGGGGCGTCAGGACGGATCACAGCGAAGTCAGAAGAAAAGGAGGGGGAAGAAAATGGAAGCGCAGACGCTGGGAACGGAAACGGCCTAGAGCTGGGGGGGCAACCGCCGGCGGACAGGCCTCAGCCCACCGAGCCTTCAAGCTTGAGGGCCAACAGCTTGTCGGCCTCAGCGGCGAATTCCATCGGCAGTTGATTGAACACGTCGCGGCAGAAGCCGCTCACCATCATCGACACCGCCTCTTCAAAGCCGATGCCGCGGCTCTGCAGGTAGAAGAGCTGGTCTTCGGAGATACGGCAGGTGCTGGCCTCGTGCTCGATCGCCGCATCGGGTTGCTGGCAGCGGATGTAAGGGTAGGTATTGGCGGCGGCCTGGTCGCCGATCAACATCGAATCGCACTGGCTGTAGTTGCGGGCTCCTACGGCTTTGGGGCCGATCTGCACGAGGCCCCTGTAGCTGTTGCTGGAGTGGCCGGCGCTGATGCCCTTGCTCACGATCGTGGAACGGGTGCGCGGCCCCACGTGAACCATCTTGGTGCCGGTGTCGGCCTGCTGCCTGTTGTTGGTGAGCGCTACGGAGTAGAACTCGCCCACGGAGTCGGCCCCCTGCAGGACGCAGCTGGGGTACTTCCAGGTGATCGCCGAACCGGTTTCCACCTGGGTCCAGCTGATCTTGCTGCGGTCGCCGCGGCATTGTCCTCGCTTGGTCACGAAGTTATAGATGCCGCCCACGCCGTTCTCATCACCGGCATACCAGTTCTGAACGGTGGAATATTTAATGGAGGCGTCATCAAGCGCCACGAGCTCCACCACAGCCGCGTGCAGTTGGTTGGTGTCGAACATCGGCGCCGTACAGCCCTCCAAGTAGCTCACCGAAGCGCCCTCCTCAGCAACAATCAAGGTGCGCTCGAACTGGCCGGTGTCACCGGAATTGATGCGGAAATAGGTAGATAACTCCATCGGGCAGTCAACCCCCTTCGGAATAAACACGAAGGAACCATCGCTGAATACAGCAGAATTGAGAGCCGCAAAGTAGTTGTCATTACTGGGCACTACCGTGCCGAGGTAGCGCTCAACCAGTTCGGGATAATCCTTCACTGCCTCGCTAATCGAGCAGAAGATCACGCCATGCTCTGCCAGCTGCGCTCGAAAAGTCGTGGCAATCGACACGCTGTCGAACACCGCGTCAACAGCGACATTAGAAAGCCGCTTTTGCTCGCTCAGGGGAATACCAAGTTTGTCAAAGGTTTCCAACAACTTTGGATCAACCTCGTCGAGGCTGGCCTTCTTTGCCTGCTGCTTCGGAGCGGCGTAGTAGATGATCTCCTGGTAATCGATTGCCGGGTACCCCAAGGCAGCCCAGTCAGGCTCTTCGAGCTGCAGCCACTGCCTAAAGGCCTTCAGCCGGAAGTCCAGCAAAAAGGCCGGCTCATCCTTTTTGGCCGATATCAACCGCACCACATCCTCACTGATGCCCTTGGCAATCTTTTCGGTTTCAATATCGGTGACGAAGCCGTATTTGTACGGCTTTGAAACCAGATCTCCAACGGTGGCAGTGCTGGTCATGGCTCAGAGAAATGCCTGTCGGCAGGGAAGGTTCAATTGCCGGCCGTGGCGGCCTTGATGGCATCCATCGAGATGGTCTGCGCGTCGCCGCGGAAAGGGTTGTCTTCCGTGAGGAACAGCATGCAGTGGCATTCCTTTCGCTCCCTCATCGGCACACAGGGGCAGTTCCAGAAAGCCTGGGACACCTCTGCTTCCTTGTCCTCGTAGTGGCGGCATGGACAGAGAGCACCGCCCAGTTCGTCCTTGTGCCGCGCCAAACCCTCCAGCACCACTGCGGTGACTCCGGGGTCACTGCAGAAGTAGGTGCCTGTGCGCTGGGCGTAGGTCTCGGCAAACTTGCGGATGACCTCCAGGCTGTCGGCAGTGGCTGCAGGGCTAGCGGGGGATTCGGACATGGCGGCAGGTTGGGTGCGCTGAACTCAGACCAGCTCAAATTCAGACCAAACCAGGGAGGCAAACCAAAGCGGGTTCCCATTGACAACGACGTGAATCAAGATTCACCTCAAGGCCCATGGGAAGGGCAATTAGCCGCTGAATCTGGGTGGAGAGAGAACTGATGTCGGGAGGGCCGACCCGACGACCTGGCTTGGAATTAGGAAACAATGGTGTTTCGTTATTCGCAGCCTAGGCCACGGAGAAGGCGCCTGTGGGTCTCCGCCATTGTGCAGCCCGGCACGAGGACTCGTCCCCCAATCGCCCCGCACGCGTGGCATGGTGTGGGGGCCTGGCCTGGGCCATGTCCACATCCCCGCCTCCACCAGCTCCCTCAGCAACCCCAACAGCAACGCCAGCAGCAGCACAGGTGGCTGGCCCTGCTGCTGACGCTGGTGGTTCCCATGGCAGTGGACGATCCACTCGGGAATCCGCCCTGGCCCTGCTGCTGAGGCTCGGAGACACCACCGCCGCCCATCTGGCCGATCGGCTTGGCGTTTCGGTACAGATCATGCGGCGCCACCTGCGCAGCCTGGAGGAGGAGGGCCTGGTGGCCTCCAGTCCAGCACCGGAGGGCCCTGGCCGGCCCACCAACCGCTGGCATCTCACAGCCGAGGGCCGCGCCCAGTTTCCCGATGGTGGCCAGCAATTTGCCCTCGGGCTGCTGGAGTCGATGGCCGATCAGCTCTCGCCTGAGATGGTGCAAGAACTGATGTCCCAGCAGGCCCAGCAGAAAGCCAAGACCTACCGCCAGCTGATTGGTGAGGGCAGCCTCCAGGACCGCCTCAAGCAGCTGGTGGAACTGCGCCGCCGCGAGGGCTATGTGGCCGAATGCACACCGGATCCCGTAGGTGATGCCTGGCTGTTCAGCGAGTTCCACTGCTCCGTTATGCGCATCGCCGAGCGGTTCCCCTGTGTGTGTGATCAGGAGCTGCAACTGATTCGCTCCACCTTCCCCGATTGCCAGGTGGAGCGGGTGCACTGGCGTCTCGACCAGGGCCACTCCTGTGGCTTCCGCCTCTTCCCTGCCAATGGGCTTGCCTGACGCCGGCAGCAGTCCCCTCAGCCGGGCGGAAGTGGAGCTGCTGGAGTCGAGCCTGCTCCCCCACCTGGAGCGCCACCACCTGCGGCTCCTGGCCCATGGTCTGCGCAGCTTCCAGGTCATGGCAGAGCGCAGGCAAGGGTCACTGCCAAGTCCACAACTGCTGGATCGCTGGCTCGAGCAACAGCCTGACCTCTCCGACGATCCCGGCTTCCGCGAGGCCTTCCGCCACCAGTTGATCGGCCTGGGGCAACAGCTCGAGACCATCGCCGCCGCCACTGACTGCACGCCCCTGGCGCTCACCCTGGAGCAGCTGATCCTCTGGGCCAGGGCCCAGGCGGATCGCCGACTAGAGCAACAGCAGGCCAAGCCCGGCCAGCACCAGTAGGGCAGCAAGCCAGCCTCGGCAGCCGGGACGATCCCCCTCGGCCCCAGCCAGCAGCGGGGCCATCACCGGCGAGGTGGAGAGGAGAGCCACCGCCAAACCCGCCGGCAGCCGGGAGAGGGCCAACTGCTGCAAGGCAATCCCCAGCACGGTGCCCAAGAGGGTGGCAGCCAGCACGAGCAGCCAGCGGGCCTGGGCGGGTTGGGGCCCCCAACAGCGGCGTTGCCGCCCCACCAGGCCTGGCAGCAGCGGCAGCAGCACCAATGCCGCACCCGCCAGGCGCAGGGCAGCCGCTTGCAGCGGCGGCAGCGACGTGGCCCGCAGGACCTCCCTGGCCAGCAGCGCGCCTGCGCTACCGCACACGAGGGCCAGAAGGGCCATCAGCAGCCCCCTGCCCTGCTGCTGCTGCAGCCGGCAGCGGGAATCGCCGGGAGGGACCTGGCCTGCGACCACCATCAGGGCCAGCGACACCAGGGCGACCCCGGCCCACTGGCGGGGGCTGGGCACCTCCTGCAACAGCACCAATCCAGCAGCACTCGTGAGGAGTGGTCCGCCGGCCTCCAGCGTGAGCGTGCGACGGGTGCCAAGGCGTCGCAGCGCCGCGAAATAGAAGCTGTCTCCGGCAGCGATACCCAGCACACCACTGGCCAGCAACAGGGCGCCGTCCCCCATCCCCAGGGGCTGGACCAGCCACGGCAGCAGCGGCAGCAGCAGGGCAAGCGCCAGCAGATTCTTGATCAGGTTGAGCTCCGCCGGGCCCAGGGAGGTGGGCAGGCGCCGCCACAGGCCACTGGCCAGAGTCCAGCTGAGGGCCCCGGCCAGAGCCGCGATCACCCCAATGGCCATCCCAGGGCAGTCGGCGCCTTGCGATCATCTCCCCAGCCGCCCGGTCGCTGTGAGCCCTGCCAGCGCAGTCCCCCATTCCGCCCAGCCCATCGCCGACGCCATCAGCTTCTTCCGGCTGAGCTGCGGCCGCTGGCGCTCCCAGCGCAGCAGCCACCACCTGCTGCACCGCCGGGCTGAAGCCGGCGACTCCTGGATCGAAGTGGTGGAACTGCAGCCCCACGACCCTCGCCTGGTGGCGATCGCCGAACTGCACGGCCAGAACCCGGCCGATCTGGTGGGGGGCTGCCGGGTGACCTGGAACGCCTCGATGGCCTGGGACAAGGCCGGTGAGGCCCACGAGGGCGAGAGCGTGTTCGGCCTGATCCCCACCGATGACCTGGGGCGCCAGGGGCTGCTGCTGCGCGATCGGGGTTACGCGGAAACGGCTCCAGTGGCCGGCCACTTCGCCATGGATGAACTGGATGGCCTGCTGCTCACCACCAGTTACGAGACCATGAACAGCCTGGAACGGTTCAGCTTCTCGGGGCCGAATGTCCGGCTGCGCACCAGCACGGTGGAGGGGCTCTCGAACACCGCCTCCTTTTGCGTGGAAACCCGCGTGCTCGGTCTGCCCGGCCCAGCAGACAGTGCCAGCCCTGCCCCCTTCACCTGCGAGGACAGCACGCGGGACCTGTCCCCCCTCGGCTGGTGAAGGCTGGCCCGATCCGGCCATGGGGAACGTTACGGACTGTGAGCCCTGGCCTGGCCTCCCCAATCGAGGCCTGGGGACACTTCTACGATCCACGGCGACGGATGCTGAATTCGCGTGGCCCTGCCCCTTCTGAAGTACGCGCCCACCACCCAGAACTCCCGGGTTGACTCCCTGCGCGTGGGCTCGGATGAGGACCCCAAGGCCGTGGCCATGGACAAGGCCATGGATCGCGAAGACCAGAACTTCGTGATCGAGGCCGCCTACCGCCAGATCTTTTTCCACGCCTTCAAGGTGGACCGGGATCGCACCCTCGAGTCGCAGCTGCGCGACGGACAGATCACGGTGCGCGATTTCATCCGCTCCCTCTGCCTCTCCGACACCTTCACCCGCAGCTTCTACAACCTCAACAACAACTACAAGGTGGCCCGCCACCTTGTTGAGAAGCTGCTCGGCCGCAAGACCCACGGCAAGTCCGAGGAGATCGCCTGGTCGGCCGTGCTGATGACCCGCGGCGTGAAGGGAATGGTCGATGACATCCTCAATTCCCAGGAGTACCTGGAGGCCTTTGGCTACGACACCGTGCCCTACCACCGCAATCGCGTAGTGGGCAGCCGTGACCTGGGCGAGACCCCGTTCAACATCACCAGTCCTCGCTACGACGCCTACTACCGGGGCATCCTTGGCTTCCCCCAAGTGGTGTACACCGGCACCGCCAAGGCCTTCCCGGAGCGCTCCCGCCAGCGCCGTGGTGGCTTCCCCGAGGACTACCTCTCCATCGTGCGCAGCATGCCCGCCATGCGTGTCAGCAGCGCGTCTGGCAGCGCCGACATCGACTACCTGGCCAAAGTCCCTTACCGCAGCATCGGCCGCTGACCCTGGCCGCGGGCCAACCAACCCGATTGGGGCGACCGACACGGTCGCCTTTTTTATGCGCCAGCACCTGGACACAACCGGTCAGTAGATGCTGACGACCCTGCGCCAACCTCGGCAACTGGTGGGAGAGTCGATCACAATGATCCCAAAACAAATCTTTCGCTGTGAGTCCTTCCCTCAGTTCGTTGGCCAGGATGACACTGCGGCAGTTGCGCCAAGTCGCCAGCGATCTGGGTGTGGCTCTCTACAGCCGTAAATCAAAGGATGAACTGGTGGCTGCCATTGAGGAGCGCCAGGACGTCCAGGAGCCCAGCCTCAAGGCGATCGAGGCCGAAATGGCCCCAGCCCCCCGGCCGATGGCGGAAACCAGCGTCGTGTTTCTGCCGCGCGATCCCCAGTGGGCCTACGTGTTCTGGGAGGTGTCCGAGACCGACCGGGAACAGGCCCTGGCCTCCGGTGCCAGCCAGCTGGCCCTGCGCGTCGCCGACGTCACAGGCCTGCCTGGCGGTTCAGCCCACCCCCACACCCTCCAGGAAGTGGTCGTGGACAGCCACTCCACCGAGTGGTATCTGCCCGTTCCCTTGAGCGACAGGGACTATCGGGTTGAGCTCGGCTACCGCACCAATGGCGGAGGTTGGATCTCCCTGGCCTACTCCTCGGTTGCCCGGGTGCCTGCCCTCCATCCCAGTGAGCAGATTCTCGACCAGTTTGTGCCCTTCTCTCTCGAGGCACCCACGGCCGTGCCCTTGCCAGCCCCTGCTCCCATCGAGCCAGCCGATAGCGGTCTGCACGAGCGTCTTTACCAAAGCGCCACCAGCCAATGGCGGCGAATCAGCCGCGGATCTGAGGCGTTTCACGAACTGGAGGCGGCCGGTCTGGACACCAGCGAACTGAATGCTTCCGGCGTGGGTATCTGGGCCAGCGGACGCGATTCCGGCATGGGCGGCGTTGCTCCCCGCCAGCGCTCCTTCTGGCTCGTGGCGGATGCCGAGCTGATTGTGTATGGCGCCACCGACCCTTCGGCCCGTCTGAGTATCGGCGGCGAGGATGTGCCCCTCTCAGCCGATGGCACCTTCAGGGTCCAGGTGCCCTTCCGGGATGGCCAGCAGCTCTACCCGATCGAAGCAGTGGCCGCCGATGGGATCCAGAAACGCAACATCACCCTGGCTTTCCAGCGCACCACCCCGGAGGACAACAGCAATCCCGCCGACAAGGCTGTGAGCGAGTGGTTCTGAGCCCATGGCCAACCTGCAGCTGAAACGGGCGGTGGTGACCCTCACCCCGCTGGCAGGCGCCCTGTCCTTTCCCGTGGCAGTACCGCTGGTGCTGCGCTGGGCAGGGTTGCCCGCTGCCCTGCTCACGGCTGTGGGCTTGGGCAGTGTCTGGTTCGTGCTGATGCTGCGCACGGCCGAAATGCCCGGCGAACACTAGGTTTGGGCGAGCCCTGATTTGCGGCAACGGCCCAGTTCTCGCGGGCACTCCCTGGCTGTGGCAACCCTGGCAGGAGCTGTTGCTTCTGCATGAGCTCTCCACGCTTCCGTGCAGGTGTGTTGCCTCTGCTCGCCCTGCTGGTGGGTGGCTGCAGCGCCCAGGCCAGGCTCCTCGGCCAGCCCCCGGCCCCGCGGCCCCTGCCCGCAGGCATCAGCGTGGCCTTCAACCACAACGCCACCAGTCGTTACCGCAGCCCAATCGACGGCCAATGGCGCCAGGGCGATGACCTGGAGGCCTTTGTCCTGAAGGGTATTGCTGATGCCCGCGAGGAGGTGCTGGTGGCCGTGCAGGAGTTCACCCTGCCCCGCATTGCCGAGGCTCTCGTGGCACGCCAGCGCCAGGGCGTGCGGGTGCGGGTGGTGCTGGAAAACCACTACAGCACGCCCTGGAGTGAACAACACCCGGCCGATCTCACGGCACGTGAGCGCCAGCGCCAAGCCCAATTGCAAGCGCTGGGCGGGCCCGACGCGCTTGTGGTGCTGCGGCGTGGCGGGATTCCCGTGATCGATGACACCGCCGACGGCAGTGCCGGCAGCGGTCTCATGCACCACAAGTTCATGGTGATCGACAACCGGGAGGTGATCACTGGCTCCACCAACTTCACCTCCTCCTGCGTGCACGGCGATCCCGATGATCCCCGCACCCGTGGCAATGTGAACCATCTGCTGCGGCTGCGCAGCCCCGAACTGGCCGGGCTGTTCCGCGAGGAGTTCGAGCGGATGTGGGGCGATGGCCCCGGTGGCGCCCCGGACAGCCGCTTTGGGATGGGCAAGACCAATGGCCCAATCCGCTGGGTGAAGGTGGGCGATGTGCCGGTGGGCGTGCTGTTCGCCCCCCAACGCAGCCGGGATGAACAGCATGGCCTGAACCTGATCGACGACCTGCTGGCCGACACCCGCAGCCAGGCCGATTTGGCCCTGTTCGTGTTCTCATCCCAGCAGCTCGGCAACCGGGTGAGCGCCCTGCACGATCAGGGGGTCGGCATCCGGCTACTGGTGGATCCGGGGTTCTCCAACCGCTACTTCAGTGAGGTGCTCGACCTGTTGGGCCTGGAGCTGCCCGATCACCGCTGCCTGGTGCAGGCCGAAAACCAACCCCGGCAGAGCGGTATCGATGGCGTGGGCACGCCCCGGTTGGCGGCGGGGGACAAGCTGCACCACAAGTTCGCCGTGCTGGACGACCGGCGGGTGATCACCGGGTCGTTCAACTGGAGCCCATCAGCTGCCCACCAAAATGACGAAACGCTGCTGGTGATCGACTCGCCACTGCTGGCTGCCCACTTCCGCTCCGAGGTGGACCGGCTATGGAAGGGGGCCGAACTGGGGGTCACCGCACGGCTGCAACGGAAGCGTGAACGGCTGCACCAACAGTGCGGCGGCGGCCGCCCGATGCAGGGCTGAGGTCAGAATGCAGACAACGCCTCAGATCCCACCGTGAGCACGCCCGCAGACCCCCAGCACCTGGCCACCCTGGATGCCATCCAGCTGATGCTGCGGGATCTCCATACCCGGCACGATGAGATTCGCCACCGCGCCGCTTTCCGTGGCTGCACCAGGGAGCTGCTGGAGGTGCAGCAGGAGCTGGTGGACTACCTGCTGGCCAAAAAAACCGACTTGATGGGCCAGCAGAATCCGGACGGTCAGGGCAACCCCAGCTATCACGCCTTTCTCTGAGCTGCAGTGGTGCGCGAATCCAGCCGGTGAGCTGCCAGGTGGGCGACCAGAAATCGGCCCGACCGCCCAATTCACCGGTGGTTCCAGATTCACCAGTGGTGATTGTGGGGGCGGGGCCCGCCGGGGCCAGCCTGGCGTTGTTGCTGGCGCGCCAGGGGGTGCCGCTGGTGCTGATCGAAGCCAGCCGCGAGCCGGCCCGCCGTTTCCGTGGCGAAGCGCTGATGCCCCATGGGCTGGCTGCCCTCGATGCCATGGGGCTGCTGCCCCTGCCGCCAGCCATCCCGCAGCGCCCCTTGGCCGGCTGGCGCTTCGTGTTCGACCGCCAGGAGCTGTTCCGGTTAGCCGAGCCCCTGGAAGGGGATGGCCACCGGGGCTGTGCCCTGATCAGCCAACCGTCCCTTCTGCGCGCCCTGCTCCACGAGCTGGCGGCGCTGCCCAACGCCACCGTGTTGCAGGGGCAGCAGGTGCAGGGCCTGGACTGGCATGGAGACCGGGTGGTCGGCGTGCGGCTCAGCGATGGCCGCAGCCTGGGGGCCCGGCTGGTGGTGGCGGCCGATGGCCGCAGCTCCCGGCTGCGCGAGCAAGCGGGGCTGGCACTGCGGCTCCTGGGCAAACCCTTCGAGCTGCTCTGGTTTGCCCTGCCCCAGAGCGACCCCTCACCGCTGCAAGGCCTGTTCACCACGGTGGTGGGTCCGGCCGGCCTGTACAGCCTGTTCGACACGGCGGAGGGGGCGGTGCAACTGGGCTGGTTGCGGCGTGAAGGCGACCAGAGCAGCAGCAGCACCTGGATCGCCCAGCTGGTCGCCCAGGGCCCGGCGGATCTGGCTGGCTGGTGGCCAGGGCAGGAGGCCGCGCTGGGCCAGCCCACCTGCCTGCGGGTGCAGGTGGGTCAGGCGGAGCGCTGGTGGAAACCCGGCCTGCTCCTACTGGGCGACGCGGCCCACCCCCTCAGTCCGGTGCGCGCCCAAGGCATCAATCTGGCCCTGCGCGATGCCTGGGTGGCTGCCCAGGAATTGCTGCCCCTGCTGGGCGGCGATCAGCAGGGTGCCGCGGCTGCGCTCGAGCCGGCGCTGGCTCGGATCGAGGCGCAGCGCCGGCCGGAGGTGAGCCGGTTGCAGGCCCTGCAGGCGACAGAGACCGCCCGGGGGCAGCTCCTGCTGGACAGGCCCTGGCTGCGCCACCTGCTCAGCAGCGGCGCCCCCGTTCTGGGCCCCGCGATCGCCGCCCGCTGGCGCCACGACCAACGCCAGCTGCGCCAGGGTGTCACCGCCCTGCCGCCAGCCGCCCCAAACCCCGGCAATGATGGGTGACGGTCCCCCACGAACCAGCCCACTGCCGATGGTCGCTCGTTCCGTGCGCTCTCGTCCCTATCCACCAGCGGCAGGCGCCCCACTGCTCGCACTGTTGTCGTTCGTCGTGGCAGCCCCGTTTCTCCCAGCGCCGACCCACGGGCGCCAGCAAGATCCAGCCTTTCCCAGTGAGCAGAGCCTGCGGGATCTGCAGCAGCTGGTGTTCGCCTGTGGTCGAGACAACAGCAGCGGCCCCTGTGAGCAGGCCCGCCGCCAGGCCGATCCGTTACTCGACCATCCACGCCTGCCCGGCAGCTGCAAGGACGTGCTCTGGCAGATCCGCCAGCAGGCCGTGGTGGCCAGCACAAACAGCTTCAGCCGGCGCGACCAACTGGATCGAGCGGGCCTCGACCTACTGCGGCTCTGCCAGCAGCGGCGTCCCCAACCAACCACTCCGAGCACCAGTCCGGGCTCCAGCGGCCAGGGCCGCCGGCCCCTGTTCGGACCCAGCCAGCAGCCCTGATCCCGTCCCAACCTGAGCTCTGGCCCATCGATCCCAGGCAACGTGGCCAGGCTCACCGGAGAAGCGGCTCAACAGGGTTAATTTGGGCGCGCTCCGCGCCCGTCCCATGGCTGCAGCCAGCTCCATCCGTCAGGTCAGCCTGGACACCCCCTTCGCCGACCAGAAGCCCGGCACCTCGGGCCTGCGCAAGAGCAGCAAGCAATTCGAGACCCCCCATTACCTGGAAAGCTTCATTGAAGCCAGCCTGCGGGTGCTCCCCGGGGTGGCCGGCGGCACCCTGGTGGTGGGCGGCGACGGCCGCTACGGCAACCGCCGCGCCATCGGCGTGATCGCCCGGATGGCCGCCGCGCATGGCGTGGCCCGGCTGATCACCACCACCGGCGGCATCCTCTCCACCCCCGCCGCCTCCAACCTGATCCGCCAGAACGGCGCCATCGGCGGCGTGATCCTCTCGGCCAGCCACAACCCCGGCGGCCCAGGCGGCGACTTCGGCGTGAAGATCAACGGGGCCAACGGCGGCCCCACGCCCGAGTCGATCACCGACGCCATCTACGGCGTCACCCAGAGCCTGGAGGGCTACCGGATCCTCGACGATGCCGGCGAGCTCAACCTGGACCAGCCCGGCAGCCAGCGGCTGGGCGAGATGGCGGTGGACGTGGTCGACGGCGTCGATGCCTACGTGGCGCTGATGCAGAAGCTGTTTGATTTCGACGCCATCGCCGAGCTGCTGCGCGGCGATTTCCCGGTGGCCTTCGATGCCATGCACGCCGTGACCGGCCCCTATGCCAAGCGGATCCTTGAAGGGCTGCTCGGGGCCCCGGCCGGCACCGTGCGCAACGGCACGCCCCTGGAGGATTTCGGCGGCGGCCACCCCGACCCCAACCTCACCTACGCCCACGAGCTCGCCGAGCTGCTGATGGGCAGCGACGCCTACCGCTTCGGTGCCGCCTGCGATGGCGACGGCGACCGCAACATGATCCTGGGCACGCGCTGCTTCGTGAACCCCAGCGACAGCCTGGCGGTGCTGACCGCCAACGCCAACCTGGCCCCGGGCTACGCCGATGGCCTGGCCGGCGTGGCCCGATCCATGCCCACCAGCGCCGCCGCCGATGTGGTGGCCAAGGCCCTGGGCCTGCCCTGCTTCGAAACGCCCACGGGTTGGAAGTTCTTCGGCAACCTGCTCGATGCCGGCCGCATCACCCTCTGCGGCGAGGAGAGCTTCGGCACCGGCTCCGATCACATCCGCGAGAAGGATGGCCTCTGGGCGGTGCTGTTCTGGCTCAACATCCTGGCCAAGCGGCGCGA
This sequence comes from Prochlorococcaceae cyanobacterium, assembly GCA_044374745.1. Taxonomy (GTDB): domain Bacteria; phylum Cyanobacteriota; class Cyanobacteriia; order PCC-6307; family Cyanobiaceae; genus NIES-981. The sequence continues at coordinate 33,155 of JBILNZ010000008.1, read as the reverse complement.
GCCGGTGAGCCGGATCATGGCGGAGCACTGGAGCCGGTTCGGCCGCCACTACTACTCACGCCACGACTACGAGGCCATCGCCAGCGATGCCGCCCACGGCCTCTACGACCGGGTGAAGGCGATGCAACCCGCGCTGGTGGGCCAGGCCTTCGCCGGCCGCACGATCCACGCCGCCGACGACTTCGCCTACACCGATCCGGTGGATGGCTCCCTCACGAGCGGCCAGGGTCTGCGCCTGTTGCTTGACGACGGCAGCCGCGTGGTGCTGCGCCTCTCGGGCACCGGCACCCAGGGAGCCACCTTGAGGGTGTACCTGGAAAGCTACGTGGCCCCCGGCGGCAAGCTCGATCAGGATCCCCAGGCCGCCTTGGCCGACCTGATCAGCGCCATCGACGGCCTGGCTGAAATCAAGGCCCGCACGGGCATGGAATGCCCCACCGTGATCACCTGAACCGGGATGGGGCCAACTCGGGTCAGCGGGAGCGATCCTTGCGACCGACGCTACTGACGTCGCGCGGGTGGTACTCCGGCTCCGGACTGGCAACCTGCAGTTGGCGCACCGCCTCAATCGCCATTCCGGCCACAAGTCCGAAGCCCGGCAGCAGCACCAGCAACCAGAACAGGGCCGAGGGGGACATCTGGGCAGGGGTGCGGGCGACGATCCGTCTCAGAAACAGGGCCATGGCCAGGCCAAGCGCCGCACCGATCAAGCCCACGGCCAGGATCTGACGGCCGCGAAAACGGCGCGGGGGCGTGATCACGGGAGGCTGGGCGGGCATGGTCAGACCGGCTGCTCGGGGGCTGGAGACACTGTGGTGAGCTGTTTGAGAACCACATAGAACGCTGGCACCACCAGCAGCGACAGCACTGTGGCCACGGTGAGACCGCCGAACACCACCGTGCCCAGGGAGGCCTGGCTGCGAGCACCGGCACCGTTGGCCAGCACCAGGGGCAGGAAGCCGAACAGGGAGGAGATGGCCGTCATCAAAATCGGGCGGAAGCGGGAGATGGCGGCCTCCCGGGCGGCCTCGAGAGGGGTACAGCCCTCGTCCATGCGCTGGTTAGCCAGATCAACGATCAGGATGCCGTTCTTGGCCGCCAGACCGATCAGCATGACCAGGCCCACCTGGGCATAGATGTTGAGCACCTCCTGGCGCAGGGCCAGGAACAGCAAGGCCCCCAGCATGGCCGTGGGCACCGTCATCAGGATGATCAGCGGGTCGGTGTAGCTCTCGTACTGGGCCGCGAGCACCAGATACACCACCACGATGCCGAGGGCGAACACCACCACCGCCAGGGCACCGGCCTTGATCTCCTCGCGGGAGATGCCCGTCCAGTCGGAGCCGATCACCGGCTGATTCAGCTGCTCGAATTGTTCCCGGATCGTGTTGATTGCCTCGCCAGAGCTCACTCCGGGGGCAGCCAACCCTTCCACCTTGATGCTGCGGAACAGGTTGAACCGGGGAATCAGCGATGGGCCGGACTGCTGCTCCAGCTGGATGAATTCCGAAAGCGGTACCGGCTTGCCGGAGCGGTCGTTGACCGTGAGAGCCGCCAACTGGTCGGGGCTGGCGCGCTTGCCGGCGTCGGCCTGCACGAACACTCGTCGCACCCGGCCCTCGTCAAAGGTGTCATTCACGAACAGGCCCCCGATGTTGAGGGTGATCGCCCGCATCGCCGCGCCGTAATCCACGTTCAGGGCCGCTAGCCGGTCGCGGTCCACCGTGACCTGCAACTGGGGTGCCGACGGGGAGAACTGGGTGAACACCCGCTGGAAGCGGCCACTGGCATTGGCCTCACCCACCAGTTGGCTGGCCACGCCGGCAAACCCGTCCAGGCTGAGGGCGCCACTGCTCTGGTCGAGCAGTTGCAGCTCGAACCCGCCACCGGTGCCATAGCCGGGGATGGCCGGCGGCTCCACCACCACGATCCGGGCCTCCTGGATCGGTGCGAGCTTGGCATTCAGCCGGCCCACGATCGCCGCCAGGCTCTGGTCGGCAGCGGGGCGCTCCTCCCAGGGCTTGGTGCCGAAGAAGAACACACCCCGATTGGGGCTGCTGCCCTCGAGGCTGGCGCCACTGAACAGGGCGGCGCTCACGATGTCGGGCTCGCTGCGCAACACTTCCGCCACCCGGGCATTGACGGCCCTGGTCTGGCCCAGGGGCTGGCCGTCGGCCAGCTGCACGATGCCGATGGCGTAGCCCTGGTCCTCGATCGGCACGAAGCCGGTGGGCATGGCCGTGAAGGCGAAGCCGGTGAGCACCACCCCGGCCGCCAGGCCCACCAGCACCAGCCGGCGGCGGCTGAGGCTGAAAGCGAGCAGGGCCTGGTAGCCGGCCTGAACGCGGCCATAGCCCCGGTTGAACAGGGCGAAGATCCAGGGGGTGCCCCAGCCGAACAGGGCCCCGATGCCGCCGAAGATCAGCACGGGCCAGGGCTGGATGCCGGGCACCGCCACCAGCGCCACCGCCACGGCCCCCAGGGCAAACGGCAGGCGCAGGGGCAGGCCGGTGAGCAGCGACAGGCCGAAGCCCACCACCACGCCCACCACCAGGGCGAACAGGGCCGGCAGCACGCCGCTGCCGCCCAGCAGCAAGCCATAGATCAGGCCGATGAACCCACCGGCGATGGCATAGGTGCGGCGGCCTGGGGGCGCATCGTCCCGGGCCAGCAGCAGGGCCGAGAGCATCGGCGAAAAGGTGAGGGCATTGAAGGTGGAGATGGCCACCGAGAAGAGGATGGTGGCCGCAAACTGCTGGTAGATCGTGCCGGTGGCTCCTGGGAAGAAGAGCACAGGCACGAACACCGCCAACAGCACCAGGGAGGTGGCGATCACGGCCCCGAACAGGCCATCCATGGTGGCTCTGGCGGCGTTGAGGGCCGAGAGCCCCCCGGCCTTCTTGGTGGCCGTGTCCTCCACCACGGTGATGGCGTCATCCACCACCAGGCCGGTGGCCAGCACCAGACCGAACAGGGTGAGCTGATTGAGGGAAAAACCGAAGGCCTTCACGAAGGCAAAGGTGCCCACCAGGGCCACGGGGATGGCAATCGCCGGAACAAGGGTGGCCTTCCAGTCCTGCAGAAAGATGAACAGCACCAGCACCACCAGCACCACCGCATCGCGCAGGGCACTGCTCACCCCCTGGATCGAGGCGTTGATGAAATCAGTGTTGTCGTAGATGAGCTCCATGGTCATGCCCACGGGCATCAGCGGTTCGAAGTCGGCCAGCACCTCCTTCACGCCGCGTGACACCTCCAGGGCATTGCTGCCGCTGAGTTGATAGATGGCCATGCCCACCGAGGGCACGCCGCGCAGGTCGCTTGCCTCCACATCGAACGATTCACCGCCCAGGGTGACCCGGCCCACATCGCGCAGGCGCAGCAGGCCGCCATCGGCGCTGGTGCGCAGGATCAGGTTCTCGAAGTCGGTGATGCTGGTGAGCCGGCCCTGCAATTGCACCGAAAGGGTGTACTCCTGGCCGGGCGGGGCCGGGGCGCCGCCGATCTGACCGGCTGGCACCAGGCGGTTCTGGCTGCGCACCGCCGTCACCACATCGTCGGCGCTGAGGCCGTTGGCCGTGAGCCGGGCGGGGTCGAGCCAGAGGCGATAGGCCAGTTCACGGTTGCCGAAGTAGGTGAGGCTGCCCACCCCCGGCACCCGGCGGATGGCATCGGTGAGGTTCTGATCCAACAGGCCGCTGATCATCTCCACGCTGTAGGGATTGGCCGCGTCCTCGCTGCTGAAGTTGGCCACCAGCAGGATCGAAGTGGAGGCCTGGTTCACCGTCACCCCGGCTTGTCGCACCTCTTCGGGCAACCGGGGCTGGGCCAGGGACACCCGGTTCTGCACATTCACCTGGTTGATGTCGCGGTTGCTGCCGCTGGCGAAGGCCACCGTGATGCTGCTGGTGCCGTCCGCGCCGCTGGTGGAGGTGATGAACTCCATGTTCTCCACCCCGTTGATCTGCTGCTCGAGCACGCTGGTGACCCCCTGCTCCACGCTCACGGCGTCTGCCCCCACATAGCGGGAACGCACGTTCACGGTGGGAGGGGCGATGTCCGGCAGGTTCTCGATCGGCAGCAGCGGCAGGGCGATCAAGCCGACAAACACCACCAGCAGGCTGCACACCGTGGTGAGCACGGGGCGGACGATGAAACGATTGGAGGGCGACATGGCGGTCCGGGCTGCTCAGTTCACCTGGATCAACGCCCCATGGCGCAGGTTGAGCAGATTGGTGGTGATCACCTGCTGCCCCGTGGTGAGCCCGCTGAGCACGGGGTAGCGGTTGTCCTGCAGCGGCCCCAGCTTCACCGGCACCTGCAGGGCGAATTGGCCTTCGGCAGGCAGGGCCGCCAGGCGGGCCTTATCCAGGCGGCCGGGGTTGCTGCGCAGCTGCTCCAGGCCACCCACAACGAACACGAAGCTCTGGCCAGCCACCTGGGTGACGGCGGCGAAGGGCACGGCCGGCTGCTGGCGGCTGTCCAGCACCAGGCGGGTGCGGGTGCGCATGCCGGTGCGGAGATCGCCGCGGGTATTGGGGAACTCCGCCTTCACCAGCAGCGATTGGCTGGATGCCACGACCCCCGGATCGATCGAGCGCACCTGGCCCTCAGCCAGGGGTGCATTGCTCGCCGGATCCATCAGCACCACGGTCTGGCCCAGTCGCACCCGGTCGGAAAAGATCGCCGGCACATCCACCCGGGCGAGCAGCCGGTCGTTGCGAATGATCGTGGTGAACGGAGCGCCCGCCTGCAGCACATCGCCCTGTTTCACCTGGATGTCACCCACCACTCCGGCGATCGGCGCCTTGAGATCGCGGAACTGCAGATCGGCCTGGCGGGCCACCAGGGCCTGGCGGGAGGAGATGTACTGCTGGCGGGCCTGGTCGCGGCGCAGGGCCGTGTCGGCCCCGACGCTGGCCAGCTGCTCGAAACGGGCGTAGTTGATCCGGTCGGTCTCGGTCTGGGCGCGCAGGGCCGCCACCTCGGCGCGCAGCTGCACCTGGTCGAGCACCAACAGACGCTGGCCCTGGCTCACCCCATCCCCCTGGCGCACCAGCAACTGCTCGATCCGGCCGGAGGCCTGGGCCGCCAGCGCCACCTCATCGATGGCCTCCAGGGTGCTCACCGTGTCCACGTTCTGGCTGAACACGGCTGCGGCCACAGGCACAGCCTGCACCGGCAGGGGGCGCTGAGCCGGCGCCTCCGGCCTGGGCTGGCAGCCGGCGGCAGTGACACCGAGAAGCACACTGAGGCCAATCCCGCCGGCCCAGGAACGACAGGAACCTTGCACGAATGGTGAGTTCATCTCAGGAGCAGGCACAGCGCCAAGGGCCCCGGGCCAGGCGCAGACCAGACCTGCCGGGGTTGGGTGTTGGCAGCATCGAAATGGGGAACCGCGCCAGGTGAGTGCACCGTAGCCAGCAAGTGGAGATCTCAAGCCCCATGGTCGCTCAGATCTCCTCCGGGCCCTCCGGCTCTCCCAGATGGGTGAGCGCCAGCTGACGCATGGTCTCCCCCCAGGCTGCACAGCCAGCAGCCCCACTCACCAGCAGCACGGCCCTTAGCAGGGGAATCGGGGGCAACAGGGCCCCGGGGATGCGCGCGGCACGATGAACCAGCACGAGCAACACGCTGGCAGCCATGCCGGCCAGCACGGCGCTGAGCAGAATGCGCCGGCGATCGACCTGCCGTTGACGGCCGCGTCGGTAGCCGGGTGGGGTGGGGAGCGGCATGGCGATCAGACCGGTGGTCAGGCAGCCGGTGGCGGATCAGCCGCCAGCGGATCGGTCTGGCGGCTGGCTGGGAACCAGGCCGCCTCCAGCTGCTTCATCAGCACATAGAACGACGGCACCACGAACAGGCTCAGGGCTGTGGCCACCAGCAGCCCGCCAAAGATCACAGCGCCCAGGGAGCGCTGACTCAAGGCGCCGGCACCACTGGCCACCAGAAGCGGGAAGAAGCCGGCCAGGGCGGCCATCGCCGTCATCAGGATCGGCCGCAGGCGCGAGCTGGCCGCGCCGATCGCCGCCTCACTGGCCGGCAGACCCTGTTCCATCCGCTGGTTGGCCAGATCCACGATCAGGATGCCGTTCTTGGCCGCCAGGCCGATCAGCGTCACCAGGCCCACCTGGGCATACACGTTGTTCACCTGGCCGCGCAGCACCAGCAACGCCAGGGCGCCCAGCATGGCCAAAGGCACCGTCATCAGAATGATCAGCGGGTCGATGTAGCTGCCGTACTGGGCCGAGAGCACCAGATACACCACCACGATCCCGAGGGCAAACACCAGAACCGCCAGGGAACCGGCCTGCACCTCCGAGCGGGTGAGGGCAGACCAGTCAGAGCCGATGTTGCTGAGATTGAGCTGGCGGAAGGTGGCCATCAGGCTATCGATCGCCTGGCCGCTGCTGCGGCCCATCGCCTCCACTCCCTGGATCAACACCGTGCGGTAGAGATTGAAGTGGCTGATGATCGGGGGGGCGCTGTCGAGCCGCACCTTCACCACATTGGTGAGCGGAATCAGTTTGCCGGTGCGATCGGGCACGTAGAGATTGTTGAGCGACTGCACCACTTCCCGCTTGCTGCCTTCGGCCTGCACGTACACCTGGCGGTACTGCTGGTTTTCGTAGGTCTGGTTCACGAAGCTGCCACCGTTGATCGTGCCGAGCACCTGCATCGCCTGGCCGTAATCGATGTTCAGCGAGGCCATCCGGTCACGATCCACATCCAGGCGCCACACCGGCGCATCGCTGATGAACTGGGTGTAAAGGTTGCCAAAATCACCGGTGGCTCGGGCCGCGGCAATCAGCTTGCCGGCCATCTGGGAGAGATCGGTGGGGCTGTAACCGCCGTTGCTGAGGTCGTTGAACTGGAAGGAGAGCCCGCCCTGGGCACTGAACCCAGGCACCGCAGCGGGGGACTGGGCCAGCACCAGGCCCCCGGGGATGGTGCGGAACTCCTGGTTGAGCCGATCGATGATCGCCTGGGCCGACTGGCCCTTGCCGCTCCGTTCATCGATCGGCTTGAGCCCGAAGAAGAACAGGCCCTGGTTGAGTGAGCCGCCGTTGAAGCCCGCCCCGCCCACGATCTCACCGGAGATGATCTCCTCCTCCTTGGCCAAGATCGCCTGGGCCCTGGTGGCCACCTCCATGGTGGCCTCGATCGAGGCCTGGGGCGGCAGCTGGATGATGCCCAGCCCGTAGCCCTGGTCCTCGGTGGGCACGAAGCCTGTGGGAATGGCGGTGAAAGCCACGCCGGTGAGCACGATGCCGCCGAGCAGCACCAGGGCCACCAGGCGGCGCAGTCGGATCACCAGCTTGAGGGCACGCCCATAGGCCCGGGCCAGTCGGTCGAATCCGGCATTGAAGGCGGTGAAAATCGGCATCAGGAAGGTGCCCACCAACGCGCCGACCCCCCCCAACACCAGCGAGATGATCCAGCCGCCAGCCATGGCCCCGTAGATCCCGCCGAACGCCCCGCCGATCAGGGTCCAGCGCAGGCCGCGGGGCTCGGTCTTGCCGCCGCCCAGCAGCAGGGCCGACTGCAGCGGCTTGCCGGTGATCGCATTGAAGGTGGACACCAGAATCGAGAACACGATCGTGAGCGCGAACTGGCGGTAGATCACGCCGGTGGCCCCAGGGAAGAAGGTCACCGGCACAAACACCGCCAGCAGCACCAGGGCCGTGGCCAGGATCGCCCCGGTTAGCTCCTTCATGGCGTTGGAGGCAGCCTGGAAGGGGCGGTCGCCCGCCTCGATCCGGGCCGACACCGCTTCCACCACCACGATGGCGTCGTCCACCACCAGACCGGTGGCCAGGATGATGCCCAGCAGGGTGAGTTCGTTGATCGAAAACCCGAATGCCTTGACGAAGATCAGGGCTCCCAGCAGGGCGATCGGCAACGCCAGGGCCGGCACGGCGGTGGCCTTCCAGTCCTGCAGGAACAGAAAGATGATCAGCAGCACCAGCACCACCGCATCACGCAGGGCATCGAGAGCCCCCTCGATCGAGGCATTGATGAAGTCGGTCTGGTCGAACACCTTCTCCAGCACCACCCCGGGGGGCAGGGTGTTGCTGAAGCTGGTGAGCACCGCATCCACGGCCTTGGCGGTGCTGATGGCGTTGCTGCCGGGCAGCTGGATCACCCCGAAGCCCACACAGGGGTAGCCGGTGCGGGCATTCACCGCCTGCTGGTTGAAATTCTGGAACGCATATTCGGCCCGGCCCACATCGCCCACGCGAATCAAACCGCCGTCGGGGCCCTTGGCCAGGATCACATCCTCAAACTGCTGCACCGTGTCGAGATTTCCATTCACCAGGATCGGAAATGTGGTGCGGTTGGCACGGGTGGAGGGCGGTCCACCGATGCTGCCGGCAATCACGATCTGGTTCTGGGATTTCAGCGCTTCCAGCACCGCATCCACGCTGAGGTTGAAGCGAGCAAGACGCTGGGGATCCACCCAGATGCGGAAGGCTGGATTGCTGGCGCCGAAGATGTTCACCTGACCCACCCCATCGGCCCGGGTCAGGGGGTAGTAGAGGTTGAGTTGCAGCAGGCCATTGAGATATTCCCGGCTGAACTGGCCGGCCGTGGAGGTGAGGTTGTACACCAACAGATAACTACTGGCCGTCTGCTGCACGGTCACTCCCTGGGCATTCACCTGGGGGGGCAACTGGGAGCTAGCGGTCTGTACCCGGTTGAGCACATTCACCTGATCGATATCCGGATCCGTCCCAGCCTTGAAGTACACATTCACCTGGCTGGTGCCCTGGCTGGTGCTGAACGAGGTGATGTAGTCCATCCCCGGCGCGCCGTTGATCTGCTCCTCCAGGGGCCCGGTCACAGCGCTCTCCACCGTGAGCGCGTCGGCCCCGGGCAGGTTGGCGTTCACCTGCACCGTGGGCGGGGCGATGTTGGGCAGGTTCTCGATCGGCAGCAGCGGCAGGCTGATCAGGCCGGCCATCAGGATCAGGATGCTGCACACCGTGCTGAGCACGGGGCGGCGGATAAAGGTATCGGAGAGACTCATCGGGCCTGCGTCCGGCTGGGGGGAGGCAAGCGCATGCCTGTGAATGGACTCTGCACGGCTGTGGCCGACTGCACCGACAGGCCACTGCGCAGCTGGGCCAGATTGCCGACCACCACCGTGTCAGCAGCGGAAAGCCCCTCCAGCACTGGATAGGCTGCGTTCTGGAGCGTGCCGAGCCGTACGGGCACCTGGATGGCCACCGGCAGGTTGGGCAGGGATGCTGGCTCGATCGCGCGCCCCAACCGGCGGCGGGCCTCATCGGCACTCACCGCCAGGAACACAAACGTCTTGCCGGCCTGAAGCAGCACCGCCTGCTGGGGGATCGCCAGCACCCGGCGCTGATCGAACACCAGGGTGGCGCTGACCCGCTCGTTGTTGCGCAGGGTGCCATCTGGATTGCTGAAGGCCGCCTTTACCAGCAACGTCTGCTTGTCCCTGTCGAGATCAGGGGCCACGAACACAACCTGCCCGGTGGCCCGGGGGCGGCTGGGATCAGGCCCCTTGAGAATCACCGGCAGCCCGGTTCGCACCCGATCACTGAGCTCTCCCGGGACATCGATCCGCACCCAGAGCCGGCTGTTATCCACCACGCTGGTGACCACTTCACCGGCGTTGATCACATCGCCTATCTTGAAGTTGAGGCTACCCACATAGCCCTGGATCGGCGCCACCACATTCTTGTAGGCAAGCGTGGCACTGGCGGCCTTGAGCCGGTCACGGCTCTGGATGGCCTGGGTCACGTAAAAGTCGCGGTCCTTGGTGGACACAGCGCCCTGCTGATTGAGAAAGATGTAGCGCTCGGCGTTGATGAAATCCTTGCGGGCCTCGGCAGCATCCGCATCCACTTCGGCCCGCTGCTGCACCTGATCCAGCCGGAACAGCAGATCACCCGGCCGCACGCTCTGGCCCTCATTCACAGGCATGGAGGTGATGCGTCCGGCAATCTCCGAAGCGAGCCGGATCTCCCGGATCGCCTCCAGGGTGCTCTGGTAATCCGCCGAATCGGTGATGAGCTGGGGCCTGGGGTTGACCAGCTGCACCTGGGGCGGCACCGCTGCCGGGGGTTTGGGCTTGCTGCATCCAGCCAAAACGGACGCTGTCAGTCCGAAAACCGCCAGACCCTGGGCCAAAGTCCCCATCGCTGCCGGTGTTCCGGCCGGAACGGTTTGAATTGGGCGCACGGGGACCCGCCGGTTAGGCAGCAAGTTACACAAGGCGCCAGGGTTGCCAAGTGCCCCAGGCACCCTCCATCCCTTCCGAGCCTTTCCGAGCAGGAGTGCACCGCCACCGTGACGGATCTGTTCAGCCACCAACGGCAGGTGCACCTGCAGCAGCTGGCTCCCCTGGCCGACAGGCTGCGGCCGCGCTCCCTGGACGACTTCGTTGGCCAGGAGGCGATCCTCGGGCCGGGCCGGCTGCTGCGCCGCGCGATCGCCGCCGACCGGGTGGGCAACCTGATCCTGCACGGCCCGCCGGGGGTGGGCAAGACCACCCTGGCCCGGATCATCGCCGGCAGCACCCGAGCCCACTTCAGCAGCCTCAATGCGGTGCTGGCCGGCGTGAAGGATCTGCGCGCCGAGGTCGATGCGGCCAAGCGGCGGCTCGAACACCACGGTCTGCGCACGATCCTGTTCATCGATGAAGTGCATCGCTTCAACGCCGCCCAGCAGGACGCCCTGTTGCCCTGGGTGGAGAACGGCACCCTCACCCTGATCGGCGCCACCACAGAAAACCCCACCTTTGAAGTGAACAAGGCGCTGGTGAGCCGCTCGCGCCTGTTCCGGCTCCAGCCCCTGGAACCACCCCACCTGCACCAGCTGCTGCAGCGGGCCCTGGCCGATCCGGAGCGGGGCTACGGCGATCGCACGATCACGCTCACACCCGAGGCGGCGGACCACCTGGTGGACGTGGCCGGCGGCGATGCCCGCAGCCTGCTCAATGCCCTGGAGCTGGCGGTCGAAACCACTGAACCGGGAGCGGATGGCGCCATCACCATCGATCTGGCCATCGCTGAGGAATCGATCCAGCAACGGGCCGTGCTCTACGACAAGCAGGGCGACGCCCACTTCGACACGATCAGCGCCTTCATCAAATCCCTGCGGGGCAGCGATCCGGATGCGGCCCTGTTCTGGCTGGCGCGGATGGTGGAGGCCGGTGAGAACCCGCGCTTCATCTTTCGGCGCATGCTGATCGCCGCCGGCGAGGACATCGGCCTGGCCGACCCCCAGGCGATCGTAGTGGTGGAGGCCTGCGCCGCCGCCTTCGAGCGGGTGGGCCTGCCTGAGGGCCTCTATCCCCTCGCCCAGGCGGCACTGTATCTGGCCGCCACTGAAAAGAGCAACAGCGCCCTGGCCTTCTTCGACGCGCTCAAGAGCGTGCGCGCCACAGCCCGCCAGGAGGTGCCCAGCCACCTGCGCGATGCCAACCGCGACGGGCAGTTGTTCGGCGATGGGGTGGGCTACCGCTATCCCCACGCCTACGCCGAGCACTGGGTGGCCCAGCAGTACCTGCCTGGCAGCCTGCAGGGGGAGGTGTTCTGGCAGCCAGGGGGGCAAGGCTGGGAGGGGGAGCAGCGGCAGCGCCTGCATCAGCGCCGGGCTGCCCAGCTGGCCGCCGCCGCGGAAGCCGGCCTCGGCGGCCACGACTGGCTCACCAGCGGGCCGGACGATCCCCAGCTGGAGCGCTGGCTGCAGCGCCAGGCTGGGGCGGAAGGGGCCCGGCTCGACCGGCTGCGCCAACGCTTCTGGCAAGGAGCCGACTGGCGGCGGCACCAGCGGGTGCTGCTGCTGGAGGCCCACTCCCTGCTCTGGGCCCTCGATCCCCTCCAGGCCACCCCCGAGGGCGGCGTGGTGATCGCCGTGGCCGACAACCCCAGCGCCGAGCGGCTGGAGGCCCAGCTGCAGGTGCTGGACAGCCTGCGCCGTCCCCGGATCGTGGTGGTCGACCCCGGCCAGCCCGAGCAACTGCTCCAGGCCTGCGGCGACGAGCAGTTTGAGTGGATCGCCGCCCGCCAACCCTGGAACCAGCAACCGCCCGCGGTGATGGAGCGCACCTGGGCCTGCCTGGGTGCGCTGCTCGCCCCCGGCGGCCAGTGCCGGCTGCTGTTCAGCACTCCCCGGCTGGGCCCGGCCGGGGGCCTGTTGCACCTGGGCGGCAGGGGCCCAGCCCTTGCGGAGGCGGCCTCAGTGCTCCAAGCTGCTGCCCGGGCCGAAGCAGCCAGCCTGGGCGAACCCCGGCAGCATCGCCACCGTTGGCAGCAGGTCGCCGAGAGCCAGGGCTGGCGTTTCAGCGAGGACTGCTGGAGCGAATCCCTCAGCCTGGAGATCACCCCTGCGGTGCTGGAGCGCTGGCTGGGCCCGGACAGCACCTACCGGGCCCAGCTCCGCGGCCTGGAGCTTTCCGAACAGGAGCACCTGGCAGCCCTGCTGCGCCAGGCGCAAGGACTGGCCCTGCCCCAGGAAATCGAACACACCCGGCTGATCGCCCGGCACTGACGGCCGACCCATCAGCCGAGGGCGGACTGCTGCATCCACTGCGCCCCGGCCACGCCGGCCCCCACAGCCGCCCAGCCCCAGGGGCCGAGCCGGCCGCTGCGCCCCTCGGGCTCCAGCCCCAGGCGCAGCTGACGCAACTGGCCGGTGCCGTGGTCGAGCTGCCACTCGTTCAGCTCGGCGGCCAGGCTGCTGCGGCGCCACTTGATCGCCGCTTCCTTGAGCAGCCAGCTGGTGAGCACCGCCTGGCGCCGTTGTGTCCCCTCCAGCCGCTGCAGTTGGCGCACCTCCGCAGGCGGGAAGAAGCGCCGCATCAGGGCATCGGCCGCCAACGGGCGAGCGGCAGCTTCCAGGTCCACGCCGATCGGCTCGGCGGAGAGTCCCAGCAGCAGGCCATCACCGCTGTGGCTGAGGCTGAGGAAAGCCTGATCGCCGCTGAGCCGGGGCGGCTTCCCAGGGGGACTGAGCAGGGGCACCTCCAGCGGCGCGCAGGTCCATAGCTCGGCCAGCCAGGCGCGCAGGCGGGCCCGGCTGTGGCAGTAGTTGCGGCGCCGGGCCGGTGCCAGGTCCTGGCTCCAGCGCCACTCCTCGGCGGAGATCTCCTCCGGCTGCGGCAGGGGTTGGGCTGAATCCAGCTGGCCCAGCCAGAGCAGCACCTGGGCAGGCTGACGCACAACAAGGCAGGGCTGAGCCAGATAGGCTTCAACCCCTTCTGCGCGCTGCGGCAATGGCTCTGGAGATCGGTTCACCTGCCCCGGACTTCACCCTTCCGGATCAGGACGGCAACGCCGTGAACCTGGCGGCGCTGCGGGGGCAGCGGGTGGTGATTTATTTCTACCCGAAGGACGACACCCCGGGCTGCACCAAGGAGGCCTGCAACTTCCGCGACCAGTGGGCGGCGTTCGAGCAGCACGGCATCCAGGTGCTGGGCATCAGCAAGGACAGCGGCGCCAGCCACAACAAGTTCATCGCCAAATACAGCCTGCCCTTCACCCTGCTCACCGATGCCGAGCCCTGCCCAGTGGCAACGGCCTACGGGAGCTACGGCCTCAAGAAGTTCATGGGGCGCGAATACATGGGGATGATGCGCCACACCTTCGTGGTGGATGCCGAGGGGAATCTCGAATTGATCTACACCAAAGTGAAGGCCGAAACCATGGCCGAAACCATCCTGGCCGACCTCAAGTTGACGAGTCCGGCCTGAAGACCATGCCCAGCTCAGCCAGGGCCTCCAGGGCCAGGTTGGGCTGGTAGGGATGCTCCAGCTCAGCCGCCAGCCAGGCCCCGTCGCCCCCCGTGATCCACAGCCGCAAGCTGGGCTCCCCCTGGCGCAGCTCCCGCCAGGCCTGGGCTACGGCGGCCACCATCCCCCGGCGCACGCCCATTTCCATGGCCGCCGCCGTCTGCCGCGGCCAGGGGATCTGGCCGTCAGAGCCGCCAACAACGTCTTGGGGGGGGGCAAGGCTCAGCAGGGGAGGCAGTTGGGCGGTGTGGCTGGCCAGGGCCCGCAACTGCAACAACCGTCCGGCCTGAATGCGCCCCCCGGCGAATGCCCCGCTGCCATCCACCCGGGTGAGGCTCAGGGCCGTGCCGGCATCGGCCACCAGCACCGGTGCCTGACTGAGCTGCCAGGCCCGCCAACCCACCAGAGCCCGGTCCACCCCCAACCACGGGGGCATCTGGGCCAGGGGCACCTGCTCCAGCCCCAGCCGCCGGCGGGGATCCAGCCAAGGGGCATCGGGCACCGGACCGACAGCGGCCCAGGCCATCAGGTGATCGGAGTGCACGTTGTCCCCGGCGTGGTGCAGGCCAGGTGGAGCACTCCAGCAGCGCAAATGGTTGGGCTCGCCGCCAGCCCAATGCCAACGGCTGTTGCCGATCAACAGCCAGGAGGGGCACCGGATTGCGCCAGGTCCAGGGTCAGATTCCTTCACCCATCAGCCCGGGCAGATGGATGCCGCACTCCTGCTTGAGCCCCCCGAAACGGGTCGCCCTGCCGGATGCCGAGCCGTCGTCGGGGGCACTGGAGTGCCAGTCACCAACGGTGGAATATCCCTGCTCGAACAGCGGATGCTGGGGCAGCTGGTGCTCCTGCATGTAGTAGTAGACATCCCGGTTGCTCCAGTTGAGCAGGGGTCGCAGCGACCAGCGCTGCCGAACCGGATCCAGCACCGTCATGGAGCGGCGATGGTCGGTCTGGTTACCGCGCACGCCGCTGGCCCAGCAACTCACCCCCAGATCCACCAGGGCACGGTCGAGGGGCTCCACCTTGCGGAGGCGGTGGTAAAGCTCGAGATCGTCGACCCGGCCGGTCTCCCACAGCCGGCCGTGCAGGGCCTCCATTCGCGCTGGACTGAGCTCGGCCTGGGCCACATGGGGAGCCAGACCAAGCAGCGCAGTCAGCTGCTGGGCGTAGCGGTAGGTCTCGGGGGGCAGATAGCCCGTGTCCACCCAGATCACCGGAATCGTGCAATTCCGTTCCGCCATCAGCTGGCTCACCAGATGCAGCAACACGGCCGACTGGATGCCGAAACTGGTGGTCACTGCCAGACCGTGGCCGAAGCTGTCGAGGGCCCAACGCAGGCGGCCAGCGGCCCCCATCGAGCCGAGCAAGTCGCGGGCCTGACCTGGATCCAGAGGGCGTCCCGTGGGATCGGTAGGCAGGGGCTGGGCTGGAGCACTCACCATGGGGCCATCATCGCCCCCAGCCCCGATCGCTGGTTAGGGTCGGGTTGGTGAATGGGCACGCGGCGGCCATGACCTCCCCCTGTTCGTGTCCAGCCACGGGCCAACCGCGCCTATGAGCATCCCTGCCTCTGGCCCCGCGAGCTCCACCACGGCCGCTCCGATCGTGATCGTGGGGGGCGGCTTCGGCGGCCTCTACACCGCCCTTGCTCTGGCCGAGCAGCGCCAGCATCCACCGCTGCTGCTGATCGAGCCGAATGCGGAATTTGCCTTCCTGCCGCTGCTCTACGAACTCCTGAGCGGTGAACTGCGGCGCTGGGAAATCGCCCCCCGCTACGACACCCTGCTGGCCGGGCGCGGCATCGCCTGGCTGCGGGATTCGGTGGTGGAAATCGACAGCCGTGGCCACTGCCTGCACACCGCATCCGGGCGCCTACTCAACTACAGCCAGCTGGTACTGGCCACTGGCGCCAGGCTGCAGAGCTTTGGCATCCCGGGGGTGATCGAACACGCCCTCAGCTTCCGCAGCCTGGCGGATGTGGACCGGTTGCAGGGCCTGGTGGCCCAACTGCGGCAGCGCCACCAACCGCTCCAGCGCCTGGCGATCGTTGGCGCAGGCCCCAGTGGCGTGGAACTGGCCTGCAAGCTGGCCGACATGGTGGCCGGCGCGGCCGTAGTGGAGCTGATCGAACAGGGCCCCCTCCCCCTTCCCCAGGCCCGTGCCTTCAACCGCGAGCAGGCCACCCAGGCCCTGCAACGGCGGGATGTGCGGCTGCGCTGCAACTGCCGGGTGCTCGCGGTGGCCAGCGACCAGATCCACCTCCAGGGCTCCGCTGGCGAAGAGCGCCTGACCGTGGCCGGCGTGGTGTGGACCGCCGGTCTGGCCTTCGCGCCCCCGGCCATCCAGCCCGGGGCACTGCAGGACCAGCGCGGCAGGCTGGCCGTGAACGAGCACCTGCAGCTCATCGGCCAGCCTCAGATCTTTGCCCTCGGGGACATTGCCGCCCTGCACAGCCGTGACAGCGATGCCAGTGGCGAGCCAGGCAATGACCAAGGCGATGGCTCGCCGCCATGGCCAGCCACCGCCCAGGTGGCCTTTCAACAGGCCACCTGCCTGGCCACCAACCTGCTTCAGGCCCGCCGCCAGGCCCCGCTCCAGGCTTTCCGTTTCCAGGATCTGGGCGAAATGCTGAGCCTCGGTCGGGGCGAGGCCACCCTGGTGGGCAGCGGCCTCACCCTGGCGGGCGCGGCTGCCTTCCAGCTGCGCCGTCTGGCCTACCTCACCCGCCTGCCGGGGCGCTCCCACCAGCTGCGCGTGGCGGCCGGCTGGCTGGCCGACTGGTGATGTCCTCCAACCTGCCAGCACCCCAGGGGCTCCTGCTCGATGCGATGGGCACCCTGATCGGCCTCCGGGAGCCCGTGGGCCGCACCTACGCCCAGCTGGCCGAGCTGCACGGCCTCAACCTGAATGCCCAGCGGATCGAACGGAGTTTCCGCCAGGCCTACCGCAACGCCCCGCCCCTGGCCTTCCCGGGCCTCTCCGGCCCGGCGCTGCGCGAGGCCGAGCTGGCCTGGTGGAGCGAGCGCATTCGCACCAGCCTGGAGGCTGCCGGAGCCACGACGATGCCTGAGTCGCTGGGCGAAGCCCTCTTCAACCACTTTGCCGACGCCGCGGCCTGGCATGTCTTCGCCGATGTGGAAGGCCAGCTGCGGCGCTGGCATGGGCAAGGTCTGAAGCTGGCGGTGGTGAGCAACTTCGACAGCCGCCTGCCGGGCCTGCTGGAGCAGCTCGGCCTCTCCCCCTGGTTGCATGCGGTGGTGGTCTCCAGCAGCGCCGGCGCAGCCAAACCCGATCCGGCCCCCTTCCACATCGCGCTCGAGCAGCTCCAGTTGGAGGCAAGCCAGGTTTGGCATGTGGGCGACAGCCCAGAGGACCTGGCCGGGGCCGCCGCCGCAGGCCTGCCCTGCATCCAGGTGCGACGTTCTTGAGGCAGGGGGTGCTGGCGGGACGAACCGCGGGCCTGCGGCCGGCCCAGCGGCGACGGCTGGAGCGGCTATGCCACCGCCGCCACCCGGAGACAGGGGTTGCCGAGGAGCTGTGTCGCGAGCGGCTGGCCGAACTGAGCCAGGAACTGGAGCTGCCCCTCACCCTGGTCGTGGATGGGCGTGGCCTCTGCCGGCTGCTGTGGGTGGGGCCGCTGGAGCAGTCCGGGCGGCTGCTGGAAGCCCTGCCCGGGTCGCCGCGCCGGCAGGGCAGTGGGCTGCGCCTGATCACCTGTTGCGGCCGCAGCAAACACCTGGACCCTCCCCTGTTGGAGGGGGTTGTCGGGCTGGATCTGAATCCTTGCCTATGGCTGCGCTTCGGTGATCGGCCGGAGAGAAGCGGCGCCTGGACCGCCCTCCTGCTGGCCCCCTGCTACAGCCCAGGGGCGGGAGAGGGCCAGCCGGCCTGGACGACCGTGGAACGCGGCGATTTGAGCCAGCTGTGCAGCCGAATGCCCCTGGCGGAAGCCGAGGGGCATTCGGCTGCGGCACCCCAGACCAGGGGAGGGGCCAATGCCGATCCAGGAGCTGAGCGGGTGCTGCTGCTGGCCCTCTCCCCGGGTGATCGGGCCACGGCCCAGCGCCAGATTGCTGAGCTGGAGGGACTGGTGCGCAGCGCCGGCGCCATCCCTGTGGGGGTGGTGGAACAGCGCCGCAGCCAGCCAGCGCCCCAGACCATCTGGGGGGAGGGGAAGCTGGCGGAAGCAGCGCTGGAGGCCCGCCGTCTGGGAGCCACCCTCGTCGTGACCGATCGGGAACTCACACCGGTGCAGGGGCGCAACCTGGAGCGCCTGCTGGATCTGCCGGTGAGCGACCGCAGTGAGCTGATCCTGGACATCTTTGCCCAGCGGGCCGCCAGTGCCGCTGGCCGGCTGCAGGTGGAACTGGCCCAGTTGCGCTACCGGCTGCCGCGGCTGATGGGTCGGGGCCGGAGCCTCTCCCGCCAGGGCGGCGGCATCGGCACTCGCGGGCCGGGTGAAACCCAGCTGGAGAAAGATCGCCGGGTGATCGCCCGGCGGATCGAACGGCTGCAGAGGGACGGGCGGCAACTGGCTGAGCACAGGGCACGCCTGCGCCAGGGCCGCAGCGGAATGCGCCGGCTGGCACTCGTGGGATACACCAATGCCGGGAAAAGTTCCTTGCTGAATGCCCTGGGCAAGGGCCAGGGGCGGACGGCGGTGCTGGCGGAGAACAAGCTGTTTGCCACGCTCGATCCCACCACCCGCCGCATCGATCTGACCGTTCCAGGGGAACCCAGCCGCGACACCCTGTTGCTCACTGACACGGTGGGCTTCATCCGCGATCTGCCACCCGCCCTGATCGAGGCGTTCCGCTCCACCCTCGAGGAGACCCTCTCCGCCGATGGCTTACTCGTGGTGGTGGATCTCAGCGATCCCAGCTGGCCGGAGCAGCGCCGCACCGTGCACGCCATTCTCGACTCGCTCGACTGCCAGATCCCACGGCGCCTGGTGGCCAACCAGATCGACCGCTGCGACGCGGCTGAGATGGAGCGGGCACGCAGCCTGGAGCCGGATGTCCTGTACGTGTCCGCGACAGAGGGGCTCGGACTGGAGCGCCTGCGGCACATCCTGCGGGCGTGGCCCGCCTCACCCGCAGGGGACGAACAACCCAGCTTGGCGCCGTAGAACAGCCCCCCATCCCGAGCAGGCAACCACCAAGCCAGTCTGGGCATGCCTTCCAACCAGGCAGATTCCCGACACGGGAGGCGTCTTATGCTCTCCGCCGGATCACCGCCCCCATGCGAAAGCCTGCCCAGGTCCTAGCGCGGCCCGGCTCCCGCGGTCCCTGGACTGCTCGGCTCGAACGCGATCCGCAGCCCGAAGCAGATGATCCTGCTGGTGCGCTACGCCGCGACCTTGGCCCTGCTGATTGCCGTGGCCAGCCAAAGCGTCCCCAGCCCGGTTGGTGACCAGACCAACCTGACCCTGTCCGGCCCCGGTCCGTACCGGTTTCTGGATATCACCCGCCAGGGATTGCCCCTTACGCTCACCATGTCTGTGGTGATGCCCCCGCTGATCTGCCGACACGTCAACCTCTAGGGATGTCCTGGAGCCGGGAACACGGCTATTGATGTGTCTGCCGCCCCGTCATGGGGCACGTCCATTCAGTCCTCCGCCAGCATCGCGGCGGCAGGAGCTTCGCCCTTTTCCCTTCTTCTTTCCCTTCACCCCCCTGCCATGAGCCTGCAACTCGGCGACACCGTTCCTGACTTCACACAGGATTCCCAGCTGGGCCCGATCAACTTCTACGACTATGCCGGCGACAGCTGGGTGGTGCTGTTCTCCCACCCCGCCGACTACACCCCCGTGTGCACCACTGAGCTGGGTGAAGTGTCACGCCTGCGCCCCGAGTGGGAGAAGCGCAATGTCAAGACCATCGCCCTGAGCGTGGATTCAGCCACCAGCCACCAGGGATGGATCGGTGACATCAACGAGACGCAGAACACGACGGTTGATTACCCGATTCTGGCCGACGAAGACAAGAAAGTGAGCGATCTCTACGGGATGATCCATCCCAATTCGCTCAACAATCTCACCGTTCGGTCGGTGTTCATCATCGACCCCAACAAAAAGCTGCGCCTGCAGATCACCTATCCCGCCAGCACTGGCCGCAACTTCGATGAGATCCTGCGGGTGATCGACTCCCTGCAGCTCACCGACTACCACCAGGTGGCCACCCCCGTGAACTGGAAGGATGGCGACGACTGCGTGGTGGTGCCCTCGATCCCCACCGAGGAAGCTCGCAACAAGTTCCCCAAGGGCGTGACCGAAATCAAGCCCTACCTGCGGATGACGCCCCAGCCCAACAAGTGAAGCTGCGGGCCAGTTGACCGAGCATGCCCCCGGATCTGTGGCCGGGGGCTTTCAGCAGGGAGCAAGCCAGGAGATAGCAGAGCCGAGGGCAATGACAGCACGAAGCAGCCACCGCTGGCGCACCGGCACTGCCGTGCTCGGCCTGATGAGTGGCACTAGCGCCGATGGGGTGGATGCGGTGCTGGCCTGGTTTCAGGGGAAGCCCAGCCGGCCGCACTGGCGCATCCTGAACAGCAAGTTCCTGCCGTATCCCGATGATCTGCGCCAGCAGCTGATCGCCGCTGGCCAGGGGCAGCCCATGGGCAGCCTCTCTTGGCTCAATCTGGCCGAAGCCCTTACCGAGCAGCACGCCGCCGCGGCCCGCCAGTGCGACCCCCAGGGCCTGGCCACCCTGGTGGGCTGCCATGGCCAGACCGTGTGGCACCGCCCCCCCGAGGGCTCCCGCCGCGGCGCCAGCTGGCAGGTGCTGCAGGCACCACTGCTGGCCCAGTTGCTGCAGCGCCCGGTGATTTCGGACTTCCGGGCCGCCGATCTGGCCCTGGGTGGCCAGGGGGCGCCCCTGGTACCTCCCGCCGATGAGGCCCTGCTGGGCCGGCTTCCCGGCTGGCGGGCCCTGCTCAACCTCGGCGGCATCGCCAACCTCACCGTGGTGCCACCGGCCTGCGGGCCAGACCGCTTTCAGAGCGTGCAGGGCTGGGACTGCGGCCCCGCCAACACCCTGCTCGACCTGGCGGTGAGCCGCTTCAGCCAGGGCCGGCAGAGCTTTGATCCCGATGGCAGCTGGGCGGCCCAGGGCAATCCCGACCAACAGTTGATCGCCACCTGGCTGGAGGAGAGCTACTTCCAGCAGCCACCGCCCAAATCCACCGGTCGCGAGCTGTTTGGCGCCGCCGACCTGGACCGACGGCTGGCGGAGCTGGAACAGGCCGCCCACCTGCGGGACAGCGAACTGGAACCCGCCGATGCCCTGGCCAGTCTCACGGCCCTGAGTGCCTCGGTGGTGGCCCAGGACCTCAGCAGGTTGGCAACCCGGCCGGTGGAGTTGCTGGTCGCGGGCGGAGGCTGCCGCAACCGCACCCTGATGGCCGAGCTGGGCCGCCGCTGCCGCGGCACGGCCGTTCGGCCGCTGGCTGACATGGGCATCGCCGACAACCAGCGAGAGGCCCTCGTCTTTGCGCTGCTGGCCTGGTGGCACCAGCAAGCCCACCCTGGCAACGCCCCCAGCGTCACCGGCGCCAGGGTCAGGTGCCGGTTGGGCGTCCGGGCCGAACCGGCTGGCCCCATCGACTGAAGCACGTTGAGGCCGGCCCCTCAGTCGGGTCGCTGCAGTCGCACCCGGCGGGGGGCCCCCCGCAAGCGGCGGGGCCCCTGGATCTCCTGGCGTTCCAGCTGGTGGCGAAAACGATCGGAACCTCCCAGCGGGGGCGCCTCCTGGTCAGCCTGGTGGCGGAGCTGGCGCTCCAGCCGCTCCACGCCCTGCTGGATCAACACCCGGGCCATGTTGCTCACGGTACGGGCCTCGGCATCGGCCAGCAGGGCCAGCCGTTCACACAGGTCCTCGGGGAGCACCACCTGAATCCGGGGCGACTTGGGCCGACCGCTGGAGGAGGTTTGGCGGGTGGCCACAGCTGCTGAGGGCGAGGGTCGGGCGGAGCACCGACAGCCCCCGGAAGGGGAGCCAGCAGTCTCCAGCTGTCAGGGATGTCCTTTCGTGGACACCAGTGTACGGTGATGCTTACGGATAGTATCCACGACTAAACTTGTGGCATGTCATCCGTTCAGCCCCTGAGGTCGGAGGCCAGACCATGCCCAGAAGACGCGAGCGCAGCACCGCTGAGCGCAGCGATGTGTTGGTGTCGGCGGTGATCAGCACCTACCTGCTCACCCACCTCCACCACGTGCTGCAACGGGCCGAATATGGCGCCCAACAGGAGGGGCGCACGGCCCTGGCCGCCAACTACGCCCAGCTGCGCAAGGTGCTCTGCCTGGATGCCCGCAGCATGGAAGATGCCTCCGCCTGCGGCAATCCGGTGAGTGACTCCCCACGGGCCGCCTGATCACTGGATCAATCCAACTCCAAATGTGTCCGGCCTATGGCCGCGAGGGGGCTGGCCCCATAGGGTCAGAACACTCCCTCCGATCGATCTGTCCCGCCAGTCGATGAACGACGCGTTCAACCAGGCGGCCGCGGCCCCTGACTCCAGCAGCCCCAGCGCCAGCAGCCCCAGCACTAACAGCCAGCAGGCTGATGCGAACAACGCCGCGGCCCTCTACGCCCGCATCAGCGCCGACACGGAACTCACCCAGGCCCTGTTCCGCCAGGCGCTGCAGGATCCTTCAGGCGCCCTCGACCACATCGTGGCCCTCGGCCAGGAGCTCAACCTGCCGGTGAACCGGGAGCAGGTGCGAGCCCATGTGGCCTCCCTCGATGATCCGGCCAGCAAACAGTGGCTGCTCAAGGCCCGCGGCGGCCTCTGAGAGCGGGGCCTGGGGCGGCAGCAACAGGCTGCGGCGCTGGCGCTGATCAGATCCGCCGCCCTGGGCCCAGCTGAAAAACAGCCAGTAACTCACGATCGCCAACCCCGCCGCCACCACCAGGGCAGCCACCTGCTCCAGGCGCTTGATCATGGCGAGACCAGCCGCAACTGTCCGGAGTCTGCCGGAGCGGTGTCGCAGCGGCTCACCCCTGCCCCACGGCCAGGGATGATGAGGGCGGCCGCGCTGCGGTCGTCCTCCAGCGCCCCTCCCCCGTGCTCCGCCTCGAACGCATCGGCAAGATCTACCCCACCGGAGAGGTGCTGCGCGATGTCACCTGGGAGGTGAAGGCGGGCAATCGCATCGGCCTGGTGGGCGTCAACGGCGCCGGCAAATCCACCCAGCTGCGCATCATCGCCGGCCTGGAGGAGCCCAGCAGCGGCAGCGTGGTGAAACAGGGCTCACCGCGGATCGCCTACCTGCAGCAGGAATTCGACGTGGATCCGCAGCGCACGGTGCGCGAGGAGCTGTTCCAGGCCTTCGGCGAGGCGGCGGTGGTGCTTAACCGCAAACATGCGGTGGAGCACGAGATGGCCAGCGACAAGGCCGCCAGCGATCCCGACCACCTCGAGGAACTGATCCACGAGCTGGGCCACCTGCACGAGCGCTTCGAGGCCCTGCACGGCTACGAGCTCGACGCCCGCATCGACAAGCTGCTGCCCACGATCGGCTTCACACCCGAGGGGGCCGAGCAGCTGGTGGCCGACTATTCCGGCGGCTGGCAGATGCGCATCGCCCTGGGCAAGATCCTGCTCCAGGATCCCGACCTGCTGCTGCTGGATGAGCCCACCAACCACCTGGACGTGGAGACGATCCAGTGGCTGGAGGGCTACCTGATCGAGCAGAGCGCTGCGATCGTGGTGATCAGCCACGACCGCACCTTCCTCGATCGGGTGTGCACCCAGATCGTGGAGACCGAGCGGGGCGTTTCGCGCACCTACCTGGGCAACTACAGCCAGCACCTGGAGCAGAAAGCCCTGGAGCGCGAAGCCTCCCAGGCGGCGTTTGAGCGCCAGCAGAAGGAACTCAGCGCCCAGCAGGCCTACATCGATCGCTTCCGCGCCAGCGCCACCCGCTCCACCCAGGCCAAGAGCCGCGAGAAGCTGCTGGAGAAGGTGGAGCGGATCGAAGCGCCGGTGGAAACGGTGGGAGGCCCCCGCTTCCGCTTCCCCGAACCGCCCCGCTCCGGCCGGCTGGTGGCCGAGGTGAAGGACCTCACCCTCAGCTACGGAGAGCAGATCCTGTTTCTGGGCGCCGAGCTGGAGGTGGAGCGGGGCGATCGGATCGCCTTTGTGGGCCCCAATGGCGCCGGCAAATCCACCCTGCTGCGGCTGATCATGGGCAGCGAACAGCCCGATGAGGGCAGGGCGGGCCTGGGCGAGCACAACGTGATCGCCGGCTACTTCGAGCAGAACCAGGCGGAGGCCCTCGACCTCTCCAAAACCGTGATCGACACGATCTTCGAGGTGGTGCCCGACTGGACCCAGACCCAGGTGCGCTCCCTGCTGGGCAGCTTCTGCTTCTCCAACGAGAGCGTGTTCAAGGAGGCGGGCAAACTCTCCGGCGGCGAGAAGGCACGGCTGGCCCTGGCGCTGATGCTGCTCAAGCCCTGCAACCTGCTGGTGCTCGATGAGCCCACCAACCACCTCGACATCCCGGCCAAGCAGATGCTGGAGGACGCCCTGATCGCCTATGAGGGCGCCGCCCTGCTGGTGAGCCACGACCGCTACTTCATCTCCCGGGTGGCCAACAAGATCGTGGAGCTGCGCGACGGCGAGCTGGTGCTCTACCGGGGCGACTACGCCTACTACCAGGAGAAGAAGCAGGAAGAGGCCGAGGCAGCCCATTCCGCAGCCGAGGCCGAGGCCCGCGCCGCCAAGCAGGCTGCCAACCGGGCCAAACAGAAGGAGAAAAAGGCCGCCCGCCAAAGCAAGGATCGGGCATCAGCAGCCTGAGCCCGGGACCAGCGATCAAACACAAAGCCGAGAGAGTGTCGCAGCCGCTACGCAACCCATCGAAACAGTTTGTAGCATTAGCGGATCACTGATTCGTCGGATGCGACCCATGTCCGAACCCCTCGCCCTCAGTCTCGGTCAGCAGTTCGAACTGGAACGGATGAACCGGGCCATCGATGAAACGGGAGATGTCACGGCCCTGCGCGGCATCGCCAAACAATTGCTGCAGGCCTGGCAGAGCCAGAAGGCCGCCACCCAGTGGGTGATGCGCCAACAACTCGGAGCACCGCCCCAGCTGGCCCAGTCACTAGGCGGGCAGTGGAGTCAAGAGTCCTGAAGAATCAGCTGCCTCCGATGGCCACGGGCACCACTGTGACCTGAACAACCTGACCGGCTCGACTCACATTGAGAGACAGGCTGCCGCCGACCCCCACTTTCTCGACGGCGGCGACCAGCTGGGATGGCTGGAGGATCTGCACCCCATTGGCCGACACCACCACATCCCCCTGACGGAGTCCCGCCCGCTGGGCGGGCCCGCCTGCCACCACGGAGGCGACGCGCACCCCCCGGCTCGCTCCGGTGCCGTCTCCAGGACGGACCAAATCCATGCCGATGCCGATCATCGGATGGCGAACCCGACCACTGGCCACCAGCTCACGGGCAATGTCTCGAGCTCGGTTGATCGGGATGGCGAACCCCAGACCAGCACCCGGACCGGTTCGGACGAGGGTGTTGATGCCGATCACCTCACCGTCAGCATTCAGCAGCGGTCCCCCGGAGTTGCCTGGGTTGATCGCGGCGTCGGTCTGGATCAGGTCTAGCCGCTTGTCAGTGATGCCAAGCTTGGCCGCGTTGCGGTTCAGATTGCTGATGATGCCCATGGTCACTGTGTTGTCGAGACCATAGGGATTGCCCACAGCAATCGCCCATTCCCCCACCTCCAGCTGGTCGGAGTTGCCCAGCGCAACCACCGGCCAGGGCCCTTTGCCCTCAAGTCGCACCACGGCTAAATCTGTCAGCTTGTCCATCCCCACCACGGTGCCGGGGATGCGGCGGCCGTCCTGCATGCCCACGATGACCCGGTCGGTGCGTTCCACCACATGGGCGTTGGTGAGTACCAGGCCATCGGCCTGAAATACAAAACCACTGCCCTGACCCCGCTCGGTGCGGGGTACGGAACGCTGAGGCGCACCCTGGGCTGGAAGCCCGAAAAACTGGCGGAACAGGGGATCGTTGAGCATCGAACTCGGCACGCCGCCCTGGGTACCGGCCACCGCCACCGTGCGCTCAGTGTCGATCGTGACCACAGCAGGCCCGGCGCGACGCACCGCCGCGGCCACAAACGACTGACGGCCCAGGGTGGCGGCCGCTTTCGCAGAGGCCAGTGCGGGGCTGGCGGACTCGCTGACTCCCACGATGGCCAGGGGGCCCAAGACCAGGGATGCGGCAACAACCATGCCCAGGCCACCGCTGGGGCCGAAACGACGGATGGTCATGCAGCGAACTGCGGGATCAAAAGACCGTAAACACCCCCAACAGACCTGGACAGGCCGGTTGACCGCCCCTGCCACCGTCCCCCGGCAAGCCATCACAGGCCAGGCAACCCACCTAGTCTTTGCAAAGAATTGTTGAAGGCCATGGACACCTCCCGCCTGTTGCTGGCCTTCCTGGCCTTCGGGGCGGCCTGCACCTCCCTCTGGGCCTGGATGTTGGCCACCAGTCGCCCCGAACCTGGATCCCCCGGGCATTGATGGAGAGACCGGCACCACCATCACCCCCTACCCCTGCGGGACTGAGGCCATGAACGCTCTGCTCTCCCAGATTTTTCCGATCCTCTACGGGATCTGTTTCCTTGCCCTGCTCTGGCAAGCATTCCGGGTGATGGGCCGGGGTTTCAAGGCCGTCCAGAGCCCTGCCGAGCCCGCGCCCAACCGCCCGGTTGGCGATCGCACGGGCCAGGTCACGATCCATCCCGAGCTGCTGGACGCCGATGGCCAGCTCACCCAGGAAGATCTGCTCACGGTGCGCTTCGGCGGAAACGGCGAGAGTTCGGCCCCCCGGGTACCCCCTGCTGAATAGGCTCGGTAACGAGTCCGTGAATTCAGGGAGATCGCCGGCATTGGATCAACGCACGCGCATCGTGGCCGCAGTTCTGCGAAACCTCAAGCTGCCGCCCCGCTTCCGCCTGCGGTTGGTCAAGGAGGACCCGGTACGCCTCGAACTCAGCCTCACGCCCGCCTACGGCAAGGAGGCCGTGCTCGTGGGGCTGCTGGAATCGCAGGACTTGGTAACCCGCCGTGACCGGGAAGGACGCATTCCCCGCGACCTGCAGGGCACCTGGGACTGGACGGTGCGGCACGGCAAGGTGAGCACCGGTGGCTGGAATCCCTATCTCAAGGAAGCCCTGCAGACGATGTTCGAGACCGGACTGCCGGCCATCGTCTACGAGGAGCTCACCGGCGAGGACTATCACCCGGTGGATGGCGTGCGCCACGTGCGCTAAGCGCCCCAGTCACCCACCGCACGGATGGCGGCGCCCCTGCCGATCGACGCCCTGCTGCCCCAGTTGACTGAGGCGATCGCGGCACCGGGGTCCACGCTGCTGCTCCAGGCCCCCCCCGGGGCCGGCAAGACCACCCGGGTGCCCAGGGCCGTGTTGCCCCGGTTGGCCGGGCGGGTGTGGCTGCTGGAGCCGCGCCGGATCGCGGCCCGCAGCGCCGCCCAGCGGATCGCCGCTGAGGCCGGAGAACGGGTGGGCGGCCTGGTGGGCTACAGCGTGCGGCTGGAGAGTCGCAGCAGCGCCGCCACCCGCATCGAGGTGCTCACCCATGGGGTGTTTCTCAGGCGACTGCAGGGCGATCCATCCCTGGATGGGGTGGACTGTGTGATCTTCGACGAGTTCCACGAACGGCAGGCCGAGGCGGACCTGGCGCTGGCCCTGCTGCGCCAGGCCCGGGCGCTTCTGCACCCGGAGCTGCGGCTGATCGTGATGTCGGCCACGCTCAACCTGGCCCCCCTGGCGGAGCAGATGCCCGAGGCCCGGCTCCTGCGCAGCGAGGGCCGCAGCTTCCCGGTGACCATCAGCCACCAGGGGCCGCGCAGCGACGAACGGCTGCCGCAGCAGGTGATCCGGGCGCTGGAACAGCAGTGGCTGGATGGCTGCCGGCCGGGGGACACGGCGTTGGTGTTTCTGCCGGGCCTGCGGGAGATCCAGGCCTGCGCCCGCGCGATCCAGGGGTGCGGCTGGAGTGAAGAGCTGGAGCTGGTGGAGCTGCACGGCAATCAACCCCTCGACCAGCAGGCCCGGGCCGTGGGACCGGCCGGGGGTGGCCGGGCCCGGATTGTCCTGGCCACCTCTCTGGCGGAGAGTTCCCTCACCATCGCCGGGGTGACCCTGGTGGTGGACAGCGGCCTGCGCCGCTGCAGCCGCTTTGATCCGGCACGGGGACTCGATGGACTAGTCACCGTCCCCGCCAGCCAGGCCAGTGCGGAGCAGCGCGCCGGACGGGCCGGGCGGCTGGGTCCGGGCCGCTGCCTGCGGCTCTGGTCGCCCGCGGAGCAGCAGCGGCGCCCGGCCCATGACCGCCCCGAACTGCTGGAGTGTGATCCCCTGCCCCTGGCCCTGCAGCTGGCCGAGTGGGGCGACCCCCTGGGCCGGGAGCTGCACTGGCTGGACGCCCCGCCAGCGGCCAGCCTGCAGGAGGCGCGCGCCGGGCTGATTCAGCTAGGAGCCCTGCCGGCCGGTGATCGGGGGAGCCTCACGCCGGCAGGCCGGGCGATGGCCCGGCTGGGGCTCCATCCGCGCCTGGCCCGGATGCTGCTCCGTGGCCGCAGCTGCGGCCAGGCCGAACTGGCCTGTGAGCTGGCCGTGCTGCTGAGCGAGCGCGACCCCCTCAGCCTGCAGGAGGCCGGGGCCAACCTCGGCCTGCGGCTGGACTGGCTGCGCCGCCAACCGACCCGGCACCCACTGCAGCAACAGAAACGGCAATGGCTGCGCCAGCTGGAGGGGCTGGACTCCAACTCCGTCCACGGGCAGACGGCAGCGCCGGACATGGCCGCGATCGGCTCCGAACAGGCGGCAGTGGCCCTACTGGTGAGTTCAGCCTTTCCGGAACGCCTGGCCCTGGGCCGGCCGGGCCAGGGCCATCGCTACCTGCTGCGCAGCGGCACCGGCGCGATGCTTCACGCCCAGGACCCCCTGGGCCGGGAACCGGCCCTGGCCGTGGCCAGGCTGGATGGCAGCGGCCAGGACGCCCGCATCCAGCTGGCCATGCCCCTATCCCTGCAGACCCTGCAGCACTGGGCCAGTTTGGAAGGCAGCGAAGAGCTGACCGCCCGCTGGGATGCCCAGGCCGGCCGCGTGAGATGTGAGCGCAGCCTGCTGCTGGGGGCACTGGTGCTGGAACGCCGCCCCTGGACGGGAGCCCGGCCGGAGCAGGTGCAGGCGGCCCTGCTGGAGGGCCTGCGTCAGCAGGGCCTGGCGGTCCTCCCCTGGCAACCGGCCAGCCGCCAGCTGCAGCATCGGCTTTGCCTCGCCCATCGGCATCTCGGCGATCCGTGGCCAGACCGCAGCGATCGGACCCTCCTGGAAACGCTGGAGCGATGGCTGGCCCCCTGGCTCGGGGACGCCCTCAGCCTCGCCGAGCTGCGCACCCTGGACCTGGAGGCCGCCCTCTGGGGTGACCTCGACTGGCCCCGGCGTCAGGAGCTCGACCGACTGCTGCCCCGGCAGCTGCCCGCGCCCTCCGGCCGGAGCATCCCGCTCGACTACAGCGGCGGCGAACCCGTGCTCGCCGTGAAATTGCAGGAGATGTTCAGCTGCCGAGAGACGCCCCGGGTGCTTGACGGACGACTGCCTGTGACCCTGCATCTGCTCACACCGGCCGGCAGACCGGCGGCGATCACCCAGGACCTGGCAGGGTTCTGGGCCGGTCCCTACAGGGAGGTGCGGCGCGAACTGCGGGGGCGCTACCCCAAGCATCCCTGGCCGGAGGACGGGGCCACGGCCGCCGCCACGGCCTTCACCAAGGCCCGGCTAGGGGGCAGGAACCCCTGAGGCGCCAGCGCTGGGCGATGCTGGGGATCGGGATGGGGCGCCCCATCCCATCCCTGCGCTCTGCTCTGAACCCTTGAAGTCGGCCGAGCCCAGCCCCCTGCAGCTGCCCCGCTACAGCGTCAGCGCCCTCAATGCGGCTGTAGCAAGCCTGCTGGAGCGCGGCTTTGCGCCGCGCTTCCTGCTGGAGGCCACCGTGAGCAGGCCCCAGCTGAAGAAGGGCCACCTCTGGATGAATCTGGTCGACGAGCAGGCCTCGGTTTCGGCCGTGGTCTGGGCCTCCCAGGTGCCGAAGCTGAGCTTCCTGCCCAGCGATGGCGACGGCGTGCTGGTGGTGGGCAAACTGAACTTCTGGGCGGCCCGGGCCAGCCTGAACGTGCAGGTGCTCGATCTGCGTCCCAGCCTGAGCAGCGTGCTGCGGCGTTTTGAACGGGTGCAGGAGCTGCTGGAATCGGAAGGTTTGCTGGATCCAGCGCGCAAGCGCCCACTGCCGGACACGCCGGCCCGCATCGCCCTGCTCACCAGCGTGCCCAGCTCAGCCCTGGCCGACATGCTGCGCACAGCACGGGAGCGGTGGCCAGCCACCGGGATTCTGGTGGTGCCAATCCCCGTGCAGGGCGCCGTGGAGGACCAGATCCGCACGGCCCTGGAGCGGGTAGGGGAGGCCGCCGGCCGCCTGGGTGTAGAGGCGATCGTGCTGGCCCGAGGTGGCGGCAGCAGGGAGGATCTCAGCGTGTTCGACGGAGAAGCCCTAGCCCGCAGCATTGCCTCTGCTCCCGTGCCGGTGGTGTGCGGCATCGGCCACGAGGACGACACCACCATCGCCGATCTGGTGGCCGATCACCGGGCCGCCACGCCCACGGCAGCCCTCGTAGCCCTGCTGCCCGAACGCCAGCAACGGCAATTGGTCTGCCAGCAGCTCAGACGTCACCTGGCCCAGCTGGTGGTGCTGCGCCTGCAGGGGGAACGCCAGAGGCTGGGCCAGGTCCGAGAGCTGTTGCGGCGGCTTCACCCCAGCGATCAACTGCGCCAGCGCCGCTGGGACCTGCAGCAGGCCCAGCGCCTGCTGCAGGTTCTCTCCCCCCAGCACGTGCTGGAGCGGGGCTTCGCTCTGGTCCGTCGCGCGGATGGAAGCCTTGTACGCCAGTTGGAGGATCTCGAAACCGGCCAATTGATCACCGTTGCCCTGGCCAATGGCGAGGCGGATGCGCTGGTGCAGGGAAAACGGAGCGCTCCCCCGGCTCAGTCAGAGTGATCGTCAACTTTGCCGATTCGGCCTGCCATGGCCCGCAGCCGACGCCAGGACTCTCCCCAGAACCCTGACCGCAGCCCTTCCTCCCCGCCTGACTCAAGCCCTGACGAAACTGGCGCAGCCGACCTGAGCTTCAACGAAGCCCGCGCCGCCCTGGAGCTGGTGTTGGCTGAACTGCAAGCCAATGACCTGGACGTGGAAGCGATGGCCGGGCTTTACCAACGCGGCCGCACCTATGCCCAGCGCTGCGAGAGCATCCTCGAGCAGGTCGAGCAGGAGGTGCTGCTCTGGGACGACCTGGCCAACCCGGGAGGGGCTCCGGTGCGTTATGACCCAGATCCAGACCTTGCCTGATCCCTGCGTTCTGGGTCCGTGCCGATGACCGTCAACCCCCCTTCCCTGCCCGAACGACTGCCAGCGAGGGCCCTGCAATGGCTGTACCTGGGGCTGGCAGTGGCAGGTGCGGTTCTGCCCTGGCTTGCCAACCTGGACTTCATCAACGCCTATGGGGCGAGCGGCGATCTGGGACTGTTCGTGCGACTGGCCAATGACAACCCCGCGGCCAGCTCCCTCTCCCGTGACCTAGCCATCGGTGCCACGGCAGTGGTGATCTGGATGGTGAGCGAAAGCCGTCGGCTGCAGATGCGCGGGCTGCCGTGGGTGCTGCTCAGTTGCATCACCCTGGCCTTCGCCTGTGGAGCTCCCCTGTTCCTGTATCTGCGGGAGCGGCGACTGGCCGAATTGGCTCAGTCGGTTCCTGCAGCGAATGGGCTGGAGATCGGCCGGCAGGAATAGCCAAACAAGCAGGGATAGCCAAATAACAAGTCTGTGCGTGCCTCAGTCGACCTCTTCAATCACTTCAACATCAATGGTGGCCTGGCTGGCATCAACAACGGGGTCGCGGCCTGAGCCATCGCCCTGGTCGGCGTAGACAGCCCCGCAGGCCGGACATTGATCCAGGCCAGTGGCACGAAAGCCACAGGCCGTGCAGGTGCGCGCCTGTCGTTGCAACACCTGCCAACCCACAAAACCCGCAATGCCGAACAGCAGCGGCAAGAGCAGAAGGGTCAGGGTGAGACCGCCGATCAGATCAAGCAGCACCCGGCCCGCCGGACTGGGCGCCAGCAACAACAAAGCCAGGGCGATCCAGAGCCAGGGGACAGAACGGGTCATCGGCGAGCAGGGGGCTCATCAACCATCCTGCTGAATCTGGACTGACCTGGTCTGCTGAACGCCAGGCACAGGCACTGGGCGTAGTAGATCAACACGCCGATCAACCAGATCCAGAGCGTGAACAGCAAGACACCTCCCACCACACCGTAGGCCTGAAACCGCAGCCCCAGCGCAGGCAGCAGGGTGGAAAGGGCCAGGTTGAGGAGATGGATACTCACGCCGAGACACGCGGCGCCAGGCAGGAATTTGCGCCATGGAATTTCCTGGGAAGGCAGGGTCTTCAAGAGCACCAGCGAGGCCCCGATCGCCAAGAGGATGGAGATCGGGAACACCAGCACTGGCGACAAAAACCACTGCTGCAGAGGGGTGAGGGCTGCAAAACGGCCTCGCAGCAGAACCTGATCGGCGGTGATGAACAGGCCGACCACCAGCACCCAGGCGAGGGCCTTGCCGCGCAAAAGCAGAAACCGCACCACCACCGCCTTTCTCGAAAGCGGCGTGGCCGAGACCCAAGGGCGGTGAAACCAAAGACGATCCGCTCCCCGCTGCAGGGTGAGGTATGCATTGGATGCGGTGAGGGCCAGGATCACCACACCGGCAAAACCAGCGCCTACCCCCTGCTTCAGAAAACGATCAAGCCCAGCTTCGACAACCGGCCCCGCATCAGCGGGAACCACCCCAGAAATCAACTCCAACACCCGCTCCTGGAGGGCTTCAGCACGACCAAGCAATGCAGAAGCGATGGCAAGTGCAATAAGACAAAGAGGAAAGATCGACTGGAGACCGTGATAGGCAAAGGCCGCACTCAAATCCACACAGTCATGTCTTAACCAGAGTCGATAGGCCCTCCAGAAGGGCGTGATCCACCTCTGCCTCCAGGAACCCATTGCGACTGGACCGCCCCATCAGCATGCAGATGAGCGTAGGTGGAAGAACGCTGGAGCGGCCCTACTGGACCACCCGCCGGCCAGGAGCAGCCCCCCTGGAGAAATACGAACCCCTGGGGAAGCCCTCCGGGCACAAAAAAAGCCACCTAGGCGGTGGCTTTTTTCATCAGCAGCTTGCGCTGCTTCTGGTTGGAGACAATTGTTTTACCTGGCATC
>JBILNZ010000028.1:0-37190 GCA_044374745.1 Prochlorococcaceae cyanobacterium | reverse complement strand
GAAATCCATGATTATCTTGACGATCTGATCAAAAGACTCTCTCGAAAACTCGTGCAAAGCCGCCTCTGTGCGGCTTTTTGTGTTTAGACTTTCCCATCGCAAACGCCGAATTTTCGAGGCGCCCTAAAGATAGAAAACGACGACGTGTAATCGAGAACACGTTTAGCTCGATTGGGCGGTTGATTCCAAGTAGTATGACAAG
Source organism: Prochlorococcaceae cyanobacterium (assembly GCA_044374745.1). Lineage (GTDB taxonomy): Bacteria > Cyanobacteriota > Cyanobacteriia > PCC-6307 > Cyanobiaceae > NIES-981. The sequence continues at coordinate 36,988 of JBILNZ010000028.1, read as the reverse complement.
AGTTTTGTTTTCTGGAGCGACTAGCAACCTGGAAGTGGCCTGCCACTGGCCTGATCGTTTAAATCAGGTTCGGCGCACGGTGGTCGCATCAGGTGGTGGCTGATCCGACCACCGTGTGCGCTCGCCAATGTTGGTGTGCTGAGGTTTTGGTGGCGATGTCGCGTTGGTTTGATGTTCGAATCGATGCCTTCTCTGCCCCCGTGTCAGGCATTGTTTGCTCACAAAGATCATGGATGAAATCGATATGGTGACGCCTCAGAATGACGCGACGGAGCATGTGATGGAATCTTCCGTCAATCCTCCCAGTTCTGTTGGTTCCAGGTCTCGCTGGCTTGGCGGGCTCGGCATGGGGCTGCTGGTGGGCGGTTGCGGCGTTCTGCCGGTGGGTCCCCAGCTAGAGCTCACCATGCTGGTGGGCAGCGCCCTGGGCGACACCTGCCAGGCCTGGGCCCAGGCCATCGAGCGCAATCCGCCCCGCCTGGCCGATGGCACCCAGGTGCGGCTGCAATGTCGGGCCGCCGGCAGCGGTGATGTGGTCACCGAGATGGAGGAGCATGCGCGCTCGGTGTTCAAGGCAGGGGGCAATCCCGACGATCCCCGCATTCCGACCCTGGTGTCGGTGGATGGGGAGATCTACCAGGATCTGCTGCGGTACCGGCTGCAGGCCCTGGCCCCCGGCCGCGATCTGATCCCCGCCCCCGCCGATGCCCCGGCCCTCGCCAGTTCGCCGATGGTGCTGATGACCACCGCACCCTTCGCCCAGGGGTTGCGACGCGCCGATCCCTACCAGGCCCTGGCCCGCAGCCGCGATCACCGCCAGCTGGATGCCGCAGCCCCCTCCCAGCCGATCCGCTTCGTGCACACGGCCCCCACGCGCTCCAACTCCGGGCTGCAGACCCTGGTTGCCATGGTGGCGGAGGTGTCGGGTAAGCGCCCTGAGCAGCTCACCCTCGCTGATGTGCAGGCCAGCGCTCCGGCGGTGGCCGCCATCCAGAAGCACGTGACCCGCTACGGCAGCTCCACCGACGAACTGGCACGCACGATGCAGCGCAATGGCCTGTTCTGGGCGTCGGTGGGTTCGGTCTACGAGTCGTCGGTGGCGGCGGCCAATGGCCGCCGCCAGGGTGGTCAGGATCCGCTGGTGGCCGTGTATCCCCGCGCCACTTTCTCCAGCACGATGCGGGCGATCCTGCCCGCGGCGCCGTGGGTGTCGGATCGGGAGCGGGAGGCCGCCCAGCTGGTGATCGAGCGGCTGCAGCAGCCGCAACTGCAGCGCCTGGTGGCCCAGCAGGGGCTGCGGCCCGCCAACCCCGCCGTGCAGGCCAGCCTGGTGACACCGGCCCGGGGAGTGGACCCTGCCGCCACCTACGACTCCCTGCGCTCCCCCCGGCCGGAGGTGGTGGAGGCGATCATCCGCCAGTGGCGCGACCTCGTGAAGAAGCCCTCCCGGGTGGCCCTGGTGGTGGACAGCTCGGGATCGATGGCCGGCGACAAGTTGCCGGCGGTGCAGAGCAGCCTGCAGGCCTACCTCAGCCAGATCGGCCCGCGCGATGTGGTGGGCTTGATCGATTTCGACAGCACGGTGCGGCCACCGGTGGTGCTGCGCGGCGGCCCGGGGGGCGCTGCGGGCAGCGGGCCCCTGATCGCCCGGCTGGTGGCCGACGGCGGCACGCGCCTGCACGATGCCGTACTCGCCGGGCGCGACTGGCTGCGGCGCACCCGCCAGCCAGGCGAGATCCTGGCGGTGGTGGTGCTCACCGATGGCGTGGATTCCGGCTCCCGGCTGAGTCTGGACGACCTGGGTGAACAGTTGCGCAGCAGCGGTTTCCAGGGCGACGAGCGCATCGGTGTGTTCACGCTCGGCTATGGCGGCGGTGACTACAACGCCGGTGCGCTCCGGCAGATCGCCGAGGCCAATGGCGGTGAGTTCGTGGAGGGCAACGTCGACAGCATCCGCCGCCGCATGGAGGCGCTCCAGCTGGCGTTCTGAACCGGACCTTGCAAACCATGGTGAATCCCCTCGACGATCCGCTTGCCGTTGCCCTGGCCGGCATGGTGCTGGTGCTGCTGGCCCGCTTCACCCCCCTGGGCCTGGGGCTGGCCCTGGTGGTGGCGGTGCCGCTGGCGCTGGCCCTCGCTGCCCTGCGGGCCCACCCGCGTGGGCGGGGCCGGCGCCTGCGTGACCGGCGTGTGGTCGCCGAGATCGATGCCGCAGAGTTGCGCAGCCGCGAGCTGGCGGTGCAGGCCGACCTGGTGCGCCGTGAGGCGCTGGCCCGCTTCCAGGACTCCGCCCATCTCGAGCCCCTCGGACTGGTGCAGCTCTGCTGTGATCGGCTGCGCGATCTGCCGGGCCGGATCGCCTCCCGCCGGAGGCTGTTGGAGTCTGGCGGGGGCCAGCTGCTGCCGCTGGAGGAGCTGGAGCAGCGGCTGCAGCGGGAGCAGGCGGCCTGGCAACAGGAATCCTCCGCCACCCTGCGGCTGGAGCGGCAGCGTCTGGTGGACCAGCTGCGACGCAACCTCGACGCGGCCCGTTGCGGCCTCGATGAACGGCAGGCCCGTCTTCTGGCCCTCTCCACCAGGTTGGAGCGCATCGACGGTGGCCTGCGCCACCTCCAGGCCCAGGTGGCCCGCCAGTGGCCCAGCAGCGACGCCACGGATGCGGCGATGGCCGAGGCGATCAACCCCCTCGATGAGGCCCTCGACCAGATTGAACAGCTGTTGGATGACGGCCAGCGGTGAGGGTTCAGCACAGGGTGCGCAGCCCCGTTCGCCAGCTGTCCCGCCGCCGGTTCCTGCGGATCGGCCTTGGTGTGTCGGCCATCACGGCATTCGCGGCGGCCGTTCTCAGCGGCTGTTCCCGTCGCCGATCCCTGGCTAGACCTGGGTCCCACTCCGTTGCCACGATGCAGTCCGCTGCCCCAGCCCAGCCCAGCGAGCACAACGGCGCGCTGCTGCAGGCTTTCCACTGGTACACCCCTGCCGATGGTGGCCACTGGCGACGCCTGGAACAGCAGGCCTCCGCCCTGGCCGCCGCTGGGATCACTGCCCTCTGGCTGCCGCCGGCCGGCAAGGGCCTGGCCGGCAGCAACGACGTGGGCTACGGCATCTACGACCCCTACGACCTCGGCGAGTTCGACCAGAAGGGCAGCGTGGCCACCAAGTACGGCACCCGCGCCGAGTACCAGGCCGCCGTTGCCGCCTGCCAGGACGCGGGCCTGCAGATCTATGCCGATGCGGTGTTCAACCACCTGATGGGGGCCGATGCCGAAGAGGAGTTCAACGCCACACCCCACGATCCCCAGAACCGCTTCCAGCCCCTCGGCGACCAGCGCCAGATCCGCGGCTGGACCCACTACAGCTACCCCGCCCGCGGCGGCGCCCACTCCGCCATGCAGTGGCACTGGTGGCATTTCGACGCCGTGGACTACAACAGCCGCGAGCCGGATTTTCAGGCGGTATGGCGGATCGAAGGCAAGGCCTTCGACGACGACGTGGATCTGGAGCGCGGCAACTACGACTACCTGATGGGCTGCGATCTGGACATCGACCACCCCGAGGTGCGCGCCGCCCTCAAGCACTGGGGCACCTGGATGCTCGACACGGTGGGGGTGGACGGTTTCCGGCTCGATGCGATCAAGCACATCAGCGGTGATTTCTTTCCCGACTGGCTCAGCCACGTGGAGGCCCATGCCGGCCGCGACCTGTTCGTGGTGGGCGAGTACTGGACCACCAACCTCGACACCCTGCGCTGGTATGCCTCCCGCAGCGGTGGCCAGATCCACCTGTTCGACGCGCCGCTGCACCGCAACTTCCATGTCGCCAGCCGCCAGGGCTCGGGCTACGACCTGCGCCGCCTGCTGGACGGCACCCTGATGCGCGAGCTGCCCCAGCTGGCCGTGACCCTGGTGGAGAACCACGACACCCAGCCCCTGCAGGCCCTGGAGTCGGTGGTGGAACCCTGGTTCAAGCCCCTGGCCTATGCCTTCATCCTGCTGCGGCGCGAGGGGTACCCCTGCCTGTTCCTGCCCGATTACGAGGGCGCCCGCTACCGCGACCGCGGCCGCGACGGCCAGCAGCACGATGTGGAGCTGGTGAGCCACCGCTGGATCCTGGATCGCCTGCTGGCCGCCCGCCGCGATCACGCCTACGGGGAGCAGCGCGACTGGCTCGATCACCCCAATTGCATCGGCTGGACCCGCGCCGGCACCCCCGACCATCCCCGCGGTCTGGCGGTGCTGCTCAGCAACGGCGACGAGGGCTGGAAGTGGATGGCCACCGGCCGGCCCAACGCCACCTATGTGGACATCACGGAGCACCGGCGCGAGCCGATCCGCACCAACGTCGATGGCTGGGCGGAGTTCCGCTGTCCGCCGGGGTCGCTGTCGGTGTGGGTGGAGAGCGAGGCCTGATCGCCCCCAGGGATGCGGGCCTGGGGGAGGGGCCTGCCTACGCTTCCCCCATTGCTTCGCCGGTGAGGCCGGCCTGCTGCGTGAACGTGCCGGACGCCCGCCCCGAGGTGGAGAGCCTGCAGGCCTACAGCGCGCCGCTGGAGGGCCGGCGGGGCCTGTTGCGCCTGGATTTCAACGAGAACACCGTGGGGCCCAGTCCGCAGGTGGTGGCGGCCCTGCGGGCGATTCCGGCCGAGCAGATCGCCATCTATCCGGAATACGACGGCCTGCGCGAGGCGTTCATCGCCAACCTCGCGGCCCAGCACTCCTCTGGCCCGTCCGTTCTGGCCCGGCCCCTGCAACCCGAGCAGATCGGCCTGTTCAACGGCGTCGATGCCGCCATCCACGCCATCTTTCATGCCTACGGCGACCGGGGCGACACCCTGCTCACCACCAGCCCCACCTTCGGCTACTACAGCCCCTGCGCCCAGATGCAGGGGATGGCGATTGAGGCCATTCCCTACCGGCTGCCCGATTTTGCCTTCCCGCTCGAGGAGGTTCGCGCCGCCCTTCTGGCCGCGCCGCGCCTGCTGTTGATCTGCAACCCCAACAACCCCACCGGCACCCGGCTGGCGCCGGAGCCGATCCTGGAGCTGGCGGCCCTCGCCCCCCAGACGCTGGTGGTGGTGGATGAGCTCTACGAGGCGTTCACCGGCGACAGCGTGCTGCCGCTTGCCGACTTCGCCGCCACCCCCAACCTGGTGGTGCTGCGCTCCCTGGCCAAGACCGCAGGCCTGGCGGGCCTGCGCATGGGTTTCGCCATCGGCGCGGCGCCGGTGATCGATCGCATCGGCCGGGTCACCGGCCCCTACGACATCAACAGCTTTGCGGTGACCGCGGCCTTTGCCGCCCTGGCCGACCAGGCCTTCACCGATGCCTACGTGGCCGAGGTGATGGGCGCCCGCGCCTGGTTGCTGGAGCAGCTGGAAGCGGCCGGCGTGCGTCACCAGGCTGCTGGGGGCAACTACCTGCTGCTCTGGCCTGACCAGCCCGCGGGGGCCGTGGAGCGGAATCTCCGTCAGGCGGGGATCCTGGTGCGCTCGATGGCAGGCAAGCCGCTGCTCGAGGGATCGCTGCGGGTGAGCATCGGCACCCGGGAGCAGATGGCGCGTTTCTGGGAGGCCTACAAGGCGGTGGCCTTCAGCGCATCACCTTGATCACTGGGCCTCCGCTGAGGCTGCCGGGCAGGTTGATGCGGCTGCCGGTGCGCTGCACCGGGGTGCCGGCCATGGCATCCAGGAAGGGCTGTACCGAGCCCTGGTCGCAGTCCTTCGGAGTGGTGCCGCTCACGTACTGAACCGGGATCACCACCCGTGGCTGCAGTTCGCGCACCAGTTCCGCCGCCTCGCGACCGTCGTACACCTTGGCGCCGCCGCCCACGCCGATGAACAGCACATCGGGCCGGCCCAGCAGCACCTTGTCGGCCGGGCTGATCGGCGCGGCGGTGCCGCCCATATGGGCGAAGTTCAGGCCTCCCTGGCGCCAGCGCCAGATGGTGGCCTGGCCGAAGCGGCGGCCGCCCACCCGGTCGTGGGGCCCGCCGATCCCCTCGAAGCGCAGGCTGCCCACCTGGTAGGTGCCTGGATCCACCAGAAAGCGACCGCTGGCCACCCCAGGTGCTCCCTCATCCAGCAGACGGCTGCTGGCCAGGATCGCGGTGGCGCCCACCCGCGGTTCGCTGAGGCCGGCGGCGCAACCCACGGCACGGAAGGGGTTGAGCAGCACGCTCTGGCCGCCGCCCTGGATCAGGAGGGCACTGTGGCCGTAGCTGGTGATGGACACTCCCCCGGCGGCGAGCGCGGGGCTGCCGCTGATCAGGGCAGCACTCAGGCCGAGGGCGGGCAGAAGGCGCATCGCTGGGCTGGGGGGGTGCTGAAGCTAGCGGGATGCCTGGCGCAGGAAGTTGGCCAGCAGACGGTGGCCGTCCTGGGTGAGCACACTCTCGGGATGGAACTGCACGCCTTCGATCAGCGGGTGATCACGATGGCGCAGGCCCATGATCGTGCCGTCCTTCAGCCAGGCGGTGATCTCCAGGCAGTCCGGCAGGGATTCCCGCTCGGCGATCAGGCTGTGGTAGCGGGTGGCGGTGAGGGGACTGGGCAGCCCGGCGAACACCCCGGCGCCGCCGTGGAACACCGGTGAGGTCTTGCCGTGCATCAGCTCCCTGGCGCGCACCACCTTGCCGCCGAACACCTGGGCGATCGACTGGTGCCCCAGGCACACCCCCAGGGTGGGCACGGTGGGGCTGAGCTCGCGCAGCACCTCCAGGCACACCCCCGATTGGTCGGGGTCGCCGGGCCCCGGCGAGATCAGGATCGCCGCCGGCTGGAGGGCGCGGATCTGCTCCAGATTGAGGGCGTCATTGCGCTCCACCCGCAGCTCGGCGGCCAGCGGGTGCTCGGCGGCCAGCTCCCCCAGGTACTGCACCAGGTTGAAGGTGAAGCTGTCGTAGTTGTCGAGAACGAGCAGCATCGGCGTGAGGGAAACGCCCCAGTGGCGTTGTGGTGACGGCCCCATTCAAGGCCCCTGCCTCGCTCAGATGTGGAGCTTGGCGAGCAGCGCAGGCACCAGCAGCAGCAGGGCGATCAGCACCGAGGCCGCGGCCCCTACCAGCACGGCGGCGGCGGCGCAGTCCTTGGCGATCCGGGCCAGGGGGTGGAACTTGCGGCCGATGGCCAGATCCACCACCGCCTCGGTGGCGGTGTTGATCAGCTCCAGCACCAGCACCGCCGCCACGGTGAGCACCAGCACCGCCAACTGTTCGGGCGGTAGGCCCAGGCCCAGGCCCAGCAGGAACACCAGCAGCCCGGTGAACACGTGGATGCGGAAGTTGCGCTGGCTCGTGAACCCATAAACGAGGCCCTGGGCTGCGTAGCGGAAGCTGGCGGGCAGATCCCCTGCCACGGTCCAGGCGCCCAGCCGGTTGGAGCGGCCACGGCCGGCCGCCGCCGCCGGCAGGCTCGACAGCGTTTCGTTGCTCGCTTCTGGTCGGGGCAGCGGCTGCACGGTCCACCTGTTACCAGGCGAACCTTACCGCCGTTCGGCCTGGGAACCAGTGCTTTCCAGCAGCTTGAGCTGGCGCTCGAGCATCGCCGCCAGGCTGGAATCGTCGGGATGGTCCCAGCCCAGCAGGTGCAGCAGGCCGTGGCTGGCCAGGAACAGCAGCTCCTGCTCCAGGTGATGGCCGTGCTCGGGGGCCTGGCGAGCGGCGGTGTCCACCGAGATCACGATGTCACCCAGCTCCAGGGGTTCGCCGTCTTCCTCATCGGGAGCGGGGAGTGGCACGGGTGGGGCATCGTTGAGCCCCTCGTCCTGGGCGGCGAAGGCCAGCACATCGGTGGGGCCATCCTTCTGGCGCCAGTCGCTGTTGAGCGCCGTGATCTCGGCGTCGCCCACCAGGCTCAGGCCGAGGCTGTAAGCCGGGGCCTGCAGCTCCGCCGGCAGCTCGCTGGCCAGCTGGCCCAGCCAAGCGCTCAGCAGGGCGTGCCAGGGGTCGGCTCCCGCCAGGGGATCGAGCCAGATGCCGCCGGCCTGGCGCAGTTCGGGCGCCAGCTCCGGATCGGCTGAGAAGGCCAGGTCGAGGTCGACCGGGGCGGCCTGGTGCGCGGGCGTGGGGCTGGAGTGCGCCATCTGAGCTGCGAGCGGATCAGCCACCGGGAACCTGCGGCCGGCCCAGCCAGGCGATCAGGGTGATGAAACCCACAAAGCCCACCGCCGTGAGGCCGAAGTGAAACAGGCTCTGGCGACCCTTGCGCACCATGTTGCGCATCGCCAGCTTCACGAAGCTGGGGTTCTCGCCACTGCCGGTTGCCGTCGGCTGGTCGTGCGGTTCGGGATTGGCCTGGGGTTCAGTCATCGCCTGTGCCTCCGCCCACCTCCACGCCGGCATGCAGCAGGCTCTGGATGAAGGGATCGAGGTCGCCGTCCATCACGCCCTGCACGTCGGTGGTCTCGTGCTGGGTGCGCAGGTCTTTCACCATCTGGTACGGGTGGAACACGTAGTTGCGGATCTGGTTGCCCCAGGCCGCCTCCACGATGTCGCCGCGGATGTCGGCGATCTCGGCGGCCCGCTGCTCCTGGGCGATCACCAGCAGCTTGGCCATCAGCAGGGCCATCGCCTTCTCCTTGTTCTGGAGCTGGGAGCGCTCCTGGGTGCAGCGCACGAACAGGCCGGTGGGGATATGCAGGATGCGCACGGCCGTTTCCACCTTGTTCACGTTCTGGCCGCCGGCACCGCCCGAGCGGGAGGTGGTGATTTCCAGGTCCTTGTCGGGGATGTCGAGCTTCACCTCCTCCTCGATCTTGGGCATCACCTCCACGCCGGCAAAGCTCGTTTGCCGCTTGTCGTTGGCGTTGAACGGGCTGATGCGCACCAGCCGGTGGGTGCCCTTCTCGTTGCGCAGGTAGCCGTAGGCGTAGCGGCCCTCGATCTCGATCGTGCAGCTCTTGATGCCCGCTTCTTCCCCTTCGCTGAGTTCGTCCACGGTCACCTTCATGCCGTGGTCTTCGGCCCAGCGGGTGTACATGCGCATCAGCATCAGGGCCCAGTCCTGGGCGTCGGTGCCGCCGGCGCCGGCGTTGATCGAGATCACGGCGCCCTCCTTGTCGTAGGGGCCGCTCAGCAGGCGCTCCAGTTCCCAGCGATCCAGATCGGCGCGCAGCTTCTGCAGGGCCGCGTTCGATTCCGCCAGCAGCTCGGCGTCGGGCTCGAGGCCGTAGAGCTCCACGGTGGCCTCGGCATCGGCCACGGCCGCCTGCCACTGGGCCAGTTGCTCCAGCTGGCCCTTCACCTCATCGAGCTGGCGCATCTTGGCCTGGGCCTGCTTCTGGTCGTCCCAGAAGTCGGGCTGGGAGGCCAGCTGCTCCAGATCCTGCTGCCGGGCTTTTAAGGCAGCTTCGTCAAAGACAGTCCTGGGCTTGGCCCAGGCGGTCGGTGAGCTCGGAGAGGTCGCGCTTGAAGTCGGTGAGGTCGAGGGGCGCGGTGGCGGCTGGGGAGCCGGCGAGGCCGCTGGTGGTGGTGGCGGTCACGGCGGGGCGACGGACAGGGCTGGCTTGACCGTACTCAACAGCGCCCCACTTCTAGGATCCGCCCACCGGCTCCGAGGTCCCGCATGGCGGCGAAGGTTGAGATCTACACCTGGCGCTTCTGCCCGTTCTGCATCCGGGCCAAGGCGCTGCTCGACCGCAAGGGTGTGGCCTACACCGAGTACGCCATCGACGGCGATCAGCAGGCCCGTGCCGCCATGACCGAGCGGGCCGACGGCCGCAGCAGCCTCCCCCAGATTTTCATCAACGACGCCGGTGTCGGCGGCTGCGACGAGCTGCATGCCCTGGAGCGCGGCGGCCGGCTCGACTCCCTGCTGGCGGCCTGAGTGATGGCCATCCCTGCGCTGGGCGATGGAGCCCAGCTGTTCGTGATCGATCCGATCGCGCGCCTCAATCCGGCCAAGGACTCCAGCGTGGCCCTGATGCAGGCGGCCGAACGGGCCGGCCGGCCGGTGTGGGTGAGCACCCTGGCCGATCTCACGGCAGCCGAGCGGCCAGGGCCAGTGCCCGGGCGGGGCCATGGCGCCTGGGTGCTGGCCACCCCCGTGACCTGCGAACCGTGGTACAGCCTCGGGGAGCCCCAGCGGTTGCCCCTGGAGTCCTTCAGCCACGTGTGGATGCGCAAGGATCCACCGGTGGATGAGGCCTATCTGTATGCCACCCACCTGTTGGAGCTGGCGGCGCGCCATGGCGTGACGGTGATCAACCGGCCGGCGGCGCTGCGGGCCTGGAACGAGAAGCTCAGCGCCCTGCGCTGGAGCCACCTGATGGCCCCCACCCTGGTGGCCAGCCGGGTGCAGGAACTGGCCGCCTTCACCGCCGAGCACGGCGAGGTGGTGCTCAAGCCCCTGGGCGGGCGGGCTGGCCAGGGGGTGGTGTTCGCCGCCGCCGGCACCCCCGGCCTGCGGGCCCTGCTGGAGCTGGTGACGGGCATGGAGACGCTGCCGGTGATGGTGCAGGCCTTCCTGCCGGGGGTGGCCGCCGGCGACAAGCGCATCCTGCTGGTGAACGGCGAGCCCCTGGGGGCGGTGAACCGGGTGCCGAGCGGTGGGGAGTTCCGCAGCAACCTGGCGGTGGGCGGCCAGCCCCAGGCCACCGAGCTCACGCCGGCCGAGCGGGCGATCTGCGCCGAGCTGGCGCCGGCGCTGCAGGCTGAGGGGCTGTTCTTTGTGGGCATCGACGTGATCGACGGCCGCCTCAGCGAGATCAACGTCACCAGCCCCACCGGTATCCGCGAGGTGGAACGGCTGGGCGGCATCCCCCTGGCGGATCAGACGGTGGCGCTGCTGCCCTGATTGGCGGTGGCCAGGCGGCCACCGCAACGGTGGCAGTGCCGGGCCCTGGCCAGGTGATCGCGTTCGCCGCACACCGGGCACTCCTGCCTGCTGGAAGCCGGCGGGTGGGGGCGGGCGGCCTGGCGGATCTCGGCGGTGATGATCCCGGTGGGCACGGCGATGATGCTGTAGCCGAGCAGCATCACCGCCGAGGCGGCGATCCGGCCCAGCGTGGTCACCGGTGCCACGTCGCCATAGCCCACCGTGGTGATCGTGACGATCGCCCAGTAGATCCCCACCGGAATGCTGGTGAAGCCGCCGGCCTCCCCCTCGATCACGTACATCAACGCCCCGATGATCACCACCAGGGTGACCATGGTGAGCAGAAACACCAGGATCTTGCGGCGGCTGGCGATCAGGGCCGCTTTGAGCTGGGCCGCCTCCCGCAGATAGAGGCCGAGCTTGAGGATCCGGAACACCCGCAGCAGCCGCAGGATGCGGATCACGGCCAGGTAGCGGCTGCGGCTGGCCCCCAGCCCCACCAGTGGCGGGATGCTGGAGAGGAAGTCCACGATGCCGAAAAAACTGCGGGCGTAGCGCAGCGGTTGATCGGCGCAGAGCAGCCGCAGCAGGTATTCCAGGCTGAACAGCAGGGCGAAGCCCAGCTCCAGCGGCTCAAACAGCTCGCTGTGGTGCCACTGCAGCCGCGGATCGCTTTCCAGCACCACCAGCACCACGCTGAGCACGATGGCGATCAGCAGGCCCAGGTCGAAGTTGCGGCCTGCGGGGGTGTCGGCCTCGAAGATGATGCGCGCCAGCCGGCGTCGGCCCACGGCGCGCCGAATCACCAGGGCCACCGCCAGCACCCCTGCCAGCTGCAGGGCCATGGTCAGCCCGGCCATGGCCCAGGGGCCTGACCGGCCGGCAGGTTCAGCTGCTGCTGCAGCACCCCGAGCTTGAGCTGCACTTCCCGCAGTTCCCGCTCCACCGCCGAGCCCTGCACCAGGCCCGCCCCGGCCGTGAGTTCCAGCTGGGCCCCGCGCAGGGTGCCGCTGCGGATCGCCACGCGCAGGTCCGCATCTCCCGTGCTGTCGATCCAGCCGATCGGGGCGGCGTAGTGGCCGCGCTCGAAGGGCTCCAGGCTGCGCAGCCAGCCCATCGCCTCCCGGCGTGGCAAGCCGGCAACGGCCGGGGTGGGGTGGAGCGCGGCGGCAACGCTGAGGGGTTCCTGGGCGCCCAGGGGCGCGGTGATCGGCGTGTGCAGGTGCACCAGCTGGCCGTGGCGAGCCAGCTGGGGCCGGCGCGGCCGGCGCGGCTGCAGGCCCGCCCGGGCCAGCCCGGCCATGATCGTCTCCACCACCAACTCGTGTTCCAGTCGGTCCTTGGCGGAGGCCAGCAAGGCGCCGCCATCACCGCAGGGGGCGGTGCCCGCCAGGGCGTCGCTGCGCAACTGGCCCTGGCGCACGGTGAGCAACCGTTCCGGTGAGGCCCCCAACAGGGCTGCCCCATGCTGGCGCTGCCAGAGGAAGCGGCAGCTGCCACCCTGGTGACGGCGCAGGGGTGCCAGCAGGGCCAGCGGCTCGGGGCTCTCGCTGAGCTGGAGTTGCTGGCGGACCGCCAACACCAGTTTCTTGAGCTTGGCCTCCTCCACCAGTGCCAGGGCCTGGCTGGCGGCCAGGCGATAGCGCTCCTGCCAGGAGGAGCGCTGCAGCACCCGCAGGCTGGAGGTGCTCCAGGTGGGCTGGGCCCCACCCAGCCCTTCCAGCTCGCGGGCCTTCTCCCACAACTCCTCGGCCAGACCACGGGCGCTGACGCTGCCTCCCAGGGGCCGCTGCAGCCGCAGCCAGCAGTGCTGGCCATGGCGGCTCAGCTGCCAGCGGGGCAGCACCGCCTGCACTCCTGGAACGGCCAGCGGGTGGGCCTCCAGTGGGCTGTCAAAGAAGCCGAAGGCCAGCAGCACCCGCGGCCGGGCCAGGCGGGGGGTGGGCCGGGCCGGGGCCTGGCCGAGCCGGGCCAGACACAGGCGCGAGAAGCGCTGGGCCAGCTCAAAGCGGCGCGGGCCGCTGAGTTCGAGGCTGTGGGCCCGGCCACTGGCGGCGATGCACAGCCCTGGGGCCCCATCCCAGAGGAAGCGGAAACCGTCGCCGTCGCCCTCCAGATGGGGCAGCATCTGCAACGGGTCGCACGCCCCCAGGGGAATGGCCAGGCTGAGCAGGCCGTCTTCGTCGAGTTGCCGCGCGCAGCGGCCGGCTTCGGCCAGCAGCTCCGCGAAGCCGCCGGCTGTGTGCACCAGTTGGGCCCCGGAGGTTGCCACGACGCGCGGCTCGATTGAGCTGCTCAAATGTATGGGTCATTCCCTGCCTGCCGCCCTTGCTCCCCACACCAGAGCCCGAGGTCGTCGCAAGCCGTTACGCCCGCCGCCAGCTCTGGCGGGCGGCGATCAAGTGGCCGATGTATGCGGTGGCCGTGATGCCGGTGCTGCTGGCCGCCGGCTGGCGCTTCGGTCAGGGCTTGTCGGTGCGCCCTGGGCAGCTGCTGTTGTTCCTGTTGGCGGCGGTGCTGTTGCTGGCCTGGGAAAACCTGGCCAATGACGTCTTCGACGCCGATACCGGGGTGGACAGCACCGGCAAGCCCCATTCGGTGGTGAACCTCACCGGGCGCCCCGACCAGGTCGCCCTGCTGGCCCAGGGGTGTCTGCTGGTGGGGCTGGTGCTGATGGCGGTGGTGGCCTGGCGCAGCAGTGGGGCCGTGCTGGCCCTGGTGCTGGCCTGCTGCGGCCTGGGGTACCTCTACCAGGGGCCGCCCTTCCGGCTCGGTTACCGGGGCTTGGGGGAACCGCTGTGCTGGCTGGCCTTTGGACCCCTGGCCACCGCCGCCGGGTTGCTGGCCCTCTCGCCGCCGGCCACCGCCGCCGTGCCCTGGCGCGAGGCCTTGTGGCTGGGCAGCGGGCCGGCCCTGGCCACCACCCTGGTGCTGTTCTGCTCCCACTTCCACCAGGTGGAGGAGGACGCCGCCCATGGCAAACGCTCACCGGTGGTGCAGCTGGGCAGCAGGCGGGCAGCGGGCCTGGTGCCCTGGTTTGTGGCCGCTGCCTTGGCGTTGCAGTGGGGGCCGCTGCTGCTGGCTCCAGAGGGGCAGCGCTGGCCGCTCACTGCCCTGTTGGGCGTCGTGGGTCTGCCGCCGGCACGCCAGCTGATCGCCTTGTTGCGGGACCACCACCATCGGGCTGAGCTGATCGGCGGCAGCAAGTTTCTGGCCTTGCGGTTTCAGGCTCTCAATGGTCTGGGGTTGGCCCTGGGGCTGGCCCTGGGGCGCTGGTGGAGCTGAGGGCCGCCGCCGCTGGTGCTCCAGTGCGCCTGCACTGGCGGCCGTTCGCGCTCAGCCTGCCCCGCCCCCTGCGCACGGCCCGGGGCCCGCTGGCCTGCAAGCGAGGTTGGTTGCTGCGCCTGGAAGACCCCCACGGTGGGCTGGGCTGGGGGGAGGCGGCACCGTTGGATGGCGATCTGGCCCCGATCGCGGCGGCGATCGGCCAGCTCGGCGCCAGCAGCAGCCAGGCGGAGCTGGAGGCCGTGCTGGCCAGGGCCGCCCTGCCAGCCGCCCTGGCCTTCGCCCTTGGCGCCGCCCTGGCTGAGTGCAAAGGCCTGCCCCGCGGGCGTTGGCGGCCCGCCCCGGCATCGGCGCTGCTGCTGCCGGCCGGCCCCGCGGCCCTTGCGGCGCTGGAGGAGGGCCTGGCTGGCCACCAGCCAACGCCCAGCGGCGTCGGCCCCTGCTTCAAGTGGAAGGTGGCGGTGCACCCCGACGGCGAGGAGCGGCAGCTCCTGGAGCAGCTGCTGGAGCGCTTGCCCGCCACGGCCCGCCTGCGCCTGGACGCCAATGGCGGCTGGGACCGGTCCACAGCCGCGGCCTGGGCCCTGCGCCTGGCCGCCGAGCCCCGCCTCGAGTGGTTGGAGCAGCCCCTCGATCCGGCTGACATTCAGGGCCTGGATGACCTGGCCGCCCGCTTTCCCACCGTGCCGATCGCCCTGGACGAATCGCTGCAGGCCCGGCCGCAGCTGCGCCAGCGCTGGAGCGGCTGGCAGGTGCGCCGTCCCAGTGAGGAGGGCGATCCCCGGCCGCTGTTGGTCGAGCTGGAGCGGGGCCGGCCCCGGCTGATGCTCAGCACCGGCTTCGAGACGGGCATCGGCGCCCGCTGGCTCCACCATCTGGCTGCCCTTCAGGCCGAGGGCCCCACCCCCGCCGCGCCTGGCCTGGCGCCAGGCTGGCGCGCGCCGGGGGAGCTTGCTGCCCCGGACCCCGAGCGGGTGTGGCGGGCGGCGGGAGCGGCGCCATGACCCCGACCCCCGAGCAGATCCAGCGGGCCTGGAGCGAGGGCCGCATCCTGCCCCTGGCCGGCCCCGCTGCCCACGACCAGCAGGCCCTGCGGCGGGCGATCGGCCCCGCCGGGCTGGGCATGCAGGAATCGCGCTGGGGACCCGGGGTGCTGCTGGGCAGCGGCGGTAGTTCCGGGGCTGGTGGCCATGGCCGCCGCTGGTGCCTGCAGCCCCTCGCTCATCTGGAGGCCTCGGCGGCGGCCACCGGCCAGTGGCTGCAGCGCTGCGGCCTGGACCCCGGGGCCTGCGTGCACCTCAACGCCCTGCCCCTGCACCATGTGAGCGGCCTGATGCCCGTGGTGCGCTGCCGGCAGTGGGGAGCATTGCACCAGCGCATCGAGCCCAGCTTGATGCGGCAGCCTGCGCGTTTGCTGGAGTTCCCCCTCCCTCCCGGGCGGCCCCTGCTGCTGGCCCTGGTGCCCACCCAGCTGCAGCGCCTGCTGGCCCAGCCCGAGGGCCTGGCCTGGCTGCAGCGCCTGGACCTGATTTGGGTGGGGGGCGCCCCCCTTGGGGCCGAGCTGGCGGAGCGGGCGCGCCGGGCAAGCCTGCGCCTGGCCCCCTGCTATGGCGCCACCGAGACGGCGGCGATGGTCTGTGCCCTGCCGCCCGAGCGCTTCCTGGCGGGCGATGGCGGCTGCGGTCCTGTTCTGGACGATGTGCGTTTGCGCATTGCGCCTGGCAGCGGAGCCGTGGAGCTCCATTGCGGGCGCCTCAGCCCCGGCTGGTTGGCCGCTGGCACGCTGCAGCCATTGCCGCGCTGCGCCGATGGCTGGTGGCGCAGTGGTGATGCCGGCCGCCTGGAGCCGGCTGGCCTGCGGGTGCTGGGCCGCCTGGATGGGGCCCTGCACAGCGGCGGCGAAACCGTGTTCCCCGAACAGCTGGAGCAGCGGCTGCAGCAGTCGGCCCGCCAGGAGGGGTTGCCACTGCGCTGGGTTCTGCTGTTGGCCCGCGACGATCCGGAATGGGGCCAGCGCCTGGAGGCGCTGGTGTGTCCAAGCGCTGAGGCTGGGGGCGAGGGGCAGCGGCGGCAGCTGCTCAAGCGCCTGGCCGGGATCTGCGCCGACTGGGCTCCGGCCGAGCGGCCGCTTCGCTGGCACCTCTGCCCCGAGCTGGCCCCATCACCGCTGGGCAAGTGGGAGCGGGGCCGTTGGCGGGCCTGGCTGGATCGGCTAGAAGCGCACCAGCACTGCACGGGCACCGGTGGCGATGGCCAATCTCTCCGAGACTGAGATCAGCAACAGGAAGCTGGCCGCTGGCCTCACGGGCGTGTTTCTAGGTGCCTTCGGGGTGCACAAGTTCATCCTGGGCTACACCAAGCCCGCCATCGTGATGCTCGTGGTGTCCCTGGCCGGTGGCGCTGTGACCTGCGGCCTGGCGAGCTTTGTGATGGGGGTGATCGGCCTGATCGAGGGGATCATCTACCTCACCAAAACCACGGCGGAATTTCAGGCTGAGTACATCGATGCCGAAAAGGACTGGTTCTGACGGCCGGGCTCCGGTGCTGCTGCTGGTGGCCGGTGCCGCGGCCCTGAGCTGGGCGGCCGCGGCCGCCATTCCCCATGAGGGTTTCCATCCCCTGGCCCTGATGGCGGCGCTGCTGCCCCTGCAGCTGGCGGCCCTGTTGTTTGTGGTGCGCCGCTCCTAAAGCGGCTGGATGCCCTGGCCGAGGCCGGAGGCCTCCAGCCAGCGGTTGATCGCTGGCGGCAGAGGGCAGCGTTTGCGGTTGGTGCTGGTGATCGCCAAGTGGCGGCTGAGGGCCCGGGCTGCCGGCTGCTGCTGTTTGTGGAAGGTGTAGAGCAGTTCAAAACTGCCCGGATCGAGGCGGCGGGGTTCCAGCCGGATGGCCAGCGGATCCCCCACCACCAGCGGAGCCAGAAAGTCGGCCTGGCAGTGCACCACCGGCAGGGCCACCTCTGGGGTGTGGCCGGGGCTGGGAAAGATTTCGCTGGCGGCTAGCCCGAAGCGCTCCAGGCTCTCCTCGTAGGCCTGGTGGCACCAGTCGAGCAACCGCGGGAAATGGACGACTCCGGCCGCATCGGTGTCGCCGAAGCGCACCGTGCGGCAGAGCAGCAGCCAGCTGTTGGGGTCCATGGTGGTCAGCCGCTCGGGAAGGCCTGCAGCGTGAGGCGCAGCAGCCAGTAGGCCAGCAGGGAGCTTGCCAGGAGCACCAGGGTGCCCGTGCTCACGCGGTTGGTCGCTGGCCCCCGCTGGAGCCGGGTGAGTCGGGGCCAGAGCCGCCGTTGCCACAGGGCCAGCAGCGACCAGCCCACCAAGCCGCCGGCCACCAAAGGGCCGAAGGCATGCTGCTGCAGCGAACCGTGCAGATCGCCGCGCAGGGCCAGTTCGGTGGCGCGGGTGAGAAAGCAGGTGGGGCAGGGGATGCCGCTGAGGGCCCGCAGCGGGCACGGCCAGCCCGGCAGGTGGGGGTGGCCGGCCTTGAACCACAGGTAGCCGCTGAGGCTGATGGGCAGCAGGAAACCCGCGTGTTGGAGTCGGCGCAGGAAACGGTTCAGCGATCCACCGACCCCATGATCACGTCGATCGAGCCGAGGATCGCCATGATGTCGGCGACTTTGTGGCCCTTGAGGATGTGGGGCAGGATCTGCAGGTTGTTCTGGTCGGCGGCGCGGATCTTGAAGCGCCAGGGAGTCACGTCGTTGTTGCCCTGGATGAACACGCCGATCTCACCCTTGCCTGATTCCAGGCGGGTGTAGAGCTCGCCTTCGGGGATCTTGAAGGTGGGCGCCACCTTTTTGGCCACGTATTGATAGTCGAAGCCGGCAAACTCGCTGCCCTTGCCTTCGGCCATGCGGCGGGCTTCCAGGTTTTCGGTGGGGCCACCGGGGATCATCTGGCAGGCCTGGCGCAGGATCTTCAGCGACTCGCGCATCTCCTGCACCCGCACCCGGTAGCGGGCGAAGCAGTCGCCCTCCTTCTCCCAGGCCACAGCCCAGTCGAAGTCGTCGTAGCACTCGTAGTGATCCACCTTGCGCAGGTCCCAGGGCACGCCGGAGGCGCGCAGCATCGGACCCGACAGGCTCCAGTTGATCGCCTGCTCGCGGCTGATCGTGCCCAGCCCCTCAATCCGGCGGCGGAAGATCGGGTTGTTGGTGATCAGCTTCTCGTATTCGTCGATCTTGGGGCCAAACCAGTCGCAGAAGTCGAGGCACTTCTCCAGCCAGCCGTAGGGCAGATCGGCCGCCACGCCGCCGATGCGGAAGTAGTTGTTGTTGATGAGGCGCTGGCCGGTGGCCGCTTCCCAGAGGTCGTAGATCATCTCCCGCTCACGGAAGATGTAGAAGAACGGCGTCTGGGCGCCCACGTCGGCCAGGAACGGGCCCAGCCAGAGCAGGTGGTTGGCGATGCGGTTGAGCTCCAGCATCAGCACGCGGATGTAGCTGGCCCGCTTCGGTACCGGCACGTCGGCCAGCCGCTCCGGGGCGTTCACCACGATCGCCTCGTAGAACATGCCGGCCGCATAGTCCATGCGGCTCACGTAGGGCACGAACATCACGTTTGTGCGATTTTCGGCGATCTTCTCCATGCCGCGGTGCAGGTAGCCGATCACCGGCTCGCAGTCCACCACGTCCTCGCCGTCGAGGGTCACCACCAGCCGCAGCACCCCGTGCATCGAGGGGTGATGGGGGCCGAAGTTCACCACCATCGGCTCCGTGCGCGTCTCCAGCTGCGTCATGGGGGCCGAGGGCTTCAGGCGATGGCAGTGATCTTAGGAAGGCAGGGCGGCCAGAACGTCCGTGGCGGCAAAGTCGTCTCCCTTGAACAGCAAGGGGGCGTTGAGGACCTTGGCCAGGCCGTAGCTGAAGCAGTCGCCCAGATTCAGCCCGGCCCGGTGGCGGCCCTTGCCGTAGCGGCGCCAGCCCTCCAGGGCCCTGTGCACGTGCAGCTCCTCCAGCGGCACGGGCGTGATCGCAGCACGGCTGAGCAGCAGATCCAGTTCGGCCTGGCCGGCCGGGCCGAGTTGCCGCTCCACCACGATCCGGGCCTCCAGCAGGGTGGCGGTGGAGAGGCGTCTGGGGCCGGGCAGCTTCAGGCAATCCACGAACGCCAGGGCTTCGGGTTCCACCTTGAGAATCGCCAGCAGGGCGGAGGTGTCGATCACCATCGGCTTCACACCGGCAACCCGTCGTCGTCGTAGAGCTCGGCCTGGAGCTCGGCGCTGCTGCGTTGATCCGGCCAGGGCAGTCGCTTGAAGCGTTGCAGCAGTTCCAGAACTGCAGCCTTTCGGGCTTCGGCCTCCTGGTTGGAACTGTCGGGTTCGCTCCGCTCCAGCTCCGCCCGCAGCGCCTGGCGCACCGCATCGGTGACGGTGGTGGAGCGTCGCGCCGCCAGCTCCTTGGCCATGGCGTGAACCGCGGGGTCCTTGATGTTCATGCCCACGATGGGGACCTCGAACGCCGAGGTAGAAATCTGCCTTGATTCTACCCTTTTCGACGTTTGCTTGGCCGCGTCGCAGGCCCTCACCCTGGCCGCCACGGCCACAATTCAGGCACCCGATGCCGAGTCTTTGGCGGCTCGCCTACCCACCGGTTGGCAGAACAGAGCGGGTTGGTGGCCCGTGCTTCAGACCAACGACTTCGGGGAGTGGGAGGCCACGGTCACCAGCCAACTGGGGACCCACCGCAGTCAACTGCGGCCCAACACCTTGCCGTTGGAGGTGTCGATCCGCGCCCGTGCCGTGGCGGAGTTTGTGGTTGTGCTGGTGCAGCCCGCCGCGCTTCAACCCGCTGGTGCCGCTTCGCCGGAGAAGCGCTGGTGGATGCCCTGCAGCCATGGGGCACGGCCTGGGCGCCCATCGGGGGCTCCGGGAGAGTCAGCCTCAGGTGGCGCCGGGAGCTTGTTGATGGCCCTGCTCGGTGGATCGAACACCAGCTGGCGGAGTGTTTCAGCGTGACGGAGCTGGGCGCGGCGTCACACCGATGGCTCTGGCCAAGCTGATGGAGGACTCGGGCTTGCCGGTCTGCGGCACTCCGACGGTCCTTGACCGGCAGTGGTGCGGCGAGACGCCACGACGCACGCGGTAACGCGGCGCTGATGGATGAATGAAAACCTTGTGAATGAAAATCTTGTGAATGAAAAGCATGTGCTTTCCGTTTTGCTTGCATGGCCCAGCTGTTTTGTTTCGGATCACGACGGAAGCCGTGCAGGCCGAGGAGGTGCGAAGCTGATCGTTGAGCACTGTGGCTAGTTTGCAATCAGGATATTTCACTTTGGGCATGAACAGGATCAGCGCCATCGATTCGGTTGCGCTGCTGTGTTGCGCCACTGCCGCTGTTGCTCCTGCCGCTCGGGCCGATGCCGACGCCAAGATCAACGCCCGCATCGGCGCAGGAGGCACCGCCTGCAAGAACGCCGTGTCAGCCAGATATCCCAAGGCCACGATGGCTGAGATCAGCGTTGAGCTTGGCGCAACGCTGCGGGAGAGCATCGATGCTGGCAAGACCACCCTGGGCGATGTCAAGAAGAATGGCCTGAGCTACAACTGGTCTTTCAAAAACCACAGCGGCTATTGCAACACCGACGGATCGGGGACTGTGACCGAGCTGGAAAAAGGGCAATAAGCATCCCGATCCACGCAGGCAGATTCCTCCCAACCACTGCGGAGCTCTGCGTCCTGGCCCACCAGCGAGCTTCTGTGTTGAGGGGCGGCGCCCAGCGGAGATCCTGTGGCCGCCCTGGCAGCGAAGGGAGGCCCGCCGGCGGCACGCGCATCCGGCATCCTCCGGATCCATACGCGGGCAGCCGGAATCGCAACTCAGGCTGGGGACCGGATGGGGGAGGTTGCGGACTGGGCGACATGTGGCCAGTGCCATCACGGCAGACCACTGACCGTGATGGCACTGGCAACGAGGAGCTGCTCATTCACTAGATTCCAGACGTTGTAGGTGCCCGATAGGCTGGAGAAGGAGCCGTTGAAGATCAGCGTGCCGGCATTGGTCCAGGTGCCGTCGGTGACGGTGAGATTATCGCCGGCATTGCCGCTGATCACCAGTTGCCGGCGCCGCTCGGTGGCTGGCAGGGCGTAGGTGCCACCGCTGCGGCCAAGGGCGGCAGCGGTGGCACTGTTCAGCCAGTTGAAGCCGGTGATGTCGTCCACATCGCGTCTGGCGAGAGAGAGGCTGTTGTTGCCAGAGCCGGTGAGATTGAGGATTTCGATGGAGCTGAGGCGTGAGGAGTTGTTGGTGTTGACTGCCGATTGGTTGGCGACGGTCTCCAGGTTGAAGGAGAGGCCAGCTCCATCGAGGGCGATGGTGTCGACGCCGGTGCCGCCATCGACGCGGGCGAGCTGGCTGGTGTTGCCACCGGCGCCGAAAGGATTGGCGAGGGCGGTGAGGTTGGAGCCATTGAGCACGAAGCGGTCGTTGCCGGCCCCGCCGTAGAGCACATCGGCGCCGCCATTGCCGGTGAGGATGTCGTTGCCGGCGCCGGCGGCGAAGGATTCGGCGGCGCTGGTGCCGGTGAGGGAGTCGCTGGCGGCGGTGCCGAGCTGATCAAAGAAGCTGCCGCTGAAGGCGCCGGAGGTGGAGCCGAAGACCACATAACTGCGGCCGGCGTCGCTGCCCGCCGCTGGATCGCTGAGGAAGGCGCCAACGATGAGATCAGCGAGGCCATCGCCGTTGACGTCGCCGGCACTAGCGACGCTGCGGCCGCTGTAGTCGCCGGCGGCCTGACCATTGATGACGAAGCCGCCGGAGCCGGAGGCGATGGCGGAGAGGTTGATGTAGGCATCGTCGTTGCTGATGGTGCCGACGAGCGACCCTGGGGTGCCGATGGCGTAGGCGGTGCTGGCGACGAGGGTGAGGGCCACGGTCTCGTTGGCCTCAATGGAGGTGTCAGCGATGGGATCGACGGTGACGGTGGCCGTGGCTGATCCAGCCGCAAAGGTGATGCTCTTGGTGGCGGGAGCAGCGGCAATGCCGGTGTAGTCCGTGCCCAGGGTGGCGGTGCCGCCGACGGTGTAGTTCACCGTGAGGGCGCTGGTGGTGACACCGGATCTGGTGAAGGTGAAGATCAGATTGGTGTCGCCGTCTTCTGTTACCGCAGCGGGGGAAACGGCGAGGGTGATGGTGGGCGGCGGGGTGATCGTTGCGGTGAGGGCGCTGTTGACGATGAGCTGACTGAGGCCGGTGGTGCTGTTGAAGACGTTGAAGGTGGAACCGGCGAAGGGTCCGGTTCCGTTGAGGGTGCCGGCGTTGATCCAGAGGCCGTTGCTGGCGGTGAAGGAGTCGCCGGCATTGCCTGTGATGAGCAGCTGATGGCGCCGCTGCAGGCCCGGGATTGAGAAGGTGCCGTTGGAGAGTCCGAGAGATGCTGCGGAGGCGCTGTTGAGCCAGTTGAAGCCGGCGAGATCCTGGATATCGCGCAGGGCCAGGGAGAGGGAGTTATTGCCGGAGCCGGTGAGATCGAAGGCCTCGATGGAGGAGAGGCGGGAGGAGCCGGAGGTGTTGGAGGCGGATTGGTTGGCGACTTGGGCCAGGTTGAAGCTGAGGCCAGCTCCATCGAGGGCGATGGTGTCGAAGCCCGTGCCGCCATCCACACGGGCCAGCTGTGCGGTGTTGCCACCGGTGCCGAAACGGCTGCGCAGGGCAGTGAGGTTGGAGTTGTTGAGCACAAAGCGGTCGTTGCCGGCGCCGCCGTAGAGCACATCGGCGCCGCCGTTGCCGGTGAGGGTGTCGTTGCCGGCACCTGCGGCGAAGGATTCGGCGGCGCTGGTGCCGGTGAGGGAGTCGCTGGCGGCGGTGCCGAGCTGATCAAAGAAGCTGCCGAGGAAGGCGCCGGAGGTGGCCCCGAAGATCACATAGCTGCGGCCCACACCACCGAGGCTGGCGGGGGCGCCGACGATCAGATCGGCGAGGCCATCGCCGTTGAGATCACCGGCGGCAGCGACACTGAAGCCGTTGAGGTCGCTGCCGAATTCCGCATTGATCACGAAGCCGCCGCTGCCGGTGGCGACGGCCGAGAGATCGATGGCGTTGCTGGAGGTCTTGCCGAAGACCACAAAGGCGCGGCCGGTGCCTCCGAACCCTGTTCTGGGGGCGCCGATGACGAGATCGGCGAGGCCATCGCCATTCATGTCACCGGCCGTGCTCACGCTGCTGCCGCTCACGTCGTAGGCAGCGGCGCCGTTGATCACGAAGCCGCCGCTGCCGGCGGCGATGGCCGAAAGGTTGATGGCGCTGGCGGAGGTTTTGCCGAACACCACGTAGGAGCGGCCGGCATTGATGCCAGCGGCCGGGTCGCTGAACTGGGCGCCGATGATGAGATCGGCAAGGCCATCACCGTTCACGTCGCCCGCCCCGGCGACACTGCGACCGCTCTGTTCCGCACCGGTGAGGCCATTGATCACGAAGCCGCCGCTGCCGGCGGCGATGGCCGAAAGGTTGATGGCGCTGGCGGAGGTTTTGCCGAACACCACGTAGCTGCGGCCGGCATTGGTGGCGGTGGTGAGGTTGGGATCGCCGAAGGGTGGCCACGATCAGGTCGGCGCGGCCATCGCCGTTCACATCGCCGGCGCTGGCCACGCTGAAGCCACTGTTGTCGTAGGCGGCCTGGCCATTGATCACGAAGCCGCCAGCGCCCGCCGCGATGGCGGAGAGATTGACGGCCGCGGTGGTGGTCTTGCCGAAGACCACATAGGAGCGGCCGCCATCGTTGTTGCCCGGCCCAGCAGTGGCGGGATCGCTGCGGTAGGCGCCAACGATGAGATCAGCGAGGCCATCGCCGTTGACATCGCCGCCGTTGGCCACGCTGTAGCCACTGCTGTCGTAACCAGCCTGGCCATTGATCACGAAGCCGCCGCTGCCGGCGGCGACGGCGGAGAGATCGATGGCGGCGGTGGAGGTCTTGCCGAACACCACGTAAGAGCGTCCGGCGGCCGAGCCAGCGGCGGGATCACTGCCGAAGGCACCGACCAGCAGGTCGGCGAGGCCATCGCCGTTCACATCCCCGGCGGCGGCCACGCTGCGGCCGGCCTGGTCGTAAGCGGATTGGCCGTTGATCACAAAGCCGCCGCTGCCGGCGGCGACGGCGGAGAGGTTGATGGGGGCGGTACCGGTTTTGCCGAAGACCACGTAGGAGCGGCCGGCATTGGTGCCGGTGGGGGGATCGCCGTAATGGGCGCTCACGATCAGATCCTCGAGGCCGTCGCCGTTCACATCGCCGGCGCGGGAGACGGAGCGGCCGCTGTTCTCAGTGGCCTGGCCGGTGATCACAAAGCCGCCAGTGCCGCCCGCGATGTCGGAGAGATCGATCGAGCCCGGGGCGGCGGCCTCGATCAAAACGGCAGTGCTGTCGACCTGGATCCAGCGCTGGTCGTTTTCGGAGGCGGTGGAAGCGGACGGGGTGAGGCCGCGGATCAGAGCGGAGAAGCGCTCGCCCTCATCGCCGGGGGAGTCGGTGCTGCCGTTGAGGCGGAGATCGAGGGCATGGCCGAGTTCCTCGAGCAGCAGGGCCTCGATCTGGGGGGCGCTGGCGGTGGCGAGCCAGGAGCGGTTGAGAAAGATCGTTTCCGCCCCGTTGGGGCCGGCCGAGGAGAAGCCGCCGAGGGCGCCGGCCATGGTGGGCCCATCGAGCACGACAACGGCGGGGGGGCAAACCGACCGGAGGCCAGCTCCTCGCGCAGGGCGGCGGCGATCGGGGTCGCGCCCATCCCAAACACCTCCAGCAAGAGGGCGTGGTACGCGCTGCTTTCGGCGGCCCAGGCGCTAAGCGTGTCCAGAGCTGAAACGAGGGCTATCCGGACGGGGGGCTGCAGTTCAGAGAAGGGGAACAGGATGGCGGAATTCATTACTTGGCCCCCTTAGACCACAACACAACCTACTGTTTCAGTGCCGCAAAAGCGTGATGTCTCATCGGCCTGTTTTGCGGCCGCTGTTGAGGTTGCACACCCTGGCTGCAGCACGGAGCCCATGAAGTTCCATCAGGCCGCACCCGATAGCCGACAGGTTTACCAGCACGCCCCCGTGCTGGCCGAGGCCCTGCTGGCGGGCCTGGAGCCGCTGGCTGGGCTGCTGGCGGCGCGCCCTGGTGGTGGCGGCACGCTGATCGACTGCACCCTCGGCGGCGGCGGCCACAGCGCGCTGCTGCTGCAGGCCCATCCCGGCTTGCGCGTGGTGGGGCTGGACCAGGACCCGAGCGCCCGTGCCGCCGCCGCCGAGCATCTCGCCCCGTTTGCCGATCGCGCCACGATCGTGGCCACCAACTTCGCCGATGTCGTGCCCACCCAGCCGGCCGTGGCGGTGCTGGCCGACCTGGGGGTGAGCAGTCCGCAGCTGGATGTGGCGGCGCGGGGCTTCAGCTTCCGCCTGCCCGGCCCGCTCGACATGCGCATGAACCCCGAAGCGGGCGAGACCGCTGGCGAGCTGATCGATCGGCTCGAGGAGGCGGAGCTGGCCGATCTGATCTACGCGTATGGGGAGGAGCGGCTGTCGCGGCGCATCGCCCGTCGCATCCAGGAGCAGGGGCCCTGGGGGGATCCGGCGCACCCCCGCAGCACCGATGAGCTGGCCTATCTGGTGGCCGGCTGCTACCCGCCCCAGGCCCGCCGCGGACGCATTCACCCCGCCACCCGCACCTTCCAGGCCCTGCGCATCGCCGTGAACGACGAACTGGGGGTGCTCGATCAGCTGCTGGCGGCCGCCCCCGACTGGCTGGTGCCCGGCGGCCTGCTGGCGATCATCAGCTTCCATTCGCTGGAAGACCGGCGCGTGAAGACGGCGTTTCTGGCCGACGAGCGGCTGGAGCGCATCACCCGCAAGGCGATCCAGGCCAGCCCCGAGGAGGCCGAGGCCAACCCCCGCAGCCGCAGCGCCCGGCTGCGGATCGCCCGGCGGCGGCAGCCAGCGGTCTGAGCGGCAGCATGGGGAACCAGCTGGGCCTGAGCGTGAACGGCGTGGATTGGATCTGGTGGACCGCGCTGCTGATCCAGTTGCTGGCCATCCCCGGCACCCTGTTGCCGGTGCTGCCCGGTCTGGCCCTGCTGCCGCTGGGCACTGGTCTGTGGCTGTGGCAGGTGGGCTGGGGCGCGGGCTGGCCGGCCTTTGCCCTGGCCTGCCTGCTGCTCGCCCTGGGCTGGGGGGCCGATGCCCTGGGCCTGGTGCTGGGTCCGGCCCGGCTGCAGGCCACCCGCTGGGCCTACATCGGTGCCGGTCTCGGCCTGCTGGTGGGACTGTTCGGTCTGCTGCCGGCGCTGCCGGTGGGCGGTCCGCTGCTCGGTGCCCTGGTGGGACCGCTGCTGGGGGCGGGCCTGGGCGAACTGCTGAGCGCACCCACATCGCTGGGGCCCTTGGGCCTGCTGCGCCTGCGCCGCTCCCTGGTGGTGGGACTGGCGGTGGTGGCCGGCATGCTCGTGAGCCGAGTGGCCCAGTTGCTCTTGGCGGTGGTGGGGGTGGCCGGCTTCCTGCTGCTCAGCCGTTGACGCCTCCGGCCAGCAGGCCGGTGCGGTCCTCAGCACCGAACAGCTGGCGGTAGGCCGCCGTGGCCACGCACAGGCTCACGGGGGCGGCGGCCAGCAGCCCCACGCCGCAGAGCAGGGCCCCGGCCAGCAGGATGGCGCTCTGCACGACCACCAGCAGCAGCACCATCCACCACTGGCTGTCCACCACCTGGCGGCCGCGCTGCAGGGTGGCGATTGGCCCCTGGCCCCCGAGCAGCGCCAGCCAGGGCAGGAAGGTCTGGCCGACGGCCAGATACATGAGCAGCACTACCGAAATAACCAACGGCAGGGTCGCCAGCCAGGGCTGCAGCTGGCCGAATCCGAGCATCAGCAACGCTGCTGCCAGCACGATGGCGAACAGCAGCAGGGCGAACAGCAGCTGGCGCAGCAGCAGCCGGCCGGCCGCGCCCCCATCCCAGCGGCAAAAGCTGCCCAGGTTGGGGCGCCCACCCTCGAGGGCGGTCCAGGCGCCGCGGATCAGCCCCACCGTGCCCCAGAGGCTCACCAGCAAATGGCCCACGGCACCCACCAGGGTGGCCAGCACCACCACCAGGGCGGGCGGCTGGCTGGCCTCGGGCAGGGAGGCGAGGTTGGCCAGGGCCTGGAAGGCCAGGGACAGGCCACCGCTGAGCAGGGTGAACAGCACGAAGGGCCAGGGGGCGCGGCAGAAGGCGGCCCAGCCGTCGCGCACGGCCTGATCGAGCTGGATGCGACCGGTCGCCGAAGGGGTCGATGCCATGGGTTGCAGCGCGCTGGCCTGGCCGGACCGTAGCCCTGGCCGCCACCCCTGTCAGCGGCGCAACTCCGCCACCGCCTCGCCCACCACGCTGATCGCCAGCTCGATCTCGGCGGCGGTGGTGGTGGCCCCCAGCCCGAAGCGGATCGAGGCGGCTGCCTCGCTGCGGCTGCGCCCCAGGGCGGCCAGCACGTGGGAGGGGGAGCCCTGGCTGCAGGCCGAGCCGCTGCTCACCGCCAGCCGGCGCCGCAGCCGCTGGTGCAGGGCCGCCCCATCCACCCCCAGCACGGTGATGTTCAGGTTGTGGGCCAGGCGCTCCGGCCCCGGCGGTGGACCGTTGAGCGCGATGCCGCCGAGGGCTTCCAGGCCCGTCCACAGGCGGTCGCGCAGGGCCGCCAGCCGCTCGGCTTCCCGGGCCTGGCGTTCGCTGCCCAGGGTCAGGGCCTCCCCCAGCCCCACCACCAGTGGCACCGCCACGCTGCCCGCCCGCCGCCCGCCCTCCTGGCCGCCGCCATGCAGTTGGGGGGCCAGCTCCAGGCCGGGGCGCAGCAGCAGGGCTCCCACCCCCTTGGGCCCGCCGCACTTGTGGCCGCTGAGGCTGAGCAGGTCGATGCCCAGGGTGGCCATGGCCAGGGGCAGGTGGCCGGCGGCCTGGGCGGCGTCCACGTGCAGCAGGGCGCCGTGGGCGCGGCATTGCGCAGCCACCGCCGCCAGGGGCTGGAGCACGCCGATCTCGTTGTTGGCGGCCATCACGCTCACCAGCAGCACGTCGTCGCCGAGAGCAGCCGCCAGGGCGTCGGGATCGAGGCGTCCATCGCCGCCCACCGGCAGCAGGCTGAGGGGAAAGCCATGGCGCTCGAGATAGTGCAGCGGATCCAGCACCGCCCGGTGTTCGCTCACCAGGCTGACCAGCCGCCGGCGCCCGCTGGCCCCGGCCAGGGCCGCTTCGGCCGTGCCCTTGAGGGCCAGGTTGTTGGCCTCGGTGGCGCCGCTGGTGAACACCACCCACTCCGCCCTGGCCCCCAGGGCGGCCGCCACCTGGGCGCGGGCCCGCTCCACCGCCGCGGCGGCCTCCAGGCCTGGCCGGTGGCCGCGGCTGGAGGCGTTGGCCGGGTGCTCGCTCCACCAGGGCGCCATCGCCGCCAGCACGGCCGGGTCGCAGGGGGTGCTGGCCTGGTGGTCGAGGTAGGCGAGCATGGCTGGTCGTGCCTGCTCCCATGCTGACAACCATGCGCTGGTGTGGGGCGTGCTTCTTGGCGGTTGTCCTGCTGCCGCCGGCGGCCGTCGTCGCGGAACCCCCCTCGCGGCCGCCGGGACTGGTGGTACTGGAAGAACGCCCCAGCCAGGAAGGGCTGCGGGTGTTGGGGGTCTATGGCCCGCGCCGGGACCCCGCCAGCGCCGACCTGTGGCGCGTGAGCTTCTGGCAGCAGCTCGGTACGGATGTCACGGTGCGTACCGATACGGTGCGTTGCTCGGCCAGTGCGCCGATGCGGCTCACCAATGAAAGGGGCCTTTGGCAACTGGTGGAGCTCAACCCCGGTGGGCCGATCCATCCGGGCAACCGGGTGGATCACCTGGTTTGGTGGGCGGTCTGCCATCCCGAGCAGGCCGGTCGCGATCCGGCGGGTCTGGGGGAGGTGGCCCGCCGGCTGGGCTACAGCGGCAGCTTGCGGGAATCCGTGCTGATCCTGCCTGGACGGGGTCGCTGAGGCTCTGCAGACTGGACGCTATGAGCATTGATTCCCCAACCCCCGCTGCTGCCGCGCCCGAGCCCGGCCCAGAGATCGGTGCGGAGCCCGGTGCGGAGGCCGCCGCTGGCCAGCCGCCCGCGCCCGCCAGGCTGTTGCTGGTGGACGACGAGCCCGGCCTGCGCGCCGCCGTCACCGCCTACCTGGAGGACGAAGGCTTCGCCGTGACCACCGCCAACGATGGCGAGGAGGGCTGGCAGAAGGCCCAGGACCTGCTGCCCGATGTGGTGATCAGCGACGTGATGATGCCCCGCTGCGACGGCTATGGCCTGCTCAAGAAGCTGCGGGCCGATGAGCGCCTGGGCGGCACGCCGGTGATCTTCCTCACCGCCAAGGGCATGACCGCCGACCGCATCGCCGGCTTCCAGGCCGGCTGCGACGACTACATTCCCAAGCCCTTCGACCCCGACGAGCTGGTGGCCCGGGTGCGCAACGTGGTGGCCCGCCAGCAGCGCCTGCTGGCCGAGGCGGCCCGCTTCGCCGACGCCGACCTCGGCCAGCTGTCGCGCCAGATCACCGAGATCCGCTCCCTGCTGGCCACCGGCGGCACAGCCAAGGCGGCGATCGCGGCCAGCGATCTCAGCTTCACCCCCCGGGAGGCCTCAGTGCTGCAGTTGGTGGCCGAGGGGCTGATGAACAAGGAGATCGCCCGTCGGCTGGAAACCTCGATCCGCAACGTGGAGAAGTACGTGAGCCGGCTGTTCATCAAGACCGGCACCGCCAGCCGCACCGAACTGGTGCGCTACGCCCTCGAACACGGCCTTGTCGACTGAGGCCGTTCTGGGAACGGAGCCCCCGGCTGGCCTGCCGGCCACCCTCAATGGCGGCCATCGCTATTCCGACCGGGTGGATGCGGCGGCGGCCGGCCAGCAGGTGAGTGCTTTCTACGCCGCTCGCTACCACCATTCCGACGCGGCGGTGTGGCGGCGGCGGTTGGCCGCCGGGGAGATCCGCAGGAACGGCCAGCAGCTCCGGGCCGATGGGCCGCTCGCAGCCGGTGATCGGTTGGTGTGGCATCGGCCCCCCTGGCAGGAGGGGGCCGTACCGGCATTGCCCAGCCCCCTGTTCGACGACGGCGACCTGCTGGCGTTCAACAAACCCAGTGGGCTGCCGGTCTTGCCGGCTGGGGGCTGGCTGCTGCACACCGTGCTCGGCCAGCTGGAGCGGCAGGTGGCAGCAGGGGAGCTCGAGACCTCGGCCGGCACGCCCCGTCCGGTGCACCGCCTGGGCCGCTTCACCTCCGGCCTGCTGCTCTGTGCCCGCCGGCCCGCCACGCGTGCCTGGCTCAGTGCCCTGCTGCGCGACAGCACGCGTGGTCAGCCCAACGGGATCGGCGCGCGCACGGGCTCCTGCCGCAAGATCTACCGGGCCCTGTTGCAGCCCCCGGTGCCTGGCTCGCCGCTGCTGGCCCTGGCGCCCGCTGACAGCCTGGAGCTCACCACGCCGATCGGCCGCCGCCCCCACGGCTGCCTGGGCACGATCTGGGCCGCGGCCTCCACCGCTGACCCCACCTCCGCCCCCCTGGCGGCCCGCAGCACCATCACCCTGCTGCGGCGCACCCAGCGGAGCTGGTTGGTCGAAATCAGGATCGCCACTGGCCGTTCCCACCAGATCCGCATCCACACCGCCGCCGCCGGGGCACCGCTGCTGGGCGATCCCCTCTATGGCCCAGGCGGCGGGCTGGCCAACCCGCAGGCCCTGCCCGGTGATGGGGGCTATCAGCTGCACGCCCACCGGTTGCGCCTGCCCCTGGAGGATGGCCGCCTGCTGGACCTGGAGGCGCCCCTGCCGGCCTGGGCCGTTGCCTGACTATCCCCGCCAACCGAGCCTGCTGCACCCGGCTGGCGTCGATCCGCCGGCCGGGCGGCTGATCGAGCGGCCTGGCCTGCGCCTGCGTCACTGGCCCGCCTGGCTGGAGCCGGCTGCCGCCGCCCAGCTGCTGGCGGCCCTGCGGGCCGAGGTGCCCTGGAAGCAGGAGGCGATCCGGCTCTATGGCCGGCAGCACCCCTTGCCGCGACTCACCTGTTGGATGGCTGATCCGGGGTGCGGCTACCGCTACAGCGGCCTGGCGAACGCGATCGAGCCCTGGTCGCCCGCGGCCGCCGCCTTGCGTGACACCCTGGAGCAGCTCAGCGGCTGGCGCTTCAACTCCCTGCTGCTCAACCGCTACCGCGACGGTCGCGACGCCATGGGCTGGCATGCCGACGATGAGCCCGAGCTGGATCCGGCCGCGCCAATCGCCTCCCTCAGCCTGGGTGCAGCCCGCGATTTCCGCCTCCGCCCCCACCGCAGCCCCCGGGCCAGCGGCCTGCCGCTGCCGGCCGACTATGCACCGGGTTCCGGCGCCTGCACGCCCTTCAACCTCCCCCTCGGCCCGGGCGATCTGCTGCTGATGGACGCTCCCACCCAGCTGTGGTGGCAGCATGCCGTGCCCCGGCGCTTGAAGCTCCTGAACGAGCGCCTCAACCTCACCTTTCGGCTGGTGCGGGGCGGTGCCCAGGGCTGATCAGCCCCGCTCGAAGGCGATCAGGCGCGAGAAGTAGAAGGGGGCCTGGTTGAGGCTGCGGCGCACCGGTTTGAAGCCGGCCTCGGCCGCGGCGGCCACGATGCCGTCTTCCCGCAGGGTGTAGGCGCGGGTTGTTTTGCTCGGGCCGGGGAACAGCTGGCCGATGCCCTTGAGCAGGGCCAGCAGCGGGGTGTAGGGGGCGAAGCTCACGATCAGGTGGTTCTCGGCCAGACCAGCCAGGTGGCGCACCATCTCCTCGGCAGGGGCCTGGGGGTAGTGGATGAACACATCCAGGCAGATCACGGTGTCGTACCGGCCCTCCAGGCTCTCCAGATCGGAGGCGCTGAACTGCAGCTGGTCGTTGCCGATGCCGGCCGCTTCGGCCCGGCGGCGCCCCTCACTGGCCATGGCCTCCGAGAGGTCGGAGGCGGCGATCGAGCCGGCGCCGAGCTGGGCGAGGGGGATCGCCAGGCTGCCCACGCCGCAGCCGGCGTCGCAGAAGCTGCGGTTGGCTAGATCGCCCTGCTCCTGCAACCAGGCCAGCACGTTGTCCACCGTTTTCTGGTGGCCGATGCGGATGTTGCGCTGCACCCGGTTCACCTCGTCGGACTCGCTGT
The DNA here is from genome assembly GCA_044374745.1 of Prochlorococcaceae cyanobacterium. Classification (GTDB taxonomy): domain Bacteria; phylum Cyanobacteriota; class Cyanobacteriia; order PCC-6307; family Cyanobiaceae; genus NIES-981. Next base: position 4,791 of record JBILNZ010000028.1, on the reverse strand, counting down.
AGATGCAGTTCCAGCGCTCAAAGCCGGTGGTTTCGAAGTAGCCCTTCACCTCCTCCTTCTCGGCGTCCTTGCCGCTCACGCCGGCAGGGACTGGATCGGCCACGACGGGGGAGGAATCCAGCTGCTGCTCCGAGGGCATGGGGGAGTTTTTCGGTGGCGCGGATCCTAGTCAGCGAAACCGGCAGCGCCGGCCGGCCGTTGCCAGCTCAGGCCCGAGGGCTGCTCGCGCCAGCGCAGGGTTTCCCGCAGCGGGGTGCCGATCAACATCGCCTCGCAGCTGCGCTGATCGCCGAGCACCCGCCGCGGCAGCACGGTGGCGGCGGCGATGGCGCGGCCGGGCTCGCCGCTCCAGCGGGCCAGGCGGCGCACCCCCTCCAGCAGGGGCAAGGTCACACCGGCCAGGGTGCCGTCCTCCAGCCTGCAGCTGCCGTCCTCCACCAGCAGCACCCGCTCGTCCCAGCGGTGCCGTCCTTCCCCCAGGCCATAGGGGGCGAGGGCGTCGCTCACCAGCACCACCTGCTCGGGCCCGAGTCGCTGCAGCAGCCGGGCCATCGAGGGGTGCACATGGACGCCGTCGGCGATCAGTCCCAGGGCGATCTCGCCATGCAGGAGCGCCGCTGCCACCGGACCCGGGCTGCGGTGATGCAGACCGGCCATCGCGTTGAAGCTGTGGGTGAGCATCGTCACACCGGCCGAGAAGGCGGCGTTGGCCTCGGCATCGCCGGCGGCGCTGTGACCCAGGCTCACCACGATGCCCCGTTCGCGCAGGGCCTGGATCACTGCCCCGGCGCCCTCCAGTTCCGGAGCCAGTGTCATCAGATCGATCTGATCCTCCAGGCCGCCGATCCGCTCGGCCAGGGCCTCCAGGCTGGGGGGCGCCAGATGGTGCTCCGGGTGGGCGCCGCGGCGGGAGGGGTTGAGGAACGGCCCCTCCAGGTGGGCGCCGAGCAGCAGGCAGCGGCCGGGCCGGTGCTGCCGCCGCGCCTGCTCCAGCACCGCCAGGGCCTGGCGCAGGGGCGCCACACCGCAGGTCACCAGGGTGGGGCAGATCGCCTCCACGCCGTCGCGCCAGAGCAGCTCCAGCAGCTCCAGCAGGCGCGGCAGGTCTCCGTCACCGAGCTCGGGGAAGGCCAGGCCGAGCCCACCGTTGATCTGCAGGTCCACCCCGGCCGGACTGAGCCAGTCGCCGTCCCAGTCGTCGCCGGCGGCGCTGCTCCCGGAGGCGATCGGTTCGAGGGCCGTGATCCAGCCCTCCCCGTCCACGGCCAGCCGCCAGCGGCGATCGCTGCCATGGCTGCAGCGGCTGGCCAGGGGCAGGCGCACGTTGCTGATCCAGCGCATGGGCGGGGCAGGCACGACAATGCACCCATCCTGCGCTGCCCGCCGTTGAGCGCCACGCCTCCATCCGCCGGCCCACCGGCCACCGGCACCTCTCCTGGCACGTCCTCCGGCACGTCTCCTGGCACGGATGGGCCGCCGCGGGTGGCTGTGGTGATGGGCAGCGATTCCGATCTCCCCACCATGCAGCCGGCGGTGGCGATGCTGGAACGCTTCGGCCTGGCCGCTGAAGTGCGGGTGCTCTCGGCTCACCGCACGCCCCTGGAGATGGTGGCCTTCGCCCAGCAGGCCCGCGAGCGGGGCATCCGGGTGATCATTGCCGGCGCCGGCGGCGCCGCCCACCTGCCGGGGATGGTGGCCTCGCTCACCACCCTGCCGGTGATCGGCGTGCCGGTGCACACCCGGGCCCTCTCGGGGGTGGATTCGCTGCACTCGATCGTGCAGATGCCCGCCGGCATCCCGGTGGCCACGGTGGCGATCGGCAACGGCACCAACGCCGGCCTGCTGGCGGTGCAGATCCTGGCCAGCGCTGATGCCGCCCTGGCCGAGGCGCTGGCCGCCTACCGGGCCGAGCTGCACGGCCAGGTGCGCGCCAAGGACGGCCGCCTGCAGGAGCTGGGCCCCATGGCCTACCTGGCCCAGATGGGCTGAGGGGAGCGGCCGATGCTCGAACGCCTGGTGCTGCCCCCCTGGTTGAAGGCCGGCCTGGCCCTGCCCCTGCTGGTGCTCAACCTCTGGGTGCTGCGCCAGCTGCTGCTGCCCCTGGCGCCATTCCCCGCGCTGTTCGTGGCGGCGGCCCTGATCGCCTTCCTGCTCGACATCCCCAGCCTCTGGCTGCGCCAGCGGGGCCTCCCCCGGCCCCTCGCCACCCTGCTGGTGCTCGGGGTGGGCCTCGGTCTGCTCGTGCTGGCCCTGGTGTGGATCGTGCCGCGCCTGATCGAGCAGCTCGGGGAGCTGGTGGCGGCCCTGCCCGGCTGGCTGGCCCAGGCCGAAACCTGGCTCGATGCCCTGGAGGCCTGGGCGGCGCAGCAGGGGATCCCCACCGACTTCGGCAACCTCAGCAGCGACCTGCTCACCCGGGTGAGCCGGATTGCCAGCCAGCTCAGTCAGCGCCTGCTGGGACTGCTCGGGGCCACCGTGGGCATCACCGTCAACACGGTGATCGTGCTGGTGCTGGCCGTGTTCCTGCTGCTGGGCGGCGAGCAGGTCAGCGCTGGCCTGGCCCAGTGGCTGCCGCCCGGCGTGCGCCAGCTGGTGATGATCACGGTCAACCGCACGTTCCGGGGCTACTTCGCCGGCCAGGTGCTGCTGGCCCTGATCCTGAGCGCCCTGCAGATGCTGGTGTTCACCCTGCTGGGCATTCCCTACGGCGTGCTGTTTGCCGTGGCGATCGGCTTCACCACCCTCATTCCCTATGCCAGTGCCGTCACCATTGTGCTGGTGAGCGCCCTGCTGGCCCTGGAGAATCCGCGTACCGGTCTGGAGGTGCTGGCGGCGGCGATCTCGGTGGGCCAGCTGGTGGACCAGGTGATCCAGCCGCGCCTGATGGGGAAGATCGTGGGGCTGCAGCCGGCCTGGTTGCTGATCAGCCTGCCGGTGGGTGCCCGGATCGGCAGCCTGATGGGCCTGGGCGAGCTGCTGGGGCTGCTGCTGGCAGTGCCGGTGGCCAGTTGCCTGAAGTCCCTGCTTGAGGCCTGGCGGCTCGGCGCTGCCAGGGAGGGCTGAGGCTTTGGACCTCAGCCTCGGCCGTGCTCAGGGGACGATCCAGGCTTTGAAGACCACGGCGGTTTCGCTGTTCGGGGCGATAGGCCCCTGGGGGAAAGGGGATCGCGAATGGAAGTCGAGATACACCTGGGGCGAGAGGAAGCTGGCAAAGAACACATTTGAGTAACTGCCATCGCCGAGCGCGAACTGGAAGCCGCCCGTGGTCAGCTGACCGCCGGTGGAGGCTTTGTCACTGCGGAGCAGATTGTCGCCTGCAAAGGGGCTGTTGCCTGGAATCGATGTACCGGCGGGATACAGGCCAGTGATCCGGTCGTGATTGCGGCGACCCTTGATGCGCTGGATCTCGAAGGCGCCATCGCCATCGGGGTCGCTGTCCGTGATGAACGTCCCCCCGGCTCGGATCGCCCGGCCTGTGGCGCCCTTCCGGGTGCGGTACCGCCAGTGCCACTTCAGGGTCTCGGCCGAGGAGTGCTTCACCTGGATGCCAGCGATGGGGAGGCGGGCCGGGTCAGCTTCCCTGCGGGATCACGCCCTCAGCCTGGAGATAGGCCAGCACCTGGGCCACGCTCTCCTCGAGGGTCTGGCTGCCGGTGTCCACCCGCAGCTCGGGCGCCTCGGGGGCCTCGTAGGGGCTGGAGATGCCCGTGAATTCCTTGATCTCCCCGGCCCGGGCCTTGGCGTACAGCCCCTTGGTGTCGCGCTGTTCACAGACGCCCAGGTCGGCGGCGCAGTGGATTTCGATGAAGTCGCCGACGGGTACCAGGGCCCGCACCTTGTCGCGGTCCGCCTTGAACGGCGACACAAAGGCGGTGAGAGCCACCACGCCCGCGTCCACAAACAGTTTGGCCACCTCGCCAATGCGGCGGATGTTTTCCTCGCGGTCGGCGTCGGAGAAGCCCAGGTCCTTGCAGAGGCCGTGGCGGATGTTGTCGCCATCGAGCACATAGCAGGCCAGACCCCGTTCGAACAGGGCGGAATTCACCGCATTGGCCAGGGTGCTCTTGCCGGCTCCGCTCAGCCCCGTGAACCAGAGGATGGCGCTGCGGTGGCCGCGCTGCTCTGCCCAGGCCTCCCGGGACACCGCCGAGTGGTGCCAGGCGATGTTGGTGCTGTTGCCCTGGTTGGTGAGTTCGCCGTAGGCGGTCTGGGTGGGGGCGGCGGTCATCGGCACACGACGTTCTGTGGGGCCATTGTGGCTGCCGGCCGGATGGGCCGTTCCGGCTGTCTCCCCCAGGCTGCTGACCACTTGGCTGTCCTCCGCGAAGAGCGCCAGCGCGAAGGGAGGTTATCGGGATTGAAATCGTGATCCAACCGCGGGGATCAGATCAACGGTTGGCGGGGCGCTTTGCCTGAGCTCCCGGCACCGATGCGCTGTGGATGGGGGGGCGCCTGGCCGTGTTCACCTTGGCTGGCTGCTGATGCTCCGGCAAAAGGATCGAGTGAAAAAGCAGATAGTCCTACCCCCGCTCATGTCCCGGTTCATACCCCAGGCTGGCCCGGCCATCCATCAGTTGGCCAGGATCCAGGATTTCACGTCGCCATCTCCGGAGCTCCGCCTGAGGTATCGACCTTCCCTGACTTCGTACCTCCCATATTGATAGGTAACTCCTCCTTTGTTTAGGGAGACTCTGGAAAACCCAGCCCGTCTGCGCGAAAATAAGCCTGTAATTGCAGGCCAGGACTGGGTTGATGGGCGGCAAGCAGCTCGGCTTCTCGGATTACGAGCTC
>JBILNZ010000027.1:0-37230 GCA_044374745.1 Prochlorococcaceae cyanobacterium | reverse complement strand
GTGTTCTCTGAACAGTCGATGGCCAAGCTGGACAACAGCAGCGATCAGCTCCAAGATCAACCAACAGCTGCACTTACCGCAGCTGCCTGATCACCACGCTGCGATCAGATCACAGGCCTCGGGACTTACACCACTCCAAGGGACGCGACCCCTGCAACCGCGAAGGCTGCGCCTTCGCGCAAGCCTGACGGCTACGAGCCCCCGAGACCGTCCAGCGCCCCTACGGCCAGCAGGCCCGCAGCTACCTCCAGCAGCGGCTGCCGATCCGTCGGGAGGTGACGCTCGAGGTCAAGACCACCGACCGCTACGGCCGCTCGGTCGCCAAGGTGATTTCGTACATCGTTTCTGGTGGTACGGGAACAGGCACTCCCTCGGGCCACCGCCACTCGAAAAGGGGCGTACTTTGAAGTTGAGGGGAGGCCCGGGAGCCAACCCGACCCTCGCCCTCCAACAGAGTCCGGCCAGGGATCACCCGAGCCGGTGCGCACAGCGGAGGTGCGAGTGAATCGAATGGTTGATGAACAACCAGGTGAACGCGATGGCGCAGCGCGTACGCCACCGTTGAGGCGTGAGTCATACGCCACTTCTGATCCCCGCGTGTTGAAACCCCGGGCTGCAGTGCCCGAGCCGGGATCACAACCGAGAAGGTCAAGCCCCGAGCATCTCTTCTCCCAGACGTGATCTCCAGTCCTTTCCTGCCAGGCCCCAGACAGGCCATGCGTGAAACCCGGACACCCGCAACCGGTGCCAAGGCGCCCCCCACGGGGCGCTTATCGCATCACAGGGGAAAGGCAAGGTGGCGTCCCGTTGCAGTGAGCCAGAGTGACCGGGCGGAGACAGCTTCAGGCCTTGGGCGTGAACCAGATCGGCGAACTCCAGGCCCGCTCCTGCACCGTGGCCGGCACATCGGTGAGCAGGGGCAGGCCGGCGCGCACGGCGTCGTAGGTGCTCCATCGGGGGGTGGGGATCTCGAGCACGCGCACGTAGTAGAGAGCCGGATGCTTCGGATCAAACTGTGGATCGCGCCAGAGGCCGGCGAGCACCGGCGCGCCGATGGTGTTGCTGTAGGTGGCCGTCTTGAGGTTCACGGTGTTGCCCACCGCCGGCACCTTGCCATCCGCCCCAGGGCGGCGGTTGCCCGACCACACCACATCGAAAATCTTCTCCTGGGGCTGCCCCTTGCTGTCGATCCAGCCCTTGATGATCTGGATCCGATCCAGGTTGGCGCCGTCAGGATCTTTGCGGGCCCACACCAGCAGCTGGGGCGCCCGGCCGGCCTTCGGCGCCGGCAGATCGGCGCCCATCGGCACCCCGCCACGGGAGAGGGCCTGCTTCACCATGTCGGGCCTGCTGGCCAGATCGGCGGGGAATTCTGTGCCGGCAAACACCCGCACCCTCAGGCGCGTGCCGCTGGTGGCGAAGGTTTCCTTGCGCTTCAGCCCGTCCCAGATCGCCTCGCGGCGGTTGCTGGTGGCCCACACGCCAGTGAGGGCGCCGGGATTGATATCGCGGGCTGTTATCCAGCCCTCCACATTCGCTGTGCGCCGGGCTTCCACCGTGCCGTCGGCGGCGCCATGGCTACCCGCCATGAAGTTGTCTTCCGCCGTGTTGCCGGTGGTGCCGTTGTGGGTGTCGGTGCCGCCGGCGAAGCCGTATTTGAATGGGTTCACGCCGAGGCCCTTCTGCAACGCCAGGCCCCGGATCACCCCGGCACGCACGAAGTCGCCCTTGCGAAAGGTGCGCCCGCCAAATTGCTGGATCGAATCAGCGTTCTCGAAGCCGGCAAACTCATCGTTGCCCCAGAAGGAACGAACGACTTCCGAGTTGCCCTTCACCTGCATCATCTCGATCAGCGGCTCGAAGCGCGCCCGCATGCGCGCATAGCCGGCGTCGATCGGGCTGCCGTCGGCGGTGAGTTCCGCGAACATCCGCCCCTTGCTGGCGTTCGAGTTGTGGGGGATCGCCAGCACCTGCATGCCCTGGCCCTCAAGGCTCGCCAGCCAGTTCCAGAGCTTCTCCTCGTTGTTGAGGTCGAGGGCGCTCATCACCGTGGGCGGCACCTTGCCCGTGCGGAAGAACACGTTGCGGTGCAGATTCGCGCCCCCCGGGGCGAGGGTCCACTCGTAGCCGATCAAGGTGGAGAACACCCCGGGCTGATTGTGGCGCTCGCTGGCCTCGACGCTGCGGCGCCAGGCGCTCGCCGTGCTGGCCGGGCCCGGCCAGAAGGGCAGGTGCTCGGGTTTGCCGCTGCGGTTGGCCTTCTGGAAGTTGAGGAACCAGCCCTCCCGTTCTTCCATCGTCGTGAGGCCGCGAAGCTCCTTCACGGTGGGGTCGTTGTGGCCGGGGGAGCCGGGCTGCAGCACCGTCTCCATCTCACCGAGGTACTCGGCGTGGTCGGTCACGGCCGCCCAGTCGAGCGGGCGTCTGAGGCGGAAGCGCTGGCCACTCACGTCCACCTCCTCACCGCGGGCGAAGCGATAGGCCCCATCGGGCTCAAGGCGGGCCCCACCCAGAAAGGCGTCGAAGGAATAGGCGGTGTGGACGTGCGTTTCGCCGAAGAAGGCCTCCTTCTCAGGAAACTGGCGCACGGCTGCAGCAGCGGCTGCCGAAGCTGAGGCCCCCGTTCCGCCGCCCAGTACCGCCGACAGCAGCGGCAGCACCACGCCGGCACCCAGCAGCACCCCGCCCGCAATCAGCAGGGGCCGTGGCTGCGCGTGATGCAGCACCCGTTGCAGCGGCAGCGGGGTGGGGCTGAGCAGGCGGCGAAGGCTGAGCGTCATCGGAGGCTGGACGGATCGATGTCCTGCTGTAACCCAGCCCTAGGCCAAATGTCAGCACTGGAGACATCCCGCCACAGTCGAGCGCGTCGGCATCCGCTGGTCGAAATTCCCGGGACTGCATCCTCTCGACCCCAGCCAGGGCCAGCCCCCCGCGACAGTTCCCACGCTGCTCAAGGGGTTCGCCGCTGCTCCGTCCATGGGCTCCAGCGCAGACCGCTCAAGCTCCGCATTCCTGCCGGGAGCTTGTGTCAGGTCATGCCTACTATGAATCGCTGCCGCCGGAAGCGGCGAGGGCTCTGCCTACGACAGGGGGAACGGATCAGCACGGCCACATCAAGCGCTAGGACCTCACCTCACCGCCCACGAAAGCCCGAGTCCGCTCGCCACCGCGATGGCACGTGCTTGCCGCGATGAAGTCCAAAGAGAAAGCCCAAAGAGGCCCCCATGAGGACAGCGCATCCACGTCACCTCATCAACCGCCGTGCTTTTGACGGAGGCGATGCTCCTCGCTGGGAGTAGCGCAAGGGCCGCAGAGCAAACGAACGCTGAACAAGCCGTGATCATGAAGGACTTTCCATCCCGTGGCTTCGCGCCAATGCCAGCCCTTGCCGCTCTCGCCCTGCAACTCCCGCCGCCCTTGCTGGCCCAAGGCACCGCGGATGGCAGCACAACACCCGTCACCGTCCAGAGCTTCACCCGCGCCGAGACTGACATGTACTTCAGCCGCATCGTGCAGCGCGGCGGATTGGGCCGGTTCGACCACAATCGGGAGGTGACCCCGATCGACAGGCAAGAGGTGGTCCGGATGAACCGCGACACGCTGTATTCCGCCGCCGTGTTCGATCTGGATGCCGGGCCCGTCACGATCACCCTTCCCGATGGCGGCAATCGCTACATGGCGCTACTCATTGTTGATGAAAACCACTACACATCGGCCGTCGTCTATGCGCCAGGTCGCTACACCTTCTCGCGCGACCAGATCGGCACGCGCTATTTTGCGGGGCTCGTACGAACCCTGATTGACCCGCAAAACAGCAGCGATATGAAGGCCGCAAACGCGCTTCAAGATGGGATCCGTGTCGAACAAGCGGCTCCTGGCCGATTCGAGGTGCCTAGGTGGGATCCCGTTTCACAGAAGAAGATTCGCGATGCGCTCAGCGTCCTGGCCAGCCTGGAAGCCACACCGACCCCCCCGCGATTTGGGCGCAAGCAGGATCTCGATCCGGTCTCTCACCTGATCGGCACCGCGGCAGGCTGGGGCGGCAATCCAGAGGAGGCCGCGCGATACGTTTCGGTGTATCCCAAAGCCAACAACGGCAAAACCCTGCATACGCTAACGGTGAAGGATGTTCCGGTGCGTGGATTCTGGTCCGTGAGCGTCTACAACAAGGATGGGTTTTTCGAGCCGAACGCTCTTGGCGTCTATTCGATCAACAACCTCACGGCCAAGCCGAACGCCAACGGTTCGGTGACGATGCAGTTCGGCGCCTGTGAGCCGCGCACCCCCAACTGCCTCCCCACCCCCCCTGGCTGGAACTACGTGGTGCGGCTCTACCGCCCAGGCAAGACCATCCTCGATGGCACCTGGAGATCCCCCGAAGCACAACCCGTGCGCTGACGCATCGGGCTCTGGCGCTCGATCTTGAGCATGCCCCCGCTCACCACCCCGCCACCATCGCCACCGTGCGCTCGATCGCCCAGTAGGCCCCGAGGCTGCCCACCAGATAGCCGGGCAGCCGCTGCAGCCACAGGGGTTGGGGAAGGTGGCGCCGGCGCCACAGCGCCGCCAACAGCAGCACCAGGGCGATGAACGCAAGCTGGCCGATTTCCACGCCCACGTTGAACAGGGCCAGGGCCTGCAGGGTCTCGCCTCGGGGCAGGCCGAGCTGCTGAAGGCCACCGGCGAGGCCGGCGCCGTGCAGCAGCCCAAACAGGAAGGCCACCACCCAGGGATGACGGATCGTGTAACTGCTCTGGCCCCGCCAAGTGCGCACGATCTCCGGGTCGAGGAACAGGATCGAGAAGGCGATCGCCGCCTCCAGCGGCGGCGGCGGCAGGTGCAGCACCCCCAGCGTGGCGGCGGCCAGGGTGATGCTGTGGGCCACGGTGAAGGCGGTGACGGTCTTCAGCAGCCGGCGGCGGCCGCGCACGATCAGCAGCAGGCCGAGCACGAACAGCAGGTGATCCGGGCCCAGCAGGATGTGCTCCACCCCCAGCCCCAGGTACACCGGCAGCGCCGGCGGGCGGGCGGGCCCGGCAGCGGCGGCCAGGATGGCGCGGGGCTCGGCCGGCCGGATCACCTGGGTGCGCCAGGCGCCGCCGGGGGTCTTCCAGCGCAGCAGCACCTCGGTGGCGCTGGCTCTCAGCCCCTCGATCGCCAGGCCGCGGCCCGTCAGACCCTGCCGGCACTGCAGCGTTGAGCGCACCACCAGGGCGCGGGGGCCGAGGCGCTGCTGGGGCTCACCCACCTGGCGGCAGTCGGCGGGGAACACGGGCGTGAGCAACAGGGGCTGGCCCTGGGCCAGGGGCCGCTGCCAGAGCACCTCCACCCGTCCCGGCGCCGTCTCGTTCAGCTCCAGCAGGGCGGGCAACAGCTCGTGGGCTCGCAGGGGGACGGCCAGCAGTAGGAGCGCCAACCAGGGAGCAAGCCAGGCCCGGATCCAGCGGGCCACCGGCGGCAACAGCAACGGGTGCATCAGCGGCGTTCCATCACCACCCGGTAACGGGCCAGCCGCTTGCGGTCGTCGGCCTCCAGCTGACGCTGGCGCTGATCCTGGCGCCAATCGCGCTCCACCGCCTCGCGCACCTCCGCCAGGGGCGGCACCGCGCCGGGTACCAACCGCTCGAGCAGCACCAGGTGCTCGCCAAAGCCCGAGCGCAACGGCCCCACCCAGGCGCGGCCAGGCTTCAACCGTGCCAACGCGGCGGCGAACTCGCGGCCGAACAACCGCTCCACCTCGCGGCCGGGGAGGCCCTCGAACCGGGGCTCGAGCAACAGCAACGAATCGCCGAGTCCGGCGGGATCGGGTGGCGCGGCGCCATTGAGCCGCTCCAGCAGGGCGGCAGCGCGGCGCGCCGACGGATCAGCGGCACTGGTGGGATCGAGGAACACCTGCCGGAAGGTGTAGGACGGATCGCGGCGGTAGGGGTCGGGGTGGTCCCGCAGCCAGGCCTGCAGATCGGCGTCGCTGGGCTGACTCTGCTCGGCCTTCTGCTCGGAGAGGAACTCCAGCTTCTGGCGCAGCCGCCGGCGGATCACCGGATCGTTGCGGTCGAGGCCGAGCGAGCGGGCCTCCCGCTCGGCCGCCTCCTCCCGAATCCAGCCATCCACCAGTCCCTTCAGCTCGCGCGGGGTGGGCGGGCGCATCCAGGCCCGCTGGTGCAAAGCGGCCAGGGTCGCCACCTGCCCCTCGCTCACCCGGATCTCACCCACAGGGTCGCGGCTCCGCACAGCGGCGTGCAGCAGAAACAGGCCGGCGCCGATCATCAGAAATTGCAGCAGCGGCTCGGCGGCCAGCCGGTGCATCCGAATGGGGAGCTTCAAGCCCGCCTACCAGGTCTGCTGGAACTGCAGGCGCACCAGCCAGCCATTGGGGCTGTTCTCGTTGCCGGCCACCACGCCACCGGCCGTGATCCCAAGGCGGGCGCGGTTCCAGGGGCTGCCGCCCACTGTGGCCCCCAGGGCCGTCCAGAGTTGCTGGTTGTCGTTGAACTGACCGTCGGCGGAGGTGCCGCCGCCCACCTTGGAATAGGAATCGAGCGACACCCACAGCTTTTTGTTCAGTCAGATCGTGGGTGATGTGCATCTCGAGAGCGCCGAGCGGATCCTGGGTGGTCTGGGAAGGGGCGGGCAACCTGGAGGTGAGGGCTTTGCCGAGGGGCAGACCCCTCACCTGGAAGTTGAACTCCGGCGCTGAGGGGTCGTTGTTGGGCGTGAAGATGTCGATCGTGGGCAGCACCTCGAAGGTGGTGGTTTTCCCCGGAGCCCAGGTGTTGCTGAGGCGGGCCGTGATCGGCACCCCGGCGCGGAAGGTCCAGCGGTTGGTGCCGATGTTCACCACCCGGTCGGTGTCGTAGGCGCCGGTGGGTGCGAACATGCCGGCCAGGCCCATGATCACCACGTCGGGATTTTCGCGGCCCATGAATGCCGCGTACTCCTTTGGGCTGAGGGCCGGGGCGTTGAGCACGCCGAAGGTGAGGTGGGCGTAGGCATCAGCCAGGCCCTGACGCTCCGGGTTGAGGTTGAGGCCGGTGCGCGACTCCGAGACCTTCACGTCTGCCCAGGCGTAGGGCACCGCCAGGGTGGCCTGCACCAGCTTGTCGCCCAGCCCGAAGAAGCGGGAGTAGCTCGGCGCCAGCACCACGGTGTCGACGTCAAGGTTCGGATAGACGATGCTCGTGTCGACGACGGTGTTGGAGCTGGTGTAGATGCCGTTGAGCGTGAACACATCGGTGCCCACCGGCGCCGGCCAGAACTGCCGCGGCCCGTACATCTGGGCCTGAACAGGCACCGCGGCCAGCAGCCCGCCGGCAGCCAGCAGAGCAGTGGCGGTGCGGCGGATCAGGGACTGAAAACCGTGGGATGGGCGCATGGGCGGGCGATCGCGGGGCGGCGGTGAATCCTCACCGTCCGATGCAAAGAAACGGCAATGATTTCCTGGGGATGGTAGTGGCAGCCCGATGATCCCGCATCCCCCCGGAAACACTCGTGTCAGGAGCGGCGGCGAATGGCTCAGGCCTCGCCGCTCCAGATCGGCGAGGTCCAGGCCCGCTCCTGCTGCTTGAGCGGCACCTCCGGCGGCAGCTTGAGGCCGAAGCGCACCGCGTCGTAGGCGGTCCAGCGGGGAGTGGGGATTTCGATCACCCGCACGTAATAGAAGGCCCGCTGGCGGGGGTCGTACTGGGGGTCACGCCACACCGTCGCCAGCTCGGAGGCCCCGATGCTGTTGGTCCAGCTGGCGGTGGCGGTGTCCACCGTGTCGCCCACCGGCGGCAGCTTGCCGCTGGCATCGGGCTGGCGGTTCCCCGCCCACACCACATCAAACACCTTTTCGTGGGTGCGGCCGGCGTCATCGATCCAGCCCTTCACGATCTGGATGCGATCAAGATTGGCGCCGATCGGATCCTTGAGGGCCGCCACCAGGAAGGTGGGCGCCCCGGCGCCGGCGGGCCGGCGGGCCAGGGTGCCGCCCATCGGCACCCCCTTGCGGTAGCCGATGTCCGCCAGCTGACGGCTGCGGGCATCACCGGCGCCGTAGCCCCAGCCCCCGAAGAAGCGCACCGTCATGCGGGTGCCGGAGGTGGCATAGGTCTCGCGCCGCTTCATCGCATCCCAGAGCGCCTCGCGATTGTTGGCGGTGGCCCACACCGCCGCATAGCCCGCAGCTTCGTAGTGCCAGGTGTAACGGGTCTTGCCGAAGCCCTGCTTGGAGATGTGCTTCCAGCGATCCGCACGCGGCTCCTGGTTCACATGCTTGCCGAAGAAGTTGTCCTCCTCGAAGGAGGCCAGCGAGTTGTGAATGTCGCTGCCGCCCACGAAGCCGAACTTGAAGGGATTGACGCCGAGCTTGCGCTCCTGCGCCAGACCCTGCAGCAGTCCGCCGCGCAGATACATGAATGGGCGCATCGCCGGCGTTTCCGGGCTGCCAATCATCGCCAGGTTGCCGTACTCCCAGCCGGCGATGCCCATGTCACCGGCGAATTCATCGTTGGGCGAGAGGCTGGGATGGGTCTCGCTGTTGCCCTTGGTCTGGATGATCTCCTGCAGTGGCTCCCAGCGGGCGCGGCGGCGGGCGTAGTCGGCCGTGAGGGGGCCGCCGCTGAAATCCACCAGCTCGAACATGCGGCCGTTGGAGAGGTTGCCGTTGTGGGGAATCGCCAGCAGCCGGCCGCCGGTGCGCTGCTCGTAGCGCTCCATCCAGTCCCACAGCTTCTCCGGGTCCTCGCTGTTCCAGGCGGAGAAGGGAAACACCTGATCCGCCAGCGCCTTGCCGTCGCGGAAGATCACGTTGCGGTGCAGGTTGTTACCACCAGGCACCGAGGTCCACTCGTAGCCGATCAGGGCGGTGAAACGGCCGGGTTCGTTGTACTTCTCGGCCAGGGCCGTCGACTGGTTCCAGACCGCCTTCATCACCGGACCGACCACCTTCGGGTCCTTGATCAGTGGCGGCAGCGTGTTGTTCGACTGGGCCACCACCACCTCGTTGGCCGCCTTCGCCGACTCCGCCATCCCGCCACGCATCATCGCGGCCCAGCGATCGAGCAGCGGCTCGCCTTTGAAGGCTGGGTTGCCGGCAGCCACCTCGGTCATCAGCCCCAGGCCCTCGGCGTGATCGGCAACCACCAAAAAGTCGAGAGGACGCGACAACTTCGCAGGCACTCCCGTGCTTGAGACCACCTCCTCGCCGCGGGCGAAGCGGTAGGCCTGCTCCGGCCCCAGCCGGTCGCCCGCCATGAAGGCGTCGCCGGAGTTGGAGGTGTGCAGGTGGGTGTCGCCGAAGTACACCCGCGTGGGGTAGCTGCGCCCGGCATAGGGGGAGTAGGCCTTGGCCTTGGCATCGGCCCTGCTGGAGGGCCCCTGGGGCTGCGCATCACCATCGGCGTCATCCACCAGCCCCTTCAAGGCCGGGCTGGATTGGGCCAGTGCTGCAGGCAATGTGAGCAGGCTCAGAAGCACCGCCAGAAAGCGGCTGTGGCAAGACGAATGTGCCCTCATGAAACGGCGTTGGGTGGCATCGGCAAGGTAGCCAGCGACGGCAACAGGCACTCCTTGTGCAACTGCCGATCTGGCGTTCCAGCACGCAGACGCAGCAAAGGCGAGAGAATTAACGCCTCGATTCTTCTTGGCTCCGGCTGCGACCACCCGATCGCCCCTGCAGATCCGCCCCTATGAGGCGGCCGACTGGCCGGCGCTGTGGGCGCTGCTGGAGCCGGTGTTTCGCGCCGGTGAAACCTTCCCCCACGACCCAGCCATCAGCGAGGCCGAGGCCCAGGTGGCGTGGCTGGAGCAGAGCCAGGCGGTGATGGTGGCTGTGGATGCCACCGGCACGCTTGTGGGCACCTATTACCTGAGGCCCAACTCCCTGGCCCTCGGCGCCCATGTCGCCAACGCGGGCTACGTGGTGGCCGACCACTGCCGCCGCCAGGGTGTCGGCAGCCGCCTGTGCCAGCACTCCCTGCAGGCGGCGCGGCGACTGGGGTTTCGGCTGCTGCAGTTCAACCTCGTGGTGAGCACCAACACCGCGGGCATCCGCTGCTGGCAGCGCAACGGCTTTCAGGTGGTCGGCACCCTGCCGGGGGCCTTCCGTCACCGGCGACTGGGGTACGTGGATGCCCTGGTGATGGTGCAGGCGCTGGTGGAGGGGCCTTGAGCATGAAGGTGGTGCCGCTGCGGCTGCAGCCGGGCGATGACCTGCGCCGGAGCCTGGAGGCCTGGATGGGTGAGCAGCTGGAGCAGGCCGGCTGCCTGATCAGCGCCGTCGGGAGCCTGTCGTTGGCCCAGCTGCGTCTGGCGGGGGCAAGCGAGGCAACGGTGATCCGTGGCGAGCTGGAGATCCTCAGCCTCTCGGGGACCCTTTCGCCCGATGGGGCCCACCTGCACATCGCTATCGCCAACAGCAGGGGCGTCGTGATCGGCGGGCACCTCTGCGCTGGCTCGCTGGTGCGCACCACCGCCGAGCTGGTGATTGGCCTGCTGCCGGAGTGGCGCTTCTGCCGGGAGCTGGATCCAGTCACCGGCCACGCCGAGCTGCGGATCAGTCCTCAGGATCCGGGCTGAGGGGCGGCAGCCGCCGCTCCACCTGCAGGAACACCAGCCAGGCCACACCGGCGCTGATGCCGCCGGTCCAGTCGTTGCGCAGGAGATCCACCACCGCCACCGTGCTGGCGCCGATGCGCAGGCCGCGCAGCAGGAAGCGGCCCAGCCTCTCCAGGGTGTCGCGGTTCGCCGTCATCGGCTCAGGATGCGTCAGCTCAGCCCGCCGATGCTCAGCACCACCAACTGGCGCAGCTGCTGCAGTTCGGCTGGGGTGATCTGTGACTTGGTGGCGGCGGTGATGCGTGTCTTGGCCACGCAGGTGAGGCTCTGCGGGAGCAGGTAGCTCACCTTCTTGCAGCCGTTGCTGGGACTGGGCTGCAGCACCACCGTCAGGTCGGGGATGGCCAGAGCAGGGTCGCCTGTCATCGGAACCACCAACACCGTGGGGTAGGCCGGGTCAAACAGTTCGGTGTCCTGCACCACCACAGCTGGCCTGAGCTTGTTCGGCTCAGGGGGCTGGGGATCCTGGGCTGGTTCGTCTGGATCCTTGCGCCAGTCAACGGTGACGATCTGCCCAGCCTTAAGCTCCACGCTGGTCGTCAGCGGGTGATGGGCTCAGGGGTGGCCCAGTCGTCGATGAACCCTTGGGCCTCAGGATCAGCCGCGATGTGATCGGCCACCGTTTTGCTCTGGGCACGGATGCGGGCTCGCAGGGCATCCATCGCGCTCACCGAGCTGCTCACCGCCACGATCCGTCTGCCGCCGCGCTGGCGGCGGCGAATGGAGAAGGGAGCTTCCGGCTCCTGAATGGCTTGATCGGCTGGGGTCATGACGGCAGCGGCTTTCACCGACCGCATGGACGTTGACTCAACCTTAATCGCGGTGTCAGTGTTGGGGTTCATGGCTGCAGCCGCTCCTCCAGCAGGGCCAGGGCCAGGGCCTGTTCACGGGCACTGCCGCCGCGCACCGCATCGAACAGGGCCAGCAGTTCCCCCAGGGCCGGATTGCGCTCAGCAGCCTCGGGAACACTGGGATAGAGCGGGTGGAAGGCGATGCCCCGGGCTGTTCCCTTCTTCCACGGCCACACCGGAGGCGGGTCGCTGCCTGGCCGGATCTGTTCGTTGAGGGGGGAGGCGGCGTAGCCGGTGGGAATACCGCGGCTGAGCCCGCCCTGTGTGGCGGGAAAGCAGTAGCGAGCGCCGTGCTGCACGAAAGCTTTCAGGGCAGCCCTCACCACCGTTGGCTTGCCGGCGCCATCCTTGATCGCCAGCTTGGCGGCGACGGCACGTTCCACCGCCGCATGGGCCTCCGAGGCTGTCATCCCCAGCTCAGCGCCGAGGGCCGCATAGGTGGGGGCAGGGCCTGGGTCCAAGGCCAGGCGCAGCAGCACCACCAGGTCCTGCGGGCGCAGCACGAGCTGGGGATTGGAGGGTGAACGGGTCACGGTCGCAGAGGCTATTCGGCATTCGCGAATAGCGAATCTACGATGCCTATCGCGGGTTGTCTGCTCTCTCAGGCTTCTGGAGCAGCCGGCGGCAGCAACCGCTCGATCGCCTCATGGGGCATGCCTACCTGCTTGGCGATCAGCAGCACCAGCTGCTCCAGCCGAACGAGACGCTGCTCCAGGGCCTGCAGGTCGGAGCCGCCAGCCTTGCCACCCTTCGTTCCCATGCCATTCCCGCCTGAAGGGGGTTTGGGTTTGGGAGGGGGAAGCAGGGACAGGGGCGGCGGGCCGTTGGGATCGGCCAGCAGCAGGCCCAGCATCACGTCCTTCTTGGCCCGCGCGGCCACCTTGATGCCCCGCTGGGCACAGAGCTCCTGCAGGGTGTCGTTTTTCAAGGCGCGCAGGTCGGCCTCCGTGGCGGGAGCACCGCCCTCGGGCTGGATCAGGGCGCGGGGTTCTTCGACGGTGGTGGCGCCATCGCCCAGCTCTTCCGCCAGGCCGCGATAGAGCCGGGAATCGGCCTGGGCCAGCTGCCGCAGGGCGGAGCGCATGGTGTGGGCGATCTCACCCATGGTCGTCGGCTCCTTTGGCTTGATCCTGGGGCTGGGGCTGGGGCTCCGACTGCGGCTCGCGTTGGAGTGGTGGCTGCAACTGGTGGTCAGTGGGCTCTGCCGGCTGCTGGGGCTGACTCCCGCTCATGTTGACGTCGACAGGCCGCGGCGCACTGTCCCCAGGCGGTTTGGGGGTTCCGGCTGAGGGCCCGTGGCCATTGCCGCTGGGCGGCGGCGGAGCCAGCAGGTCTTGTGACTTATCGATCAACCCCTGCTGCTTCTGCTTGAGATCGCCAAGGCGGTCTTTGGTGCGGCCCCAGCGATTGATGAAATGAATCACCGCACGAACGAGATCACCGATATACCCGCCACCTTGGAAGCTATGGCAGCCTTTCTTGTACCGACTGAAGCCATTCACTAGATCATCGCCGGCATCTTCAATGTCACCGGCGATGGCCGTCACGATCTCCAGGAGCTCATAGAGTTCCTTGCGCTGGGGCAGATCGCGGCTGGCGAGGGCCGTGATCCGTTCCTTGAGCAAGGCTGTTTCGTCCTTGGCCTTATTGGCCAGACGCCGATGCTTGGCCCGGCTGCGCATCAGACTGGAGTAGCAATTCCTCAGCTCCAGATAGGTGCTATTGAGGACATCGCGCTCCAGTGGCTCGGGATCAGGCGGGAAATCAGTGGTTGGGGGCAGGAAGACCATGCCGTGCTGCACATCGGCCTCCATCCTCGGAACGCAGCTGCAGGTGACAGCGATGGTGAAGAGGCTGGATCTATGCGTGGGGTGAATAGTTCCGGCATCGCCCCTTATGACGACTGAGGCGAGAAGGGTGATGAACGAGCTGCAGATCCGCAGCAATCTTCACAATGTCGCCGGAATCAATCAAACAAAGCGGAATCATTCCGCATACAAGCACCAGCTCGCTGCCCTGAAGCCACTCAACCGTTGACCTCATCAATGGTGATCTCCTGCTCCCAGGCTTTGGCGATCGAACGATCAAGGCGCCGCAGCAGTGCCACGAAGCTCTCCCCGTCGCGCCGCACCAGCATCACCGGACAGTCGTAGCTGGTGCTGGCGGAGGCCACGCAGTCGATCGGGCCGATGCGTCCGACCGAGATGTCACCGCCTTCTTCCAGGATCGCTTCGATGTTGGGGTAAGCCATGGGATGGGTGGTGTGGGGGCTCTGGGGCGTCTGTCAGACAGTTGGTTCTGAGAGCTGCAGCATCAACGTCGAGGCGCTGAGCGGCGAGGGGCGAAATCCCAGCGAGCGGTAGAACAGAGCCGCCTCCTCGTCGATCGCGTGCACCAGCAGGGCTCTGGCGCCGATGAGGCGCCTGGCGGCAAGGCTGCGCCGCAGCGCATCGGCCACCAGGGCGCGGCCGAGGCCCTGGCCTTGATGGCGACGGTCCACCGCCAGGCGGCCCAGCACCACAACAGGAAGCGGATCAGGCATGTTGCGTCGCAAGCCACCGGGCACCTCCGCCAGCACAATCGCTCCAGCCGACAGGCAGGCGTAGGCAATCACGTCGTTGCCCTCGCCTGGGCAGAGCACCACGGTGCGTGAGACCCCCTGGCGCTCATTGGCCAGGGCCCGCTGTTGCAGCCAGCGGTTCAACGCAGTGTTGCCGCAGTCAAAGGCTTCCAGCTGATGCTGGGGGCCGAGGGGCTCAGGCGGGCGCATGCCAGGGCTGCGGCAGGTCGAGCAGGCGCTCGATGCTGGCCTGATCCTGAGCAGCAGCGCCGGAATCCTCCAGGTCAGCCAGCAGGGCCGTGGTCTGCCCTGGCGTAAGGGAGAACAGTGTGCGGTCCAGGAGCACATCCCGCGCCCGTTCCTGGCAGCTGCGCAGGATGAATTCAGTGCGGCTGATCCCTTCCGCTGCAGCGGCCTGATCAATCAGCTGGCGCTGCTCGGCCGAGGCCCGCAGCTGCAGCACCTGATCGCGCGCCATGGCCCACCGCTCTGTCTGTCATGACATTGTAATGCGCTCGTTTCAGGAGGCCTGATACACCGCCAAGGCAGTCTCCAGCTTCTGCCGGTGCTCGTCCCGCAGGGCCTGAGGGCTGTCGATGCGGATGCCGGCGCCAAAAGCAAACAGCCAGGTGCGCAGGTCGATGTCAGCCGCCACGGTCCAGCTGGGGAGGTCCAGCTCCACCGGATACGGGTGGGTGTCATTGGGGCTGCCCGGCTGCAGCACATGCGGTGCCTTGGGGTGGTGCCACCAGGTGTCGCCTGGCAGGGGGAGTGAGAGGCGGGTGTGCTCGATCGGGTAGCGCTGCAAGCCCTCAAGCAAGAAAGCGAAGCACCAGCCCTGACAGGCGAATCGCAGGGTGCGCAGCTCCCGGTCGCGGCCGTGGGGATGGCACAACCACGGCTGGGCCTCCAGGTCGTTCCCGAAGTCGACGCCGCCCCCCACCCCCTGATACAGCAGCGGCTCCAGCCTGGCCAGGGGGCTGTTGTGACTTGACAGGTCAACCCATCCCGTCGCAAAGACCAACGAGGTTTGTTCGCAATCCCTAACATTTGCTTTTGTGGAGCCTTGGGGGGGTATGGATTCTTTTTTATTTTGACAATGAAAACAAGCAACCTTCTAGCACTTGCGACTCTGCAGGTTGTTCTTTTTGGGCATGTGACCCCCTCCCACGCCCTGGCGATTTTGACAAATCTCCCTGGCACCTCATCGGGTTCAGGCACAAATTTGGGTCTTGCCATTGTTGATCAAACTAAGGCTGTTGGGATCACTGTTGGGGCGACTCCACTCTCCTTCGACTCGTTAGAAGCGCTGATCAGCAACAGCACGCCTAGTTCGGTTTTGTCAGGCGGTATTTTTAGCAATTCCTCTGGCAATCCAGGCTCCTTGCTATCTGCATTTGGAGACCTTCCAATTGCAGAAAACTTCGTACCTCAAACTGTATCTTTGACTTCTGCACCTTTCACTCTTCAAGCAAATACATCCTATTGGTTTGTCCTGGCCGGTCCTTCATTTGAAAACTTTCTGCAATGGGACTCTTTAAGTCCCAATACTCAGCCAACTGTCAATAGTTTAATTACCTACAATGGATATCGCTTTTCTAGTGATGGAGGCTCTTCTTGGAGTAGCAGTAGTTTTTATAATGGGTTGCAGATCAACGCCACTCCCGTTCCCGGGCCTTTGCCAGTCCTCGGCATCGCCGCTGCTTTTCGATATAGCCGCAAGCTTAGAAGGCGTGTTGGGGATAGCCAGACATCTCCAACTTCCCTCCCCCTCTGATTGAGGCGATTGCTGAGTGATTCAAATCCCCGCCGAAAGGTGGGGATTTGAATCCATAATAAATTGGCTTGTCTGCTGCTCTTCGGCATCTGACTCCGCTCCGCAATCATTGTCAAGATGATGGCAACTGATCAGGCGTTGGGCAATAGGGAAGGCCTCTCTCCTCCATGGGAATGGGCGATCCAGGCCTGTTTCAGGAACTCCCGCACATTGCGGCCCTGTTGCCGGAAGCTGGTGCGGACCGTGAGCAGGCTTGTCCGACAATGCGCTCCCGTTTTGGATTGAACGCCGTTACTGATTTTGGGCTGAATCACGGCAGGGCGCAGGGCACGTTCCGCGCCATTGTTGGTGGGCTCCTCACCGTCAGGGTCCAAGATGGTCCACAACGCGTGTTGACGTTGGACCAACTTATGGCAGGTACGCACTGTTTGGGTCCAGGGTGTTTGTTCGTCTCGCTCGTGCCCCAGCTCCACCGCTTGGCTCAGCGTCTGTTCCAGTTCCGCGCGGATCGGTAGGCAGTGTTGCCGTAACTGGTTTTCTTCGATCTCGCCGACCTTCCAGCGGTTCCAGTGTTCGACCAACTGTTCACGCAGACTCAGCAATCGCATGCCCATCTCAGCGTGGCGCCGGGGCCCTCGGCAACTGCGAAGAAATAACGGATGATATGTGCCCAGCAGAGTTGTCGTTGCTTAAGAGCCAGCTGGTTGGTGACCGAGAAGCGATCACTCACCACGATGCCGCCAAAGGAGGGTCTCAGCAGCTTCATCGCCGCGGCGCTCGAACGGCTCAACCCCTGAGAAAACATTGTGAGCATCGGCGTCATCAGCACCCACAACCAACCGCGACGACCCTCTGCGTTGCTCCCGTCGGCATTCCCGGTGGGGGCGCCAATTTGATCCATGTAGACCACGGGCTGTTGCCGGGCTTCCCTCAGGGCTTCCTCCGTCGGTTCGCGCAGGCAGGCCGCCAGCCGCGCGTGAATCGCCACGATGGCTCCACAGCTGATCGACACTCCAAGCAACCGCACCAGCAGCTCTGAAGTCTTGTCCATGCTCAGCGGAAACGCACTGCCCAACAGGCCCACCAGGGAACTAAGAGGAGGTGGTGTAGTGACTGCTCTCCACCCCCCGGGGTAGCTTAGCGCAGGTGCTGGAGGAGCATCGGGGACAGAGCAGGCGGTGCAGCCGGTGTTCGATCACCTCCGCCTGGATCGGCGGGATGTAGATCACTTGATGGCGGTGGGGAGCCGGATCCACTCCCGTCAGTGAGTGGCCGCAGCGGCGCCGACAAGTGTCAGGCCCATGATCATGGGCCCTTTCGCAGCGCTCCACCGGCAGCAGCCCCGGCCGAGAGACGGGATGGCCTGGCTGGCCACCCCGCTTGCGGCCACTACCTTTGCGATTCAGGGGAGGCTTGAATCCCTGGCCGTCGCTGGTGGGTGGTGGGGTTCCCCCAAAATCACGGACAGGTCAATAGGAGACACGTCATGACCCTCAGACTGTCTACTGATGACCAATCCAAGCAAGACAAGGCGCCGGTTCACGGCGCAGCAGAAGCAGGAAGCCATTGAGCTCTGCCTGAGAGAAGGCCTCAGTTGCAACGCTGTGGCCCAGCGACTTGGCCTATCCACCAGCAGCCTGGCCAAGTGGGTTCGGCAGGCTCGAATCGACCGTGGTGATTTTGGCCCCCCTGATCAGGGACAGCTCACCAGCGAGGAGAGAGCCGAGCTGGTCAGGCTGCGAAAGGAAAATCGAGAGCTGCGGAGGGAGAAGGATTTTTTCAGGCTGGCGGCAGCACACTTTGCAAAGGAGCAGCTGCCGCCGAGAGGTTTCGGTTGATTGAATCTCTCTCCGATCGCTTCTCCACAGCCTGGCTCTGCCGGCAACTGGGAGTCGCCCGCAGCGGCTTCTACGCCTGGAAGCAACGGCAGTACAGCCCGAGTCCACGGGCCCAGGAGAACGCGGCCATCACAGCCCAGATCCAGACGGTGTTTCAACGGCACCGCGGCTTCTACGGTGCACCACGCGTCCATCAGGAGCTCAGGGCCGCTGGCTTCAAGGTGGGCCGCCATCGGGTTGCCCGGCTCATGCGCTGTTCAGCACTCAAAGCCAAGACCAGACGAGGGTTCAGGCCTTGTCGGAACCAAGAAACCCGTGCCAGTGGTGTAGCCGAGAACCTGCTGCTGCAGGAGTTCAGCCCAGCAGCACCCAACCGCTGCTGGGCCGGTGACATCACCTACATCCGCACGAGTGCAGGTTGGCGTTACCTGGCGGTCTGGATCGATCTGTACAGCCGGCGTGTAGTCGGCTGGGCCATGGGTGCCACCATGGAAGCCTCCTTGGTGCTGGAAGCCCTCAACCGGGCCCTGGGGCACCGTCAGATCCAACCCGACCAGCTCCTGATCCACACGGACCAGGGGAGCCAGTACCGGGCAACGGCCTACCGACAGCTGCTGGAAGATCACAACATCATCTGCAGCATGTCGGCCAAAGGCTGCTGCTGGGACAACGCAGTGGTGGAGAGCTTTTTCTCCACACTCAAACATGAACTGGGGCTGGATGATGACGCCAAATCTCTGATCAGTCCTCAACAACTGATCAGAGATTTGGCGTTCTGGATCGATGGCTACTACAACCGTGAGCGTCGTCATTCAACGATCGCTTACCTGAGTCCGATCGACTACGAGCAGCAGTTCATCAATGCCTCTACACTGATTCGCGTGGAGCCTTGAAACCTGTCCACTGAATCGGGGTAACCCCAATCACTCTGGGGAGCGCCATGGCAACAGCGATAGGTCCACAACCGGAACAACTTCACCGTAGAAGTGGAGCCCTCATGCGAACTGTCAACGTTCACGAGGCCAAAACCCATTTCTCCAGGCTGATCGATGCCGCCCATGCCGGCGAGACGATTCTGGTGGCCAAGGACGGCAATCCCTGGGCGCGGCTGGTGCCCCTAGAGCCCGCTCAGCCCCGCCGCCAGCCCGGAGTTCTGCGTGGGCTCCTCCAGCTGCCCTCCACCGAAGAGCTGCTGGCTCCCCTGCCCCCTGAGGAGCTCGATCCATTTGACGCTCCTTCGCCCGTTTGATGGCCCCTTCCCTCCTGCAAAACCAGGGTTTTCAACCGTTGGCCGTGCAGTTGCGTCATGCCGTCCACGCCGGTGGCTACCCGCAGGCCCACCGGAATCCCTTCGATCGGCTTCTGGCGGTCCAAGCGTAATTGGAGGGCCTGCAACTGATGAGCCTCGGCGATCGCGCTGACGATGCGGCAGGCCCGCTGGCAGTGCCCGAACGCCTAACTCAACAGCGCGGATGGGACTTGGCGTGCTGAATGCGCCGGCGCAACCGACGGCTGATCGCCAGGGCGGAGAAGACACCGGCCACGGGGAGGGGACCGGGCACTGCCTCGGCGGTCACGCGCATCTGCATGGCCTCAGTATCGAAGGTGTCCCAAGAGGTTCCAGCTGTATCGCTGAAACCCCAGGTGCCTTCAAAGCCCACGCCGGCTCCGCTCAGATCCCTGGTCCAGGCCCAGGAGAAGTCTCCACTTGTGGCCTGCAGCACCGCCCAATAGATGGTGTTTGGCGCGAGCGGCAGGTTGTTACCGCCGAAAACGGTATCGGCGAGGGAGGAGGGGAAGCTGCCGGGGGGGATCAGGCTGGCGATATAGGTATCAGGGGTGCCGGGGGTCCCTGGCAGGTCGGTGTAGAGATCCAGCTGGGCCTGGCCCTGGGTATCCATCCGCATCCGAACGGTGATGGCGTCCAGGGTGATGGCAGAGAGGCCGTCTGTAGAGAAACTTGCACTCACATAGCGGGTCCCCGCCACCAGCTCCACGTCTTCTGTGGCCGCGGAGAGGTTGTCGGAGAGCACAACTGTGGCAGCCGAGGCGGGCGCGCCGAGGGAGAGGCTGGCTTGCTCGGGGGCCAGATCCAGCCTCATCACCACTCCGGTGGACAGAGCAAGGGTAAGGAAGGAACGGAAGAGAACATTGGTCACGGCTAGCTAAAATTGATGAGATCTGTTTTAATAAGGGTAGGAAGTTGTTCTGTGATTGAAGCAAATGTAAGAATTCGTGATCCTCAGAAACGTACTCTCCGATACAGAACAGGCGGTTGCAGTGAAAGCGCCACCGTATATTTAGCCATCGCAAAACCTGAACGCACGGATGGATTGGAGCAGCGATGTTGTTCCGGCTCTCCTGGGAGGAGTGCCCTTCGGTTCACCCCTGGCCCCTGAGCCCTTGCTGCAAGCTGCTGGGGGGGTGGATCTGGGCACCACCCTGGCCCCTGGATCCAGCCAGGGCCTTACGGGATCCTTCCTGCCCCAGCCCCCACCCACGGCTCCAGTGGCCTTTGCTCCTGGCCCCCTCCCCCCGGGTGGTGATCTGCTGCTGCAGTTTCCTTTGGTGGTGAACCCCGAGGCCGCCATGGTGGCGGACCTCATCAGCCCCCTTGGGGCCTCCTGGGCACCCACGCCAGAGATCACGCCGGTGCCTGCCCTTGGCGAGGTGTTCGCGGTGCCAGGCAGTTCGGCGGAGAAGGTGGAGCTGTTGTTTCAGTGGGCGCTGAAGAAAACGGATTACGTCAATGAAGTTGGCCTCTTTGAGGTGGATGGCCATGGCCGGGTGGATGGGGTGGCACCAGGGGATCCGGGCTATGCCATGGCCGCCCTGCAGAGCGGCAGCCGGCAGGTGCTCTTTGCATCCAGGATGGGCGCGGGAAACTGGAAGCAGCTGTCGCTGAGTGGCGGAGCACGGCTTGGGTTCTATCTGATCCAGAACGGCACCAGCGCTGAATGGCTTGCTGGCAATTCCACCAACAAGCTCTCCGGCAAGTTGGCGCTGTTCACCTTGGATGGGGCCAATCCCGATCAGTTCGACCATGCCCGCAGCAGTCATCTGGGGGATGGCCTGTGGCAGGTGAATCTGGAGGATCGAACCAACGGTGGCGATCAGGATTTCGATGATGTGGTGTTTCAGATCAGCCGTCCAGGGCTGACCACACCGGGAAATCAAGGACAGACGGTGGATCTGAGCATCGAGCCGGTAAGCCAGCGCTCCCTCTTGAAAAACGAATTCGGCTTCTACCGGGTGGATGGGCCAGATGGCTCGATCAATGGTCTGAAGCCAGGGGATGGGGGGTATCTGCTGGCGGCGCTGGGAGGCAGTCGCCACCAGGTGGTGATGGCCTCCGGTTCCAAGCTGGGCACCACCAGCGTCTCCCTGCCATCGGGGGTAGGGCTGGGCTGGTATCTGGTGAACAACGGCTCCAGCGCCGATGTGCTGAAGCGGCAGGGGGCAGAGAAGGCCGTTTTCTTCTCCTATGCCGCCGCCAACAGCGATGCGCTCAGCCACCTCCTGCCCCAGCAGGACAGCCAGACCCTGGCCTGGGAGGAAACCCACCGAGGCGGCCATCGGGATTTCAACGACCTGGCGTTTCGCTTCTCTTTTGGAGCGCCAGTGGATCCCCTGCCACCGCCCACGTTGGCGATCAACGATGTGCAGATCATTGAGGGGAATAGCGGCACGAGCAACGCTGAATTCGTTGTACGCCTCTCTCGAACCCTATCGGTTCCGGTGAGTGTGAGCTGGGCCACAGCCGATGGCAGTGCGCTGGCACCGCAGGACTATGGGGCCAGCTCAGGTGTGCTCACCTTTGCGCCAGGTGTGCTGGAGCAAACGGTGAGTATCGCCGTGGTGGGCGATCAGCTGGAGGAGCCCACAGAATTCTTCCGCGTGTACCTCAGCAATCCCGGCAACGCCACGATCCTCGATGGCGAGGGCATCGGCACGATCGTCGATAACGATGCGCCAACGCCAGATAACACCGCCCCTGTGGCGGACAACGAGAGCGCCACCCTGCCTGAGGGCGGCACCACAGCCAATCTGGCCTTGCTGGCGGGCGACACCGACGCCCCGGATGATCCCACCGGCGCTGGACTCAAGGTGGCGGTGGTGAATGGCATCGCTCTGGCCACCCTCACGCCCCAGCCCTCAGGCATCTACGCGGGCTTCTATGCCATCACGGGCACCAACGGCACCCTCAATGTCAAAGCCGATGGCACCGCCTTTTACGTGCATAACGGCACCGACACCACCAGCGACAGCTTCACGTATCGAGCAATCGATGCGGCTGGAAATCTCTCCAACACCGCCACAATCGGGCTGGTCATCACACCAGTGGATGACACCGCACCTGTAGCGGACAACGAGAACGCCACCCTGCCTGAGGGCGGCACCACAGCCAACCTGGCCTTGCTGGCGGGCGACACCGACGCCCCGGATGATCCCACCGGCGCTGGGCTCAAGGTGGCGGTGGTGAATGGCATCGCTCTGGCCACCCTCACGCCCCAGTCCTCAGGCCCCTACGCCGGCTTCTATGCCATCGCGGGCATCAACGGCAACCTCAATGTCAAAGCCGACGGCACCGCCTTCTACGTGCATAACGGCACCGACACCACCAGCGACAGCTTTACGTATCGGGCGGTGGATGCGGCTGGAAATCTCTCTAACACCGCCACGATCGGGCTGGTCATCACACCGATGGATGACACCGCCCCTGTAGCGGACAACGAGAGCGCCACCCTGCCTGAGGGCGGCACCACAGCCAACCTGGCCTTGCTGGCAGGCGACACGGACGCTCCGGATGATCCCACCGGCGCTGGGCTCAAGGTGGCGGTGGTGAATGGCATCGCTCTGGCCACCCTCACGCCCCAGCCCTCAGGCCCCTACGCCGGCTTCTATGCCATCACGGGCACCAACGGCACCCTCAATCTCAAAGCCGATGGCACCGCCTTCTATGTTCACAACGGCACCGACACCACCAGCGACAGCTTCACGTATCGGGCGGTAGATGCGGCTGGAAATCTCTCTAACACCGCCACGATCGGACTGGTCATCACACCGGTGGATGACACAGCACCGGTGGTAAATGCTGTGCTGATGAACGACACAGGTCGTAGCAGCCAGGACAGGATCACCCAGGACCCGACCGTAAAGGGGCTTGCCACGGGGGCCACAACTTTTTGGGGCGCTCTGAATGGTGCCAGCTATCTCGAGATCACTGATTCGCTGCAGCCCGATGGATCCTTCAGCATCAGTGCTCAGGCCTACAACAAGCTCAGCCAGGGATCCATGCCCGATGGAGCGTATCAGCTGCGCCTGAAAGCGCTCAGTGCTTCCGGGGCGGAATCGGTGGCAGCAGAGGTGGTCTACGTGTTGGATCGAACCGCTCCAACAGTGAGCTTTGATCTGGCGCCCGAAAGTGATACGGGACCGCAAGGTGATAAGGCCACCACAGAGCAGATTGTGACGCTCAAGGGGCAGAGCGAGCAGGACGCGGAGGTGCGCCTGCAGGCCACAAGCACCGAAAAATTGGTCGATCCCCAGGGACAGTTCAGCTTCTCTGGAGTCACCATGCCCAGTGCTGGAGCTGGAGCATTCACGGTTATCGCAACGGATGTGGCGGGGAATCAAGGAAGAAGCCAGGAAGATCTTACTCGCGTTGGCATCAATGGGGCGCCGAAGATCACGAGTACACCTGAAACGGTCGTTGATCTGAAACAAACCACTCTCTACAGCTACCAAGTAGTAGCAACAGATCCAGACCAGGATACGCTTGCCTTTGTCTTGGTCCGTGGCCCTAAAAATGCGCAGTTAAGTGTGGATGGCCTGCTGACGTTTATGCCAGAGCCATCGACCAACAGTGACTACAGCTTTGCAATCCAGGTAAGCGATGGCAGAGGTGGTGTGGACCAGCAGGAGTTCGTTGTAAAAGCTCGAATGAATCCGGACACCGGAACAATCAGAGGGGGGGTGTGGGACGATCTGAATCGCAATGGAATCTGGGACAAAGGAACTCCAGACACCAACAGAGAAGTATTGATTAACAATGGAACAGAAGGCTATTTCAACGGCTTCATCGGTGATCTATATCCAGGGGATCCAACCAATCCACTTGCCAGGTATTTCCCTGGGCCAAATATTTCTACAGGTGATCCGTCTGCTCGTTTTGCAATAGCGCCCGAATTGTCTGGGGTTGCGGCATTAGGAAACTGGCTCGACTCTCCGGAATCTGCCCTTAGCAGTCAGAATTGGAGCCAGCTCGGCCCCATTCCCTTTAGTTGGCCAACCAATGCAGAGCTGGCCATCGTTTACGAGATTGATGGTGGAAAGTTCGGCATCGACAACCTGCGAGGCAATTTTGGGGCAGATAATGGCATTTATGTCTGGGTTAATGGTGAGTTTCGTTTCGGAGCGCTGGATCCAGGGCCAACGATCCCAAACGAATATGCAAATATTGACCTTGGAAGTCTTAAGCCTTGTACAAACTACATTCAGATCTTACTCGAGGACCACGGCAACATCCTTGGATACGATGTGGAAATAACCGGCAATCGCCGCCTAGAAGAAGGCGAAACTGGCTTAGCATTAAATACTATTTACTTAGATCTCAATAACAATAAAGTACTGGACACAGGTGAGCCAACTCAAACTACAGCTGGGAATAGTTTGGATCCTTGTGCCATCAATGAAGGAGCATACGAATTTAGCGGGCTTGCTCCTGGAACCTACGTAGTGCGGAGCGAACTGCCAAGGGGCTGGGATCAGACTTATCCATCCTCGTTGCAACTAGGAAATGACATAGCTGTCAATGGAAGCTTTGAGATGGGGCCCGAAGCTGGAAACTGGATTACCCTAGGAAATGGATCAACAGCAATTCCTGGCTGGGAAGTACTGGCAGGTTCAGTTGATTACAAAGAGCTCTACTGGAAGGCCTCTGATGGAGGCAGAAGCATTGATCTTAATGGCAACGAGACAGGGGGACTTCGACAGATAATCACGACCATCCCAGGGCAAAGATACAAAGTCGTATTTGACCTGGCAGGGAATCCAGACAGAGGATACGGCCCAGACGTAAAAGAATTAATGGTCAGCACAGGAGCCACTAGCAAGACATTGGTTTTTGATACGACATCAACATCGCTTGCTGATTTAGGCTGGAGAAGGGAGGAGATGGAGTTCACAGCCAATAGCCCCAATACAAACCTAGATTTTTTGAGCAAGATACCTGGATTTACTGGGCCAGTCATAGATAATGTCCGCGTTTATCCCATCCTGCAAAAGGATAACGCCTGGACAGTAGAGGTTAAAGTTGGCGAAGTCAAAGAAAACATCAACTTCGGCCTCGCTCGAAACAAAGATTACACCGGTGAACACGATCTTCAGATCGCCAGTATTGATGCCGAGCAACTAACAGTTGATCCCCAGCTTCTCACTGTTGAGGGGCCAGTGACCGCAACAATCAAGAATGCTGGGGTAGATCCACTCAACAAGCCCTTCACTTTTGCGTTCTTCGAAGATCGCAATTACGACAAGGTATACGACAGCAATCTCGACACTCTGTTATCCACCGTCGAAGTGGATAAGTCCATCGCTGGTGGAGCGAGCCTCTCGGTAACCGCTGATCTATCTGCCTTCATGGCGTTTGCCCATGCACCGATCTGGGGTGTGGTAGACGTCGACAACGTAGTGGTAGAGACGGATGAGACAAACAATCTGAACTTTAGCGAGAGCGATTGTTTGGTTGACGCCCCTCCCAAGCCTCAGTTGCTGAAAGAGATTTTTTCATTTGGAGGTGGGGCCTTCCCTCAGGATCACATCTACCGAGTAGATCTCAGCACAGGAAGTACTACCGATCTAGGTTTTTCTGGGATCGGTTTTCCCACCAATCTTGCGATGACTGCCGACCGAACTCTGTATTATATGAATCCACATGAACCTCATGCCCTCTATAAAGCTACGCTAGATGCTGGTAACACAACTCTTGTTGGGCCTGGCACATTAGTTGCCAACTTGCCCACTGCAGGATTGGGAGCGATAGACGGACTAACAGCGGGGCCCGACGGTAGTCTTTATATGACAGGCTATGGCAAGAGTGAGATTTACCGTTACGACTTAACCACAAACATCTTCACTACGGAGGTCATTCTTCAGAATGGAGGTACAACGGGTGGGGAGTTTAGATCTGACCTTGCCTTTGACCCGAAGACAGGGAACTTGGTTGGCCTCGGAATTGAACCAGGAACCTCGGATCGAAAGTTGTTCGAGATTCCGTTGTCCATCGTTACAAACGGGATCCCAGACCTCTATAGCTGGAGCTACTACGGCGGCAGCACCTCCGCGTGGGCCAGCAAGGCCCTGAACACAAGTAGTGAACTCGGCGGTAATCCTGATGGCATTGCCTTTGATCCCACAAATGGTGATCTCTACATGACTGGCGATGGTACAGGCATCTATAGCTACCACAGGGACACAGCAGTGCGCGAATCGCTGATTACCTCAACGGGCGATGGATCACTGAATGGCCTTGGTTTTGATCTTGCTTTTCAGACTGTAAGTCAGTCAGCTGATGACGAAAGCCAGGTAGCAGCCCCCGACCTGATTGCGTCCTATCTGCGCTCTACAGACGTGGGAGGTCAAACGTCAGCGACCGTCCGCATCGGCAATGCCGGCTCCATCTTTGTGGCCGCTGGAGTGAATGTTGCCTTCTATGAGGGAGACCCGCGCACGGGTGGGCGTCTGCTGGGGGTGAGCCAGACCAGCAAGCGGCTGGAGATCGGTGATTTTGAGGATGTGACACTCACCGTGGCCAGCCCACCCTTGAGCACCGTGTGGGTAGTGGCCGATGACGACGGCACTGGAGTAGGCAAGGTTCGCGAATGTGATGAGGTGAACAACTTCTACAGCCTGCTTGGCCCTGGGCAGGGCGAAATCCGCGGCACGGTATGGAGTGATCGCAATGGGGACGGCAGTTTTAATCAAACTGGTGATGGGAGCGAGAATGGCCTGCCTGGGGTGACGGTGTACCTCGATGTGAACAACAACCGTCGGCTTGATGCGGGAGAACCCAGCCGGATTACAGCCCAGGACAATCCCCGAACAGCTGATACCAATGAAGACGGTCAATACCGCTTTACCAACCTTTCCTACGGCTCGTACACCGTGCGCGAACTGGTGCCCTCCGGATACCAGCAGACCGTGCCAGGGGGCGATGGGGGCGCCGCCGTATTCCTCACGGCAGCCAGTGCCCTGCAGGAGGTGAACCTGGGCAATGGCTCCATCCCGGTGATCACGTCCGCGCCGGTGCGATCGGTGTATGCCGGCACCAACTACAGCTATGCGGTCCAGACCAACGATGCAGGCGGTGGTGGCCTCACGTACCAGCTTCTGGAGGCCCCCCAGGGCATGGGCATCAGCTCTGCTGGGTTGGTCACCTGGGTGCCCGGAGCCCTCGGCACCGTCCCGGTGTCCCTGGAGGTGCGCAATCCCTCTGGTGCCAAGGCAATCCAGGCCTTCCAGTTGGCGGTGGAGGCCGATCTCGATGCGCCGGTGATCAGCCTGCGGCCCAGTGGCACCGTATTCAAGCCAGGAGAAACACTCACCCTCAATCTTTCCGCCATCGACAATGTGGCGGTGACGGATCTGCGGCTCACGCTGAACGGCAATCCGCTTTCGCTCATTCCCAATCTCCCCAACCAGCCCAATCAGGCCTCCGTGGTGCTCAATCAGCTGGGCTCCTACACCATCCAGGCCACCGCAGCCGATTTCACAGGCAACGTCGGCACCTCTTCCGTGCAGGTGCGTGTTCCCGATCCCGCCGACAAGACGCCACCTGTCATCAGCCTCAACCTCACCTCCTTTGATCCCACCAAGCCCCTCACCCAGCTGACCAATCTGGTGGGATCGATTAGCGGCGATCCCGACTCCTGGAGGGTGGAGCTGGCCCCCATCAACCTTGTGGATGCAGCCAATCCCGCTGCCCCTGATCCGGACTACGTCACCATTGGCTCAGGCACCGGCAACACCCTCAACGCCACGCTGGCCACGATTGATCCAAGCCTCTTCCGCAATGACAACTACCTCCTGCGGGTGATCTCCCAGGACTTCAGCGGCAACTTGGATGTGAAGAGCACCGTGGTGGGGCTCTTCAGTGAGGAGAAACCGGCCGACTTCAAGCTCGATTTCACCGATCTCAGCATTCCGCTCACGGGCTTGCCGATTCAGGTCGGCCGCTCCTACAGCAGCCTGAATGCCCAGGTATCTGGCGACTTCGGCTATGGCTGGAATCTCTCCTTCCAGGATGCCCAGATCCAGGAGAGTGCCCCCGATGGGAGGAATCTAGGGGATGATGATCTGTTCTTTGGCAACGGTCTCACTGTTGGTACTCGCATTACTTTGACCAATCCTGAGGGACGCCGTGTTGGCTTTACCTTTGATCCGAAGTTTGTTACATCAATCGGTGGATTCTTGTCTCTTGCAGGAATTGGGGGGAACCTCTACCGCCCATACTTCCGTCCTGATCCTGGTGTGTATGACAGCCTTGAAGTGGTTCCCGATCCCAGTATTTATGATAATCTTACAGCATTCGATGTTGTCTCCGATCTTATTCAGATTCGCGGTGACAACTCCGCTGCTACACCAGGGTTTATTCCATTCATCTTTAACCCCTCCACCTACTTCCTGCGCACCAAAGCGGGAGATACCTATCAATACAATCAAAACGCCGGGCTGATTGACATCACCGACCGCAACGGCAACAAACTCAGCTATAGCGATACTGGGATTGTCAGTTCCACGGGCAAGAGCATCAACTTCACCCGTGATGGCGAAGGGAGGATCACGGAGATCAGGGATCCGGAGGGCAAGGTGATCAAGTACAGCTACAACGCGCTTGGTGAGCTGGTGGGTGTAACCGATCGCACGGGCAACACCACCACGATGGAATACAAGAGCAGCCGGCCCCACTACCTGAGCAAGGTGGTGGATCCGCTGGGCCGCACTGCCAGCCGCACCGAATACGACGACCAGGGCCGTGTCAAGAGGATTCTTGATGCCGAAGGCAATGCCCTGGATCTGAGCTACGACACCAATGCTCGTGTGCAGGTGGTGAAGGATCCATTGGGCCACACGATCACCCTGATTTCTGATGAACGCGGCAATGTGATCGAGCAGGTGGATGCCAATGGCGGCATCACCAAGCGCACCTATGACACCAACAACAATGTGCTCACCAACACGGATCCGGAGGGCAACACCACCACCTACAGCTACGACACCCGCGGCAACAAGCTGAGCGAAACCAACCCCGAGGGCGAGAAGCGCACTTTTGAATACAGCCCTACCAACAAGATGCTCAAGGAGACGGATGCTCTCGGCTTCAGCACCACCTACACCTACGACGCCCGTGACAACCTGCTGAGCCGCACCGATGCGAATGGCAAGACCACAACCTATGCCTATGACGCCCGCGGACAGATGACCTCAATCACTGATGCCAACGGCAAGGTGAGCACGTTCAGCTACGACCTGTTTGGCAATCTGGTGACTCTCACAGACCCCACGGGTGGCGTCACCAGCTTCACCTATGACGCCAAGGGGCAGGTGAAGAGCATGACCGATCCGCTGGGTGCGATCACCAACTATCTCTATGACGATCAGGGACGTCTGATCGAGAAGGCTGATCCGGAAGGCAGCAGCTGCGGCTGTGCCCGCGGGATCACCAAGACGGAATACAACAGTGCCGGTGAGAAAGTTGCTGAAATCGATGCTCTCGGCCGGCGTACGGAGTATCGCTACAACAATCGCGGCCTGCTGATCGAAACGATCCTGCCGGATGACACCCCCGAAACGAAGGATGACAACCCGCGCCTGCGGATCGACTATGACGCTGCCGATCGCAAGATCAGCAGCAGCGATGAGCTGGGCCGACTCACCTTCTACGTGTATGACAAGCAGGGGCAATTGATTGAAACCATCTACCCCGATGCCACTCCCGCCACCTCAGACGACAACCCCCGCACGCGCAAGGAGTACGACATGGCCGGCCGTGTGGTCGCGGAGGTGGATGAGCTGGGGAATCGCAGCACCATGGCCTATGACAAGGCTGGACGCCTGATCGCGATGACCAATGCGCTCGGCCAGACGACAACCCACAGCTATGACGATGCTGGCCGCAAGGTCTCGATGACCGATGCGCTCGGGAGGATCACGCGCTACAGCTACGACGGCATGGATCGGCTGGTGAGCACCACCTATGCCAATGACACCAGAAGCTCCAACACCTACGACGCTCTGGGTCGCGTGATTCAGGAGACAGATCTTGCCGGGCTCAGCACCAATTATGAGTACGACGCGCTCGGCCGCCTGACGGCCGTGGTGGATCCTCTCAACCAGCGCACTGAATACACGTATGACCTGGTGGGCAACCTGATCGCGCAGAAGGATGCCAATGGCAACGTGACCAGCTTCACCTACGACAGCCTGCGGCGGCGGGTGGACATGGTGTTGCCCGAGGGGCAGCTGAAGAAGACGATCCACGACAAGATCGGCAACCTGATCCGCAGCACCGATGCCAATGGCGTCACCACCACCTACACGTACGACGCGCGCAACTGGCTGATCGAGAAGGCGTTCTCCGATGGGACACCGACGGAAACCTTCACCTATACCGCTACCGGCCAGCTCAAGACCGTCACCGACAACCGCGGCACCACCGAATACGCCTACGACGAACGCGACCGCTTGCTGAGCCGCAGCGAACCCGATGGCCGCACCATCACCTACACCTACGACAAGGCCGGCAACATCCGCACGCTCAGCGTGCCCTCCGGCACCACCAGCTACACCTACGACGCCCTCAACCGCCTCGACACGGTGACCGATCCCGATGGGGGCGTCACCGATTACAACTACGACGCCGTGGGCAATCTCAAGACCACCACCTTTGCTAATGGGGTGGTGGAAAGCCGCGATTACGACCCGCTGAACCGGCTGCTCTATCTGGAGAATCGCGGTGTGGCCGGCGTGCTCTCCAGCTACCACTACAGCCTCGATGCGATGGGCAATCGCCTCAAGGTGGAGGAGCAGGATGGCCGCACGGTGAACTACAGCTACGACAAGCTCTACCGCCTCACCAAGGAGCAGATCGTTGATCCCAGCAACGGCAACCGCACGGTGAGCTTCGAGTACGACCCGGTGGGCAACCGCCTGAAACGGATCGATTCGCTCGCCGGCACCACCACCTACAGCTACGACAACAATGACCGACTGCTGGCCGAAGTGCTGGCCGGCCAGACGATCACCTACAGCTATGACAACAACGGCAGCCTCACGGCCAAGGCCGCCAATGGCCAGATTGAGGCGGAGTACCGCTGGAATGCCAAGGGCGAACTCATCGGCGCCACGGTGCGCGACAACGGCAGCACCAACACCGTGAGCTTCGAGTACGACCACCAGGGCATGCGGGTTGCCGCCACCGTGAACGGCCAGGAGACCCGCTTCCTGCTCGACACCACCCAGCAGCGCTACGCCCAGGTGATCGAGGAATACCTGGCCAATGGCACCCTCAGCCGCAGCTACACCTACGGCCGCGATCTACTCAGCCAGGACGACACCACAACCCGCAGCTACTACCAGGTGGATGGCCTCGGCAGCACCCGCCAGCTCACTGATGCCAACGGCAACATGACCCTCAGCTATGACTACCAAGCGTTTGGGGAGCTGCTGCAGAAGGTGGGGAGTGGTGATAACCGCTACCTGTTTGCCGGGGAGCAGTTTGATGAGTCGGTGGATCTGACATATCTGCGGGCTCGTTATTACGACATGGCGACTGGGCGGTTTACTTCGGTGGATCCGTTTGAAGGTGCTCTGTCTGATCCTGTGTCTACTCACGACTATCTCTACGCCGGCTCTAATCCTGTTCTGCGCATTGACCCAACAGGCAGGTTCTTCTTGGTTTCTTATGCTATTGATGCAGCGACATTTATTTGGAATCATAAATCAAAAATAGCATTTGGACTTACCGTCCTCTCCGGCTTTGGCGTAGCAGCCTGTGCTATTAGCGCTCCACTAACGCTGAAAAGGGATGAAAGTGATGAAGAACTTAAGTGGCCGGAGTGGCTTAGGTCGAAGGACCAATACGAATACCATTCTCTTGCGGAGGTTGGAGTCACGTTTATGGGAAAAACGCATCAGCTCAAGCTCCAGTCCCCACCCTCGGATCTGATATATAAAAAGATTACATCACATTCTTGGACGCTATCTGGCTGGCTCTCTTGTACTGCATGGTATAGATATGGAAGGAGAGGTACGCATATCCCGTGATGAATAGAGTTCCGGGCCTGATCATGCTGGACCCGTCAATTCGGGAAAGCCCACTGAATTAACCAAGCGGACGCGTTCGCCCTCTCTCTTTCGGTGATCAGCCTGCATGAGCCGGAGCTCGGCATCCAGATGATGGAACGCCGCGATGGTCACCAGGGTGCAGGGTTGTGTTCGTGGCTGGAGACCTGGGTGGTGCCGGCCTTCGCTGAGAGGTTCCTGCCTGTGGATGCGCCGGTGGCCCATCGCAGTGCCGGCCTGTCTGACCATAGAGCTTGAAGAAACATATGCGCCTCAGTTCAGCCCACGACTGGAGCCCCTGCGAAGTCTGTGAGACTGGCGTTTGGTGCGCTATTCATCAAGCAGCGACTTGGCCTGAGCCATGAGGAAAGCGTTGAGCAGATCCGAAAGAACGCTTATATGCATTTTTTTCTGGGTTTTGCAGGTTACTCCAGCAAGGCACCATTCGATCCGTCGATGATGGTTCATTTCCGCAAGAGATTCTCTGAGGAGGATCTCAGGCGAATCAACGAATTGATTGCCGAACGTGGCAAGGCCATGGTGATCGAGGCCGTTTCGTCCCTACGAGATGTTGGCGGCTCAGGCGATTGTCGTGTTAGCCTATTTGATCAATCACAACCTATCGAGATAAGGGTCTATACCTTGACAAATGGCTGTTTCTTTTTGCCAGCGCGCGACTTGGAGGGCTTGCCGGACAGAGACGAAAAGGTGCTGATTTCAATGGCGCGGTCGGGAAACACAGCCCTGACCTCCAGCTCACCACCCATGGCCTGGATGAAGTTGCGCAGAGTGCTCATCAGCATGTCGGCCCGGTTCTCGATCTTGGAGATCTCGGCTTGTTTGACATTGAGGTTCTTGGCGAGTGTGTCCTGGGTGAGGGAAAAAGCCTTGCGCAGCTCCGCCAGAGTCATGTCCTGCCGCAGCTGCTCTTTGCGCTGCTCGATGCGCTCCCGGCGCTCAGGGCTGAAGTCCTTGGTGAGTTCAGAGAAAGAGCGGGTCATGACTTTGGCTGGGTGTTGAGGTTCTTGAGGTGATAGAACACACGCAGGGGCTCACCATGGGACTGAATGCGCAGCTCGCGCATGTGGCTGTGCCTGGAGCCCTCCACACCTGAGGAGTAGGGGAAGGGCAGCTGGGGTCCCATCTCTTGCAGCAGCTCCACCATGGCTGTCACATCGTTCTGCTCCTGCTCGCTCAGTTCGAGCCACCAGTCTTCGAAGACAGCGGTCTGGCAGACATCCCACATCCAGCATTCCCTCTATGGAATACCCTAGAGCCTCGCTCGCCGCTGTCAAGCCCAGCCCCTCAGTGCCGCGTGGATGGCAGCCCTCACGTCGAGCTCTCGTCCGCAAGGCCTTCAAGCAGCCGTTCGCTGGTTCGAATCCAGCAGGGGGCGTTGCCATCGGGCTCAGGGGGGGCGCGCACGACTCAGGCCGCAGGTGATGGCCTGCCGCACTCGTGGCCGCATTCCTATCGCCCGTGCTCAGCCCGGATCCGGCTCCAGTCCGAGATACAGACGCAGGCCCGCATCGATCGCGGCCAGCTCGGCCTCGCTCACCTGGCCGTAGCAACGGCGGATGCGCTGTTTGTCGATGGAACGCAGATGATCCACCAGGGCATAGGACGGCTTGGTGAGCCCATTGCCGCCCGGCGCCAGGGGAGGGTAGAGAGCACCGGGGGCCGGCGTTCCCGTGATGGGCACCACCGCTAACAACGGAAACCGCTGGCTGCTGTTCACGGCGGGGTCACTCACCACCAGGCATGGCCGCGTGCCGCGCTGTTCATGGCCGCGGGTCGGCTCCAGATCCACCAGCACCAGGCTGCCCCGGGGCAGCTTCATGGCCCCAGTGCGCGGCAACGCCAGCGTTGGGATCCAGGAGGTCGTTGTCCCCTTGAGGCAGGGCTTCAGCCCAATCCGCCAGCCCGAGAGCCGCGGTGGCGGCGCTGTCGGGATGGGGAACCTCCAGGGAGCGCAGCAGCTCCTGCCGTTGGCGCCGCTGCAGTTCGTGGCGCACCGCCTCGGTGATGAAACGGCTGCGATTCCCTTCGATGCGATCGATTCCGGCGACCAACTCCCCCGGCATGGTCACGGTCACCCGCTCGGTGGGTGGAGCGGTGCGCGCCATGGGCAGAAAAGTAAGCATATTCATAAGATCATACTTGTGGCGGGAGGTGTGAACGCCCGTTGTTGGCGTTGGGCTTCCTCTGGTTGAAGGCTGGCCATCCCGATCCGCATCATTGGCTGAAAAGCCTGCGTGCGAAAGGCTCTCCCAGGGGGTCACATCCATTTTGTAAGGAATCGGCAGCTCGTCGAAGGCGCCCGCCAAAGCTGCGCTGCAGTCGTCCGGGCTTCTGAAGGCCAGATCCATGTCGGAAGCGGCCGTTACCGTCCCATGGCGCGGGAGCCGTAAAGCTTCACCCAGCGCAGCCTGGGGAACCGTGCCAGCACGGTGTCGATCTGCTCCCAAGTGTCGTAGGGCAGGACGCCCAGTTCACTCATGGCCTGTCTTCCAGATCGCGTGCCAGCTTCAGCAGGGCCGGCGCGAAGTCGATGCCCTCATAGGCCAGCAGTTGGCGCAGTGCCCGTTGCAGGCTGTCCAGCCGTTGTCGCCAGCGCAGTTCCACGCGGTCCGGAGGCAGGTCCGATGGGGTGAGTCTGACACCTCCTCTGGTGGCGGCCTGCAAGCTGGTCTTGGCCCGGCACGGGTGGGCCGCCAGGCAGAGCCACAAGGCGTGAGGTATTGCCCAGGGGGTCTGCCCTCCCAATATATCCGAGGTATTCGCCATTTAGCAAATACCCGCCTGTCGATGTGCTCGTTGCTCGTGATGGCACAGGCTCAGAAGGCCAGGCGTGCCGTTCCGGTGAGCATGTACTGAATCGGATCACGCCCCTTGCGGGGCAGAGCTTCCACGGCACCAGAAGCGGTGAGTTGCTGCAGGGTCTGGGACACCACAGATTGGCTGACGCCCCAGAGTGTCTTGAGAGCGGTCTGAATCTCACAAGCTTCCGGGTCACGGTTGCCCCAGGCCAGAAGGCGCTCCCAGGCCGTCGGCCCCTTCCACCGGGGCGCGCCAGGGCTGCTCGGGGCCCAGCTGGAGGGCGGCATAGCGATTGGCCAGCAGCTTCTGCACATCTTCCAACTCCAGTGGCTGAAGCACCTGCGGGTCACTGAAGACCGAACGGATCTGGGCGTGGGTTTGCACAACCGTCCGCATCGCCCTGAAAAAGGTGGCATGGCACTCACGGCGATCACCCCCTCCCAGGAGCCCGAAGGAAGGCACAGCAGGGGGCGAAATCCGGCGAACTGATGGCCGGGCCACGAATCCGCCCTAGAGTTGGTCATCTAGATGGTCAACGGCTGTGGTGCAGGTGACGGTGGCGGAAGCCAAGACCCAGCTCTCCAGCCTGCTGGATGCGGTGGAAGCCGGTGAGGCCGTGGTGATCACCCGCCGCGGCAAGCCCATCGCCGAGCTGGTGCCGCGCTGCAGCGTGCGTGATCTGCTGCCCCAGCTCGCCGCCCTGCGAGAAGCGTTGCCAGAACAGCAGGCCAGCGGTGTAGACACCATGCGGCGGCTGCGAGAGGAGTCCAGCCCCTGATGCTCTACATCGACACCTGCGTGCTCCTGGCGGTGCTGATGCCGGAAGTGCACTCTGCCGCCGCGGTTGCCTTTCTGGAGGAGGCGAGTGCACCGCTGGCGATCAGTTCCTGGAGCGTCACCGAGTTCCATTCCGCCCTTGGCCTGAAGGTGCGAACGAGCGCCCTGAACCAGGCGCAGGCAGAGACGGTGCTGCAGGGCTTTGAGCGCAGCCTGGCGCCGGGCCTGCTGGTGCTGGAGTTGGAGCCGCAGGACTTCCGCAACGCCAACGCCTGCCTGCGCGGCTGGAGCACGAGCTTGCGCGCTGCGGATGCCCTGCACCTGGCGGTCGCCAGCGGCCGTGGCGCCACCCTCTGCAGCCTGGACGCTCCGTTCGTAGCGGCGGCCCAGCAGCTGGGCCTGCAGGCTGAACTCCTGGGAGCGTAGGCAAAGAGGTGATTGCGGCGGCCGCCCATGATCTCTCGCGCACCGGCACCGTCACCGTCACCGTCACCGGCAGAGCGTGATCACTCTGGGGAGCGCCATGGCAACAGCGATAGGTCCACAACCGGAACAACTTCACCGTAGAAGTGGAGCCTCATGCGAACTGTCAACGTTCACGAGGCCAAAACCCATTTCTCCAGGCTGATCGATGCCGCCCATGCCGGCGAGCCCGCTTTGCGTTCTATCGGCTTCTGGCGGGCCCAAGCGGAATTGGAGGGCCTGCAACTGGTGAGCCTCGACCCGGCCCTGGCCACCTTCCCCTGCCGCCTGCTCTGGTGAACACGACCACCTCCGCCGAAGGACGCAGCCAGCTGATTCACGCCCTCACCCTGGATCTGGTGCCCCCCCCACACCGGTGCCAGTGAAGCCGGGCCCCCTCACTGAGTAACCGTCAATGGTTCCGTTGATGCCAAATCCCCACTTCTTGTCCTCCTGACCATGCGAGAAAACCCAGACAGCTCTGCTATTCCATCGGGGGTGGAATTGCCGCGCCTGCCCTACCCTCACACCAGGTTGCCAGCGCCCCCCGGTTGTGACCACGGGCTTCTCCCACGACCTGCTGCTGCTCTGCGCCGCTGGCGACAGGCAGGTGGTGCAGGGGCTGGCAACAAAGCTCAGAGATGCAGGCCCCAAGCCCAAGGTGCAGACGGTTTCGCCCCACACCCTGGCAGTAGACTTCACCGCCGCCCTGGAGCAGGCGCCCCTGGTGCTGCTTGCGGTTTCCGCTCCTCTCCAGAGCACCCTGGCTGGGCTGCTCGCTGCAGAGAGTGCCGAGGCCCTGGAGGCGGGGAGCTGGCTGGTGCTGCAGCTCGACGAGGGGGTCATCAAGGGCCTGCCGGAGGCCGTGGAGGTGATCAGCTGGCCGCCAGCACCGGCGGCTACAGGCCTTTGAGACAGGCAGCGAAGACTTCATGACCGGCGGCTGGGTGCGGGTGCTGGCCACCGCCGAGCAGGTGCGCAAGGAGCGTCCTGGGATGGAGCGTGCTGCGAAGGGGGGCCTGGTGAAGATCCATGGCACCCATCGGGGCGTGCTGCTGGTGGAGTTCCTGGACGTTCCCTGGGGCTGAGCAGGCACCGCAGGGCTCCGGTCGGCGACGGCCGTCCTTCAGCGTGCCACGGCTGCGCCGTGGCGTGCATCGGCCAGCCGCCGCCGCCCTCCGCTCCGGGCCGGTATGGGGGTGGAGG
>JBILNZ010000026.1:0-37603 GCA_044374745.1 Prochlorococcaceae cyanobacterium | reverse complement strand
GGAGGTACTGCCATGTAAGACCGCACAGCTCCCTGAGAGGCAGAACTCCCCATGAGGTCTACACTGAGACCGAACCCTGTTCCTCCCGCGCGGAGTTAACGATGTCAGGGGCAGGAACTGTCCAGTAGAAGGCATCCACCTCACTCCGCAGGTCAAGCCTCCGGGTAGGCAGCCACGGCTTCCAGCTCCGGCTTCACCGGGCTTCGGCGGCCGGCTGCTGCTGGCCGCCGTTCTCCTGGCCCTGGGGTTCGGCGCCGGTTGGTCAGCGGCGGGCCTGCGCCCGCCGGGCTCCGGTGCCGACGCCGCGAAACCGGGCAGGGAGACGCGGCAGGACCTGCTGGCGGCCGGTTGGCAGGAAGCGGATCAGGGGGTTTTCACCCGCCGCTGCCAGGACAACTGCCGCCGGCCCGTTCTCTACGGCGGTGGGGTGGCCGATGTGATGGAGGTGAACTGCCTGGAGCGGCCCTGCGGCGACATCCGGGTAGCGTTTGATGTCGTCGACGGGCGAGGTCAGGTGATCAATCGGATCGAGGAGATCAGCAAGGGGCGGCAGGGCGAGCGCCTGCAGATCGTGCTCGAATCACAGAATTCGGAGGCACGCCGCATCGTTCTGCAGTCGTTCAGCGCCAAAGCACGGGTGGACTGAGGCTTTCTCTCGCCGGCTAACAATGCCATTCACCGGAGGCGCCACCCTGTGCATCCGAATGTTCCAATGAATCCCTGCGGCCAGGCGATGGCCAGCGTTCAACAATGAT
Organism: Prochlorococcaceae cyanobacterium; assembly: GCA_044374745.1. Lineage (GTDB taxonomy): Bacteria > Cyanobacteriota > Cyanobacteriia > PCC-6307 > Cyanobiaceae > NIES-981. The sequence continues at coordinate 36,848 of JBILNZ010000026.1, read as the reverse complement.
CCCAACACACTGATCGTGCTGCGATTGTTCACCAGACCACCCAGTCTTGTTTTCTCAACGCCGACCTGCTGCTACGGCCGCCGGCCAGCTTCGCAACGATGATGCGGACCTGAAGGGTCGAGGTTGTGTTGAATCAGCGCCTGCCACAGCTGAGCTCTGCCTCGATCGCATTCACCGTGCAGGCCACCCCGTCTTCACGGGACAGCACCTGCTGCAGCTCCTGCGCGCGCTGGCGGAAGCGTGGCTCGCTGGTCAGGGCCTTGATGCTGGCAGCGAGGGCCTCGGCGCTGAGCGTCTTGAGCCGGTGCGTGGCAGGGCTGACTCCCAGCTGCTCCAGCGTGCGGCCCCAGGCGGGCTGATCGGCAAAGAAGGCCACCACCGTGGAGGGGATGCCGTAGCGCAGGGTGGCGGCGGTGGTGCCGGCGCCACCGTGGTGGATCGCGGCCTGCACCCTGGGAAACAGCCAGCTGTGCGGACACTCCTCCAGCAGAAACACCTCAGCCGGCAGGGCAGCGCGGGGCAACACCCGGCCCCATCCCGGCGAAAGGATCAGCCGTGCTCCGGCCCGCTGCGCGGCCTCCACCACCAGATCCGCCAGCGCCCCGGGATCGCGGGTAATCATGCTGCCGAATCCGGCATAAAAGGGAGCCGCGCCCTTCTCCAGAAAGGCGCTCAGATCCCGATCCGGGCTGTAGGCCGTGGGCAGGATCGCCCCATCGGCCGAGCGGGGCTCAAGGAAGCAGAAGCCGGTGAGCGCGGCGCTCGCTTTCCAGTCTTCCGGCCGGGGCAACACCTGGGGGCTGATCAGGTGCAGCACCGGCGGATTCGCCAGCTGGGCGGGCGGCCTGCGACGGCTCTGGGCACCGCCCCAGGGCAGGGGCTCCAGCCCCAGGCGATCGCGACGGAAGGCTTGAATCACCCGGGCGTCCTGACGCCACTTGAGCAGGCTCACCAGCCGGTAGCTGCTGCGGTTGAGGCGGCGCCGCAGACGACCACGCGTACCGCCGCCTGCCTTGCTCGTGGCTGATGCGGGAAAGCCGAGGAAGGGGAACTCACCGGTGGCCATGATCGGCACGGGGCTGAGCACCACCAGGGGGCAGCCGGCGGCCTCGGCCAGGTGGTACCCCCACAGGCAGAGCGGCGACACCAGCAGCAGATCCGTTCCCTCCATGGCGCCATGGGCTGTGGTCAGCAGCTCAGCGAGCAGCGCATCGCCGATCAAGCGCACGGGTTTGCCCTGCATCAAGGCCAGGCCCGCCTCCGAGCTCAGCAGGCTGGTGAAGTCGCCCGGCAGGGGAACGAACGGCAGGGCATGGGCCTCGGCGACAGCCTGGAAATTGACGCTGCCGATCAGCGTCACCTGATGGCCGCGGCGCTGCAGTTCCAGCAGGATCGCCAGGTAGGGCTGCAGGTCTCCCCTGGAGCCAACGGAGATCATCCGGATCCTGGCCATGGGAGAAGCAGTCGATCCGGCGCCATGCTGCACGATTCCGCCTGCTGCTGTGATCAGCGACAGGATGAGCCGCATGCAAAGCCCCACTCACCGCTGATCTGATTGGGCAGCCTGGTCCTGACAGGGGATCCATCACACCAGGCGGCGCATCAGCGTGGGGAAGGGGCCGGCGGCGCCAGAAGCTCCACATGCTCCTGCTCCTGAGGGTCGTTGCGGGCCAAGATGGCGATGGCCGGCTCCGTGGCGCTGAGATTGATCGGCTGGTGCAGGCCCTGGCGCGTGGCCGAGCAGGCACACCTGGCCACGCTTCAGCACGCTTCGAACCATCGCCCTCACCCTCCTGCCCCAGGCTAGGCAGGGCGGTTGGAGGCGCCCAATCCGTCGTCAGCCCGCGACGCCCAGCCCCAGCTCCCGCTCCATGCCCTCCACCACCACATCGGCCACCAGCTGGATGCGGTAGCGGCAGTGCTGGGTGGTGGAGCAATCGAAGCTGCCGTGCTCCCAGTACTTGTTGCTGCCGGCGCCGCCGCCGCACAGGCCGAAATACTCGCAACTGGCGCGGCAACGCTGCACACCGGCGGCGATCTCCGCCGCCACCTGCTCGAATTTGGCCGTGGCCGCCATCTGCTGGAGCGAATCGCTCAGCACATTGCCGAAGCTGAAGTCGCCATACTCCGCCGTGGTCACCGACAGCAGCTCGGGATCGAAGGTGGAGGTGTTGCCCGTCGCATCCACATTCACGATCACGAACGGGGTGTTCATGTCGGTGGAGGCCAGGCGGGCGCCGCTGCTGGCCAGGCTGGCCACGCCATCGAATTCGCGGATGCGCAGACGATCGGGCTGCTCGCGGCTGCGCCGCCAGATCGCCGCCATGAAGGCGCGGTAGCGGTCCTCCAGCTCCAACCGGGCCGCGCCAGTGGCCTCCAGGCTGGAGTGGGCATTGACGCCCTCGGTTTCCTCCATGTTGAAGCCCACATCGCCGATGCCGTGCTCCAGGAAGAAGTCGGCGATTGCCTCGGCGTGGTGCAGCGATTCGGCGGTGAGCACGCAGATCACCTGGAAGGGGATCTCGCGCCGCTGCAGCCAGCCGATGCCGCGCATCACGGCGGCGTGGGTGGGCAGGCCGGTGCGGGTGACCCGGTGGGCGTCGTGCAGAAACGCCGGGCCGTCCATGCTCACGCCCACATGGATGCCGTTGCGCGCGAAGCAGTCGCACCAGGCGGCATCGATCGTGGTGGCGTTGGTCTGCAGCGACTGCACCACCGTGGAGGGCGGCAGGCCGCGCCGCGCCAGCAGGGCCTGGATGCGGGCCGTGGCCTCGTCGTAAAAGGCGATCGGCATGGTGAGCGGCTCGCCCGCATGCCAGAGCAGGGTGAAGCCGCCATCGAACCAGGGGCTCTCCAGCACCCGCTCCACCGCCGCCTCCAGCACCTCGAAGCTGATGCGGCGGCGATTGCCGCGATCAGGGAGGTAGCAGTAGTCGCAGTCGAGGTTGCAGAAGGGGGTGGGCTGAACCACCAGCAGCCGCACCGGACCGCAGGCCTCAGCCGTCATCACCAGGCGTTGCGGAAGCCGCCGTTGCGGAAGCCGCCGTTGTGGAAGCCGCCATTGCGGAAACCGCCGTTATAGAAACCGCCGTTGCGGAAACCCCCGTTGTAGAAGCCGCCATTGCGGAAACCACCATTGCCCCAGCCCGCAGCAGGGGCATTCACAAACACATAGGAGAGGGCGTCGTCCGGCACCCCCTCAGAGGGAGGCTCAGCAGCCCCATCGGCCGCCGCCTGCACGGCCTCACCGATGCGCTGCAGGCGCTCCTCCAGACTGAGGCGCACCGTCTCGGGCTGGGGCTGCTGGGCCGTGGCGGCCAGGGCCAGGGCTGCCGCGCCATCGAGCGGCAGGGTGAGCAGGAACAGCAGGCCGAACAGGCGGGAGCGGGAGAGAAACGCCATGGCGGTGGAAAGGGAGGAGCGAGGGGAGCGGTGAAGGTGGAATGGAACGAACGGATGGGGGCGTTCGCGCCGGTGATCAGGGAGCCGGCGCTGCAGCGGGCACAAGGCGGATGGTCTCCACGCCGATCAGCACACCCGCGAAGATCGCTTGCAGTCGGCCCTCGGGCATGCCGATGGGGCTATCGGGGCCGAGGATGCGGTTCACGGCCGCCACGGTCTTCGGTTCACCATCGAGGTACTCCTGCAGCATCCGGGCGATCGCCAGGTTCACCTGATGGCGAAAGGCCGAATCGTTCTGGGGCACCAGGCAGGCCACGCCGTACACCTCATAGGGCAGCTCCGGGGTGAGCACCAGGCCCTTGAGCCCCCGGCTCTGGACCAGCCCGGTGAGCACGATCGAATCGCCGATCACGCCCTCCACCTTGCCGCTCTGCAGGGCGGAGAGGGCCGCCGGCAGGGTGTCGAAGGGCACCGCCTTCGCCCTGGGCTGCATGCCCTGCAGTTCCCCCTCGGCCAGCGAACCCCTCACCACGCCGATCGAGCGGCCGGCCAGTCCGTCGGGGTTGCCGTCGAAGCGACCCACCGGCGCCAGCAGCCGCAACCCGGACAGGCCGATGGGCAGCGAGTGGTCGATGCGCATGTCCTGCTCCCAGCTGAAGGGGAAGGCGCAGGCCAGATCGGCCTTGCCGCTGCTCAAGGCCTGAATCGGACTGGAGCCGGCCGGCACCGGCTGGAAGCGCACCTTCACCGGACGGCCGACAGCCTGGCTGAGCCCGGCGGCGACGCGCTCGGCCACCAGGGCGCCATAGCCCTCGGGCTGGCGGCCGGGCTGGACGCTCAGCAGAGGGGGCAGATCGCCGTAGCCGCTCAGCACGAGCTCACCGCTGCGGGCAACCCGCTCGAGCACGTCGGCAGCCCGGGCCGGCAGCGCTGGGCCGGCCAGCAGCAGGCCCGCCGCAAAGGCGCTGGCGGTGCGGGTGGCGATCCGGGAACGGAACATAGGGTAGGGATCGGAAGGGTGTGTGCAGTCTGCATAGCGCCCCGCCTGCCGGCAACTACGCCCACACCGGCTCGAAGCGCATGCTCAGGTCCAGCCAGGCGGAGCGGCTCACCGGCGCACTGGTGGAGATCAGATCCACCCCGCTGGCCGCCACGGCCGCCAGGCCATCGGGCTGAACGCCTGAGGCCTCCAGCACCAGGCCAGCTGGCCCGGCCAGCTGGCGCAGCCGAGGCACCAGCTCCGCCAGCTCCGCCGGGTCGAATTCATCGAGCAGCAGCCCATCGGCGCCGGCCCGCACCGCCGCCTCGGCCTCCGTGGCGGTCTCTGCCTCCACGATCACCTGGGCCGGCCAGGGGGCAGCGGCGCGCACGGCGGTGATCGCCGGCCCCACCCCACCGCTCCAGGCCAGGTGGTTCTCCTTGAGCATGGCGGCATCATCCAGACCCAGGCGGTGGTTCACGCCGCCGCCGCAGCGCACCGCGTACTTCTCCAACACCCGCAGGCCCGGGGTGGTCTTGCGGGTGTCGGCCAGGCGCACGCCGCTGCCGGCCAGCTGGGCCACCAGGGCGGCGGTGGCGGTGGCCACGCCACTGAGCCGCATCGCCAGGTTCAGGGCCGTGCGCTCGCCGGCCACCAGGGCAGTGGCCGCACCCTCCAGCTCCAGCAGCCGCTGGCCGGCACGCACCGGCTCGCCATCGGCCACCAGCAGCCGCACCTGCAGCTGGGGATCGAGCAGGCGGAACAGGGGCTCCACCAGCACGCCGCCGCAGAACACGCCGTCGGCCTTGCAGAGCCAGTGGGCCCGGCCAGTCCTGCCGACTAATGCCGGGGCGGTGAGGTCACCGCGGCCGAGGTCTTCCGCCAGCCACTGCTCCAGCTGGCGCAGCAGCACCGGGGTGAGCGGCAGCGGCGCTGCGGGGACACCGGCCATCAGAGCCAGTACCCGGGAGGAAGCTGACCTTCTTCGAGGGATGGCCAGGCCCCGAAGCCGCTGAGGGTGGCGCCGATCAGCTCCAGCAGGCTGCGGGGCCGCTCCAGCTCCTGGCGCGCCGCCCACTCCGCCTCCTCCACCTCGCTCTCCGGCAGGGCCAGGGCATCGAGCAGCTGGCGATAGGCCCCTTTCTCGGCCGGGTTGATCGCCGCCGCGTCCCCGGGCCGCCGGTTCACGCTCATCATCTGCAGGGCCAGTTTCACCGCCAGCTGGCGGTGGTCGCTGCCCTCCAGGGCGGCCACCAGCGGCGCCAGCTCCGCAGCCGAGGGGGGCGCGGTGGCCAGGGTGGAAGCCGTGGCCGCCGCACCGGCCCCGCCGGCCGCCGGCAACAGGCGCTGCACAAGCTTGTCGAGCAGCTCCCGTTCCTCGGCGGCGAAGTCGCCATCCGCCCAGGCCACCCAGCAGACAATGCGCAACAGGGCCCGCTGGGAAGGACTCAGCCCGTCGAGGGGCTGGGGAGCGGGCGCGCTGGCGGGATCGGCGGGCATCGGCGGAGGAGAACAGCAGGCCGCCCCCATTGTTCTCCCCTGTTGATCTCCCCAGGGTTGTTCTCAGCGGTCAGCGCTGGTGCTGCAGCAGGCCCAGGGTGAGGTCGTTGGGGTCGGTCTGCAGATAGAAGTAGCCGCCACCGCCGGCCAGCACCACCACCCGGTAGTCGTAGGCGGTGCCGAGGGCGTCGCGCTGGGCCATCGTGCCCAGGCAGTCGCTGCCCAGCTGCAGCTTGCCGCTGTAGGCCGCCCGCTCCAGCCGGCCGGCGTAGCTCGACACGGCCCAGCCCTGCACGATGCCGCCGCTCCACCACTCCCGCTGCACCACGGCGTTGGCCTGCCAGCGGCCGTCCTGCCAGCTGCGACCCTGCTGCTGGCTGGTCACCAGCCCGTCGAGCAAGGCGGGGCTGCAGGCCTTGTCCGGCTGGGGCACGTAGCGCAGCGAGAGCACCTCATCGGGCGCCAGCACGAGCGAGGCGCGGGGCTGGCCCCGCTGGTCGAGCGCCACCGACTCCGCCATCACCGAGGCGGCGGGGCGGGCCGCACCGGCACGGGCAGCTCCCTTGGGCTCCAGCCGCCGTTCCAGCGTGGCCCAGCAGTGGGCGTCGGCCTTCCACAGACCGCTGGTGCGCGCCTCCTCAAAGCGCTGGCCCTGGCGGCGGTAGAGCACCCCCTCCAGCCGCCCGTCGGCGTGCCAGCGCTCCTGCAGCAGCACTGCCACCGGCTCACCGCGGTGCTCGCCACTGCCGAGCAGCACGTAGCGGCCGGGACGGGGGGCGGCGCAGCTCTCCAAACCCGCAGTCGCCGGCGGCGAGGCGGCAAGCGCCGGCTGCGCAATTGGCAGCGGCAGCAGGGCAGCGAGCAGGGCCAGCCTGAGGGCAGGGAAGGGCATGGGCGGCAGGGCGGGGCAGATGTCTTCGGGTCTAGGTCGGCCGGAGCGATCCGGCCAGGCGGCCTATTTGCCGATGCAGAACCTGGCGAACACCCGATCCAGCACCGCCTCGCTCACCTCCTCGCCGGTGATCTCGCCCAGGGAGCGCACGGCGGCGCGCAGGTCGATCGTCCAGAAATCCCAGGGGAGCTGCTGATCGGCCGCCGCCAGGGCCCGCTCCAGGCTGGCCGCCGCAGCCGCCGCCAGATCGCGCTGGCGGGTGTTGAGGGCCACCTGCAGGCCCTCCAGCGGCCCGCCACCGCAGCAGCGCAGCAGGGCGGCCTCCACCGCCGCCAGCCCATCGCCGCTGAGGGCGGAGAGGCTCAGGTCCGCCGGCGGCGGCAGGACGGCGGCACCGGGCTCCAGGCCGGCCGGGATGCCGGCCGCATCGGCCTTGTTGCCCACCACCAGCAGGGGAACGCCGGCGGGCACCAGCTGGCGCAGGGCTTCATCGTCGGCTGTCCAGCCGGCCTGCAGATCGAAGAGCAGCAGCACCGCATCAGCGGCGGCCAGCGCCTCGCGGCTGCGGGCGATGCCCAGCCGTTCCACCGGGTCGCTGGTGGGGCGGATACCGGCGGTGTCCAGCAGGGTGAGCGGCACGCCGTCGAGCACCAGCTCACTCTCCAGCAGGTCGCGGGTGGTGCCGGGCAGGTCGGTCACGATCGCCCGCTCGCGGCGGCTGAGACGGTTGAGCAGGCTCGACTTGCCCACGTTCGGCCGGCCCACGATCGCCACCCGCAGCCCCTCGCGCAGCAGCTCCCCCTGGCGCGCCTCGGCCACCAGTTGCGCGAGCTCGGCCCGCACCGCCGCCAGCTCGGCCGCCACCGCCGCCCCATCCAGGGGCGGCAGGTCCTCCTCGAAATCCACCCGCGCCTCCAGCTCGGCCAGCTGGTCGAGCAGCCGGCCCCGCAGGACCGTGAGGCGCCGCTGCAGGCCGCCGTCGATGCCGGCCATCGCCAATTGGGCCGCGCGGCGGCTGCGGGCACTCACCATCTCGCCAATGGCCTCGGCGCGGGTGAGGTCGAGGCGGCCGTTGAGAAAGGCGCGCTGGCTGAACTCCCCGGGCAAGGCCCGGCGCGCGCCCGCCGCCAGCACCAGCTCCAGCACCCGCCGCACCGCCACCAGCCCGCCATGGCAGTGCAGCTCCACCACGTCCTCCCGGGTGAAGCTGCGCGGCGCCCGCATCAGCAGGAGCAGGGCCTCATCCACCCGCTCGCCGCTGGCCGGATCCACCACGTGGCCGTAGAGCACCCGGTGGCTCTGCCACTCCTGCCGACCCGGTGCGGCGAACAGGCTGCGGCCGATCAGCAACGCCCGGGGCCCGGAGATCCGTACGATCGCCACACTGCCCTGGCCAGGCGCCACGGCCGTGGCCACGGCGGCAATGGTGTCAGCCGCTCCCGCTGCTAGGTCTTTCGCTGCCACGTCTGCCATGCCCCCATTTCAGCCTCCCATCCCCTCCCTGGGGGCTGCCCTCAGCCGGCTCGGCGAGCGCGCCCGAGCGCTGATCACCTGGCTCTGGGCCCAGGAGGGCAGCCACGGCCAACGCGCCCGGGGACTAGCGGCGGGCATCTTCTGCGGCTGCTTCCCCTTCTTCGGCCTGCAGACCCTGCTGGGCATGGGCCTGGCCACCCTGGTGCGCGGCAACCACTTGCTGGCGGCCGCCGGCACCTGGATCAGCAACCCCTTCACCTATGTGCCGCTGTACTGGTTCAATTACCGGCTCGGCTGCCTGCTGCTGGGCCCGGGCCAGGGCTGGCCAGGCCTCGGAGCCCTGCAGGCGGAGGGGCTGAAGCAGCTGGGCTGGAGCGTGGCCAGCCGGCTGTTGCTCGGCTCCACCCTGGTGGGTGCCGCCTGCGCCCTGGCTGGTGGCTGGCTGCTGTGGTGGTGGCTGGAGCGGGAACAACGGCAGCGGGCCTGATCCCGGCCGTCGTCCTCAGCGGCCGGCCGAGCCCGGGCAGAGCATCAGATCAATGCAACCGCCCTTGGGTTCGGCCCACTCCCTGAATTCCGCCGCCAGGGCCCGTTGCTCCGGCCCCTGGCTCTGGAGCTGCTGCAAGCGATCGTGAACCAGGGCCAGGGTGTGGTCGATCAACTGGGCCGCCTGTTCGGAAGTCATGGGGGCAAAGCGTTCATGGAGGGCGTAGTAGGCGCACGACCGCGCCACTGCTGTCGCTTTTGCCACGTCCATCGCCACAGGTGGGCAGACCCTCACACAACCACCAAGCGAAACCGCCGCCCCTGGAAGCCATGGACCCATCACTTCCCCCAACGGGGTGAGACACAACAGGTGGGTGCCTGCAGCTGTTGCGATCAAACAGGACGGCCAGTGGGGGTCGCCATCGCAATCGCCGCTGGACGCGCAGACCGCGGCGGTTGCACGGCACTGCCAAGCAAGGGTGGCAGCGGAACCAGTGGCAGGGCGTTGCTGGGGTGAGCGCGATCGCGGCATGGACACGCTCAACAGCAGCCCCTGCAGGACCAGAGGGGGAGAAGGACGTAGAGGGAAAGCTGGAGCAGGTTGAGATGACACGCACCAACCCAGAGATCCCACGGCCATGCCCAGCCATCCCCATGGGGGCACGACCCCGCGGCGGGAGCTGCAACCGTTCCTGGCAATCCCCGGACACCGAAACTCAACGAAAACGCAAAGCACTTGCTCCAGCCCCACAACCTCCCAGGGACAGCGGCCCACCTGGAAAGGCGCTGACAACAGGTCCGCTTGACTGCCGGTGCGCGTCAAATCGCAGACGTTTGGCGCAGCATTGGGCGCGTAAAGCTGGTGAGGCACAACAACGAACCGCCATCTGCAGAGCTTGGCGACGTACCGCCAATGGAGTACAGCCACGCCTCCCTTCAGAGCCGGTGGTGCCCTGAACAGACCCAAAATCTCCAGGGATCACCGGCGCGACCATGAGATTGGGATCCCGCCGCAACGCCTGCAGGCAAAAACTCACAAACATGCGGTAAAATTCGGCTGCTTATCAACAGCGCACGGGCCCACCAGAACCATCACTCTCAATTCCCGGATTAAATTTTTTGCATTACGGCCAATGATGCGGAGACCCGGCGATCACAACTCTCGTAGAACGACTGACAGGACCATTACAAACCAACGACGGCCCGCACGCACTCCTCACCCTCCTTGCGCCATAGCGCTGGCGAGGGCTTGCATACAACCAGGCTCTTCCTGGACATCGCAAATTACTACCCAATCGAGCAGGCCAGAGTTAGAGAGCGCAGGACTATGAAACTGATCCTTCTCAAGAACCATCCAAAGGATCAGACACGAAGCATGTTTTTGTACCATGACATGCTCTACAACTATTTTACGGCCAAGGGCATCGAGTGCGAGAGCGTTACTCCGGCAGAGTTCATCTCAAGGCCCATCAAGAGCGCAGAGGGGTGGGGGCGATTTGTTGTTTACATCGACAAGTTCGTCCTATCCCCCTTCACCATCAGGCGAAAAATTCGCAGCGCGCGAAAAAATGGCAATCAGGACGTCATTGTTCATATCATTGATCAAGGGAATGCCTATTTCACTTCATACCTTCAAGATATACCCCACCTCGTGACTTGTCACGACGCCTTCGGGATGCGTTCAGCGTTTGGCCTCGAACCCCTCAACAAACGCGGAAAGCTGGGTCGTCTTTATCAGAATAGAATCCTTTCAGGACTCAAGAGTGCATTCCAAATAGCCTGCATCTCGGATTTCACCAGGTCTCAGATTGAAGAGCTAGGCGTACCCGGCAAAAAGTGTCGTGTCATTTATAATGGCCTCAACTATTCATACAAGCCCATGCCTAAAGCACGGGCTTCGGCCGTTCTCTCTAACCTGTTCGCCAGTCGCAACATTCCCGCACCAAGCACGGGCTTCATTTTTCACCTCAGCGGCAACGGCTGGTACAAAAACCGAAAAGGGGTGATTCTGGCCTATTCGCATTTAGTCAGAATCGTTGATCGTGCTCCAGCGCTCATCCTGGCTGGCACCCCACTCACTGAGGACCTCCAGGATCTGATCCGCGAAAAAGGCCTATCAGAGCACGTTTTCCAATGCCCGAACAGCACCTCTGAAGAGCTCAATGCACTGTACAATCAGGCAGAGTTTCTCTTCTACCCCAGTGTGCGGGAAGGCTTCGGCTGGCCCATCATTGAAGCTCAGGCTAGTGGTGGTGTCGTGATCACCAGCGACAGAGCCCCGATGAACGAAATTGGCAGTGATTGCGCTATTTATTGCACTCCACCACCCGAAGACGGCAAAGGCTTCGATGAATGGTCTAGGCAGGTTGCCGAGCAAACCTTGCAACCAGCCTTGCAGATGACCGCAAATCAACGAAATTGGCATATCGAGAAAGGCATTGATAATGCCGCCAATTACTCAGCAGATAAAATGTGTGACTCATACGAGATGCTTTATCGAGAATGTATAAAGCGATTTAATTAATGAGCCTCTATTCAATTCTATCCAGACGAACGCGCATTCGCCGCCAAAAGCTTGCGGCAGCAATGCTTGCGGAAATAGAGGCCGAACAAAATCCCGCACACCTACAGCTTCAGAAACTTAATACTGTTTGGAAACAGTCATGCTCGAACATTCCTTACTATCAGGACTTGGTCGCGAAAGGGCTACCTAGTTCCTTCGAATCTTTAGATGACTTTGCCGCAAAAGTTCCAATATTTACGAAAAGTCTCTGCCAATCCCTTGAAAATCGTGCCTTTGCGCAAATAGATCTTAGTTCTCTTCAATGGTCAGCAACCGGTGGCTCTACCGGAGAGCCGATGAGATTCCCCAGGCTGGGGAGTGAGCTGACCATTCATGAAAAGAGTGAGTGGTATTTAAGATCGCTCATCGGAATTACCCCTGATGATGCCTACTTCAAGATTTGGGGACATTCCCATTTACAAGGCAATGGCATAGGACGTCTGACCAATCAATACAGTCGGAAGATCAAGGATAAGGCCTTAAAATTAACAAGAGTTTCGGCATATGACCTTTCGAGAGAGGCTGTTCAGCGAGGATTGAAAAAATTACAGCGATCCAAGTCGACCTATGTGCTTGGCTATAGCAAAGCCCTGGAAATTTATGCAGAAGAATTACTGAAAAACAACCTGACGCAGCCATTGCCAACCCTCAAAGGCGTGATTGCGGCCGCAGAGGGCTTTAGCACTGAACGGAACAGAACGTTAATCGAAGAAGCTTTTGGCTGCCAAGTTTTCATGGAGTACGGCTCCATGGAAACGGGATCAATTGCTCAAGAAATCTCTGAAGGTGAATACCATGTTGCTTGGAACAATTATTTTTTAGAAGCAGTTCCAACAAACGATGGCGATTACAAGATATTAGTTACAGCACTCTATCCGCGCGCTTTCCCGCTCTTTCGATATGATCTAGGTGATCTCGTCGCTGGTTTTGATCAACCGCTCGGGATTCGCCATTTTACATCAATAAACGGCAGGGAATATCCGTTAATCAAAACGCCAAACGGCAATCAAGTTCACCCTTTACTTGTCAGCAGCTGCTTGAAAGAGTTCGAAGAAGTTTCATTCTTTCAGGTTGGCGTGAAAGGAGACGAAATTGCGCAAATCTATGTATCGCATCGCTCGCGTGATCGCGAGCAAATTATATTCGGGAAGCTTCGGGAAAGGCTGCTCTCAATTGATGCCGAGCTGGACAGCATGCCATTCCAAATTATTTCCCAGCATCGACTCACGCCGGCCGGCAAACGACCAACCTTTATCCAGATCTAAACATATACTGGGCTTTATTCAGATCTAAACGTGTAACCGTTGAAGCGTCTTAAGATCTCAGCCGCGGGAAAGGCTTGAAAGAATAAGCTTAGTGGATATCCTGATTGATGGCGCTAGCGCTCAACCAATGCCTGTGCGAGCAATGTCAAGCACGTCGGCCATGGATCGAATCTGGTTGAGGGTGCCGGTCAGCTGGCTGGAGCTTTCCAGCTCGACGCGCAGGTCGATGCGAGCCGGCTTGCCGGGATTGGTGCGCACCCGGGCATCGCTCACGTTGATGCGGTGGTCAGAGAGGCGCGTGAGGATGTCCTTGAGCACGCCCACCCGATCCAGCACCTCGATGCGCAGCTGCACCGGATAGCGGCGCAGGCTGATCGCCGCTGGATTCCAGCGCACCGGCAGCCGCCGCTCCACCGGCATCTGGGCCAGGTTGGCGCAGTCCTGGCGGTGAATGGTGATTCCGTGGTTGCCGAGCGCCACCGCCCCCAGGATCGACTCACCGGGCAGGGGACTACAACAGCCGCCCAGGCGGTAGTCGAGGCCCTCCAGTCCAAGAATCGGGCTGTCACTGCCGTGCTGGCTAGCGGGGCCGGCCTGGGCCGCCACGGTGCGCGCCAGCTGCTCGTTACTCAGCTCCGGCGTCGCCGCCGCACTGGCCAGGCGCAGCTCCTCCCGCAGCCGGTTGAGCACCTGGTGCAGCGTCACCCCCCCGAACCCAAGGGAGGCAAGCAAATCCTCAGTGCTGAGCAGGTTGCAGCGGCGGGCAACCTTGGCCATGGCTTCGCCGTTGAGCAGCGCATCAAAGCCGTCGCGCCCCAGCTCGCGCTCCAACAGGGCAGTGCCGCGCTGAATGTTCTCATCGCGATGGCTCTTCTTGTACCACTGGCGAATGCGGTTACGGGCTGTGGGCGTGGCCACGAAGTTGAGCCAGTCGAGGCTCGGGTGGGCGTTCTTGCCCGTGATCACCTGCACGAAATCGCCGTTTTGCAACGGCGTGGCCAGGGGGGAGAGGCGGTCGTTGATGCGCACGCCCTGGCAGTGATTGCCCACCTCGGAATGGATGCGATAAGCAAAATCCACGGCCGTGGAGCCCTTACGCAGACCCACCACATCCCCCTTGGGGGTGAACACGAACACTTCCTCATCGAAGAGGTCTTCCTTGATCGAGCGCAGGAAGTCGCCGCTGTCATCACCGACGCCATCGCGCTGCCAGTCCACCAGCTGGCGCAGCCAGTTGAAGCGCTCAGCCTCGGCATCAGCCGCAGCCGGCGAGCCGCCCTCCTTGTATTTCCAGTGGGCGGCGATGCCGTATTCGGCCACCTGGTGCATGTCGGCCGTGCGGATCTGCACCTCGATCGGCCGGTGCCGACCGATCACCGCCGTGTGCAGCGACTGGTAACCGTTGGGCTTGGGCAGACCGATGTAGTCCTTGAAGCGGCCTGGGATGGGCCGGAACGTGTCGTGCACCACCGCCAGGGCCCGATAGCAGCTCTCCAGGTTGGGACAGATGATGCGCAGGGCCGCTACGTCGTAGATCTCGTGAAACGCCTTTTGCTGGCGTTCCATCTTGTTCCAAATCCCGTAGAGGTGCTTGGGCCGACCACTCACCTCACAGGCGTCCAAGCCCACTGCCCTTAGCCGGTCGCGCAGCAGCTGCACCGTCACCGCCAGCCGCTCCTCGCGCTCACTGCGCTTGGTGGCAACCTGCTGCTGAACCTCGCGATAGGCCTCAGGCTCCAGAATCTTGAAGGCCAGATCCTCCAGCTCCCACTTGAAGCGGCCGATGCCCAGGCGATTGGCCAGGGGGGCATAGATCTCGCGGGTTTCGCGGGCGATGCGCAGCTGCTTCTCCGGCTTGAGCGCGCCCAGGGTGCGCATGTTGTGCAGGCGGTCGGCCAGCTTCACCAGCACCACGCGGATGTCGCTGGCCATCGCCAGGAACATGCGGCGCAGGTTTTCGGCCTGGGCTTCGGTCTTGTTGGTGAAGTGGATGCCGCCGAGCTTGGTCACGCCCTCCACCAAGGCCCGCACTTCAGCGCCGAAGTGACCCTCGATCTCCTCCGGGGTCACCTCGGTGTCCTCCACCACATCGTGGAGGAAGCCGGCGGCGATCACGCCGGCGCTGGCGCCGATGTCGCGCAGCAGGTCGGCGACGGCGATCGGATGAATGATGTAGGGCTCACCGCTGGCACGGAACTGCCCCTGGTGCAGCTGGAAGGCGAAATCAAACGCCGAGGCCAGCAAGGCCTCGGCGTCGGTGGGGCAACTCTCTCCCGCCCCGGGGGGAACATGTTCGATGCAGCGCTGTAACCACTCCGGCAACGGAACGCCGTATTCGGCAGGAATCCGGTTTGGCTGCCGTGGGGAAGCAGGCTCTGGAGGCGGGCCAGCACAAGCGCCCTGGGCCGACTCGACCGAGCCCGCAGGCGCTGAGGTCTCGGCAGCCCCCAGCGCCTGCGAAGACAGATCCAGATCGGTGACCGCCCGGAGCATGCGACCCTGCGCAGTGATCTCATCGTATGCAGCCGCTGCCACCATCGGCAGCAGATCCGCGTCCGCGCACCCAAGCCAGGGGCCATGACCCAGCCAGTTCTCCGCCTTGCCGGCCTCAGCGTGCGCTACCCCCAGGCAGAGCGCCCCACCCTGCAGCAGCTGGATCTGGAGCTGAACGCCGGGGAGACCCTGGCCCTGGTGGGGCCATCCGGCTGTGGCAAGAGCACCGTGGCCCGCGCCGTGCTGCAGCTGCTGCCCCCCGGCAGCCGATGCGAAGGCACGGTGCTGCTCAGTGGTCAGGATCCCCGCCAGCTGCCGCGCAGGGAGCTGCGCCGGTTGCGGGGCGAGGCGGTGGGCCTGGTGTTCCAGGACCCGATGACCCGTCTCAATCCCCTGCTCACGATCGGTGCCCACCTGGCCGACACCCTCGCCGCCCACCGGCCGGCCTGGCAGCGGCGGCAGGTGCGCCAGCGGGCGGAGGAGCTGCTGGAGCGGGTGGGCATCAGCCCCGAGCGCTACGGCAGCTATCCCCATGAATTCAGCGGCGGCATGCGCCAGCGCCTGGCCATCGCCCTGGCCATGGCCCTGCGGCCGCCCCTGGTGATCGCCGACGAGCCCACCACCAGCCTGGACGTGGCGGTGGCGGGCCAGGTGATGGCGGAACTCACCCAGCTCTGCCGTGAGGCTGGCAGCGCCCTGCTGCTGATCAGCCACGACCTGGCCATGGCCGGCCGCTGGTGCGACCAGATCGGCGTGCTCGACGAGGGCCGGCTGATCGAACGCGCCCCCTCCTTCCAGTTGCTGACCGCGCCCCAGTCAGCCCTGGCCCAGCGACTGGTGGCCCGGGCCCGGGAACGGGAGGGCCGCGACAGCCAGCCGCCCGAGGCCGCGCCGCTGTTGCTGGAGATCGAGGGGCTGCGCTGCTGGCACCCCCTGCCGGGGCTGCCCTGGCAGCGCCAGTGGCTGAAGGCCGTGGACGGCGTGAGCCTGCGGCTGCAGCAGGGCGAGACGATCGGCCTGGTGGGGGCCTCCGGCTGCGGCAAAAGCACCCTCTGCCGGGCGCTGATGGGCCTGGCGCCGGTGCGGGGCGGCGCCGTGCGCCTGGAGGGCGTCGACCTCCAACGGCTGAAGGGAGGCTCGCTGCGGCGGGCGAGGCGGGCGATCCAGATGGTGTTTCAGGACCCACTGGCCTGTCTCAACCCGCAGTTGCGGGTGGGGGAGGCGATCGCCGATCCCCTGCTGATCCACGGCCTGGCCAGCCGTGCTGCCGCCCGCGAGCGGGCCCGAGAACTGCTGGAGGCCGTGGGGCTCACGCCAGCGGAAGCCTTCGACAATCGCCTGCCCCGCCAGCTCTCGGGCGGCCAGCAGCAGCGGGTGGCGATCGCCCGCGCCCTGATCCTGGAGCCGAAGGTGCTGCTCTGCGACGAGAGCGTGAGCATGCTCGATGCCGAGGTGCAGGCGGATGTGCTCGAGCTCCTGCGCGGCCTGCAGACCCGTCTGGGACTGGGCATGCTGTTCGTGACCCACGACCTCTCGGTGGCCAGCGGCTTCTGCCACCGGGTGATCGTGCTCGACGGCGGCCGCATCGTGGAGGAGGGCCCCGGTTCCCGCCTGTTGGCCGAGCCCCAGGCCGCAATGACCCGCACGCTGGTGGAGGCCTGCCCCCGGTTGCCCCTCTAGCCAGCCAGGGTCCACCAGCCGGGCTTCATGAAGTAGTCCTCATCTTCGTACTCCACCAGGGCACCGCCGCCGAACCCCACCAGATCGGCCGGCGACACGGCGAAGCCCAGATCGCGCGCCATCGCCGCCACCTCATCGGCATCCGCCGCCCGGGTGGTGGACAGCTGCTCCTGCAGGGAGGCGTCCTGCTGCACCCGCTGGATGAAGGCCTGAAAATCGCTCTGCGCCATGGAACGGGACAACCCCGGCAAAACCGCTGCAGTCTGGGCGGGGAGGGTCAGATTCGGGCCCTGGCGGCGCAGCACCGCAAGAAGTTTGTCAAACACCGCCGGCAGCGGCGCCTCGCACACGATCCGCTCACCCGATACGGGGTGGTTGAGGCCCAGCCGCACCGCGTGCAGAGCCTGGCCGGGCAGGGCCACCGGCAGGCGCCGGGCCCGGGAATACACCGGATCACCCACGATCGGGTGGTTGATGTGGGCGCAGTGCACGCGGATCTGGTGGGTGCGGCCCGTGTCGAGCTTGAAGCGCAGCAGGGCGTGGTCGCCCAGGCGCTCGATCACCCGCCAGTGGGTGCAGGCATGGCGGCCACTGCCGTCGCTCACCACCGCGTACTTCTTGCGGTCTGCCGGATGGCGGCCGATGGCGCCCACGATGGTGCCGGAATCGGCTGCGGGCTGGCCGTGCACCACCGCCAGGTATTCCCGGGAGGCGATCCGCTTCTGGATCTGCACCTGCAGCTTCACCAAGGCCTGCTGGCTCTTGGCCACCACGATGCAGCCGGTGGTGTCCTTGTCGAGCCGGTGCACGATGCCCGGCCGCAGTTCACCGCCGATGCCCGGCAGGTCGGGGCAGTGGTGCAGGAGGCCGTTCACCAGCGTGCCGTCCTTGTTGCCTGGTGCCGGATGCACGGTGAGGCCAGCGGGCTTGTTGAGCACGATCAGATGCTCGTCCTCGAACAGCACATCCAGCGGCATCGCCTGGGCCACCAGGTAGGGCAGCGGTTCCGGCGGGGGCATCCACAGTTCCACGGTGTCGCCCTGGCGCAGGGGGGTCTTGGCCCGGCCGGTGTCACCGTTCACCCGCACATAGCCGGCATCGATGAACTTCTGAATGCGCGAGCGGCTCTGCTCCGGCCGCTGGGCCACCAGCCAGCGATCCAGCCGCATCGGCAGCGGTTTGGGGTAGGTGAGGGTGAGCAGCTCCCCGTCACCTTCGCCGAAGCCGCTCACGGCAGCTCCAGGGCGATCGCCCCCAGGCGGCTGCAGCGGAAGTCGTCGAGCAGCTTGGTGGCCATGCGCAGGCTGTCGCCGCCGGTGTGGCGCTCGGCCGCGGCCGCCAGCCAGCCCTCCACATCCGGCCCGCCCCTGGCCAGCTCGCCCAGGGGAATGCGGTAGCGCGCCTCCAGCAGGCCCGCAGCAACCCCCGCCGCCGGCACCGACTCCAGCAGGCGCAGCAACTGGGCGAAGGCCAGGGCGGCCCCCTCGCTGTCGTAGGCGGCCTGGCCGATGTCGTCGCAGAGGGCGAGGCGCAGGGCGGCCTGCTGGTCGTCGAGCCGGGGGGGCAGCACGCCGGGGGCATCGAGCAGATCGAGCTCCTGGCCCAGCCGCACCCAGCGCAGGCTGCGGGTCACGCCGGCGCGGCGGGCGCTCTCCACCACCTTCTGGCGCACCAGCCGGTTGATCAGGGCCGACTTGCCCACATTCGGAAAGCCCAGCATCAGCGCCCGCACCGGCCGGGGGCGCATGCCCCGGCTTCGGCGCCGCTCATTGAGGGCCTCCCCGGCCCGGATCGCCGCCTGCTGCAGCTGCTTCACGCCGGTGCCGGCCTTGGCATCGCACCACCACACCTGCTGGCCCTGGCTGCGGAACCATTCGCTCCAGAGCTGCTGGGCGGCGGCGGGCACCATGTCGCGCCGGTTGAGCACCAGCAGGTGCTGCTTGTTGCCGATCCAGCGCCGCAGGCGCGGGTGGCCGGTGCTCAGGGGGATACGGGCGTCGCGCACCTCGATCACCAGGTCCACCTTGGCCAGGGCCTCGTGCAGGGCCTTCTCGGCCTTGGCGATATGCCCCGGGTACCACTGGATCGCCGGGGCGTTCACGCTCAGCTGAGCGCTGGGTGCACTCATCAGGGCACCACCAGCACCGGACAGGGCGCCAGCTGGATCACCCGGGCGGCGGTGCTCTGCTGATCGCTCTCCAGGGTGATACCGCGGGTGCCCATCACGATCAGGTCGGCGTTGATCTCATCGGCCACATCGCCGATCACAAAGGCGGCCTTGCCCTCCCGTTCGAGCACCTCGCAGCTCACCCCCGCCTGCTCAAAGCTGCCCCGGGCCTGCTGGAGCAACGCAGCCACGGCCGACTCCTCGTCGCCGGCCTCCACCACCGAGAGCAACACCAGGCGACTGCCGTGCTGCTGCACCAGCTGCAGGGCCACGGCGGCGGTCTCCATCGCCTGGCGGCTGCGGTCGATCGGGAAGAGAACGGTCTGAAACATGGTTGGAGTGGCCAGTGGCAGTGCCCGGGGCCATCCGGGTGGTCCCAGTCTGACGGGGCAAGGGGAGATGGGAACCCTGGCCCGGCCGGGCTAAGCTCCCGCGCGTTTATCCACCCTCCCGGAGCCGTTCCATGGCTAAGCGATCCCTGGCCAGCCTCAGCGCCGATGAGCTGCGCGGCAAGCGCGTGCTGGTGCGGGTCGACTTCAACGTACCCCTCGACGATGCCGGCGCCATCACCGATGACACCCGCATCCGCGCCGCCCTGCCCACGATCAACGACCTCACCGGCAAGGGCGCCAAGGTGATCCTTGCCGCCCACTTCGGCCGGCCCAAGGGTCAGGTGAACGAGGCCATGCGCCTCACCCCCGTGGCCGCCCGGCTGGGCGAGCTGCTCGGCAAGCCCGTGGTGAAGACCGACAGCTGCATCGGCGCCGACGCCGAGGCCAAGGTGGCCGCCATGGCCGAGGGCGACGTGGTGCTGCTGGAGAACGTGCGCTTCTTCGCCGAGGAAGAGAAAAACGACCCCGGTTTCGCCGCCCAGCTGGCTGCCCTGGCCGATGTGTACGTGAACGACGCCTTCGGCGCCGCCCACCGCGCCCACGCCTCCACCGAGGGCGTGACCAAGGCCCTGAGCCCCAGCGTGGCCGGCTACCTGATGGAGAAGGAGCTGCAGTACCTGCAGGGCGCCATCGACGAGCCCAAGCGCCCCCTGGCCGCGATCGTGGGCGGCTCCAAGGTGAGCTCCAAGATCGGCGTGCTCGAGGCCCTGCTCGACAAGTGCGACAAGATTCTGGTGGGCGGCGGCATGATCTTCACCTTCTACAAGGCCCGCGGCCTGGCGGTGGGCAAGAGCCTGGTGGAGGAGGACAAGCTGGAGCTGGCCAAGGAGCTCGAAGCCAAGGCTGCCGCCAAGGGCGTGCAGTTCCTGCTGCCCACCGATGTGGTGCTGGCCGACAACTTCGCCCCCGACGCCAACAGCCAGATCGCCAAGGTGGAGGCCATCCCCGACGGCTGGATGGGCCTGGACATCGGCCCTGATTCCGTGAAGGTGTTCCAGGACGCCCTGGCCGACTGCCAGACCGTGATCTGGAACGGCCCGATGGGCGTGTTCGAGTTCGACGCCTTCGCCGCCGGCACCAACGCCATCGCCACCACCCTGGCCGACCTGAGCGGCAAGGGCTGCTGCACGATCATCGGCGGCGGCGACTCCGTGGCGGCCGTGGAGAAAGCCGGCCTGGCCGACAGGATGTCGCACATCTCCACCGGCGGCGGCGCCAGCCTGGAGCTGCTGGAAGGCAAGGTGCTGCCCGGTGTGGCGGCCCTGGATGAGGCCTGATTCAGGCCCCCAGGAGCCCAACCGCGACAACACCGACGGTCCCCGGCAGCTTGCCGGGGACCCCAGGGGGGCTCAGACCCCCTTATTTGCTGTCCGATTTGGCTTTGCCCGGCTGCTGGTTACCCTCCTTCTCGCCACCGCGCTCACCGCCCCAGCCCGGCAGGTTGAAGCGGCGCTGCAGCTCGGCGAGCTGGTTCATCTGGCTGCGGCGCGCCTCCCTGCCCTTGCGGATGTACTGCTTCTGGCAGCGCTCCACGGCGGCAGCGTCCCGGGCCTTGAGCACGCATCCCTCCGACTCCTTCAAGGCCTCCAGGCGCTGGCTGGACTGGCGCTGCTCCAGATCGCGACGGGCTGCGAAATACTGCTGCCGCTGCTGGGTGGTGAGCTTGGCCATCGCCTCGGCCTGCTGGCGTTGCGCCCCCTCGCGGCCCTCGGCCAGGGCCTGGCCGCCCTGGAGCGGGCTGGCCAGCAGGAGCAGGGCGGCGGCCAGCAGCAGCGGACGGCGGCGGGAGTGGGTGGTCATGGCACCTCGGGTTTGACCCCTCCAGCCTGGCCCACTCGCTTGACTGGACTGTGACTCGCAATCAGGCAAGTTGTGACCAGATCTGACCGGCCGACCCTGGGCTGGATCGGCCTGGGGGCCCTGGGGACGCCGATGGCCACCAACCTGCTGGCGGCAGGATTTCCCCTGCAGGTGCACAACCGCTCCG
The DNA here is from genome assembly GCA_044374745.1 of Prochlorococcaceae cyanobacterium. Taxonomy (GTDB): domain Bacteria; phylum Cyanobacteriota; class Cyanobacteriia; order PCC-6307; family Cyanobiaceae; genus NIES-981. The sequence goes on along the minus strand of JBILNZ010000026.1, from coordinate 15,569 downwards.
CAGGTCCCGAGCAGCCCCTGCTGGAGCGCGGGGCCCGGCGGGCGGACAGTCCCGCAGCGGCCGCCCACGGCACCGACCTGCTCTGCGTCTGCGTGAGCGACGACCAGGCCGCCGAGGCCGTGATCGCGCAGGCCTGGCCCGGCCTGGCGCCGGGCAGCCTGGTGGTGGATTTCTCCACGATCGCGCCGTGCACCAGCCGGGCCCTGGCCGCACGGCTGGCCCAGCGGCAGGTGGGCTATCTGGATGCCCCGGTGACCGGCGGCACCGAGGGTGCCCGCGCCGGCAGCCTGTCGGTGCTTGTGGGCGGAGCGATGGCCGATCTGGAGCGGGCCCAGCCCGTGCTGGAGGTGGTGGGGAGCCGCATCAGCCACCTGGGGCCGGTGGGCGCCGGCCAGCAGGCCAAGGCCGTGAACCAGGTGCTGGTGGCCGGCAGCTATGCCGCCGTGGCCGAGGCCCTGGCTCTGGGGCAGCGGCTGGGCCTGCCGATGGGGCAGGTGTGTGAGGCCCTGCGTGCAGGGGCGGCCGGCTCCTGGGCGCTGGACAACCGCGCCGCCAACATGCTGGAGGGCCACTTCCCGCTCGGCTTCCGGCTGGCCCTGCACCGCAAGGATCTGGCCATCGCCCTGGAGGCCGCCGCCGAGGCGGGCCTGGAGCTGCCGATCAGCCGGCTGGTGGCTGAGCTGGAAGACGACCTGCTGAAAGCGGGCCACGGGGACGACGACGTGTCGGCCCTGGCCCGTTGGTTCAGCCGTGCCGGCTGAGGGTTGAGCTGGACGGTGATGGCGGCCGCTGGCTCAGCAGCCCGAGGCCACCCCGCCCAGGATGCCGCCCACCGCCGCGCCCATCGGCAGGGCCCAGACGCGATTGCGGGAGTTCGGCGCCATCACCGCCCCCACCGTGCCGCCCAGGGCTGCCCCCACCAGAGGCACCACGGGCTGGCAGGTGCGAGGCTGCTGGAACACCCCGTTGCCGCCGGCCAGGATGGGGGCGGGCCGCGTGGAGTACACCGGCACCGGGTAGTTGGTGACCGGGTAGCCGTATGGGTTCACCAGCGGCGGCGCGAAACCGGGCTGCACCACAGGCAGGGGGCGAACGAACGGCCGGGGCTGGGGCTGGGTGACAACCACATGGCGACGCACCAGATAGGCGCTGGGCTGTTGGGGGTAGGCCCGGGCCGGGGGGTAGGCGTAGACGATGGTGTTGCGCTGGCCGTGGGGGAAGGCCTGGGCCGGGGTCTGCAGGGCCAGGGCCGCGAGGGCCAGGGTGAGGCTGGAGATGCGCAGGGTCATGGTGAGGACGGGTGTGGGGTGAGACAAGGGGGTGGCGGGCAGCGTCGGCGCTGCCGCCCCTGAACTCTGCGGCGGGCACAACGGCGAAGTGCTACACAGCCGCACCGAACCTGTGACCAAATCCGACCGTCACCCCAGACCGCTTGCACCCCGGTGGATCAGCCCGGTTGATCCTGTGCCGGGGAGGCTGCAATCGAGCGACCGCGGATGGCGATGCCGAAGCGCAGCGGGCCGCCGCCGGCCTGCAGCCGTTCCAGTTGACCGCCGTGGCCCTGGGCCACCCGGGCCGCGATGGCCAGCCCCAGGCCGCAGTGGCCGCTGCCGCCCCGGGCCGCGTCCAGGCGCTGAAACGGCATCAGAGCCTGCTGCCAGCGCCCGGCGGCGATGCCCGCGCCACCATCCCAGACCACGATCCGGAAGCCCTGGCCGGGCGGGTCGGCCGCCTCCAACTGCAGACGCAGGGGAGGGGCGCCATAGCTGCGGGCGTTGTCGATCAGGTTGGCCACGGCTCGGCCCAGGGCCACGGGCCGCACCACCCGCTCCAGTGGCTCCAGGGCCAGCGCGAGGTCTGACGGCGCGAGGCCGGCGGTCTGCTCGGCCAGCAGCTGATCGAGCGGCACCAGCACGGCCGGCTCGTTGTCGACGCTCCCGGCGAACTGCAGGAACTGGCCGGTGATCCGCTCCATGGCGGTGATGTCGGCCTCGGCCTGCTGCAGATCATGGGGGGGCAGGCCAGCCAGGCTCAGCCGAAAGCGCAGGCGGGTGAGCGGGCTCTTGAGGTCGTGGGCGATGCCGGCCAGCATCACCGCCCGCTCCCGCTCCCCGCTCTGCAGCCGCTCCACCATGGCGTTGAAGCGGCCGATCAGCTGGCGCACCACGGCGGTGCCCCGCTCCCGCTGGGGATCGGGCCACTGATCCCGGCCCACCCGCGCCAGCGCCTGCTGCTGCTGCCGCAGCGGCCGCTGCACCTCCCACCAGAAGAACAGCAGCAGCGCCGAGCTGGTGCCCAGGCCCAGCCCCACCAGCAACAGCCAGGGGTCTGGCGGCCAGGGACGCACGGGGGGAATCGGCACCAGCAGCCACACCGGATCGAGCGGAGCGAGCACCTCCACCCACACCCCCCGCCGCTCTCCCGCCGCCGGCAGCACCGCCGGACAGGGGGTGAGGGCCGGGCAGAGCTGCTGACGCAGCACCTCGGCCTGGCCCTCCAACAGCCGATCCGGCCCCGTGGGGGGATCGGCCCCCACCCGCAGGGGCAGCCCGCTCAGCTGGGCCAGCCTGGAGGGTGGCAACCGATCGAGGGCCAACTCCGCCAGCCGCAGTTGGAACAACACCTCCGGGCCCTGCTGGGCAATACGGTCGCGCTGCAGTCGCTCGGCCAGCAGCAGCTGCAGCTGGGCCGTGCTCACCAGGGCCACGCCCAGCCCAGCCAGGCCGTATTTAACGGCTGCGAGGCTGGCCATCGGGCACGAACACGTAGCCGTAACCCCACACTGTCTGCAGATAGCGGGGGCGGCCGGGATCCGATTCCACCAGCTTGCGCAGCCGCGACACCTGCACGTCCATGCTGCGGCTGTCGGTGGCCGACTCGGGCCCGCGGGCCAGCTCCACCAGCCGTTCGCGCGAGAGGGGCCGATGGGGATGCTGCACGAAGGTGCTGAGCAGGGCGTATTCCCCGGAGGTAAGCACGGTGATCTGCTCGCCGCGCTCCAGGGTCCGGGCAGCGAGATCGAGCACCTGCTCGCCGATGCAGATGCGTTCCCCCTCCGCCAGGGGCGTGCCGGCCGGCAGAGCCACCCGCCGCCGAAGCACCGCCTCGATGCGGGCGCTGAGTTCGCGGGGCAGGAAGGGCTTGGCCAGGTAGTCGTCGGCACCCTGCTCCAGGCCGATGATCCGGTCCACCGCGTCGCCCCGGGCGGTGAGCATCACCACCGGCAGGTCGTCGCCGCCATCGCGCAGGCGGCGCAGGATCGTGAGGCCGTCATCGCCGGGCATCATCAGATCGAGCACCAGCAGGTCGGGACGCTGACCGGCCAGCCGGGCCATCAGCTGCTCCCCGTTGGCCAGGCAGCGCACGTCGTAGCCCTGGTCGGTGAGATAGGTGCCCACCATCTTGCGAAGCTCGGGATCGTCGTCGATCACCCAGATGCGCTGACCGGCAGCCATCGATTGCGCCAGAAGGATTTGGTCACAGCTTGCCCGGAAACGGGCAAGAACTGGCCCGGGAAGGCTGCATAACCTGACGCCATGAGCCAACGCACGTCCACTGCGGCCGGGGTCCTGGCGGGCCTGCTCCTGATGGTGAGCGCACCGGTCACACCCGTTCAGGCCCAACCGCTGGCCCAGACCAGCGATCAACTGCAGTACCAGCAGCGGTTGCGGCAGCTGTTCCGCGAGCTCGACCGCAACGGGGACGGCCAGCTCGACCGCCGGGAGGCCAGCCGCAACGCCTATCTCAACCGCCACTTCCACCGCCTCGACCAGGGCGACAAGGGCTATCTGCTGCCCAGCGACCTGCGCTGACGCCGGATCAGGGGCGGAGCTGGGCCTTGTCGGCCACCACCCGCACCCGCTTGCTCACGCTCAGCAGCCCCTGCGGGTGCACCAGCAGCACCGCCCAGGTCTGGCTACCGGGGGTGAGCGGGGCCTGCACCGTGCGGAACAATCCGCCGCCGCCCAGGGCGCCCAGCGGCAGGCTGGGGCTCTCCAGCGTGAGGGCCTGCTCGGGGGTGAGCTCCACGATCCCACCAGCCACGATGGCGCCCTCCAGGGGCTCATCCAGCAGCACGTCCACGTCGTAGCGCTGCCCCGTGAGCACCACATCGGGGATCTGCAGGGTCACGGCCAGATCGCCCTCGCCGCTGCGCAGGATCGACTGCTCCCGCAGCACGGTCTGACCGGTGATCCGGCGGCCGTCACTGTCGAGGGCCAGCAGCTGCTCCGCCTGCATCCGGAAGCGCAGGGGGCCATCCTGGCGGCTGCCCCGCACCTGGAGGGTCACCGTGGGGCTGCCATCGCTGCGGGCTGGACCGGAGCTGAACTCCCAGCGGGCATCGGGGAACTGGGCGCGCAGCAGGCTGCGTTGGCGCTCCACCAGAGCGGGATCCAGGCCAGGGCCCGATTCCAGCAACGGCTGCAGCTCACCCTCCCCGTTCAAGGCCGCCTCCAGGGACTGGAGCAGCTGGGGTGCGGGGGGCGCTGCCCGCAGGGGCTGCGATGCGCCCGCAGCGGTGAGCGCCAGAGCCAGCACCAGGCCGACCCCTGGGCGACGGAACAGGGACGGGAGTGATGGGCGTTGAAAGCGGAAGGGCCCCATGCGCCTGCGGGAACGGCTTTTAAGTTAGGCGCGCCCGCAGCTCCCATCCATGCCCAGGCTCCTGATCGCCGCCAGTGGCACTGGAGGGCATCTGTTTCCTGCCCTGGCGGTGGCCGAGGCCCTGCCTCCAGAGTGGACGGTGCAGTGGCTCGGGGTGCCGGACCGGCTGGAGCGGGAACTGGTGCCCAGCCACTACCCCCTGCACACCGTGAAAGCCGGCGGGTTGCAGGGGCGGGGCCTGCGCAAACTCCTGAACCTGGTGCGGCTGCTGGTCGCCACCCGCACGGTGCGCAAGCTGATCCAACGCGAGCGGATCGACATCGTCTTCAGCAGCGGCGGCTACATCGCCGCGCCGGCGATCCTGGCGGCCCGCTGGTGCCGCATCCCGGTGGTCCTGCACGAGAGCAATGCCATCCCGGGGCGGGTTACGCGCCTGCTCGGGCGGCTGTGCAGCCGGGTGGCGGTGGGACTGACGGCCGCGGCCGAGCGGCTGCCCGACAGCCGACCGCTGGTCACGGGCACCCCGGTGCGCCATGCCTTTCTCGAGCCTGCCCATCCACCCGACTGGCTTCCCAGCGGCGCCGGTCCCCTGCTGGTGGTGATGGGCGGCAGCCAGGGCGCCGTGGGCGTGAACCGCATGGTGCGGCCCCTGCTGCCCAGGCTGAGTGAGGCCGGGGTGCGGGTGGTGCACCTCACCGGACACAACGATCCAGACAGTGGGGGAGCCCTGCCCAAAGGCGTGGTGGAGCGGCCGTTCTGCGACACGATGGCCGGCCTGCTTCAGCACTGCGACCTGGCCATCAGCCGCTCCGGCGCCGGCGCCCTCAGTGAGCTGGCGGTGTGCGGCACGCCCGCGATCCTGGTGCCCTATCCTGCCGCGGCCGACCGCCACCAGGACGCCAACGCCGAGGCCGCCGCCGCCCTCGGGGCCGCGGTGATCGTGGAGCAGCACGAACCGGACGGTCCCACCCTGGAGCGCTGCCTCTGGCGACTCCTGGGCCCGCGCCTGCGCGGCGACCAGGGGGAGGCCGACCCCCTGCTCACGATGCGCCAGGGCATGGAACAGCTGGCGGTGCGGGATGCCGATCAGCGGCTGGCAGACCTGCTAACCGAACTGGTCTGAGCGGGCGGAGCGGTGCAGGCGCCCTTGCCGTGGGGCAGCTCGGCGGCCAGTGCCCGCAGCAACCTTCGATTGCCGGAACGGTGCTGCAATCCCAGCCGCAGCCAGCGGCCATCCAGCCCCGCAAACGACTGGCACTGACGCACGAGCACGCCATGGCGCTCGGCCAGGGCAACGGCCAGGGGGGTGAGGTCGTGCGCGCCGCGCAGCAGCAGAAAGTTCGCAGCCGAGGGCATCGGCACGAATGCCGGCCAACGCTCCAGCCGACCGGCCAGCCAGGCCCCTTCGCTGGCCACCCAGCCCTGCACCCGGTCTGTCCAGCCAGCGAGCCAGCCCGGTCGGGCCAGCACCTCCTCCGCCGCCGCCAGGGCCAGGCCGTTCAGGGGCCAGGGGTCGCGCCAGGCCGCCCAGCGCTCCAGCCGCTGCGGCCTGCCCAGGGCATAGCCCAGGCGCAGGCCCGCCACTGCCAGCAACTTGGTGAGGCTGCGGATCACCACCAGATTGGGATGGCTCGCCAGCAGCGGGATCAGCGACTGGGCCTCGCCGGCCGGCACAAGCGGCAGGAAGGCCTCGTCACAGATCACCAGCGCGAAACGGGCGAGCAGGGGCTCCAGGGAGGTGCGGCTCCAGAGCTGGCCAGTGGGGTTGTGGGGGTTGGTGATCCACAGCACCTCCGCTGCTGTGTCGCCCAGCGCTGCCTGGGGGAAGGGCTGGGGGAAGGCCCCCTCCCACTGCAGGGGCAAGCCATAGTCGCGGTGGGACCCGCCCCAGCAGTCGAGGGCGCGCTGGTAGTCGGCAAAACCCGGTGCTGGCAGCAGGCTCTCGCCCGCTGACGCCGCATCACGGGCAGCCCAGGTGAACAGCTCAGCCGCCCCATTGCCCGGCAGCACCCAGGCCGGCCCCAGGCCATGCAGCTCGGCCAGCCGCCGCCGCAGCCCCTGCCAGTCGCGGTCGGGGTAGGCCCGTAGCGGCGAACCGGCCCCAGCCCGCATCACGGCCAGCCGCAGGGCCAGGGGCGGGCCGAAGGGCACCAGCGAGGCACTGGCATCCAGCAGGGAGCCGGGCCGCCGCCCCAGCTGCCGAGCCGCCGCGGCCAGATTGCCGCCATGGCGCTGGGTGGCGTCCGCGCTGGCCATCGGCGAACGCTAGGGCGGCGATGGCGCCACAATCGGGGCACCCCAACCAGCGCCCCCCGTTGACGACACGCCTCGACGGCCTGGTGGAGGCCATCAGCAGGGTGCTGCTCGGCAAGCAGCAGCCCGTGCGCCTGGCCCTGAGCTGCCTGCTGGCCGGCGGCCATCTATTACTTGAGGACCTGCCCGGCACCGGCAAGACCACCCTGGCCGAGGCCCTGGCCCGCAGCTTCGGCCTGGCCTTCCGGCGGGTGAGCTTCACCAGCGACCTGCTGCCAGCCGATCTCACCGGCATCAACGTGCTCGATCCCGCCAGCGACACCTTCCGCTTTCAGCCCGGTCCGCTGTTCACCCAGGTGTTGCTGGCCGACGAGATCAACCGGGCCAGCCCGCGCACCCAGAGCGCCCTGCTGGAGGCGATGGCCAGCGGCCGGGTGAGTGTGGACGGCACCAGCCACCCTCTGCCCCAGCCGTTCATGGTGATCGCCACCCAGAACAGCCTCGACCAGGTGGGCACCGCGCCCCTGCCGGAGTCGCAGCTGGACCGCTTCCTGATGCGCCTCAGCCTGGGCTTTCCGGAGCGGGCAGCCGAGCGGGCCCTGCTGGCGGGGGAGGCCCTGCCGCTCAGCGAGCTCAGCACCAGCAGCCAAGCGGAGGATCTGCTGGCCCTCCAGCGGCGCTGCCGCCAGCAGCACTGCAGCGACGCCCTGCTCGACTACCTGCTCGATCTGATCGCCGCCAGCCGTGCTCCCCAATCCCCTGGGGCACCCCTCTCACCCCGGGCCTCCCAGGGGCTGCAGGCGGCCGCCCGCGCCTGGGCCCTGTTGCAGGGGCGCAGTTTTGTCGCCCCGGACGATGTCCAGGCGGTGTTTTCAGCCGTGGCGGAACACCGCCTGGACGCCACATCCAACGGCCAATTGAGCCAGGCGCTGCTGGAGCAGGTGGATGCGATCCGTTGAGGCAGCTCCCAACCCCAGCGGCACCGCTGGCCAGGCAACCAGCAGACGGCCATGGCCGGAGGGATTCGGAAGCCTGCAGCAGGGCGAAGTGCTGCGCCTGCACCTCCGCAACCTCTACATCGTGCCGACGCGCTTCGGCGGCCTGTGGCTGGCCGGCGCGGCCCTCCTCCAGGTGGTGGGCATCCAGACCCAGCGCAACGGGCCCCTGCTGCTCAGCTTCCTGCTGCTGGCGCTAGTGCTGCTGGCCATGCACCTCACCCATGCGAACCTGCAGGGCCTGGAGCTGCGCTGCGGCAATTCCGGGGCTGCTGGCTTCGCCGACACACCCCTGGCCTATCCCCTGGTGCTGCACAGCGACAGCTGGCGGGAGGGCATCGAGCTGCGCCTGGCAGGCGGGCCAATGAGTCCACCGCACCAGCTGAAGGCCGGTGCCAACCCGTTGCTCCTTCACTGGCGCTGCCGGCGGCGTGGGGCCCAGCGACCCGGTCCGCTGCTGATCCGCAGCACGGCCCCCCTGGGTCTGTTTGTGTGCTGGAGTCGCTGGCAGCCACCCTTACACCAGCTGGTCTATCCGGCCCGAAAGCGGGGACCGGTGGCCATGGCTGCCAGCCAGCAGACGCGGTCGCCCAGCAGCCCCGCCGCCGCCTGGGCGGAAGGCAGTGACCACTGGCACGACCTGCGCCCCCAACGCCCCGAGGACAGCCAGAGCCGCCTGGCCTGGAAAGCCCTGGCCCAGGGCCGCGGCCGCCTCACCAAGCTGTTTCGGGCAGAGGACGGCCAGCCGCCCTGGCTCACCCCGGCCGCCGGCGTGCCCCAGGAGCAGGCCCTGGAGCATCTCAGCGCGGCCATCTGGCAGCGCAGCCAAGCCGGAGAACGCTTTGGCCTGCTGCTGCCCGATCAGCGCATCCCCCCAGGCCAGGGCAAGGAGCACCGGGAGCGCTGCCTGCAGGCCCTGGCCTTGGCCCGCTGATGGCCAGCGCTTGCCTGCCACCCAAGCGGCTGCAATGGCTCACCCTGGCGGTGCTGGCGGTGGGCTGCCTGGGCCTCGACCCGGGCTGGCTGCTTGGCGCCTTCACCCTGGCCCTGGTGCTGATGGCCGGGCTGAAATTGCGGGAGGCCCGCAACCGGGCCGACCGGCGGCTGGTGGCCCTGCTGCAGCTGGTGATCTGCGGGCTGCAGGCAGCCCAACAGGCCGACCTGCTGCCCAGCCTGCTGCAGCTGCTGGCGGCCCTGCTCAGCCTGGCGGGGCTGCTGCAGCTGGAGAGCAACCTGGCCCTGGCCTGGCCCCAGCTGTTGCGTCGCAGCCTGCGACTGCTGGCCTCCGCCCTGCCGATGGCCCTGGTGCTGTTCCTGCTGCTGCCCCGCATCGGGCCCTTCGGTACGGCCACCGGTGGGCCGGGAGCCAGGGCCGGCACCGGCCTGAGTGACAACCTCGACCCCGGCTCAATCGCCACCCTAGTGGACGACAGCAGCCCCGCGGCCAGGGTGGCGTTCAGCGACGATCAGCCCCCACCGCCGGCCGAGCGCTATTGGCGGGTGCTCGTGCATCCCCACTTCGATGGCGAACGCTGGCAGCGGGAGCCTCGAGCAGAGAGCCACCAGGTGAGTGCCGGTCGCCGCCTCCCCCCAGCCGCCCCAGGGGGCTCCCCGACACCCCGGGACCAGATTTGGCTGGTGGAGCCAAGCCGGTTCACGGCCGTTCCCTGGGGCGGCAGCGGCCAGCCGCTCGATGGTTCCCTGCAGCCCCAGCCGAACGGGGAGTTGCGGCTGCTGCGGCCGGCCCTGGAACGGCGCAGCTACCGGCTGCTCGAATCCAGGGGGCCCTCGGACTGGCCGCGCCAGCCCCCCCGCCTGAGCGAGCTGCGCCTGCCGAACGCGGGCAATCCCCAGCTGCTGGCCCTGGGCCGCCAGTGGGCCCAACTGCCCGACCCGGCCGCCCGGGTCCTGGCGGCCCAGGGGTGGTTTCAGAGCCAGGGCTTCCGCTATGACCGCCAGCCGGGGGTGATGGGGGGGCCTGATGGACTGGATCGCTTTCTGTTTGAACGCCGGGTGGGTTTTTGCGGCCACTACGCCAGTGCCTTCAGTGCCCTGATGCGGGCCGCCGGTGTGCCCAGCCGCGTAGTGAGCGGCTACCTGGGCGGCACCTGGGTGGAGCCCCTGGGCGGGGCGAGCTACCTGGAACTGCGCCAGAGCGATGCCCATGCCTGGAGCGAGGTGTGGCTGCCGGGACAGGGCTGGCTGGGCGTTGATCCCAGCAGCTGGGTGGTCGGCGGCACTCCTCCAGCCGCTGCCTCAGATGCCATCAACCAGTCCACCCCGGGGCCGCTGCGCTGGCTCCAGCGGCAGTGGTGGGGGCTGGACATGGCCTGGAGCCGCTGGTGGCTGGGCTTCGACCAGGCGCGCCAGGAGCAGCTGCTCCGCCAGCTGCTGGGCGAGCGTCGCTGGGCCCTGGGCTGGCTGATCCTGGCCGGGGTTGGCGCCAGCCTCACGGCCGGACTGCTGCTGCTGCACCGGGGCCCGCGGTCTGGCGATCCGCTGGAGCGCGATCTGCGCGGCCTGCTGCGGCTGCTGCGGGAGCTGGGGTTGCAGGCCGCACCCGGGGAAACGCTGCAGCAGCTGGCAGCCCGGGCCGCTAGCCGCTACCCATCGCTGGCCCAACCGCTCAGTGAGCTGGCGGCCTGCCACAGCGAGCGGCGCTTCGCCCCGGCAGGCGGCGGCGTTGCTGCCCGCCAGGCCCGTCGCCGCTGGCGCGACGGCGTGCGAATGCTGAAGCGCTGCCGCCGGGACGCTATAAGGCAGGAATCCAGTTCCAGGCCATGACAGCGCAGAGCTGGATCCGCCACCTGAGCCCCGCCAGGGCTGCCGGCACGGCCCTCGCCCTGGGCCTGATCAGCGCCCCCGGGGCCCTGGCCGACGAGGCGCTGATGCAGCTGATGGACCAGGGGCGCTGCCAGGGCTGCGACCTGGCCGGAGCCGACCTGGTGCACGCCCAGCTGACCGACGTGGACCTGCGCGGCGCCAGGCTGCAACGGGCCAACCTCAGCCAGGCCAAGCTGGACGGGGCTCGCCTCAACGGCGCCGACCTCAGCTTCACCAGCCTGCTGGGAGCATCGCTGCGGGGGGCAGATCTGCGCGGCGCGCGGCTGGAGGGCACCGATCTTCGCCAAGCCGACCTCAGCGGAGCCTTGCTGGATGGCAGCGCCCTCAGCCGCGCCCACTGGCAGGGGGCCCGCGGACTCGACCCCAACCTGCTCAGCCATGCGGAGCTGCACAACGCCGGCGTGGATGCGGCCCGCCAGGGCCGGCTGCCGGAGGCCGAGCAATGGTTCAGCGAGGCAATCCGGCGCGAACCGGCCGCGGCGGTGAGCTGGCTGGCCCGGGCCATCACCCGCAGTGAACTGGGCCAGCGCCAGCTGGCCGCCAGCGACTTCGACTACGCGGCATCGCTGTACGCGGCACGCGGCGAAGAGACCGAAGCCAGCCAGCTGCGCCAGGCCGCCAAGCAGCTGAACAACGCCTCCGGCCAGCAGGGCGACGGCGGCAATGGCATCGGTTCGGCGGCCCTCGGCGGCGCTCTTGGCGTGCTCCAGTTTCTGGCTCCGCTGGCGGCCAAGGCCTTCCTGCCCTTGCCCTTCTGAGTGCCCTGAGCCCCTCGATGCCCTCGCCCAGGCCCCCGGCCCAGCAGTTGCTGTTGGCAGGCGGCGGCCACACCCACGCGCTGGTGCTGCTGCGCTGGCTGATGCACGGCGACCGGCCGCCGGGCGCGATCACCCTGGTGAACCGCGCCAGCACGGCCCTGTACTCCGGCATGCTCCCAGGCCTGGTGGCGGGCCTCTACCCGCGCGAGGCCTGCAGCATCGACCTGCGGCGGTTGTGCAGCGCCGTGGACGTGACCCTTGTGATCGCCGAAATCACCGGGCTCAGCCTGGAAAATCGCCACCTGCTGCTGGCCGACCGCCCACCCCTGCACTGGGACTGGCTCAGCCTCGATCTGGGCTCCACCACCCGCCACCTGGACAGCTGCGCCATCGGGGTGAAACCCCTGGAACCCTTTCTGCACTGGCTGGATCAACGCCCGGACAGCAGCCAACCCCTGCGCATCCGCGGTGGCGGAGCAGCGGCCGTGGAGCTGGCGCTGGCTCTGCGCGGCCGCAATCCCGGGCAGGCCGTCGAGCTGCTGCTGCGGGGAGACGCACTGCACCTGCACCCCCCCCAGGCCCTGCCCCTGGGCGAGCGCCTGCTGCTCGAAGCCGGCGTGACGATCCGCCGGCGGGTGCCAGACGATCAGCCAGCCGAGCTGGCCTGCACCGGCAGCCGGGCCCCCGCCTGGCTGGCCGAGGCCGGCTTGCCCTGTGACGCTGACGGCCGCGTGCGCACCAGGGCCAGCCTGCAGGTCGAGAGCGAGCCCCGGGTGTTCGTGGTGGGGGATTGCGGCGTGCTGAGTGCCGCGCCGCGGCCGCCCTCAGGGGTGTGGGCGGTGCGGGCAGCACCCACCCTGGCGGCCAACCTGGGCCGCTGCCTGGCGCGTGGGGAACCGCCCGAGCGGCTGCGGGCCTGGCAACCCCAGCGCCGGGCATTGCAGCTGCTGGCCGACCTCAGCCGCGGCGGCAAACCGGCGGCGATCGCCCTGTGGGGGCCCCTGGCCCTGGGGCCAAGCAACCTGCTCTGGGCCTGGAAACAGCACATCGACCGACGCTTCATGGCCCGCTTCCAGCAGGCGGCTGCCATGGGCAGCAACGAGGCGATGGGCGGGAGCCCAGCCATGGCCTGTCGCGGCTGCGCGGCCAAGCTGGCCCCTGCCACCCTCACTGCCGGCCTGAACCAGGCGGGTCTGGCCGCTTCGGCGGAGGACGCCGCGGTGGTGGGCCGGCTCCAGGACGGCGCCCTGTTGCTGCAGAGCGTGGATGGCTTCCCAGCCCTGGTGGACGACCCCTGGCTGAACGCCCGCCTCACCACCCTGCATGCTTGCAGCGACCTCTGGGCCAGTGGCGCCCAAGTGCACAGTGCCCAGGCCGTGGTGACCCTCCCGGAAGCAGCGCCGGCGATCCAGCAGCACACCCTGGTGCACACCCTGGCCGGCATCCGCTCGGTGCTGGATCCCCAGGGCGCGGCCCTGCTGGGCGGCCACACCCTGGAGGCCCGCGACGGTACCGGCCTGAGCCTGAGCCTGGGTGTGAACGGCAGGGTGCTACAACCTGCCCAGCCCTGGCCCAAAGGCCCCCTGCAGGCAGGGCAGGCGCTGATCCTCAGCCGCCCGCTGGGCACCGGCGTGTTGTTCGCAGCGGCCATGGGCGGGGCAGCCCGGGCCGACTGGATCGACACCGCCCTGGCGCAGATGCAACAGAGCCAGGCCGTGCTGGTACCCCTGTTGCAGCGGCTGGGCTGCCGCGCCTGCACGGACATCACCGGCTTCGGGCTGCTCGGCCACCTCGGCGAGATGCTGGCCGGTGGCCCCGCCCACCTGACGGTGCGTCTCAACAGCCGCGCCGTGGCGGCCCTGCCGGGCGCCCTGGAGCTGCTGGAGCGGGGCTATGCCAGCAGCCTGGCCCCCGCCAACAGCCAGGCACTTGCCCTGCTGGATGGGCCCGTGACACTCAGTGAACCCTGCAGCGCGGCCCAACTGGGGCTGCTGATCGATCCCCAGACCTGTGGACCGCTGCTGGCCGCTGTGCCGGGCACGGCCGCTGAAGCCTGCCTGCAGCAGATGGCCAGGCATGGCTTCGGGCAAGCCGTGATTCTTGGACACGTGCGTTTCCGCCACGAAGCCTGAAATAATGGGGGCTCAATCGCCGCCAGCCGTGTCCGCCCTCACCCGCTGTCTGGAAGAAGAGGCGGCCGCGATTGCGGCTGCAGCAGGGCGGCTCGAGGGCGAGCAGGTGGAGAGAGCCCTGGAGGAGCTCGAGGCCTGCCGTCAGCGCCGGGCCAAGCTGGTGATCACGGGTGTGGGCAAGAGCGGCATCGTCGCCCGCAAAATTGCCGCCACCTTTTCCTCGATCGGGCTGACGGCGGTGTTTCTCAATCCCGTGGATGCACTCCACGGCGACCTGGGCATCGTCAATGCCGACGACGTGGTGCTGCTGCTCTCGAATAGCGGCGAAACCGAGGAGTTACTGGCGATCCTGCCCCACCTCAAACGGCGCGGAACGGCACGGATCGCGCTGGTGGGTCGGATCACCTCAAGCCTGGCCCGGGGCTGCGATGTGGTGCTGGACGGCTCGGTGGATCGGGAAGTGTGCCCGCTGAACCTGGCGCCCACGGCCAGCACGGCGGTGGCCATGGCCATCGGCGATGCCCTGGCGGCTGTGTGGATGGAGCGGGCGGGGATCTCGCCTGTGGACTTCGCCATCAACCATCCGGCCGGTTCCCTGGGACGCCAGCTGACCCTCACCGTGGCCGACGTGATGGTGCCGGCCAGCGAGCTGACGCCCCTGGCGCCGGATGCGCCGTTGCCAGCGGTGATCGCCCATCTCACCCAGGGCAGCCCGAGCCGGGGCAGCCTGGGGGCGAGCTGGGTGCACGCAGCCGGCAACAGCGATGTGCTGGCGGGACTGATCACCGACGGCGACCTGCGCCGGACGCTGCAACGGCACCCACCCGAGGAGTGGGGCCAGGTGACGGCGAGCGATATGGCAACTGCAGATCCGATCAGCGTGCGACCCGACGAACTGGCGGCAACAGCTTTGGAGCTGATGGAGAAGAACCCGCGAAAGCCGATTTCGGTGCTGGCGGTGGTGGAAGGGGACGCTGGAGGGGCGGGATCCCTGACAGGCCTGTTGCGCCTGCACGACCTGGTGCAAGCAGGATTCAGCCGAACGGGAGCATGAGGATGCAGGGGATGGGGAGCCAAGCGATGGTGTAGGGATGGGAGGGAGCTGCCAGAGGAGCAGCAGGATGAGCTTCAGCCAATTTTATTTTTTGCGACTGTCATGACTGCGCCATTACGCCTGATTGCGGGCCCGTGTGTGATTGAGAACCGGGACCTGGTGTTGGAGATCGCTGAGGAGGTGAGTGAACTGTGCGAGGAGCTGGGGATTGAGTATGTGTTCAAGGCGAGTTTCGACAAGGCGAACCGGAGTTCGGGGAAATCGTTTCGGGGACCGGGAGCGGAGGAAGGGCTGGGGATTTTGGCGGAGGTGAGGGAGCGCTTTGGGGTGAGGGTGCTGACGGACATCCACGAGAGCCAGCAGGCGGGAGCAGCAGCGGAGGCGGTGGACGTGCTGCAGATACCAGCGTTTTTGTGCCGACAGACGGATTTGCTGGAAGCGGCGGCGAAGGCCGTGGCGGGGAGTGAGAAGGTGGTGAATGTGAAGAAGGGGCAGTTTTTAGCGCCGTGGGACATGGCGCAGGTGGTGGCGAAGCTGGGTGAATGCGGGTTGTCGGCGGAGAGCGGTCGTCTGTGGCTGACGGAGCGAGGGAGCAGCTTTGGGTACAACACGCTGGTGGTGGATTACCGGAGCCTGCCGCAGCTGCAGGGACTGGGATGTCCTGTGATTTTTGATGCGACGCATGCGGTGCAACAGCCAGGAGGACGGGGCACGAGTTCAGGAGGGCAACGTGAATTCGTGGCACCGCTGGCGCGAGCGGCGGTGGGAGTGGGAGTGGACGGGTTGTTCATGGAGGTGCACCCGGATCCGGAGAAAGCGCTGAGCGACGGACCGAACATGGTGCCGCTGCACCGTCTGAGGGGACTGCTGGAACAACTGCTGGCGATCCGGAGAGCGGTGTCGGATGGCGTGGCGGTGAGCACGCTGT